>CABVRZ010000033.1:0-35474 GCA_902500775.1 uncultured Nitrospira sp.
ATGACGTATTCGCCTACGCCACCTTAGCACACGGCGATAAGGCAAAAATCGGGGGGAAAGCATGAACGCCAAACAAGCCTTTAAACGATGGGTTTTGGGCTTCTGCGGAGTTGCGACACTGGCGTTCACGCCTGTGGTTGATATGACTCCTGCATTTGCTCATGGAGAGCGCTCGCAGGAACCATTCCTGCGGATGCGAACTGTGAACTGGTACGATACGGAATGGGTTGGTAAGTCGACAAAGGTTAACGATGTAACGGAGTTACGTGGCCGGTTTCACTTGTCGGAAGACTGGCCTCGTGCAGTCGTGAAACCGCATCGTACGTTCTTGAACGTAGGGTCTCCGAGCTCGGTCTTTGTTCGTCTGAGCTCAAAGATGAACGGTGTTCCGATGTTCAATTCGGGCCCGCTCGATATCGGTGGCGATTATGAATACGTCGTTAAGCTCAAGGCCAGACTCCCAGGCCACCACCATATTCACCCGATGCTCGCGATCAAGGAGGCCGGTCCGGTCGCTGGTCCGGGTGGGTGGATGGATATCACGGGTCGTTATGAAGATTTTACGAACCCAATTAAGACTCTCACTGGCGAGACATTCGACTCTGAGACCATGGGTGGCATGACGGGAGTTATGTGGCACCTTTTCTGGGTGGTAGTCGCATGTTTCTGGGTAGGTTGGTTCATGATTCGGCCAATGTACCTGGTTCGTGCTCGTGTCCTCGCAGCGTACGGAGATGAGATCTTGTTGGATCCCATTGACCGTAAGGTTGGTGCGGCACTTCTTGTGTTTGTTTGCGTGGTTGTGGTTGTTGGGTATTTGGCGGCTGAATCTCGGCATCCAATCAGTGTTCCTTTGCAGGCAGGTGAAACCAAGGTCAAGCCGTTGCCTGTGAAGCCGAATCCATTGGCTATCGAAGTGACCCACGCTGAGTACGATGTTCCAGGTCGTGCACTGCGTATGAATCTTCATGTGACCAATAATGGTACCCAGCCGATCAGCATCGGAGAGTTCACTACGGCTGGTATTCGGTTTACCAATAAGGTTGGTGCAGCCAAGGTGGATCCAAACTATCCGCCAGAGCTGGTTGCAAGTGCCGGGTTGACCATGGATAAGGAAGGTGCAATTGCGCCAGGTCAAACGCTCGACATTAAGCTGGAATCAAAAGACGTTCTGTGGGAAGTGCAGCGGTTAGTGGATATTCTCCACGATCCGGATCAGCGCTTCGCCGGGTTGTTTATGTCCTACTCCGATAGCGGTGAAAGGTACATCAATCCGGTCTGGGCTCCAGTTCTTCCAGTCTTCACGAGATTGGGAGCATAATAAGCCTAGTGCAGGATCAGTAGAAGGCCGGTCCGTCTTATCTAGCGATGAGGCGGGCCGGTTTTTTTGTTTACCTATTGTATCAGCAGTTTTACCCTCACACTTCTGGAGAATACCGAGTGATAAGCAGCTTGAATACAGCTTTTTTATGAATGAGATGCAAGGTACACACGAATCTTCTAATCCGTTTGAAAAGGGTGGTAGGTAAATCGGAGGATTCTAATCACTACTGTGAGAGCGAGTATTCGCTGGGAGGATGTACCTAAGATATCGTGAATACGGCAGGAGAATGCTTATTCCCACTTAACCTGAAACCTTTCTACCTAGCACAACATCTCCAGGAAAACTGACAGTTTCCGCTAAATACGAAACCAAGCGCCTTCTGTCACCACATAACAGTTTCTTGAAGTCGAATATGGTGGCGGCTGTCGAGGAGCCCATGATAACAGCATCGGCTACTTCAAGACCCAGGGTAACTGTATGAGAATGCCGATAGAGAGCAGCAGCTAAAACCAGACTTACTGATCCGGTCATGAACGAATGCATAGTATGACCTGAGACAAGGCTCTACTCATGAGCCTTTCAAGAGACAGAACACGCACTATTTGATGGTCGGCTTAGTATGTCTGGAGAAGGTTAATTAGTTGGCTAACGCCTCAAGACATCGTGCCAGAGGCCCTTGGCCCTTCCAAGCTGAGAAGGACCAAGGAGTGAACCTCAGATGCAAGCCACCGATTTGATCATACATTCTCTTGTCATGGGAGTGAGAGAGAGAACCGGACGACTTGAGCGTCATCATTGTTTATTGGACTGCTTTCCGTGGGCGGCACGCCCTTCCAGCCTACTCCAACTGCACTCGTCAGATCGAGAGAGAGGGTGAGCCCAAAGAGGGCGTCGTTGGGGCCTCCGAAATCAAGAAGGGCCACACCATTACCGTTCAGTTTTGTGTCACGTCGACCATTAGGAGTGAGCAACACCACGGCAGCATCTTGTGATGTGGTAGTCGGCTTACCTTGCCCGACAATAAGCACACGCTGGTCCGGCAACACCTTTAGGGTTCGACTTCTGTCGTCTTCACTTGCGACATCGATGGCAGCTACACCTCCGTCTCCATAGGTTCTGTCCCACTCTCCATTTTCTAAGAATCGGGCGCTGATAATATCCACTGTACCGGTTGACGTATCGCGCCCATAGCCGGCGATGATGAGGTTCTGTCCCTGAAAGGCCACGTCATAGGCCTCAGCAACGAAGGCCAATAAGGCGACGTTTACTACACCGTCTCGGCCAAAAGTGGAATCCAATTGTCCATTAGGGAGCAGTCGAAACAGGACGGTCGTAATCACCCCGGCATCGGAGGTATGACCGCTCACGACGATCTTCCCGTCAGCTTGCACGATTGCGGTTCGTGGATTATCAACTCCTGTTCCAACATCCAGCGTCACGAGGCCGTTTGTGCCGAATGTCGGATCCACTGTGCCACTCGCCGTTAATTTCACGACTGCATAATCGCTGTCGGTACGACCAGGGCCATCTGCACGTTTCCCACCGATGACTAAGAGTTCGTTTCCTGGCAACAACGTGAGGCCCCAGGCAGTATCACCTCGAAAGGAAGTGCCGGAAGCGGTTCCGGTACTGAGATCGAGACGAGTAATGCCGATCGTACCGAACGTTTGATCCAATTGCCCCGTGGGATTGAGACGAACAATGGCAATATCGGTGTCTCGCGCCGCGTCTCCGGTCGCCGCCGTATCATGCTCGATCAGCCCAGCAACCACGATCTTGCCGTCAGACTGGACAATAACCGACCGAGCAAGCTCAGCTTTCTTACCCGCACCGACCGCAACGTTAACGGTGGCAATTCCATTTGCCCCAAACGTGGTATCGAGCCCACCAGTTGCCCCGAAACGCGCAACTGCCATCTGACTGTCATCACCGACGGTTGTGAACCCTGCTGCGTAATACTGATGCTCTGCTGTTGAGGTGACGGCAAAGAAACGGTCTGCTTCTGTTGGTGAAAGTGGAACTGACAATATGTCGCTGTTTAATGTAGCGGGAGTTGATGGACTGGGACTTTGAGTAGCATCATCGCTACTACATCCTGAGATGCTAAAGGTGACAGTCAGACAGAATAGTCTGGCAATGGTTGGGAAATAGTGAGACGACGCTGGCTTCGCAATATTCAATCTCATAGCACTCCTTTTTTATGGTCCTGCTAGGGCTTTCTCATTCTGTTGCCTGGTTTGTGGGAATCGTTGTCAGCTGCCCATTGTCTGGAGGCTCCTTTCTGACGCGTCCATCCTGTAAAACCTTTGAGGCCTATCTCAGCTTGGACCAATGCAAAAACACAGAGCCCATGGCTGGTGAACAACCATGGGCTCTGGACTCGCAGTCCTTTGGCCGCGTCTGTGCCGATCAGGGGCTTACCCGGTTATCTGTTGTTTAAATTGCGTTCTTGGGGGTCCACTTCTAGCTCTGGGCTCGCTTCAAGACGCCAACAGATTTCGAAACTGCCAGGTTCGCGCGCGTATTAAAAATAATTATGAGTCTGGAAATCTTCTTAGCCACGCTTTCAATCGTCGGGTTCGCATTGACTGCGCAAGTCCTCTGGCTTGTCCTCGTTGCCGTTTAAGACATCGGCACTTAATGCACCACAGTTGGGGATTCTCATGACGGACCGGTCCGTGGCAGCGCAGGCACGTCATGATCCGCGAGGAAGAGTCGAGTTGAAGTTTCATCGGTTTGACCTACCCCAGGAGCCTGTACGTCTGTTGCTTACTGGTAGTCCTCGTTGAGTGAGTTCAGGAATGCCACAAGAGTGGCAACATCGGTGGTTTTGAGGGCGATACCGTGAAGCTGGTTTGCGCCATTGCGAAGTGTTCCTGCACGAGCTTGAGCTGAGATGTCGATGTAGAAATCGATCACGTCCTTCAGTGTGTCGAATTGACCGGTATGCATGAACGGAGTGGAGTGTGCTAGATCGCGCAGGCCTGGAGTCTTGAATCGCGCAATCGCTCGATTCAAGAGGTCGCTTTGAGAGGCAGTACAGGGTTGCTCCCCATCGCAGAGCAGGTTGCGAATCTTCTCTTGTGGCGTTGGCATGTCGGGATTAGCAAAGGCGTTCCATAGGCCGAGGTCGGTCAAAGTCGTGCCGGCTGAGGGGATGGCTCGGAATCGTTCGCTGGCTTGCGGATGTTGTTCAGTAGCCGGGAGATCGTCGGTGGTTCGGGTGGCAAGCGTAGGAATGGCCAGGTTCATGAAAGCGCCGTTCCCATGGCCGGGAATCCCGTCATATTCCTTCTGAGTTGTCCCGGTATTATGGGCCTTGAAATCCGTGAAGTTTGGCGCTGCGTGGCAGGCGATGCAGTTGCCGATGGCGCCTGCGCTAACCTCAGCTGGAGAAGCCGGAAGGGTTGCCGGTTCTGCGAGAAACATCTTCAAGCCAGCGAGCTCGGTCGCGCCGAACTGGAACGTCTGTGTATGGAACTGAAATTGTCCGTTGGGTCGGTTGGGATTAGTCGTGACGAATTGTGGAGTAAAGCCTGGCGCTGTGATGAGCGCTCGCAGTCGTCGGCTGTAGGACAGTTCTGACTCATTTGCATCGGGCTGCTGCGGCAGACCGTTGACTGTCAAGAAGATATCGAACGGCGAACGGATCAGCGCTCCGCTCTCTTCGGTCTGTGAAAACCGGAGTCCGTTAACATAGGCAGCCACCACGCGGACAACGGCGTCGAAAATTTCTTGGTCGGTTCCTGATCCAATGAACGTACGAAATTGAGGCGGGAGCTGCAACTCTTCAGGGATGTTTGGATTTGTGCCGGTAAACAGAATGCGATAGGAGAGGCCGGTATCCGTCAGATCGAAGGAACCATCATCGTCACGAACGACGTTAGCAATATGTTTGAGCGCTTGGGCCTTCTCACCTGGTAGCCAGCCGAAATTTCGACCAGTGAAGGTGGCGGCAATCAGCTCCTCCATTGTGTTGAATTCCCCGTCGAAGTGGAATAGGACCCCACCGGGTCGATCGAGTGCTGCGTTGACGAGCGGAGGCGAATTGCGGACGGCAATAGTCTTGCCGTCCGCTCGGGCCGGGACGGGGCTGCGACGAGCAAAATCTGCATAGGTCCGCATGCCGCCTCCAGGCGCATCAAGAACGTCGTCGACCAAATGACAGGCACGGCAATTCATGGACAACCCCTTGAAGGGACCAGGAGCAATTGGTGCTCCGAGGGTTTTGACAGTGTTGACGACGCTGTCATCTATATTGGGATCGTTGGCATTGCCTCCGTTGTCCAGGAATATTTTGAAAGCTTGAGCAAATCTAGTTTCCAGAAACAATCGCTCACCGAGTGCCTCTTCAGCCCCAGGCGTTCCGGTATCGGAGATCGGTGGGGGTGACGTCTGAGTGTCAGAACCGGAGCAGGAGATGAGTCCTGTGAGGAGCATGAATAAAGAGAGGAGGGCAAAGGAGATCTTGAATCGAGATGAGGTCAGGTGGGGATTCATGGCGTAGTCAGTCCTTTCATCAGCGTATTGTCTGTTCGGCGTTATTCCAACATCCAAAGCCTAAGCGATCATCATTTGTAGGCAGCAAGGAGCCCCGGGAGGCGGGGCTCCTTGCCTAGAAAAGTGGGAGGGGTGGGGCCTCCCACTTCCAGACCGGCGTAGGTTGTACGCCGGTGGTAAGGTGTGATGGATTCAAGGGTTGTCCCCCTGATGAGTTCAACAAGGGCGTCCACCACCAATGGGTCAAATTGCGTGCCTGAGGCGACCTGCATGATGCGGAGTGCAATACGATCACGCAAAGATCGATTAGGGGTCTGCGGAACCGCAATGGCCTGGAATGCGTCGGCTATCGCAAGGATTCGTGCACCTAATGGGATGAATTCTCCACGAAGCCCATACGGGTATCCTGATCCATCCCATTGTTCGTGATGGTGGGCAATGATCACGGTGGCCTCACGAAGAAATAGAAATGGTTCAAGCAGCGTGGCGCCGAGTCGCGGGTGATTCTGAATCGTCACATAGGAGTCCGGGCTCAGCTCCGCTTGCTTCTTCTGGAGACGCGCAGGAAGCATCAGCAGGCCAATATCGTGGAGCAGGGAGGCCAATCTCAATTGATGTAGAGCTTCGTCAGATAGGTGTAAGCCCTGTCCGATGCGATGGGCAAGAGCCGCCGTCTCTTCGCCATGTCCCGCTTGCCAGGGGAGAAGCCGATCCAGTTCTTTCGTGACTTGACGAACGAGAATGCTTTCAAGATCGTGTCTAGAGGTCGACGAAAGGGTGAGTCGGTCGATTTTCTTGAGCATGCTTTGAATGGTCGCAATAGCTGGCCGGATTTGAACTGTACAATTGGTGCACATGATTGTGTCTCCTTAAAAACGAAGAGCCCAGAACCACTCTTCTCGTGATTCTGGGCTCTGGGCTGATAGCCGCTGGCCGCTAACAAGGTCTGGATCTGAACTGGACGCTACGACTCTTGTGGGCGTTTCCCTCCCATGAGAGGTTGTCCAAGGACCCACATTTCATACAGAGGAACGATCATCATGACGAGAAAACTCAGGGTCATCAGCAAGTCGCCAGTGAGCATGGAAATGACGAATATGGGGGAGACATAGTTGATGAGCCAGGGAGACACCAGATCAAGCATGACTCCACCAAAACCGCCCCAGGTGACAATGGCCTTGAGGGTATGGCTGGTATTGGTCAGGTACATCACGTGAATGAGAATCATGAACACGACCGGCATGGTAAAGAGATGAAAGTGGGTGATTTCAGCCAACTCGCGAAACGACATGGGTTCTCCAAATGTTGCGTCCGATCCACGATAGTGTTCTGCAATGCCTTGTGGTGATAAACCCGTCATGCTGTGCGCCCAAAAAAATGAGAAACAAAACCCAACGAACATCAAGAGTAAGAATAAGGTATAGAGCAACCGAATATGCCGATCAGAGTCACGAAGTCTAAATTTCTGGTTAAAGTTTCGCATAGCTGGGACGCGAGGTCCGCTTCGACTAATTGCCAAATATCGACGGGAAAAATCCCTTGTCCTTCTTGGCGGTTACCGTGTCGCTGCCGATCCCTGCCGGCTTCAGATAAAATTCGTCAACCAGCACCAATGCTCGTTTGATGCCTGCACTCATCGACCGGACTGACATCGTGGCGCCGGAGATATTAATGATGTCTTTGTTGATCCGAACTGGGTCAAGAACGGATTTCCCTTCATATTGCGCATTGAATCGCTTCTGCCGAACCTCGCTGCCACGTGCTTCACGAAATACGAGGAGCTCTACATCGGAAACTATGCCCTTGTTATCCACACCAACCATATAGGTCATAGGTTTGTGTTTGCCGATCGTATTCTGGACGAGTGCATAGCCATCGATTTGTGATCCGGTCTCTCCGATATACACCTCAAATGAGTCTTCAGGAAACTTCCAGCCGATCCGTTCCTCGATCAACGACTTTTGTTCTGGATTCAACTTGACGGTTTCTTTGCGAACTCGTTCGGACTTTGGAAACATGATTTTGAGGCTTTCTTCCTCGTTCAGATAGACCTCAGCCATGCTCATTTCCTGATCTGTGAGGAACCGTTTGAGGTCATTGTCCCAAATGCGTTCAGCGCCGAGCACCAGAGTCGGTATCAGGGATAGGGCAATGCAGGAACAAATGAGGCGTGTGGTCATGGGATGACCTCGCATCCGTTCTCTTTAATGCGCGTGTTGAGTTTGTTCGTGATCTCTTCCATGACTTCTTCTGAAGGCTCGACCGGCCACCACCTGGTCGCCTGTTGGGTTGCTCCGCCTCGGGCATGCCAACGCTGCCTGATTTCGAGTACATTCACAAATGATCGTCCATTGTCATTCTTGATGACAACCGTGAGACGGGCTCGTTCGCGGTTGCCGAATCCCTCTCGCCCGAGGATCCCGTAGGGCTGCTTCTTTCCTTCCATCTCAACCCACCCGGTCTCGATGGTTCCCGCCATCTTATTTTCCGATGTGATTGCATAGTCCTTCATGGTGTCCAAGGTCGCGTCCCATGCGGTGTTGTAGGGGCAGACAAATGAGTGGTCACGGCCACCACTCAATGATGCACAGGCTGTTAACACTAAAAACGGAAGGAAAAGAATTACACGCATGAGTTGTTCCTATCCTGTCATGGTGGGGGAGGCCGGCTTTTACCAGCCTCCCCCTGCTCCTAAAAATACGTGGCTGCTGAAATTACAAATGCACTATCATGAATACGCTGGTCGCCGTTGTTGGGATTGGTTGTCTTCGGCATGTACTGATAGCTCATCTTGATGACGGCGTCCTCGACCGGACGGTAATTCAGCCCAAACGAGATTTGTTCAATCTCGCCACCATTTTCTCCTTTGTTCGCCAGGTTCAGATTGACTCGGTCATAGCGAATGACGGCTGTGAAGGTTGAGCCTTCGCCAAACCGTTTTGGAGCAAGTTTCGTCAAGAACGAGGGCATGAAGTGGTAATTGCCCTGAACATAGAATCCCATCAATCGCTCAGGGGGGCCAGCTAAGGGGTTCAGAGAGAAGGGAGAACCAGTGAGCAACGATCCTGGGGCAAATCCTCCAAAGGTATTTCCAGGAATGGCCCGGGAGTTTCCTCTGGCATGTGCCCAGGCTGCTTCACCGATCAGTTCGAAGGGGCCCTTTTGAAGGGTCCAATCGACCGCGAAGATGCTAAGCGGATTATAACTCGTCGCAGATTGGTTGCCGAAGTAGCCTGATCCTGCCACTTCCACACCGAGCATGGGGCTGAAGGCCAGACGGCCAGACACCGCTTTGCCGTTATTGATGTCGAGTCCGTCATCAGATCCACATTTGCGTTGGCGAGAGTTCTTCGTACCATTGAATTCCGTGACGCGAGGTTCTCCATCGCCGTTATAACCGCAGGGACCGGTCGTAAAGTACACTTCGTAATCGAGTTTCCCCGTTCGGCCTGGGTAAAATGTGCCGTACAAGCCAGCACCTGTTTCAGACATAGTCGAGGGAATGACCAGTCGACTGACGATCGGACGATCCGTCAAGTCGTTGAGTGGAGAGTCATGCAAAAGGTTGAACTTGCCGAGTGGGATGAGGACGATACCTCCTCGTATATTCACCTTTTCATTAACCAGGTAGTCAATATGTGCAAATTCCAGGCTGATTTCCACATCGTTCGTTGCTCTGATCCCATGTTCGATCTCGAGCTCTGATGCAAATTTGAGATGTTCGGTAATATCAGCATAGATGAACGGGACGAATCGTTGCTGGTCGAATCCATTGGTGGTTCCACCATCTCGCCCTGATTCAAGCACAGAGTTTCGATGAGCACGATATTGAATGTCGAAGTATCCACCGACGATCGCCTTGGGAAACGAGACGAACGGTTTGGCATACACAAGTCGACCTGATCCGCTTGACCCGAAGGATAGTGGATCCTGGCGGTCTGCACGACGTTCCTTCCCGACTTCCGGAAGGGAACCAATTCCTGGTTCAGCGGTTGGCACAGTTCCCTCACGGCGTTCGGGGGGCAATTCCCGTCGCTCACGTTCTTGCAGGCGCTTTTCTACTGCCTCATCGACCAATTTCCGAATTTCCTCTGGAGTCAAGCTCTCTGCCAGTACCGGCATGGACGGTAAACTGAAGAGTAGAAGAGCCCCGAGGAGTAACCGCATCTTCATCGGTATCCTCCCTTATAAATGATGTTGTAGTCTGACTCGGGACTCGACGGTCTCTGGTCTTTCGGGTAACTCGTATGGATAGACTCGGTGCGCATGCTTCCTGTATGAGGTAAGACTAAGTAGAGGCGGTTCCCCAACCTTCGATTGAGGAGAAAGGGATCACGACAATGCGCTTGCATCGCTTACACTTGAGCTCCAGCCCTTGTCCGCACACTTTGGCGATTAATTGGCCGCACTCGCACCGGGTCTCAAGAGTCTGAGAGCTGTCGGCTATGGAAGCTTTTGCACAGGTCATATACACACGAGCCACTGGTTTAAGTGAAATTGAGAACGATTATTAATATCTCGACCGATGTTCTCCTGTCAAGGGGTTCATGCATGCCGGCGCAATATGTCTTTTGGGAATGTCTGGCTTATAATTTTCTTATGAAAACACCAAGTTTATTAAAGAGATTGCTGTGCGGTCTGTTGTTGCTCGGCATATCTGGGTGTGTCACGGTAGTATCGTCCCAAGTCGAGCCGGATCAGATAGACGGCAATCTGGTCGTCGGACGAGTTATCACGACCCTGCATGGGGAACGGGCCAGACGGTATTTGCCGCAGTTGCGGTCGATTGAATTGGAAAATCAAAACACATCACAGCGTTATCAGATTGAGATTGACTCGGGCGATGAATATTTTACGATTGATTTGTTACCTGGGCGATATCGACTCACCCGAGTCCAGATCAGCGAGGGAGCGTTTAGGTCGATGGCTGATATCTCGGGGACGTTTTCAGTGGATTCCGGAGTCGTCACCTATGTTGGGACCTGGCGATTTATGGTCGACTCACCGCGTTATGGGAGGATGGTGGTGCTCGCCATGAATACCGATACACAGGACACAGCTGCAATGAAAGATTTTCTGGTGAAGCGGTATCCATCCGTCAGTGAGCAGCGTTTTCTCTCCCACATACCTGATCCTTTCCGTACTGAGGCTCGTCTCTACGAGGTCATGCCGTATCCACGCTATCCCAGATATTTCCGTAGGCATTGGTGGTAATGCTGAGGATGACAATGGCGATCCCGAGGTCGACGGTAGTGCATAGCCTACTCTGTGGTCTTATTATGAGTGTGGCGGTTGGGTGCACAACGATGCAGCCGACAGCTCAACCTGGGATAGTTACGCGTACACAGATGCATATGGGCACGTTGGTGACCATCACGGCGGTGGGGGCTAACGCGGACAGTGGTCATAAGGCAGTGCAGGTAGGTTTTGATGAGATCAAGCGGCTCGAACGGCTCCTAAGCACCTGGCGAGCTGACAGTGAACTTTCCCATGTGAATTCAGAGGCAGGGCATCGGCCAGTACAAGTGAGCCAGGAGACCGTAGAGTTGGTGACTCGAGCCCTTGAAATGGTAGAGCTGACGGCAGGTGGGTTCAATATCGCTCTTGGTCCGGCTATCGACATCTGGAGTGTGACTGAGCGGGAGCACATTCCAGATCAGGAAGAGTTGCAACGACTGAAACCTCTGGTGGATTGGAGGGATGTTCAGGTCAATAGAAAGACAGACACGATTTATCTTCCTCGGAAGGGCATGCGGATTGATATTGGCGGAATTGGGAAGGGGTACGCGGCGGATCGGGCAGTAGAGGAGATGAAACGAACAGGGGCCACGGGTGGAGTGGTCGCCCTCTCGGGGGACATTAAGACGTTTGGTGTACTCCCAGATCGAAAGGGGTTTCCGGTCGGGATTCGACATCCGCGTGAAGAAGGAACGGTGATGGCCGTTCTCGATTTACACGATGAAGCGATTTCGACAGCTGGTGACTACGAGCGATTCTTTGAGCGTGACGGAATTCGGTACCATCATATTCTCGATTCTCAAACCCTTCAACCAGCTCGTGGATGCCAGAGTGTGACCGTAATCGCCAAGGAGGGGACTGTGGCTGACGGATTGGATACGGGGATTTTTGTATTGGGACCAGAGCGGGGGATGGCGCTCGTGGAACATTTGCCTGGTGTAGAGGCGATCATTGTCGATGCAAATGGGACTATGATGGTGTCCTCAGGGCTTCGTGATCGGTTGCGCGCGCCATGAGGTGACGTAGCTGCTTATCGGGCCATCTTTAAATCATAACTGATCGCGAATTTTACCGATATCTGAGGGCGTTCAAGCAGACGAACAAGTTTCACTGGCGGGCCGTTTCTGACGTCTTCCAACGCAACCTGGTCCAACGTTGCATTCCCCGAACCCTTGGCGATGTGCACATCGCTTAGCGAGCCATCGGCGTGTAAGATCGCGACCAGTGTGACTCTCCCCTCGATTCCCTCAGCACGTAATGTTGCCGGGTAGCGTTTGTCGAGACCCTCAATCCACTGCGCCATAAGAGTGGCGAGCCATCCATAGTCGACACTGGTCGATCGCTGTGTACCAGCTGATGCCACCTGACTGTTCGATGCAGAGGAAGCGTCAGAAACGGGGGGGGTATCTGGCGGTGATACGGGTGATTCACTCATATTGGTATGAGGAACGACTGTGTGCTCAGGCGATAGCTCCGGCTGAGATGTTGAGGAAGTTGGTAGCGGAGAGATCGACGGCGGTGTCATAGGCTCATTGGGAAGCGGTTCTATTTGCTGAGGTGGTGGAGCGAGTTCGGTTATTGGTACAGTGGGTGAACTGGTAGCCTGTTGAACCGGTGGTCCTGCTGCATGCGTACGTTTGGCTGGAAGTGTGGGTGATGGGTGTCGCAACGTCGCTGGGACCGGTTGTTCCTGAGGTGCTGCAGCTTGTCCTGAAAACAGCGCAGGCGTCTCCATCGCCACGTCCCATTGGAAGGGGGCTTCCTGTGGGGCTAGATGGATATGCTGGGAAAACATGATGGCGGCAATGACTGCTCCGCCATGCAACAGGCAAGAGAGCAGCCAGCCGGTTGCCATGGTGTTGGACGCATTCGAGGTACGCTGTGGGATCCGTTGCATTACAGCCGAATGACCTCTAGGCTCACCTGCTGAAAACCCAAACTGCGGATCTCATCGACAAGGGCCACGAATTTTTCCAGTACGATCACTTTATCAGCACGGACAAGCACGGCTGACTCGCGTGGTTGTGTGCTGAGCGCAGCTGAGAGGCCTTGATCTGCAACGGGTGAGTCGTTGACAAAGAGCTTCCCTTCCCCTGTCACTGACACCACGATGGGCACGTCCTTCCGATCGCCGACCTCTTTCGCCTTGGCCAAATTGACGGGAATCTGGCCGGTGCTGATGAATGTCGCGGTCGTCAGGACGATGACGAGCAGGACCAACATGACATCTACCAGCGGGATGACGTTGATTTGATCAATGTTCCGATCCATGTTGTGCCTTATATTCGGTCAGAAGTTCGGTGACGCGACGGCGGAGTAGGTTATTCATCACGACGCAAGGAATCGCGACCAATAGACCGACGGCGGTCGCCTTCAGTGCCAGGCTTAACCCAATCATAATCGTGTTGACTGCCATGGTTCCAGACGTTCCCATCGTATGGAACGTCAACATGATACCAAGGACCGTTCCAAGGAGGCCAATATAGGGGGCGTTGGCGGCAACAGTCCCAATGATCACCAGTCGTTGTGTGAGGGTAATTTCCAGCAGCTGCGCGTTGGAAAACTGGGAGAAGTTAATACGTTTATAGAAGAGCCACCGTTCGATGGCCACCGCCACGCACCACACACTGAGCACCAGTAAGAGGCCAATAACCCCGTAATCAATGACATCTTTCAATGCGTCCATCGCAACTCCTTCTATTGTGGAACGGTGCTCAAGGTGGGTGGGGTTGGGGATCTCAGTGACTGTTCATCCATGCCAGATCTGAGGGGAAGCTGTCAATCTCCACATGCAGTCAGTTTCTGCCTGTGTCGCTAGGGGCGAGGGGGTGTTCCGTCTGAAACAGCACGGTATGGGTTGCTGAAACACGGAGTTCGACAGACGTGCCTTCTTGGTAGACGCTGGTTGAGCTCTCACTACTATGGACAATCTGACCGGAAGGAAGTTGAACAGTGTACAAATTTTCAGATCCGCGGAACTGCCTCGCCACGATTTGTGGTGCGGCAGATTTATTGGGGAGGAGATGCACGTCGTCTGGGCGAATCATGACAGCAACATGGTCTCCTTCCGAACCATTGATCGTATTGGGGAACTCTCCCAGTTCGGTGTGAACGATGCCCCGTTGAATCTGGCCAGGAATGAAGTCGGCTTGACCGACAAAGTCGGCGACGAACCGTGTGGCAGGAAGATGGTAAATCATTTCCGGAGAGTCCATTTGTTCGAGCACGCCCTGGTTCAGCACGGCAATACGATCGGCCATCGCAAAGGCCTCGTCATGGTCATGCGTGACCATGATGGTGGTGGTGTTCATCTGTCGTAACAGGGCGTGGACCTCCTGGCGCATGCGACTGGCCATATCGGGGTCGAGGTTGCTGAACGGCTCATCGAGGAGCAGTACAACCGGACTCTGTACTAACGCGCGTGCCAGGGCCACACGTTGCTGCTGCCCGCCGGATAGTTCGTGGGGGTATCGGTGGTCGAATCCTTCCAAGCCGGTGAGCCGCAGCATGTCCTGGACTCGCGATGTCCGCTCTGTTTTGGGTAGATGGCGAAGGCCGAAGGCGATGTTGTCCGCCACGCGTAGGTGAGGAAAGAGCGCGTACTCTTGGAACACCATGCCTACTCGGCGGGCTTCGGTGGGCAGGGTTTCTAAGGGGGAAGAGACTACTTGACCCGATAGAACAATTTGTCCAGCCTGTACCGGCTCCAGTCCGGCAATGGCCCGCAGAACGGTGGTTTTCCCACAGCCGGACGGTCCAAGCAGGCAGAGGATCTCGCCTTCTCTGGCGGAGAATGAAATGTCGCAAACTGCCGGTCGATTTGCGTCATAGGCACAGGAGACGGAGCGAAGCTCCAGGATCGATGCCGTCTGAGCGAAGCGGTGGGTGCGGCTTTGGGAGTGGTCGGCATCCATCGGTCTGGGCCATGCTGGTGCATTCATAAGAGTTTCTTATGCCGCGCGCCAATCGCGGGAGATCAACAAGGCGAGGGCGGGTAGACCGACAAGCACAATCAAGAGAGCTGAGGGAGCCGCCAGTTGGTAGTACTCTTCACTCGCCTCGAGCCAAACGCGGATGGCCAGCGTGTCAAACCCCACCGGGCGGAGCAAGAGTGTGGCCGGAAGTTCTTTCATGGTCTGAAGAAAGATGAGCACCCATGCGACGATGACGCCGTTACGTATGAGTGGCAGCGTGACATGTCGCACGGTTTCGCGAGCGCTCAGGCCTAACGTACGTGCCACTTCTTCCAGGTTCGGCGTAATTTGCTGGATCGATGGTTCCAGCGATTGGAGGCCAGCCGGGAGAAAATGGAGCACATAGGCAAGGATCAACACCAGCACGGTTCCATAGAAGAACGGCACAAGTTTGAGGCAGAGGACCAGCACGGCGAGTGCGGCTACTGGTCCTGGTAACACGTAGCCGGCATAGGCGGCCTGGAGGCAACCGGTGTTGAGCCACGAGGGTTTCCGACTGGCAAGATAGGCCAACGGCAGTCCGGCCAGCACAGCGGCCGTGGCAGCCAGAGTCGCAAGCAAGGCGCTGTTCCACACAAAGTCGAAGAATCGTGCATCGAGCGTGGCGAGGGCATCAGGAGAAAAACTCCATGCAATCAGGAGAACCACCGGGACACCGAAGGCCGCTCCCACGATCGCGGCTAGAGACGCGGTCAGGCCTACGGTTTGGAACCAATTGCAACGGATTCGCTGCGGGGCGCGGTAACGACCGGCGGTTTGGTAGAAACGACTCTTGTGACGAAACCAGCGCTCAGTTATCAAAAAGAGGAGTGCAAGAACGACCAGCAACACACTCAAGATACTAGCAGCCTGGTTGTCTAACTGTCCCGTCATTTGTTGAAACACGGCATAGGTCAAGGTTTGGTAGCGCAACAGCGATACGGCGCCGAAGTCGGAGACCACGTAGAGGATGACAAGCGCGACACCAGCAACGATCGACGGTCGCAACAGCGGGAGGGTAACAGCGAAGATTCTCCGCAAGAGAGAGGCACCACAAGTACGGGCAACTTCTTCAAACGACACGTTTAGGTTCAGGAGCGCGTTGCGGGTGAGTAGGTAGATGAACGGGAACGTATCAAGCGCCATGACTACGGTGACGCCTAAGAAACTTTGGGGCGAGAAGATTCTCGCCTGAGGGCCGGCCAGTATTTGCCAGAATTGCTCAACCGGACCACCGAATCCCAAGAGGTAATTGAAGATGTAAGCAGACACGTACGTCGGCATGGCCAGTGGAAGGACGAGGGCAACTTCCCAGAGCCGGCGTCCAGGAAACTCAAATCGAGTGACGATCCATGCGGTCGAGACACCCAGACCAAGCGCGAGGAGTGCAACAGCACCAGCCAAGGCACTCGTGTTCCAGAGGAGCTCAGGTACACGAGTCGTCCAAAGTCGATACCAGACGTCTGAATCGGCCGAGAAGGCCAGGGCCATGATATAGATCAATGGGAGGAGAGTCAGCGCCGCGCTGGCTACCGCAGCCAGTTGGAGAGATGAGAGGGTTGATGAGCGTACGGCAATCACAGCTCTCTCGGTGTTACCGCATTCCCACTTGTTCGATCAGTCGCAGGGTGGGTGCTCGGAGTTCGGCAAGTTTGGCCAACGGCACCATGGCTGCCCGAAAACTCTTTCGCTCGACAAGCGCGGGATCGGCTTGAACCTCGGGATGGAGCGGGTACTCCTTGTCGAGGTCGGCGAACATCTTTTGACCAGCCTGTGCCACGAGGAATTCGACGAGCAGTTTAGCCTCTTCCATGCGAGGCGTATGTTTCAAGACCCCGATACCAGCCACGTTCATAATGGCCCCCATCCCACCTTCTTGTTGGTCAGGCATCAAGACAGCGAGCGGCGCAGTCGGTTGTGTGGAGAGATGTCGATAGACGTAGTAGTGATTGACGATCCCCAGCGCGACTTGACCCTTGGCAACCGCCTCGACGATCTGGGAACTTTTTTGGTAGACCTGCGTGCCGGCATTGTCACGAAGCCCCTCGAGGAATTTCTTGGTGCGATCATCACCGAGACTGGCCCGGATCACGGAGACGCCTGCTTGCAGATACTCGCTGCCGGCGTTTGGAATGGCGACTTTCCCCTTCCACGTTGGGTCGGCCAAGTCTAGCAACGACTTGATCTGGTCCGGCTTCACGATTGCGGTGTTGTAGGTGATGATCCAGAATCGGCCTGACAAGCCGATCCAGCTGTTATCCGTTGCGCGGAATTGAGGAGGAATTGCGCGCTCAACCTCTCGCATGCTCAGCGGGCGAAACAGTCCGGCCGTACGGGCGAGTTCTAAACTCCCAGCGTCATTCGTGATAAAGACGTCGGCTGGGCTTCGGTCGCCCTCCGCTTTCATTCGATTCACCAGTTCCGTCGTGCCGGATGACAACAAGGCGATGTGTATGTTGGTCTTCCGGGTGAACTCATCCAGAACCGGTTTAATCAATCGTTCCGCTCGGCCCGAATAGACGGTCAGCTTATCCGCCGCAGTTGCGACAGTTGCGAGAATCATTGATAAGAACAGGACTGAACAGGCAACTGTGATACCGATGAGTCTGCAGTAAGGGATGCGAGGAGTGGTATGAGGGGTCTTGTGACAGGAACACGTCATGATGGACCTTTGTACAATCAAGATGCGGAGAGATTTGAAATTGATAAGCTATATCAAAAAGATACCAGAAAGGATTCGGATGGTCAATGACGGCAACGGGAGCAGAGTCCGTAGAGTTCGAGCCGGTGGGTGGTAATGGTAAAGCCGTTCTTGGTCGCAACTTCTTCTTGCAGGCGTTCGATATCGCAGTTTTCAAATTCGACAATTTTGCCGCAGCCGGTGCAGATAAGATGGTCGTGATGGCCCTTATGAGACACGTTATCGTACTGGGTCTGTGTCCCAAAGTGTCGAGCTTGAGCCAAACCCGCTTCGCAAAACAGATTGAGGGTCCGGTAAATGGTTGCCAGTCCGAGATGGGGATCTTTGCGGGCCAATTGATGGTACATTTCCTCGGCCGTAATGTGCTCTTGTCTCAGAAAGGCGTCGAGGATCAGCTCCCGCTGGCGAGTGAATTTGAGTTGGTGTTTCCCAAGGTGCTCTTTCAGCACGCCCATTTCTCTAGCATGTTTAGACATAGTAGCCAGCCAATCCTCCCAGGGGAGGCATTAAAAACGAAATGAAGCAGTGGGTCAAGAGTCTTCCTCTGGGCCAAAACCATAGGGTCAGGTCGCCTTTGACGGGTGCTTTCATGACTGTCTATAGTGGGATCTTTGATTGCATGGTGGGGATCAGGTGAGAACACCCAGCCAGATACTTGTGGACCGTGCGCTTCTGCTCTATATCCTACAGCTTGCTGAGCCTCATGGATTATTGAGTGACGTCAAGCTCCAGCAGCTTTGTTTCTTGTGCGAGCTCCAAACCTTCGCCAAAGGGGTCAGGGCACTCCATTTCGAGTTTTTCCGGTTCGCCTACGGAGCCTTCAGTAAAGAACTTGATAATGATCTGACATCCCTCCGTCGGAAAGGCCGGGTTGAAAACTTCACCGTCTCGGATCAGGTGAAGGACGAGGCGATCCCATTGCTGCTCACAGCAATCGAGGGACTGGAAGCCAACGAACAGGTAAAAGAGATTATTGAGGCCGTTGTCGCGACGTATGCCCAACAAGACAGTGGGATGATCACGAACTCAGTCGAGGCGGTGCAGCTGAGTACGCCCCAGGATCCTGAACTCAAAATCCCGATTCGGGATATCGTGTTCCACACGACGTTACTTGTGCCGCATCGGATCGAAGTTCGAGCGGAATTTACCATTCCTTCCGGTATCGCACGAAAGCTCAATACGGCGATGGGGTACGAGGCCAGACCGGCCTGGGATACTCAGAGTTGGTAGAGCTCGCCGTATTTTTGTTCCACGTAGTTGAGGAAGGGCTCCGGACGGAGCGAGGCGCCTGTGACCCGTTCAGCCAGATGGGCTGGAGTGAACATCCGCCCCCAGCGATGGATCTTCTGCTCCAACCACCGGCGCAGGGGGATCAATTGTCCTGCTGCAATCTCGTCTTCAAAGTTCGGGATCTCCAACTTGGCCTGCTCAAAGAATTGGACGGAATAGAGGTTGCCCAAGGTATAGGTCGGGAAATACCCAAAGGCGCCAAACGACCAGTGAACGTCCTGCAGCACGCCTTCCGAGTCGGATGGCGGGACGATTCCCAGGTACTCCTTCATTTTCTGATTCCAGACGGCAGGGAGCTCTTCTGGCTGAGTCTTGCCTTCCACCAGTGCTTGTTCAATCTCAAACCGCAACATGATGTGGAGGTTGTAAGTCAACTCGTCCGCCTCGACACGGATCAAGGAGGGCTTCACACGATTGATTGCGGCATAGAAGCGATCGACATCCATCCCGTGCAGCTGGTCGGGGAAGGCCTGTTGTAAGATGGGGTAAAAGAATCGCCAGAACGGCCGAGAGCGGCCGACACAATTCTCCCAGAGACGGGATTGACTCTCATGGATGCCCAAGGAAACCGAGTCACCCAGCGGCGTACCGAAATGGCGCTGATCAAGACCCTGGTCATACAATCCGTGACCGCCTTCATGGATACAGCTGAACAGGCAGGATTGGAGTTCATGTTCATGTACGCGGGTCGTGACGCGCACATCGGTCGGATGAAACGAGGTCGTAAAGGGATGGGCCGAGAGGTCCAGTCGGCCACGCTCAAAGTCATACCCCATGGCCGTTAAGACCAATCGTCCAAACTCCAGCTGACGACTGTGGTCATAGGAGTGGTGAAGGACACTGTCGTCGATCCGGACTCGACTGTGAGTGATCTTTTTCAACAGCGGCACCAGGCGAGTCTTCAGCACAGTAAACATTGGCTGGAGCGTCGCAATAGTCGCGCCTGGCTCATACACATCCAATAAGGCGTTGTAGGGTGAGCCCTGATAGCCAAGGTACTCCGCTTCGTCACGTTTGAGCTGGAGTACGGTTCGAAGATTTGGAAGGAACATCGAAAACTTGTTGTGCTGCTTGGCCTCCGCCCAGACCTGTTGGGCGAGGGAGCATTCTCGACTGAGCTTCATCACAAAGTCCGATGGGAGTTTCTTGGCGCGGCTGAAGTCCCGCCACACTTCTCGTAACAGCGACCGGGAGGGTTCATCCCACGATTCGCCTGGCTGTTCAGCGGCATGACCGGTCGCGGGATCTATCCATTGGGACAAGAGGGACTGGACCTCTGATGAAACGAATTTCTCATGGGCGATGCCTTGAAGCACCGCGATCTGTTCAGCCCGTGCTTCTCCTCCGCCGGCCGGCATATAGGTTTCCTGATCCCAAGAGAGCACCGAGGCGGCGCTATTGATTCGTTGAATTTCAAGGAGCTTCGTCCTAAGCGGTTCCAACGTCGCAAGGGTTTTCAAACCGACCTCCCTGTCGCTGTGCTAAAAAGGTGATGATCGTGTCTTGCGCAGTGTACGCAGAGACCGCGCGTTTTTCAAACGACTGGGAGGATATATCATGAAGCCGTTAGTCATGCCTGAGATCGAAGCCTATGCCGAAGCCCATTCCATATCGGAGTCGTCGGTTTGTCGTACGCTGCGCGAAGAGACCCATCGGACCATAGAGTATCCACAGATGGTCGTTGGGCCATTGGAAGGGGCATTCCTCAAAATGATGACGCAGGTGGTTGGGGCCAAGCGCGTCCTCGAGATCGGTATGTTTACCGGCTACAGCGCGCTCTGTTTTGCCGAAGCCTTGCCGGATGATGGAACGGTCATCACGTGTGAGATTGATGAGAAGTCCGCAGCGTTAGCTCGGCGCTATATCGCCCAGGCGCCGTTTGGAAACAAGATCGAAATTCGCATGGGGCCGGCCCTCGACACGATGAGGGATCTCACTGGTCCATTCGATCTGATCTTCATTGATGCGGACAAGACGAACTATCTGAATTACTATCGGCGGTCGCTCGACTTGCTGGCCTCAAACGGCGTGATGTTGATCGATAATGTGCTCTGGAGCGGCGAGGTGCTGAAACAGTCGCCACCCGACGAATCCACCGCCGCGATTCAGGAGCTCAATCGCACCGTGGCAGCGGATCCACGCGTCAGTGCCGTGCTGGTGACGATTAGGGATGGGATTTTGGTGGTGAGAAGGGCTGGATAAAACGCTTACATCTGGTATGTGTGCAAAGAAGATCAGAGTTTGATCACCTCCTGGTAGTTACCATGTCCTATCCGTACAGAATCCATATTGATACACCCTGAATCCAATTCGATACTGATGGTAAGGGGCTGCACCCAGCATACTCGGGCATTACACAATAGAAATAGTACGCAACTTACACATTACTCATAAGTGCTGCGTGATTCGGAACTGGCTTCCTTGACAGTATTCGCCCTGGCACCGTTATTGCCTGTGGGGAATATCATAAGTGTTGACCACAAAGACGTGTAGTACGTAGAATTCTGCGCGCTGTTCCTGTAAGCACAAACCATGCTGGTTTGATTCATGGGTGCGGTCAGTCTGGCTACCAGGAAGCTAGCCAATGCCAAAAATTTTTATCAGTCACTCCAGTAAGGATAATGCGAAGGCGCTCGCTGTTGTGCAGTGGTTGGAGCAAAACGGCTGGACGGATACCTTCCTGGACTTTAGAGACCTTGCCGCTGGAGAACTGTGGCAAGACGCATTGAAAAATGCTGCGGATCGGTGTGAGGCGATTCTGTTGTTGGTGTCACTAGCCTGGCAGGAGTCAAAGTGGTGTCAGGATGAATTCCAGCATGCGCAGCGTCTGTGCAAGACTATTTGTCTACTGATTATTGAACCTATTGCAATTAAATCTCTTTCTCTGGAGGTCACGGCTAAATGGCAGCTTTGTGACTTGGTGACAGGTGATGATCAACAATGCTTTGAAGTTGCTCATCAAAAAGTTCCCAATACCGTGGTGTCTCTGTCTGGCGCTGGACTAAGGAGTTTGAAGCAGGGACTTCTGAAGGCAGGACTCGATCCCTCGGTTTTTCCCTACGATCCTACCCGTGGGCCCTATCGTGGGCTTAGAGCGCTAGAAGCCGAAGATGCAGGGGTGTTCTTCGGGCGAGAAGCTCCGCTCATTCGAGGCTTAGATATGCTACGACGGATGACGGACGAATGTGAGCATCTCTTTGTCATTTTGGGTGCGTCGGGAGCAGGGAAGTCATCTTTTTTGCGTGCCGGCCTTTGGCCACGACTCAAGCGAGATGAGCGGCATTTCCTTCCCTTGCCGGTCATTCGACCTGAAAGGGCTGCCATCAGCGGGCAAACTGGTCTTATGAAGAGTCTTGAAAAGACATTTCGTGAATTCAAAATAGAAAAAGCCCGGGCGACGTTATGTGCGACTTTGGCAAAGCCGGAAGGCCTGGTTGAACTCGTTGTCGAATTACAGGCAACTGCTCAAAAAATGCTAGGCCCGGGGGCGGTTGAGCCAACCATTGTCATCGCTATTGATCAAGCCGAAGAACTCTTTAGATCAGGTAATAGTGATGAGGCCACTCAAATACTCGATCAGCTCGGCGTACTCATTGGTCAAACTGGAAGTGCGCACCCAGAAATGCCTGTACCGCGCGTCATTGTGATCATGGCAATACGCTCAGATTCGTACGAGGAGTTACAGACGGCTGCGGCATTAAAAGGACTTCGCCAGACCCCATTCAGTCTGCCACCACTTGCTCTAGCCGAGTACAAAATGGTGATAGAAGGCCCTGCTGCACGTGCTACGGCAGCAGGACAAACACTCACCGTAGAGCCAGCACTAACCGAGCAGCTGTTGCGAGATGCGGAAGGTGCAGACGCATTACCGCTGCTAGCCTTTGTTCTGGAAAAGCTGTTGGTCAGACACGGATCAGATGGAGATTTGCTTCTGAAAGAATACCATGCGCTGGGGGGGCTCCAAGGATCCATTGAGGCAGCAGTGACCCAAGCATTCAACGACCCGGAGAAGAATCCAACTATTCCCGCTGACGAGACTGTACAGCGCATGCTCTTACAGCAGGCATTCCCCTCGCTTGTCACGCTCGATCAAGATTCAGAAAAGCCAAAGAGGCTTGTGGCGACGTGGGCAACCTTGCCCACAGAAATCCAACCACTCTTGGAGCGACTAGTTGAGGCACGGTTGCTCACGAAAGACCGTCGAAAAGTGGCGGATGGAGAAGAAGAGGTGGTTGTAGAAGTGACGCATGAGGCCTTGTTGCGTCAATGGGGGATCCTTACAACATGGCTCAAACTGGATGGAGCCAACGTAAAGTTGGTTGATTCCGTTCGGCGAGCCACTGCCGAGTGGCGCAAGGCGCAACATGTTGAGAAGTCGGAGATTGAAACCTGGTTGATCCATGATGGCGAGGCTCTCGCAGATGCGGAGCGACTCCTGAGCTGTCGCGATTACGATAGTCGGTTTGGTGCAGATGAACGAGACTATCTCAAGGCCTGTCGGGAAAAGGTTCAAGCAGCGCGAGCGGAACGTGTGGCACAACTGACTCGCATTGCAAGAGCACAGGAGTGGACCAAGGTGTTGCTTGGAGCTATTGCGATCGTTCTTGTTGTGGCAGGGGTCTTGATTATCAAGCAAGCAAGAGAATTACAGAGACAGACATCACGAGTATATGCGTCGGTCGCCAAGTCGATGGGAGCTGAAGGGAGATATGATCAGGCATTACGAATGGGTGTCTTGGCTCTGCAGAACACAGATTTGTTGGAGCGGGTTGAACAAGAAGCGGTTGAAGCAGAGTTGTCACGCCTATCCTATATGTCTGCCCAGATTAGCAAGATTCATGGTCCTGGGGAGGTGGTTACGGGGATGTTCAGTGCGGATAGAAAACAAGTTGTAACAACGTCAGAAGACAACATTGCTCGTGTATGGGACGTTAAGACAGGGACGGAATTGGTTGCGCTTCCCCATGATGATAAGGTGCGGGCAGCGACGTTTAGTCCTGCTGGTCGACGCTTGGTAACTGCATCAGCGGATAAGACCGCTCGGGTGTGGGATGTCGAGACAGGGAAGAAGATTGCCACCTTGCCCCATGGCGAGGAGGTGGAGATGGCGACCCTCAGCTTTGATGGGAAACAGGTGGTGACGGCATCAGGGGATAAGACGGCTCGGGTGTGGGATATTGAGACAGGGATGGAACTGGTCGTTTTGCCCCATGAAGACAAGGTAAGGGCTGCAACATTTAGCTCTGATGGGAAACAGGTGCTGACGGTCTCCTGGGACAATACGGTTCGAGTTTGGATTGTAGAGACTCAAAAGGTGCAGGCAATCCTGCGTCATGGTGTTCCAGTGGCGGCAGCGGCATTTAGCCCAGATGGGCGACAGGTCGTGACGGTTTCGTGGGTTGAGAACTCAGCTCAAGTGTGGGACGTTAAGAGGGAGAAGGTGGTTGCGAATTTGCAGCATGACGATACGGTGGAGGCGGCGACGTTCAGTCCAGATGGCTCGAAAGTAGTGACGGCGTCAAGAGATAAGACGGTACGGATATGGGAGGTGGCGACTGGAAGGTTACTTGCGACGCTGCGCCATGACGACATCATCGTAACGACTCCATTTAGCCAAGACGGCCAGCAGATCGTGACGGTGTCAGGGCCAATGGTTCGTGTCTGGGAGGTTGCGACGGGCAAAGAACTAGCCATCTTGCGCCATGGGGCCAAGGTAGTGACCGCCACATTCAGCTTAGATGGGCAACAGGTCATGACCGTTTCAGAAGACAAGACCGTGCGGATGTGGGAGATGGTAAGGGGGAGGGTACTGGCAACATTGAAAGATGATGGCAGAGTGGAAACAGCAGTCTTCAATCCTGATGGGAAGCAGGTGCTAACGGTATCAGAAGACCAAACGGTCCGAGTGTGGGATATCGAGGCAATGAAAGAGCTGGTGACGCTGTCTCACGATCGCAAGGTCGAGGCAGCGACATTTATCTCTGACGGCCAACAGATGCTGACGGTGTCGGGGGCAGTGATTCGTGTGTGGGATGTGGTAACAGGGAAACTTGTCAAAACGATGCAATCTACTGCCGACACGGAGGTGGCAGGGGTGAGCCCAGATGGGCAATGGATGGTGACAGTGTCGAATTCAGTAGCCCGAGTGCGTGATATTTCAACCGGTGCTGTGCTAGCAAACCTGCATCACAATGATAAAGTCGTCTCGGCGAACTTCAGTTTTGATGACCACCAAGTGGTGACGGCATCAAAAGACGGAATGGTCAGAGTATGGGACCGTAAGTCTGGAAGAGAACTGGTGAGACTGCGCCATGACCATAAGGTAGTGGCGGCGATGCTCAATAGAGACGGAAGGCAGGTTGTGACAGTGTCAGCGGACAAGACCGCCAGGGTGTGGGATCGCGAATCAGGCACAGAACTGGTAAGACTGCACCATGATAATAAGGTGGTGGCAGCGGTGTTCAATGCGAGCGGGACGGAGATTCTGACGGTGTCAGAGCACAAGGTTATCCAGGGATGGGACGCCCCTTGGGTAATGCGCTACCATGCGCAAGAATTAGTAGGGAAGGTTTGCCGTGAGAAATTGAGTGGGGCTCGCCTTGTGACGGAAAGTGATGTAGAGGTTTCACCGGTGCTGAGTGGGCGAGTTGGAGAAGATGTCTGTGTGCCCAAAAGCTGGATGCCGCGAATTCTTCTTTGGTAGGAAGTGTGATCGCACCCTCTTTGTATCATATAGAAGCCAAGCTGGCTGATTTTACCGGGAACAAGTTCTTGTGAAACCTCACGCGTTTGTCGCGATGCCGTTTGGCCTGAAGAAGGACGGCCAGGGTAACGAGATCGATTTCAATCGGGTCTATGCGGAACTGATCAAACCGGCGTTGGAAGCGGCGGGCTTGGAAGTGTTCCGAGCTGACGAAGAAGAGCGGGCCGGCGATATTCGAACGGACATGTTTCAAGAGTTGCTTCTGGCCGACTTGGTTGTTGCGGATCTCACGCTCGACAATCCTAATGTCTGGTATGAGCTTGGGGTGCGCCACGCCCTGCGGGCTCGCGGTGTGGTTCTGATCAGCGGCGGTCGGGTCCCGACAGCATTTGACCTCTATACCGATCGTAAGCTGCGGTACTCCACTAAGAACCAAGGGCCTGATCCGGAGACGCTGGAACAGGATAAAACGAAGCTCACGGACATGGTGAAGGCAACGATGGAATCATGGCAGGGCCGTAAGGTCAGCCCCGTCTATAATCTGTTGCGAAATCTACAGGAACCGGACTGGAAGTCGCTTCGCATCGGTGATGTGCAGGAATTCTGGGAGCGGTATGACGCGTGGGAAGAGCGTATAGAATTGGCTCGAAAGGCCAGGCAGATCGGGGATGTATTGGTGCTTGCAGATGAAGCACCGATTGCGGCCTTTCGGGCCGAGGCTTGGATCAAAGCCGGTGAGACACTGCGAAAGACAGGACATTTTACATTTGGACTGGAGCAACTCGAGCGAGGTCTTGCGGTTGAGCCGCGTAACATTCGAGGGCTGAGGGAGAAGGGTATTTGTCTCCAACGGTTGGCGATTGAATGCAAGCCAGGATATTCATTGGATCGTGCAAGGGCACACTATCAGGACGTGGTGGATGTATTTCCGAATGATACAGAAACATGGGCCTTGCTTGGCCGTGTGGACAAAGACGCATGGGTGTCAGCGTGGCATCAGCCTAATAAAAAACTGGAGCAGATGAAAGAGGATGCGGCCTACGAGGATGCATTGCTCAGGGCCGCCATTGAGAGCTATGCGATGGCCTGTCGCCGCAATCCTGGTCATTATTATTCAGGGATCAATGCCGTCACACTCATGCAGCTCTATCGATATCTGACAAGCGATCAACGGTACGACAGGGAGATGGCGGCAATGGCTGGGGCCGTTCGCTTTGCTGCAGAGATGGAAGGCGACCCCGACCAGGCATTCTGGTCTAAGGCCACGCTTGGTGATCTGGAAGTTTTGGTGGGAAGGCCAGAAACGGTCAGTTCTGCTTATAGGGAAGCCATTGCCAAGAACGACAAGGATTGGTTTGCGCTGAATTCCAGCTTGGCGCAGCTTTGGCTGTTGAGGGATCTTGGGTTCAAGCCGGAGAACGTTGAGGCTGGCATATCAGCATTTGATCGAGCCTTACAGAAATTGGCGAAGCCTGAGGACAATTGGCTGCCTCGGCAAGTGTTCCTCTTCAGTGGGCACATGATCGATAAAGAAGGCCGGCAGCCACCGAGGTTTCCTGAAGAGAAAGAAGCAGCGGCTATGCAGAAAATTGCTCAGGTCTTACAAGAACTCGGCGCGAGCTCGCAGGATCTGGCCCTCACGCAAGGTGCCTGTGGCGGCGATCTGCTTTTCACTGAACAATGCCAGCAGAGAGGTGTGAAGGTGCAGTGGCTCCAACCGGTTGCCGAGCCGAGTTTTATCGAAGAATCTGTGGTGTGTCGTGGCCAAGATTGGCGAGATCGCTATTGGGCGGCTAAGGAAAAGCTCGCCGTAGAAATTCGTTCGGCTCCGGAGCAGCTCGGCCCACCTCCCGCTGATACAAATCCATACGAGCGCTGCAACTTGTGGCTGCTGTACACCGCACTCTCATATGGCATTCGACGAGTTCGGTTCGTCTGTCTATGGGACGGGAGCGAGGGCGACGGTCCTGGCGGCACTGCGCATATGTATCAAGAAGTGAAACGGCGGACAGGGCAGGTCACCTGGATTGATAGCCGCATGCTCTAGCCTGTAAGGATTACCTGAATCCATTTCGATACAGGGGTGTATCCTTTTCGATTCTCTATCCTCTATTCGTTCACGTCATCATTGACCTAAGTTTTGCTCCCTTCAGACTTCCAGCAAACCTGGGAATGCTGTATTCTCCCTTCCTGTAGTACGGCCTAGGTGTGACATCGTGCGCGTCATTTTCCACATGCGGAGTGGCAAGGTGTTTGCTCATCTAACACGTAGGAGACCAGAGTCGTTTTCCACACTCTGACAAGTCGTACACGTGAGTTGGAGAGAGGAGGGGAGGATGGGACAGGTGGGATGGAAGATCGGCTGGCCGTCAGTCATGAGTCTGGTTCTGGCCGTGACAGTGTCCGGCTGCGGGCTCACGGCCAAGCAAAAGGCGGCGCTCGACAGCTTTGCCGCTGCGACTCAAGAGTTTTCGAGCAGTGCGCAAAGCGAATTTCAAAAGAACCGCCAAGATGTGATCGAGATGAATCGTGTTCGATTCGAGCTCGGCGATGAGAAGGTTCCACTCAATGAATTGGATCGACTCCTGACGCGCGAGCGAGTCCAAACCAGGCTGACGGCGCTCCAAACGCTCGAAGACTACGCCGGATTGCTGCGCAAGCTGGTCGGAGCCGTACCGGAAGGAGAGTTGCTCGAAGCCGGCCATAGTTTCGTCTCGAACCTTAGAAGTGTGAAGGGCGTCTCGTTCTCAGACGAACAGGCGGAGGGGATCGGGAAAGCCGTCGCCGCCGTGGGGGGGCTCTATGTGGAGTACAAACGAGCCCATGCAGTTCGGGAGGTGATCGAAACAGCCAATCAACCGATCTTGTCAGTCATCAACCTGGTGAAGCGTGATCTTGATCCGAACGAATCGGGATGGAGTGCCGGGTACAAGTTGACGGCGTCGAAGTTGGAGAAGCATGCGCTCACTGTTGGGGGCCCGGTTCCTCCACAGGATTTCGCATCCAAGTCGCTCGTATTCAAGGCGCAAGCCATGGCAGCGGAACGTACGACTCGGTTCGACCTTGTCTCGTCAGAACTCATGGGCCTGGCGTCAGGGGTTGCCGAGGCCCAGCAGAACCTGCTGCAGGTCCTGAATACCTCCGATTTCAATGCGGAAAATGTGCATCAGTTTGCCAAGAAGGTTCGAGAGTTTAAGTCGATCTACGGCTTACTCCACAACTAATTGCTCAACCGTGTAAGGAGACATAGGTCATGCCGAGGCGACCGAAGAAAACAATGAAACCCAGAAGGACCAAGACTCGACGCACAACTAAACAACCCAAGAAAGCACGCCGTTCAAAAGCACGAGTCCTTACTCGAGGGACCGAACGGCCCGCATCGATCGTACCTGAGTTGATGAGGGTGCTGGATCAGTTGCTCAGGCTCATGCGAAAGACGAAAGATTCTCAGCAGCTCGAGCAATTGGGTGACCAACACAGCGCGCTTTCGGAACAGGCTGAGCAGTTGATCGACCATCAAATCACGGAGACGACGGCTCAATATCAGGCCGCGATCGAAGGGATACAAGAAGCGTCCGAAAGCATTGAGAAGGCCATCACGGGCTTGGAGTCAGTCAAAACGGTCATTCGTCAAGCTGCGAAAGCGGTTGAACTTGCAGGAAAGGTTGCCGCCATGGTGTGAGCCGTCCCTATCACGGAGCAGATTGAAAAGGAGGAGTTATGGCGAAACGAGCGGTGCTCATCGGAATCAATAAGTATCAGGTTCCTGGATCGGATCTGAACGGATGCGTCAACGATGTGAAAAACTTGAGCGGGGTGTTGAAAACCTATTATGGCTTTGCCGACAAGGACATTACGACGCTGACTGACCTGAAGGCGACAAAGAAGGCCATGCAGACGGCGATTCAGAAGCTGATCGTCGGTGGGAAGAAAGGCGATACCTTGTTGCTCCACTATTCGGGGCATGGTTCCAATGTACCGGACGACAATGGAGATGAAGCGGATCACCGCGATGAGATTCTGTGTCCCACGGATTTGGACTGGAAAGATACCTTGCGTGACGACTGGCTTCGGAAGATCTTCAACAAACTTCGGAAGGGCGTGAGCCTCACCGTGATCATGGACTGTTGCCATTCCGGGACGATCACGCGCGCCATCCTCCCGCCGGATGCGCCCGTGCGGGAACGGTTCCTCCCGTGCCCGCTCGATTTCATGGCGACGGAGTCGGGGCGGAAGCTTCGAGGAACCGTTCGTGGGCAGCTGACGAAGGCATCCAAGGGCAAGAGCCGAAAGAGCGATATCGTCCATGCCGAGATCCCTGAACGGTTGATCACCGGCTGCCGGTCGACTCAGACCTCCGCCGACGCACATATTGGCGGGACCTATAACGGGGCCCTGACCTATTACCTCGTTGAGTCGATCAAAGAAACAGAGGGCAGGCTGACCTATCGAGAATTACACCGACGAACTACGGCGAAACTCAAGGCAGAAGACTTCGACCAGGTTCCTCAGCTGGAAGGACAGCGCACGTCGTTTGATCGCCAGTTTCTGAGTTAGGGAGGAGAGCAGGCAACGCGTCTCGAGTGTGTCATATCGGTCAGTCGGCACGGCCGTATGACGAAGGAAGTGTGCCGAGCGGTGGGGAGTGACTCTATTGGCTGAGGGGAGGGCCACGATGAAGTCGGCACAAACGGGGTCGACGCTCCAAGTCTCCGTGGTGCACGGAGATCTCAATCATACCAACCATCCCATCCTACTTGGCCATTACCAAGGGGACACGATTGCAGGGGCGGAACGCGTCGTGGACAAAATGGTCGTTGGCGCCTTATCCCAACGGTACCACTTGGGCTGCTATCCAGGACGAAACGGGACCGCCGCCGTGGCGCTGGCTCCGTCGAATGAGATTCAGCGATCCCTGGGCGTCCAGCATGGCGCCATTGTGATCGGACTCGGCCAATGGGGTGAATTGACGCCCTCAGCACTGACGCAAGCCGTCTCGCAGGGCGTCATAGAGTATTGTTTGCATATCCACCAGTGCCGTAGCGCAGCGGAACCATTGGAGGAATTGAAAGGACTCGTGATCAACAGCCTGTTGATCGGGTCGAATACGTCGGCGAACATTGCGGTCGAGGATTCGGTGAATGCCATTGTGCGGGGAGTGGTCCTGGCGAATCGTGCCCTCACCCATAGTTCCGCGGAGGCACAAGGCCCCAGGCTTCCACGGGTGGTTCATGTCCAGTTTATCGAGCGGTTGCTGGATGTCGCGGTCGAAGCAGCCAAGGCGGCGCATCGCGTCAAAAAGCGGAGTGCACGCGAACTACAGGCAGCCATTCAGATCGAACCCCGCTTGAAGAAAGGCAAGGGCGGTCAGACCAGACTGGTGCCGCCCAGCTCGAAAGGCTACTGGCGTCGCTGGACCATCGCTGCAGTTCAGGACGCGCCACCTCCACCTCCGATGAGTCTGCCTGCCGTGCTGAGGGACCGCCTCCGCACCGTGCTACAGGATGATCAAAGCCATGATCCGAAAGTCTATCGCGCCCTGCTCGATCTGGCCTTAAGAGACTGCGATCTGACGGCGCCCCGTCCGCACAAACTCCGGTTTCTGGCCCTGTCGGATCGAGCGAGAGCCGAGGCGACACTGCAGGACAATCAATCCGACCTGATCGAACAACTGATTCAACGCTCGATCACCACCCAGATCTTCCATCAGGACATCGCGAAGACACTGTTCGAACTCTTGATTCCGCTGGACCTGAAAGAAAGTCTCCGCAGCCTCGAAAACGTCGTATTCATTCTCGACAATGTCACGGCCAACTATCCCTGGGAACTGATAAGCGATGCGGATCAGTCTTATGAGCAAACGCGGCCTCTGTGTGTCCGAATGGGGATGATCCGACAGCTGCAAACCGTCGGCTACGACAACCATGCCCGAGACACCACCTCCCGCAATGCCTTGGTCGTTGGAAATCCTCAAACCCCACTCAATTATCGCGATCTGCCTAATGCCAAAGCAGAGGCTCAACGTGTGGCCGCGCTGCTGGAACAAGCCGACTATCGAACAGAATACACGTCGACTCGTCTCAGGGCCGAGGAAGTCTTGAATCAACTCTTTGCCCAACCCTATCGCATCATCCATATTGCTGGTCACGGGTATTATCACGAAGGGGACGCAGAGACGACAGGGACCAAGTCCGGCGTCGTCCTTAGCGGCGGGATCTTTCTCACCGCGGCAGAAATCGCGCAGCTCGATCCGATCCCGGAATTGGTGTTCTTGAATTGTTGCTACTTGGGACAGATCGATCGTAACGCCCCGAATACGTTGGCGGCGAACAAGTTGGCTGCCAGTATCGCGGGTGAGTTGATCCGAAAAGGCGTGCGCGCAGTGGTGGCGGCAGGTTGGCCGGTCGAGGATGAGCCGGCGCTGTGTTTTGCAGAATCGTTTTACCGGGACCTGCTCGCCGGTCAGCCTTTCGGCCGGGCTCTGAAGGAAGCCCGGTCCAACACGTGGAAGAACTTTCCGTCTTCCAATACGTGCGGAGCCTATCAGGCCTATGGCGATCCTGATTTTTGCCTGACCAGCAACGACAGGTCTAGTCGTGGCGACGGTGAGGATGAAACGGTTGCTGCGGAGGAAGTGTTGATTCAGCTGGACAGTCTCTCGGCGCAGCTCACCGGTACCAAGGACGCAACGGCAAGGGGACGGTTGCGTGAGGTCGAGCAACAATGCCCGTCGGAGTGGCTCAAACAGGGAAACATACAGGAACGATTCGGCGTGGTATATGGCGAGCGCGAGCTGTTCGCTGAAGCCGTTGAGCACTATAAGCAGGCCGTCGAGTGCGAGGATGTCTCGAGCCCTGCGACGCTGCGTGCGGTCGAACAATGGATCAATCTGACGGTACGTCAGGGAGAACAAAAAGGCGACCAGGAGATCATCAAAAAAGCAATCGACCGAGGCGAACATCTTCTCGACATCGCAAAGACGCCGGAACGCCTAAGCATCATGGGGAGTGCCTATAAGAAACTGGCACAGTTTGAACCTGATCCTGTCCAAGCTCGATCCTATTTGGAACAGGCGGCCGCCTATTATCATGAAGCAGCCTGGAGACGACAGCAAGAGGGGACGGCCGACCCATACCCGATCCTTAATGCTCTGGTTGTTGAGGCCCTCCTCGGACGGAAGACCGGAGATGAGCTCGAGCCGTCACTGGCACAGTGCGAGGGCTTCGCGCAGCAGCGTTTCTGTGCGGATCGGATCACATGGGATGCCGTTACGGTAGCGGATGTCGCGCTGATCAGAGCCTTCGTGCGCCATGTCCTGCTGAAGGAGCAGGAAAGCCTCGTGCGGACTTACCGATCGGTATTTGCGGAATCATCGGCAAGCCAGAAAGAACAGAATTCGGCTCTCACACAGATGAAGTTTATGCGAGAGATGGTCAAGAAAGTACCGCATGCCGATCGTGACGCGAGTGCGTCGGCCATAGAGGCACTTGATGCGATTGTGACACAGTTACGGCCCATGGAACCGCTCTCGGCGAGCCCAGTCAAGCCAACATCTACTGGGACTTCCAGACAGCCGCGGCGCTCGAGGCCGTTGCCAAAATCGCTCGGACAAAAGAAACCAACGCGCAAGGACGTGGAGCGTCGGTCCATCCATCGAAAGGGGAAAGCGGGCAAGAGGCGACCGACGTTGTCGTGATGAACACAACAAGACGGTAGATCGTGGGAGCCATGTTCAACATATTGCCGGCAGTCGCTGGTACATGAGTCAAGCAGGCTGCTGAAAACCCCTTCGTTCATCCGTCGAGAGCCTCAGGACGAACGGGGCAGCCATGGAAACTATTGAGGTTCTCCGTTCGTGCTGAGCTGGTCGAAGCACAGAGATTGAGTTTGTCAGCACCCTGCTCGTCATCAAGGAGGATGTCAGATGAAGAAGACAGTGACCCCCCAATCCGCTCGTGAATTCATCAATGCCGCGAAGTTGCCGTTCCCGACTCGTGGGGCCGTTGACGGCAGTCGAGAACTCATCGACTTCAACGCGCAGAAGACCCAGACCATGGTCGTGGCATCGGATGTCGTATCCTTCGTGAAAGGCGTATCGACCGAACGGCGGCAAGATATCGTCAATTCCAGTCTGCTCGCCCAGTTGGTGGCCAGTAAACAGGTGCCGGATCGGACGAATGTCACCCAATGGTACAAGGCCTATTTCGAGGTCCTGCAGAATATCGGATGGGTTATTCAAGACCACAGCTTCTCCTCTTACTCGGAAGAAGCGAATGGCCTGGAAGCGCACGAAGCGATCCTCAAAATCGCCGGAGCCTTCCTCGGAGGCACACCGGCGGCCCTGGCCATCGTGATGACGACGCTCGAAGCGTTGAAATCGATGGACGCCAGCAAGCCTTGGATGACCATCTTCGACCGCGAGACCAAGCATGCCAATACCGGACACTTCCAAATTGCCTTGGCCGAACAGGGGGACAACGACCAATTCATGGTCTCGCTGATGGCGTTCAGCTTGAAGGCCCAGTCGAGCTTGACACAGATCCTCTTCTTCAAAATTCGTAAGGACGAGGTACAGCTGGAGAAGTGCACAGGGAAGGTGACGAGTCATGACGAAGTGCTGTCGAGCGTTCGAGATCAGGTAAAGCAAAAGCTTGCGGCCCATACCAGTCAATATATCGCGAAGCTTCCAGATCTCGGGTGAAGGTCTTGTACAGGTGACGCGGTCTATTTCATGAGCGCTGATACGGGAGCGCGATGGCGTCACCGGCGCATCTCAAAAGATTCGTCTGAGCCGAAGTTGATCGGATATCACGGGATGTTTTTTCTTCAACGACATCGTGGAGGCAGGGGCGGCATTATAGCCTATGCACTCAGCTGCAGTATCGCGTTCGCAAGCCTGGTTCAACCGGCGCTCGCAGCGGTGGCTGCCGTCGATCCGAAGGCGGAAGTGGCCGCGGCGTTGTACGCGGCTTCGGCCACGCAGGCGGCGGCCGAACGAGCGGCGGATGCCAAGCTGCAGGCGCAGCGCAACGAGATCGACACTCTGCGCACCCAGGTGCATGCGGGAGCGGCGCAACATCGAGCCGAACTGACCGCCGCGGAAGAGAAATACGTGGCTGAGTTGGCCGCGCGTGATCGAATCTACGCGCAAGAGATCGCCGTCTTCCGCAAGGCAGTTGAAGACATCGCGGCGACGCCGGAAGGAGCCGTCGCCTTGGCACGGTTCAACGCCGGAGACGAACCAGGCGCCCTGCTCGTCTTGGACCAGCTCCGCGCCGCTCACGATGCCGCCCGGAAAAAACGGGTCGATCTGGAAAGCGCAGTGGAAGCCAGGCGCATTGCCACGCTGGCGCTGGAAGCCCGGACCAAAGGCAAGCAGACCACCGCGCAGGTCATCACGCGGTACGAAGAAGTTACACGGCTGGATCCGGGCGTCCATTGGGACTGGATCGAGTTGGGGCGCCTGTATCATGCGATCGGCAACCTCCCAGCTGCGTTACGGGCGGCTCACGCATCGACCAAGACCGCGGCAGACGATCGAGACCGCTCTGTGGCTAACAGCGCAGTCGGCGACGTGTTGGTGGCGCAAGGGGACCTGCCCGCGGCGCTGACGGCCTATCGCGCGAGTCTCGGCATCCGGGAGACTTTAGCGAAACGCGATCCGGGGAACAGCGAGTGGCAGCGGGACCTGTCGGTCAGTCACGACCGAATCGGCGACGTGTTGGTGGCGCAAGGGGACCTGCCCGCGGCGCTGACGGCCTATCG
>CABVRZ010000033.1:35574-53306 GCA_902500775.1 uncultured Nitrospira sp.
CGCGAGTCTCGGCATCCGGGAGACTTTAGCGAAACGCGATCCGGGGAACAGCCAGTGGCAGCGGGACCTGATCGTGAGCTATGTGAAATTGAGCCAGGTTACCGGCGACAAAGCGTATGTGAAAAGGGCGTTTGATATTGCTCAGACGATGCAGCAACGGGGCACGCTTGTCCCTCGTGATGCCTGGATGGTTAGAAAATTGAAACAGATGTTGGGGCCATGAACGAGGTCTTTGTTTCGTACAAGCGAGAGGATGAGGTGCGGGTCGGTCGCTTGGTTCAGGCCTTGACAGAAACCGGGTTGTCCGTGTGGTGGGATCGCGGACTTCCTGGTGGAGAAAGCTGGCGCCAGCAGATTCAGACGGCGTTGGACGCCGCGAAGTGTGTCATCGTGGTCTGGACCCATGACAGTGTCGGCCCGGCCGGTGATTTCGTGCGTGATGAAGCAGACCAGGCGAAACGACGAGGGGTACTGGTGCCGGTGTTATTCGACAAGATCTCGCCTCCATTAGGCTTTGGTGAAATCCAGGCGATCGATCTGACTCACTGGAAGGGCAATTCGCGCGACCCGTTTTTCCAAGATCTGATTGCAGCCGTGACGGCTAAGCTGGAAGGGCGGCCCGTGCCTCCCGCCACAGCCGCGATGAAGCGGCTGGTACGGCGGCTGACGTGGAGCAGTCTCGCCGGTACGGTCGGCATCGGTGGATTAGCCTTGGCCTTCAATCTGTTCAGTGCCCAAGATCAAGTGTGTGCGGTGCCCTTTGTGCAGCCGCAGATCTCTGATCTCTGCGGCTCACTCGGACTAGGTCATCGTCCCTCACAGGCTGAACGTCTCGCTTGGGAACAGTGCGATGGGAGCTGTGACGCCCTGCGCCGACACGTCGAACAGTTTCCGGATGGTGCCTATCGCGATCAAGCCGCGGCCAGGATCGCCGCACGGCGGATTTCGCAAACAGAACAGTGGACTCCGACCACGAAGCACCTTGCCCTGTTTGTCGGGCAGGCGAGCCTCCCGGTGCGCGACGAAGCGACTGCCCGATCGGCGGCACTCGCCCTAGCCAAGCCTAGCGCTGAGCGCCTGTGCAAAGGCTTCGCAGCGACCGCGACGTTTCGCTTGAACGGTTCGACACCAGATGCGCAACAGTGGAGTTGCGACAGGGTTGTAGGTGGCGTCACCTGCGGATTTGAAGGGGAGGCGGTCTGTGAGTTGGAAGAACGGCGGGTGGAAGAACGAGAAAACTGTGGTCACTAGAAGTGAGTGCAACGTCCGATGATCATGTTTCGACGATCTCAGCACGAACGGAGTGCTGGACCGCGACAGCTCGTGCGGGGCGGTTTCCCGCCCCGCACGGAGAGAACCGATTATTTCGTTACGGCTTGCGCGACGTCTAACACCTTGACGTCGAAGTAGAGTGTCTTGCCGGCCAGGGGATGGTTGAAGTCGAGCACGATCGTCTTGTGCTTCACTTCGGAGATCCGCGGATAGACGGTGCGACCATCGGAAGTCTTGCCTTCCAGCTGTGCTCCCACCTTCTGCGCATCGGTCGGCACCATCTTCCTGTCCACTTCCTGAAACGCTGTGGGATCGACGCTACCGTATCCCTCAGGCGGGGCAACGGTCACTTTCTTTTTTTCCCCAACGGTCATGCCATCCAATGCCTTTTCCAGGCCGGGCACGATTTCATGATTGCCTTGTGTGAGTTTGATCGGCTCGCCACCGACATTGGTATCGACGACTGATTGATCATCCAGCTTCAGGGTGTATTCTAGCGTCACCTGTTTCCCGTTTGACACGGTCATCGGCGCTCCTCCTTTCTTGGTGTCGCCTGCTGAGGCACAGGCTGCTGCGAGGAAGAGGATTGTTGCCCAACCACAGAGTGATTGAAATACATATGGACGTCTCATAGGGCACCTCCTGTGAGAAGTGGATCGTGAGTAGACTGGAAAGGGTCGCGAGTCAGATGCGTACAGGCGGGCGATCAGTTCCAGACGTAGTCTGTGTGGATACTTTTTACGCTACCACATCAATTCGGTTGATGCTACCCGCAATTTCTCGACTGTTCTATTGTGAAACAGTCTACGGGAGCGGTTCCCAGTACGACCTTGAGGGTCGGACTCCTGCTCGAGCTGCACTGGACCGGATTCTAAAATCTCCAAAGAATGTTGTATCGATGGCCGATCTGGGTACAATGAAAACAAGACCGTGCTGAGTGGACTGGTGCCCTTCGTGTGGGGAACCAGCGAGTGGACGTTACACGTGAAGGAGGGGGATTATGGCGCGTCAGACGAACGGTGAACCGAGAGAAGCAAACACTAATGGGCGGCGTGCATTGGTAGCCAAAGTGGGTCGGACGTTCGACTCACGCCGAGCCAGTCAACGGGCGGCGTCGTCTGTCGGCCACGAGAGCGGAGGGTCAGCGGCTCAGGCAGAATGGCACGACCGGCTCCATCAAGAAATCGCAGAACGCGCGTTCTTCTTGTATGAACAAAGTGGGTTCCAGGACGGGAACGACCTGGAGCACTGGTTGGAAGCTGAACGGCAAATCAAGGGAGTGCGCGGCCAGGCCGCGTAACGCACAACAAGACATTCGCCCACCCCTTCTTGAGCGCGCCTAGAGGTGTCCCCTGTCAGATCGAGATGCGTTCTGTTCCGTCGATCGCATGTGCATCTCTCAGGGGCCACCTTGCCTGCGTCCGGTCATGTGACTACCCTGTCGAATTCTATTCTTTTCTCGTATACGTGATCTCCATCATCTTCGTTTCTTTCTGTCCGTGATGCGTGCTGTACATCTCAACCAATTGATTATTGGCGTCGATGATTTTCCAGATGGCACGATGACTCATCTGCCCGCCGCCCGGTTCCGCCTGTGAGCCTCTCAGGGTAATGGTCTTCCCGTCGGCACTCCCAGTCCCTTCCATGATGAAGACGCCGGTCCCTCGTGTATCCACCCAGATGGTGACGTATTTCTTCCGAAGGTTGTCATAGGCGTCGATACTCATCCCGGTGAATGGTTGGCCCATCATCTGCCCATGGAACTCCTGATGGAGAACGCGTCCATCCAGGAGCATGTTGGATTCTGCCGTGCCGGTCGACTCCGTCGGTGGCTGGCCTGGCTCCATCCATTCCTTGGTGGTGGTGATCCAGCTGCCGGCGAGGGTGGCGAACAGCTTGTGCGGCTCGCCGGGCGTGGCGGCCTGCTTCCAGAGCTCCATCATGGCCAGCGGGTCCATCGGTTTCTGTCCCTTCATGTCTTTGGCCAGGACCGGTGAGGTGGTGAGCAGGATGCAGAGTAATGTCAGCAGGAACGAGCGTATGTGCACGGTAATCTCCTTGTGAGTGAGTACACCTCAAGGGTGCATGTGCGAGTGGATGCCCACACGGCAACCGTTCAGCGGTCAACGAACCGATAGGGTGCTAGTGTAGCAGCTGATAAATTTTTCACCTACCGTTCGTGGCGAGCTTGTCGAACCATATAGGCGGAACCAGTTAAGAAACACCCGCCTTTCGACAGGCTCAGGGTGAACAGCCAATGTCAACATACCAGTGAACCACTGCACTAGAATCGGTCCTGTTCGGTATCTGTTCCTATTGTTTTCTCGTATAGGTGATCTCCATCATCTTCATTTCCTTCTGGCCATGGTGTGCACCGAACATATCGAAGGTCTGGTTGTCGGCATCGATAATCTTCCAGACGGCGCGATGCGTCATCTTTCCTCCGCCTGGTTCAGGATGTGAGCCTTTGAGCGTGATGGTTCGTCCATCGGGGCTGGCGGTGCCCTCCATCATGAAGATCCCGGTTCCCATCGAGTCCATCCAGGCTGTCACGTATTTCTTCCTCATGTTGTCATAGCCGTCGATGCCGATGCCGCTGAACGGTTGCCCCATCATCTGCCCGTTGAATTCTTGGTAGAGGAATCGTCCGTCCAGCCACATCTTCATCTCGGCCGTGCCTGCTGATTCCATCGGTTCCTTGCCTGGTTCCATCCATTCCTTGGTAGTCGTTGTCCAGCTGCCTGCTAAGGTGGCAAACAGCTTGTGTGGTTCGCCGGGCGTGGCGGCTTGCTTCCAAAGCTCCATCATGGCTTTTTCATCCATGGGTTTTTCGTGCTTCTTTTCCTTGGCCAGGGCAGGGGAAACCATCAACGCAACGCACAATGTGGTAACGGTAAAAGATAGGAAACGCATAGCGGCCTCCTTGTGGTTAACTCCATGATGTCAACTGCGACGTGATCTGGTATCCGGTCTCGTGTTCGGTCAATGCCGTCAGCCTTGCCGCGCGGCCTCAATGATGGCAACGTCGATCTTCTGCATGGTCATCATCGCATCGAACGCACGTTTGGCCTCATCGCCGCCTGCCGCCATCGCTTCCATCAGCACGCGCGGCGTGATCTGCCAGGAGACGCCCCACTTGTCCTTGCACCAGCCACACTCGCTCTCCTGGCCGCCATTGCCGACAATGGCGTTCCAGTAGCGGTCGGTCTCCTCCTGGTCCTCGGTCGCGATCTGGAATGAGAAGGCTTCATTATGCTTGAAGACAGGACCGCCATTGAGACCGATACAGGGGATACCGGCGAGGGTGAAGTCCACCATGATGACCTCGCCTGCTTTGGTGGAGGGGTTATCGCTCGGAGCGCGGCAGATCGCGCCCACCGCACTGTCGGGAAAGGTCGCTGCGTAGAAACGCGCAGCATCTTCGGCATCGTTGTCATACCACAGACAGATCGTATTCTTCGCAATGGTTTGCTTGGCCATAGCGTCTTCCCTTCTGTTGCGCGATAGCGAGTTTTTCATTCTATCCGTTTTGCCAAGTTCTCTTTTACCCTAAACCTCGCGATCTGTTCGATCAAGGCGTAGGGGATGGGTTGGTTGAGTGGAAACTTTGCTGTTCCCTTCCCACTGGGGTAGGGCGAGAGCGCTTTCTTGAATTGTTTCTGAATGGTCGCCGTCATCGGGTAGATGCTGACATGTGCTTTGAATCCAGCGAAGTAGATCAAGGGACCGTTTAGCTTCAGCGTTGGAATCCCATAGCTGATCGTTTCTTTTGCGCCGGATGCTGCCGGCTTGATGGTTGCCCGTATCGTTCGAAGGCAAGCTTGAACGGCTTGAGGAAACTCGACGAGATACGCATTCACAGCCTTGGGGATACCTCGTTTCCTGTTCATCGGGTCTGCTCTCTGAAGGATCGTTCGATGCGTTATCCCCTCTGCACTTGGGCCGGATCCATCCGGACGACTTCCCAGACGTGGCCATTCGGAGCTGCAAAGCATCTCATGGCCATCACATCCTAGCGTTTGTTCTCTTTATGGCCGTAGGCCTCGCGCATCTGCTGAGTTACTCGGGAATCTCAGCCTCGACGAGCTTCCCCAGCAAGATGAGTGACTCTTGCCAGCCGAGGTAGCATGCCTCAGGGGGAATGACTGCCGGCACATGCTCTTGCACGATGTTCACGTCCGTTCCGCAGGACGCTTGGGTCAGCGTGACCGTCACATGCATGTCACCAGGGAGGGTTGGGTCATCGAACGTGTCGGTGTAGCGAATGCGTTTATGCGGCACGAGTTCTAGGTATTTCCCGCCAAAAGAGTGGCTCTTCCCGGTCGTAAAGTTCGTGAACGACATTCTGAACGTTCCCCCGACCGTTGCATCCAGATGATGCACCTTCCCCGTAAATCCATTTGGCGGCAGCCATTTCGTCATGGCATCCGCATCAAGAAATGCACGATAGATGCGTTCCGGGGTTGCGCGAAAAACACGATGTAGGCGAATGGTGTTGGTCTCCATTTGTGCTTCTCCTTGCTCTGGATATGACCGACCTATTTTCAGCACAGGCTCGGTTGATCCGGGACGTTCGTGTCGGCCTCTCTATGCGTAGTCGATCAGGAGAGTCGAAATCGACAGCCTCTTATCCTCCGGCCATGGCCCCCACAATCAGGAGCGGTTCAATTCCCTTCACCACGGCATCCGGGAGAGGCGCTTCCGGCGGTTCGCGGGATAGGTCTTGTTCACAGGCAAAGAACCGGATGAATGGCCGTCGGCGCTTGGTGACATGTTCGCGGATCGTGCCTCGCAACATCGGATACTGGTTCTCCAAGATATCGAGCACAGAGTCCATGGTTACAGTGCCAGAGAGATCCAGTCTGACCTCTCCAGTGATCTTTGCGAGTGTCCGCAGATGTTGTGGGAGTATGATTCGCACCATTCGTATCTCGCCTTCGAATGCTTCGTGTTTCGGGTTGTGTATTTCAAGTCTGGCGAAGTTGTAACCAGAAACCGGCAACTCAAAACTGTTTGTGTTCTATGTTGCTCCACGTTTTCAGCACTCAGCACCTCTAAGGAATCGTCTGTACTTCAACCGAGAGAACTGCCGGCAGATCCCGTACGATTGGCTCCCAACAGTCTCCGCCGTCAGACGAACCGTAGACTTGCCCGCCGGTCGTCCCGAAATAGATGCCGCAGGGATCGAGGTGGTCAACCGCCATCGCATCACGCAGGATGTTGACGTAGCAATGCTGTTGTGGAAGACCGTTGGTCAGTGGCTCCCACTCATGGCCGCCTGTTCGACTGCGATACACACGCAGTTTCCCTTCCGGTGGGTAATGTTCTGAATCGCTCTTGATAGGCACGACGTACACGGTATTCGGTTCATGGGCATGGACAGCGATAGGGAATCCGAAATCGCTCGGCAAATTACCACTGATCTCGTGCCAGGACTCGCCGCCATTGTCACTGCGCAGCACATCCCAATGTTTCTGCATAAACAGCACGTTCGGGCGGGATGGGTGCATGGTGATGTGGTGGACGCAGTGGCCGACTTCGGCGTCTGGGTCGGGTAACTCGTACTTCGACAGCAACCCTTTGTTGGTCGGGCGCCACGTCTGCCCGCCGTCGTCGCTTCGGAATGAACCGGCCGCTGAGATGGCGACGAACATGCGGTTGGGCTGCCCAGTATTCAGCAAGATAGTATGGAGACACATCCCACCCGCACCAGGCTGCCAGAGTTGCCCCTTGGCACTTCGCAGGCCTGCCGATTCCTTCCAGGTCTTGCCTCCATCCGTCGACTTGAAGATCGCTGCATCCTCTACGCCGGCATAGACGGTATCCGGATCGGTCAGCGATGGTTCAAGATGCCACACCCGCTTGAATTCCCAGGGGCGCTGAGAACCATCGTAGTGCTGGTGTGTCGTCAGTGGCCGGCCTGTTTCAGAGGAGCTGTCGTACAGGAACATGTTGCTCTCGCCTTGTGGCATACCATCCGGCCCCATGAGATCTTCCGGTTTGGTGCCGGGTGGGTTCCAGGTCCTACCGCCGTCGTCCGACCGTTGGATGACTTGTCCAAACCAACTGCTGGTTTGTGACGCATAGATCCGATTCGGATCGATCGGCGAACCCTTGAGATGATACAGCTCCCATCCGCCGAAATGCGGACCCTCCACGGTCCAGTGTTCCCTCTTCCCATCTGAGGTCAAAATGAATGCGCCCTTTCTTGTTCCAACCAATAGCCGTATGAAGCTCATGTGGTTCTCCTCATCTTCGTCCCTCGGATTGCGCAGTCAAGCGACTGAGATTTCAGCTTTGACGCGATGCGTTTCACGAGTCACGAGTCTTTGGTAGGCCTGCGATTTCTCGAACGGGCCTGATTTCGACTGTTCCGATCCGGGCGCCTGGCACTCGTTCGGCAATGCTGATGGTCTCCGCTTGGTCTTTTGCATGGATCAAAAAGTAGCCGGCAAGCTGTTCCTTTGTTTCCATGAACGGTCCATCGGTTACCGCTGACTTGCCGTCCCGTACGCGAACGATGGTTCCCGCCGTTTCCGGCTGTAGTGGCGACGCATGGACATATTGTCCCTTGCTGTCGAGCTGGTGACAGAGCTGGATGGATTCGGCCAGCATCTTCTTGCGTATTTCCTCTGGAATCTTGTCGAAGGCCTTTTCATTGTGGTGAACGAGCAATAGGTATTTCATACGGCCCTTCCAGCGACATAAGATAGTCGTGTGGGTTGGTGGAAATCGACAGGTTGGTGTTCCAAGATGGATCCGATGCAAGGACCCGGCCTATTCCGCGCAGATGATCCAGTCAGCTGCGTAGGCTTCTCCGCCTGCTTGCCGCTATGGGGTGTAGGGGTCATGCAGGGTACGTTGTGAAATCCACCAGATGTTTCCGTGTGGGTCCTTCACACCGCCTTGCCGGTCGCCATAGGGCATATCGCCGACTTCGATCTCAAGCATCGCCCCATGTTTGAGCGCGCGTTGCTATGGATGCATCGGTGTTTTCGACGTACAGATAGTAGGCAGCAGCCATGGAAGTGTAACGTTCCGTGGCTTCATTTACCATGACCGTTGAGGTGCCAAGTTTAACTTGAACGTTCCGGATCAGACTGTTCGGCCACATGGTTCGACAGGTCTCAGTTCCGCCCAGACCTTGTACCAAGAAATGCACGAACGATCCGGCATCGGTCACGACGAAATATGGTGTCACCGTGTTGAAGCCTGGTGGGATAGACATGTCAGACCTCTCACGCGAATGGATAACGTAGCGGAGCGGGCCAGATAGTCTAGCGAAAAACATCTTGCCCCACCACTGGCTGGCCAGTTATTGATGGGACAGGAGAAAAGCGCGGCAGTGCTTTAGACCCCAATGATCTGTTACCGGCCCATGGACTTTCGATGGGTTGGCCGGTTTAATAGAAGTGCAGTGGGTTTACACTGATCACCGTGTGATAGCAGGAAGGAAACGAAGTCATTCTCAATCCCTCAAACCAAGGAGATCCTCTATGTACGATATGAATAATATCAAGAAACTGCCCAAGCTTGGTTCTCACGCCAATGAAGCCTGGAAGAGTTTTGTCGCGTTCGACAAAGCCGCGTTAGCCGACGGTGCCATTCCAAAGAAGTATAAGGAGTTGATGGCCATTGCCGTGGCGTTGACCACGCAGTGCCCCTATTGCATCGATATTCATGTGGATGCGGCTCGAAAGGCCGGGGTGAGTGACGAGGAACTTGCCGAGGCGGGTTTTGTCGCGGCCGCACTCCGCGCGGGAGCGGCGGTGACCCATGCGACCCATCTCCTCAAGGAGTAGCCCGCTCAATTCAATTCCATCAGACGTTGTCTGAGAAACCGTTGCTCTGGCCCTTGTTTTGCGAGGGCCAGGGCTCGTTCATATGAAGTACGGGCGTCGGCGTTCTTGCCGAGCCGTCGGCAGAGGTCGGCACGTGTCGCATGGGCCAAGTGATAGGTCGCCAATTCACCGCGTGCCAGAAGTTCATCGACTAACGCCAAGCCCTTGGCTGGTCCATCACGGATTGCAACGGCGGCTGCACGGTTGAGTTCCACGATCGGCGATGGGTCTACCCGCAAGAGGAGATCGTACAACGCGACGATCTGGGCCCAATCTGTTTCTGCGGCACTGGGCGCTTCGGCGTGGACGGCGGCGATCGTGGCTTGGAGCGTATAGGGTCCGATGCGTTTCATTGACAGAGCTCGTTCTATCAATGAGATGCCTTCGCTACTCTGTGCCCGATTCCAACGTGAACGATCTTGTTGCTCCAAGAGGACAAGATCGCCGGTGGCAGACGTGCGTGCCGGTCTTCGCGATTCGTGCAAGAGCATCAAGGCCAGGAGGCCGATGACTTCGGGTTCCGGCAAAAGTTGTAGCAATAGACGTCCCAGTCTGATCGCCTCATCGGAGAGCTCCGCTCTGGTGAGCGATGTGCCGAATGATGCGGAGTATCCCTCATTGAACACCAAATACACCACGCGAAGGACGGTCTCGATGCGCTCCGGTAGCTCTGAGGGCGGAGGCACCTCGTACGGAATGCGCGCATCACGGATCTTCGCCTTGGCACGGACAATCCGCTGTGCAATTGTCGCCGGTTTCGTGAGAAGCGCACGCGCGATTTCTTCCGTGGTGAGATTGCAGACCTCGCGTAACGTCATCGGGATTTGCGCCTCTTCGGCAAGCGCAGGATGACAACACGTAAAGATCAGGCGCAGGCGGTCATCTTCAATGTGCTCATCCTCTTGTTCAGATGAGTCACCGGTGGTGGTCTCAATGTGATGGGCAAGTTCGTTCAGGGAGGCATCGTACCGAGCGCGTCGTCTCATCCCATCGATGGCCTTGAAGCGTCCGGTCGAAACCAACCAGGCACGCGGATTGGCCGGGATGCCATCGCGCGGCCATTGCTCCATCGCTACCGAGAAGGCTTCCTGCAAGGCTTCCTCGGCTGCGTCGAAATCACCGAGCAGGCGGATCAAGGTGGCCAACACATAGCGTGATTCGGCGCGGTAAAATTCATCGACCTTTGCACGCGCCCCGGTGGAGACGTCATCGCCCATGACCGTTCTCTAGCAGTGTGTTGACAAACCCCGTGACGACCTCGGAAAGGGCGTCGTGTCTGAGATCACGGATGACATTGGCGCGCCCCACAGGCTGTTCAGAAAGGCTGTCCAGCAAGGCCGCAGTGAGCGAGGAGGCGAATCGTACTCTCTGCCGTACGTTGAGCCTCTGAGCGAGGCGAGCACGCCGCTGGCGGCCTTTGTCAACAGCCTGCTAGTCTGCGCAGCCCAGTTCTTTCATGGGGCGGACCTCGATGCTGCCGAACTTGGCGGCAGGAAACTGCGCGGCGATACGGATCGCATCGTTCAGATCCGGGACATCGATCATGAGAAATCCACCCAGTTGTTCTTTGGTCTCGGCGAATGGTCCATCAGTCGCCGAGATTGTGCCTTCTCGGACCCGCACGGTCGTCGCAGTTTCTACCGGGTGGAGTGGAGAAGCCGCGAGCAACCGGCCGGCTTTCTGTAACTTCTCGCAGTAGGACATGGCGTCATCCGAGATCGCGCGCCGTGTGTCGCTTGGGAAGCCCTTCAGGATCTTTTCTTCAAGATAGACAAGGCAAAGATATTTCATCATGGCCTCCTGGGGGTTATTCGAATATGAGGGTAACTCCGTGTTATCGGTTACTTGGCTCGATCATTCATTTCCCATAGAGCAAAGGTATTGCCCTCCGTATCCAAGCAGATAGCAAAATAGCCCATCCCCGGCACGGCGGTCTTCGGTTTGCAGATCGCCCCACCGAGCTTCTCGACCTTCGCCGCTGCCTTGGTGACCGATGGCACACTGACGTAGTTCGTGATCGGTTGTTGGGGGTGCATGCGCGGCATCATGCCACCATCCGGTGACGCATCTGGACCTCCCGTATCAATGTGCCAGTAGTCGTTGATGGCGGCAGGCAGCCTGGCAAAGTTCCAGCCGAACAGCGAATGATAGAACTTTTTGGCTCGGTTCAGATCATCTGCGGGAACTTCAAACCATACGATACTGGCTGCCGCCCTATTTTTCTTAGCTGTTTGTGCCTTCTTCCTTGTCGCCATGGGGTTCTCCTTGATATGGGATTTGGTGGTTTCTTACAGGATAGTCGTCGAGAGCCGGAGAAATCGACAGGCTGTTCTGCTCGTGTTCTGATGCCGGAGCCGCTTGGTGTTGTGCCGCAATCAGAGTGTAGAACACCGGGACGACAAGGAGGGTAACGAGAGTGTCAACGGTCATCACTGTGACCAGTATCATGCCGATACTATTAGGGGTTGCAGCCCCAGGCCCTGTGGCCGGCACGAGTGGGAAATGGCCGAAGATGGTCGCGGCCTAGTCAGGGAAGCTTCCCGAATAGCTGCGAGCCTCGACAGTCCGCGGATCTCTAACTGATTGGCAAATTCCACGATGAGAATCCCATTTTTGACGAGGAATCCGACCGGTGTAATCAGCCCGAGTTGACAATGAGTATTGACGGTGGTCAGATTGACCTCAGTCTCGCTCACCTATCCGGCCTGGAGATAAGCGTACATTTGACGTACGCCCATCATCCTCGATAACCTGAAGCAATAAGCGCAGCTCATTACTTGGAACCAGACCATTCGCATGGACGCGCAATTGAGAGAACCCATCTTGGCCGTCCTCATGGCCATACTTCTGGTAGGGCTGTTCGCTTTCGACATGAATTCACCGATGGCTTTTGCCGATCATGAGTTTTATGTCGTCGTTGTTTTAGTTGCCACTGTTTCTCGTTTTTCATGGATGCCGTCAATCGCTGCTGGTGCAGGAACTCTCCTCACCGTTATTGGAGGGATTGGGACTCCATGGTTTACTAATTTGCCACCTTGGCTCCAGATGGGGAACCGGTCCATTACGATTGTGATTCTGTGGGTGCTCGTCTGGTTTGCCCGGAAACGGCGTCAGGCCGAAACGGCACTGCAGAAGGCGAATGAGGATCTGGAAGCAAAGGTCACAGAAAGGACTCAGCAGCTTACATCCGTTAATCAGACCTTATTAATGGAGATCGCCGAACATGTTCGGACTGAACAGGCGCTACGACTCTCCCAGGGGCGGCTCGCTGACATCCTTGACCTCGCCGAAGACGCTATCATTGTCACCGAACATGATCGATCGATCACCCTCTTTAATCAAGGAGCGGCGAAGTTATTCGGTTATGAGCCAAGCGAGGTGCTTGGGAGGCCGATTGATCTCTTGCTACCCGAAAGATTTCGGATTGATCACTCATCGTCCATCAACACGTTTGCTCATAATCCGGAATCAACTCATCGGATGGCACAACGCCGTGAGGTGTGTGGTTTAAAAAAAGATGCACGTGAGTTTCCTGCAGAAGCAAGCATCTCTACGCTGAGCGTTGGCTCGAGAATCACCCATACGTTAATCCTACGCGATATCACGGACCGCCTGAGGACGGAGCGGCAGCTCCAGTCATTGACGGCCGAACTGATGACGGCGCAAGAAGAAGAACGGAGGCGTATTGCGCGCGAGCTTCACGACGACATTAACCAACGGCTGGCCTTGGTAGCAATCGACATCGGAAATATGTTGTCCACCCCATCCTCAATGACCACACAGGCGAACGACACAATCCAATCCCTCAGTCAACGGTTGGCCAAGATATCCGATGACGTTCGCCGCATGGCATATAAATTTCACCCCTCTATTCTGGACGATCTCGGTCTCACCGCCGCCCTCAAACACATGGCCGATGAATGGTCGGAGAAGACCGGGATCAGAACGATCATCGTAGGGGAAGAGACGGAGGATCCTTTGCCGCGCGATGTTGCCTCATGTCTCTATCGAGTCGCGCAAGAAAGCCTTGCCAACGTCATGAAGCATGCTCGTGCCGCGCGTGTGGAACTTGAATTGACCTGTGACAGCCAAGAGATTACGCTGTCCATCTATGATACCGGTGTCGGCTTCGATCTCAAGGATGCTCAGGCGAGCCATCTCGGGTTAGGCCTTGTCAATATGCGGGAGCGAGTACGGTCCGTGCAAGGACGATTGGACATCCAGTCCGAGCCGGGGCGAGGCACACATATCATGGTACACATTCCATTTTCTGGAGCGCTACATGAAGAAACCACGAGTCATCCTGGCTGACGACCATACCTTTGTGCTTGAGGGATTTAAGAAATTGCTCGAAATGCATTGTGAATTAGTCGCATCCGTTGAAGACGGTCGGGCTCTGATCGACGCCACTGTAAAGCTCAAGCCGGATCTTGTGATCCTGGACATCTCGATGCCAAAGCTTAACGGAATTGAAGCAGCCAAAAAGCTCAAAAAGCAGGTTCCCGCAGTGAAACTGATTTTCGTGACGATGCATGCCGAGATGGCCTATGTCGACGCAGCGTTCAGGATTGGAGCTTCAGGGTATTTGCTGAAACGATCGGCAACCACGGAATTGATGCAGGCGGTGGAGTCCGTGATGAGCGACAAGTTCTACGTGACGCCGCTCATCACAAAAGAAGTCGTCACGTCGTTTCTCATGCCGACACAGACTCGTGCGGCCACGGTTGACGACTTAACGACACGACAGCATGAGATTCTGCAACTTGTTGCCGAAGGGTTGTCCGCGAAAGAAATCGCCGACCAACTGAAGATTTCTCACCGCACGGTTGAGTTTCACAAGACCAAGATCATGGAACACCTCAATGTTCACAGCACGCCGGATCTGGTCAAATACGCCGTGACACACGGTTTAGTCACGACCTTGTGATCTCTTCCATACTCCAGGTAGTCGGTCCCCCGAAACCTCGTAGTTTCTACCAGGTAAGCCGGTAGTCTTTCTTTCTCTCTCTCCCATAGCATTCGGCTACACTGCACCGTGCAGAATGGTGGGGGCATCAACTTTGGCTCACGAAAAATTTCTGCTTCTTGCAAGTTCTTGCACGAGCAGACGACAGCTGACACTGTGATGCATACGCAATCATCACGCATAGATCTCTGACAACAGGAACGAACGAAAGCACAGGTATTGATCATTTATATCACTCACGAGGTCCTTCTCGTATCTACTTGAAAGGGAGGTGGAACACATGATCATCACGCGTAGGCAGTTCATGAAAACTTCTGCCGGCACCATCGCCGCGATAGCCGTGGCGGACAAAGTCCTGGCCTTGACGGCGCTTCAGCCGGTAATTGAGATCGGCAACCCCTTGGGGGAGTATCCGGATCGCTCCTGGGAGCGGGTCTATCACGATCAGTATCGGTACGATTCATCCTTTACATGGGTCTGCTCTCCCAACGACACGCACGCTTGCCGCATTCGCGCCTTCGTTCGGAACGGAGTGGTGATGCGGGTCGAACAGAACTATGACCACCAGACCTATGAAGACTTGTATGGCAACCGCGGTACTTTCGCGCACAATCCTCGGATGTGCCTCAAGGGATTTACGTTCCATCGGCGCGTCTACGGACCCTATCGTCTGAAGGGCCCCTTGATCCGGAAGGGGTGGAAACAGTGGATGGATGACGGCTCACCCGAACTCACCTCGGATACGAAGCGCAAGTATAAGTTTGACAGCCGGTTCTTGGACGATATGCTTCGGGTCTCCTGGGATACGGCGTTTACCTATGCGGCGAAGGCCATGATCATCATTGCCACCCGCTACAGCGGGGAAGCCGGGGCGCGGCGTCTCCGTGAGCAAGGCTATGCCCCCGAGATGGTGGAAATGATGAAGGGGGCAGGTGTGCGCTGCTTCAAGCATCGAGCCGGCATGCCTATCCTCGGATTCATCGGCAAACATTCCAATACCAGGTTCAACAACAGCGTCCTACCGGTATTGGATACCTGGATCCGCAAGGTGAGTCCGGATCAGGCGCAAGGTGGCCGGTATTGGAACAACTACACCTGGCATGGAGACCAAGATCCCTCCCAGCCGTTTTGGAACGGGACGCAAAATTGCGACGTGGATTTGAGCGATATGCGTTTCACAAAGTTCAACACGAGCTGGGGTAAGAATTTCGTCGAGAACAAAATGCCGGAAGCGCATTGGAAGCTCGAATCAATCGAGCGGGGAGCGCGCCTTGCGGTGATCACGCCGGAGTACAATCCAACGGCTCAGCGTGCTGATTACTGGATTCCCCTTCGCCCGCAATCGGACGGGGCTTTTTTCCTCGGCGCCTGCAAGATCATTCTTGATGAGAATATGCATGACGTCGACTATCTCAGGCAGTTCACGGACATGCCCTTGTTGGTCCGCACGGATACTCTGCAGTATCTGGACCCCCGTGAGGTGGTCCCGAACTACAAGTTCCCTGATTTCTCCCACAGTTACTCCGGTCGAATCCAAGCCTTGAAACCAGAGTACATCGAACGGTTAGGCGGGTTCATGGTGTGGGACCTGGCCAAGCAGCAAGCCGTTCCCCTCCATCGTGAGCAAGTCGGCTGGCATTTCAATAACAGCGGCATTCAGCCCGCGTTGACCGGCACCTATCGAGTCAAACTGTTGAACGGACGCGAAATCGACGCGCAGCCCATTTACCAGATGTATCAGATCCACTTCCAAGACTACGATCTCGATACCACGCACCAGATCACTCGCTCGCCCAAGGATCTCCTGGTCCGCTGGGCGCGCGATTCAGGTACGATTAAACCGGCGGCCATCCACAACGGCGAGGGGGTCTGCCACTATTTTCATATGACCTCCAATGGACGGGCGGCCGCCCTGGTCCTGACTTTGACCGGCAATATCGGGAAGTTCGGCGCCGGCTGCCATACCTGGTCCGGCAATTACAAAGTGGGGATTTGGAGTGCGACGCCCTGGTCGGGGTCCGGCGCCGGCGTTCACCTATCGGAAGATCCCTGGCAGATCAATCTAGACCCCAATGCCCATGGGAAGGAAATTAAGTACAAGAGCTACTACTATGGCGAAGAGCCCGGGTACTGGAATCATGGGGATACGGCTTTGATCGTCAATACCCCGAAGTATGGCCGCAAGGTGTTTACGGGAAAGACCCATATGCCGACCCCCAGCAAGCTTCGCTGGGTCGTCAACGTCAATCTGTTGAACAACGCCAAGCATCACTACGACATGGTGCGGAACGTCGACCCCAACATCGAATGTCTCATTACGCAGGACATCGAGATGACGTCCGACGTCAACCATGCGGATATCGCCTTTGCCGTGAACTCCTGGATGGAGTTCACCTATCCGGAAATGACGGCGACCGTGTCGAATCCCTGGGTACAGATCTGGAAGGGGGGGATCCGGCCGCTGTACGACACGCGGAACGATGCCGATACGTTTGCCGGGGTGGCGGCCCAACTCGCCCAGATCACGGGCGAGAAACGCATGCGAGACGTCTTCCACTTTGTCTATGAGAATCGCGTGGACGTCTACGCCCAACGTCTTCTGGATGCGTCGAGCACCTTTTACGGGTATAGTGCCGATGTGCTCTTGAAGTCGGAAAAGGGGTGGATGGTCATGGTACGGACCTATCCTCGGCACCCACTCTGGGAAGAGACCAACGAGTCGAAGCCAATGTGGACCCGATCGGGGCGCATCGAGAGTTATCGGGTTGAACCGGAAGCGATCGAATACGGCGAGAACTTTATCTCCCATCGTGAGGGACCGGAGGCGACACCGTATCTGCCGAACGCCATCTTCACGACCAACCCCCATGTTCGGCCGGACGACTATGGCATTCCCGTCACGGCCCAACACCACGACGACAAAACAATCCGGAACATCAAGCTCTCGTGGGCAGAAATCAAGCGCCACACCAATCCCCTCTGGGAAAAGGGGTACCAGTTCTACTGTGTCACACCGAAAACGCGTCACCGAGTTCATAGCCAATGGTCGGTGAACGACTGGGTACAGATTTACGAGTCGAACTTCGGTGATCCCTATCGCATGGATAAACGGACGCCAGGAGTCGGTGAACACCAGGTGCACATCAATCCCCAAGCCGCCAAAGATCGGGGCATTAATGACGGGGACTATGTGTATATCGATGGGAACCCGGTGGATCGTCCTTATCGTGGCTGGAAACCGAGCGATCCGTACTACAAAGTCGCGCGCCTCATGATCCGAGCCAAGTACAACCCGGCTTATCCGTACCATGTGACCATGGCGAAGCATGCACCGTACGTCTCCACGCCAAAGTCGGTCAAAGGACACGAGACCAGGCCGGATGGACGGGCCATTGCCATCGACACGGGGTATCAGTCGAACTTCCGGTATGGGGCTCAACAGTCATTTACCAGAAGTTGGCTCATGCCGATGCATCAAACCGATTCGCTCCCGGGGAAAAGTGCAAACGGGCTCAAATTTAAATGGGGATTTGAAATTGATCACCACGCGGTGAATACGGTCCCGAAGGAATGTCTCATCCGTATCACCAAGGCGGAAGACGGCGGGATCGGGGCCCGTGGTCCCTGGGAACCGGTTCGTACCGGATTTACTC
>CABVRZ010000034.1 GCA_902500775.1 uncultured Nitrospira sp.
GCTTCCCTCGATGAAATCGTCAGAGCCTATCAATAACTACAGACTTAGCTATAGCCGGCAACGTCGCAGCGCATGAAGCGAAAAAGCCCAGCCTGTACTGGACCTGCGCGTAATTTGAGCGCGAAGATAGTGGTCGTTTTGAGCTTGTTCTTCGGTCGTTTGGCTGCTCTCTTGGCCATGAGGTAGACTCAAATGCACAGAATTCTTGTCGTTCTCAATATGTTACAGCGACATGGTCGGTCCCTGAGTATATGAAGAACTCTTCATGATCTCCTCACGGTAGCTTCATCTTGAAGGGATATCCTTGATAGGAAAGGGAAGGGGGTGAGGAACGATCATGGTGTCATTTATTGAAGTATTCATATTGGTCAGCATCTTTGGCGTGTTGTACGCGATGTTGCAGCTCTCGCGCGGGTAATTGGCGTCGCCTCGTTGTTGGGTAGTGACTCTGCCTGGACGGCAGGCCGCAGTATTGAAGTGGGAAGGTCTACCTCCCGTGGAGGTCCTAGTAGAAACCTATCAAGGTTTCACTGGGGAGAGGACGCGCAACATTAGAAACGGATCCTTTCTGACCTTCCCGCAGGATCGAACGGCGGCATACCGAAGGCAGCGGTGAAGGGGGTAGCACCGGCAGAGAGGGATGTGACTCAATCACATCCAACTAGGGATTGACCCCACAATAACTGGAACGCTCTTTGTACTCTGACCATAACACCGTCCCCTACTTACACGACCGTCGCGCTGCCTATTACTTTCTCTCCTTCATTGCCCGTTCGACTTCTCGCCCTGCTTCACGAGCCTTGATGGAATCACGGCGATCATGCTGTTTCTTTCCCTTTGCTAATCCGAGTTCAACCTTCGCCTGGCCTCGTTCTGAGAAGTAGATCCGGAGAGGAATCAGCGTGAGCCCTTTCTGCTGCGTCTTTCCGAGGAGCTTGTTGATCTCCTTTCGGTGAAGAAGCAATTTGCGGGTTCTGACCGGGTCATGGTTCATAATATTGCCATGACTATAGGGACTGATGTGGCAGTGGTAGAGAAAGACCTCGCCGTCTTTGACACCCGCATAACTGTCCTGTAGGTTCACGCGTCTGTCTCGAAGCGATTTCACCTCGGTGCCTTTGAGCACAATCCCGGCCTCGAATTTCTCTTCGATAAAATAGTCGTGGTAGGCCTTCCGATTGGTGGCCACAACCTTCTGTTGATCCTCTTTGTCTTTCGCCATACCCAAACACCACTACCTTTACCTTGATCTCGGTTACCGCTCGTGCCTATGATGCCAGATGGCTCGCCCCGGCACCCTCGATTCCTTCGGCACGATTCTGTCCGGTCTATCCAAACGGCTTGGACTTGAATCGAGGCTGGTGGAACTGCGCTTGCAACATCAGTGGGGCGATATCGTCGGTGAGCCTATGGCGTCCCACACCTGGCCAGCCAACATTCGCTTTAAAAAGCTGTATCTGATCGTCAGGAACTCCGTCTGGCTTCAACAATTGACCTTTCTCAAACCGGCTCTCCTGACAAAAATCCAGGCCGATGCCGGTCCGGAACTCGTGACGGACATCGTCGGTCGGGTCGGAGAGCTTCCGAGCGATCTGGAGGCATCCTCTGTTAATCTTGATCCCGATATCCGATCGGTGCAGTCCGAGAGCGCATGGGCTGAGGTTGTCACACATACCACGACCATTCAAGATTCCTCTCTTCGTGAGCGATTTAGAGAGGTGATATCGCGATACCCTGCTCAGGTTCCGCCTCGACCGGCAAAGGGTCCGTCACGCGCCCCTTGAATAAGACCCGTGTGTCGCTGGAAATTCGTCCGTCCTGTGGCATTGGACCTAGACCACCGTCTTCCTCTTGATCCAGCAATCGATAATATCCGCGCATGGATTTTTCATAGTCTTTTACCACGGATGCGTCTCCAACCAGATACTTGGCAAGGACATCAGGATCGGTCCAACCATGGTCATCAAACACGTAAATCATGATCTGTTTGTAGGGCCCACCAGGATCACCAGGCGTCGTGGGATAGATCTTCATCCGAGCGAAATCGTGCGTTTCGTGGCCGACCTTTCGAAAGCGCTTCACGAGTGACTCTACCTCTTCATCAGTGCTACTTCGAGGAACGTCCGTCACGACGAGAAGGCCTGATTGGGCACCGACGGTATAGGGGGGAATCGACCGATCAGGGCGGCTCAGATACATGCCTCCCCAGATCAAGGCGAAAGACCCCACAAAGACGCTGAGTGCGAATTTGACGACGATGTCGAGCGGCTTCTTGGTCTTTGGGTCACTCGGAAGCATAAAAGCAGAGAGCGGCTTGAGTATCGAACGACCGGCGGCCTTAATCCGATTAGTTCTCGGGGGTGTCCTCCGACGTGGCGTCCTCTCGGTCGGCGGCCTCGGCCAATCTGGCAACTGCGACGACTCGGTCTCCTTCGCCATCGAGATCGAGAATGCGAACACCCTGGGTGTTCCGTCCGATTTCTCGGATATCATCAACCTTGCAGCGCAGCACTTTCCCCTGCGCAGCCATCAGCATGATCTGATCGTCATCTCGTACTTGAAGGAACCCCACGGCTAACCCGTTGCGCTCGGTGGTCTTGACGCTGATAATGCCCTTTCCACCACGACCTTGCACTCGATATTCGCCCACCGGCGTCCGTTTGCCATAGCCGCCTTCCGTCACGGTCAGGATCGAGGTGGTCGAGTCTGGAGTCATGGTTTCCATCCCGATGACTTCGTTGCCCTCTTCGAGCGTGATCCCCTTCACACCATGCGCCATCCGACCCATCGGCCGCACTTCCTCTTCCTTGAATCGAATCGTAATGCCTTGTCGCGTCCCCAATAAAATTTCGCGCTGTCCATCGGTCAGCTGGACTCCGATCAACTTGTCACCGCCTTCGAGTCCTAACGCAATGATTCCGCCCTGCCTGGGGTTGCTGAACGCCGACAATTCCGTCTTCTTGATAATTCCTTTTTTCGTCGCCATCACGATATAGCGGTCATCACGAAACTCTTTGACCGGCAAGGTCGCGGTCACTTTTTCACTCCCGGCCAACGCAAGGAGATTGACGAGTGCTTTTCCTTTCGCGGACCGACTGGCCTCAGGAATCTCATGGACTTTCAGCCAAAAGACTTTCCCTGCATCGGTAAAAAAGAGCAACGAATCGTGGGTGGAGGCCGAAAAAAGCGTCTCGACGAAATCCTCATCCTTGATACCCATCCCGATCTTGCCCTTCCCTCCACGTCGCTGAGCCCGGTAGAGGGACACGGCATTCCGCTTGATGTATCCGGAATGAGAAATCGTGACGATCACTTCCTCCGCTGCAATCAGATCCTCGAGACTGATCTCGGCTTCTTCCTTAACGATCTTGGTCCGGCGGTCATCTTTGTATGTTTCACGAATCTCAGTGAGCTCGTTCTTAATGATGGTGCGCACCAACGACTCGCTGGCTAGCACGGATCTCAGATATTCAATCTGCTTGAGCACCTCCTGGTACTCTTCCACGAGTTTGGCCCGTTCCAGTTGCGTCAAGCGCTGCAGCCGCATATCGAGAATCGCGGTGGCTTGGATCTCCGTCAGGCCAAACTCCCGCATCAACCCGGCACGGGCTTCGTCAGGCGATTGCGACCGTCTGATGAGCGCAATGACGGCATCGAGATGATCAAGGGCGATCTTGAGCCCTTCCAGGATATGCGCCCGTTCCTCCGCCTTTCTGAGTTCGAAGGCGGTCCGTCGCACGACGACTTCACGTCGATGCTCGAGAAAATGATAGAGGATCTGTTTGAGCGTGAGGATCTCGGGGCGATTATTCACCAGCGCCAACATGATGACGCCGAAGGTCGTTTCGAGTTGGGTATGCTTGTACAGATTATTCAAGACCACCAAGGGAATTTCATTCCGTTTGAGCTCGATCACCACCCGCACCCCTTCGCGATCAGACGACTCGTCTCGGAGATCGGAGATGCCTTTGATACGATCGTCCCGGATCAAGTCCGCAATTTTTTCGATCACTTTGGCTTTGTTGACTTGATAGGGAACTTCCGTAACGATCAGCCGTTCGCGCTCCGTGCGTTCATCGGTCTCGACCACGACTTTTGCCCGCAGTGTCAGAAGTCCGCGTCCGGTCTCATAGGCTTCCTTAATTCCGCCCATGCCATAGATGAAACCAGCCGTAGGAAAATCCGGCCCAGGGATCTTCTGCATCAACTGGGCGATCGTCACATCGGGATTCTCCAACAGGAGGAGCAAGCCATCGATGATTTCACGGATATTGTGTGTGGGAATGTTGGTCGCATAACCGACCGCAATGCCCCCCGCCCCATTGATCAAGAGGTTCGGAACTCTCGTGGGAAGCACCAGTGGTTCTTGCCGTGACTCGTCATAGTTCGGGCCGAAATCAACGGTTTCTTTGTCGATATCGGCCAACATTTCTTCAGCCAGCTTTGTCATACGGGCTTCGGTGTACCGCATGGCTGCCGCTGAGTCTCCGTCCATCGACCCATAGTTGCCCTGGCCGTCCACGAGGGGATAGCGCATATTGAAGTCCTGCGCCATCCGCACAAGAGTGTCGTAGATCGCCGAATCCCCATGGGGGTGATAGTTTCCCATGATTTCGCCGACAATTTTTGCTGATTTCCGGTAGGCTCGATTGGAGGCCAAGCCCATTTCGCTCATGCCGAAGAGGATCCGCCGATGCACCGGCTTCAACCCGTCACGGACATCGGGCAATGCCCTCCCCACGATGACGCTCATGGCGTAATCGAGGTAGGAGGACTTCATCTCGTCTTCGATCGCGATATGACCTAACCGTTCATCAGGGGGCATCTAGTTCTCCACGGACGCTGAAAATGGTCACCGGCTTCGTTCTCGGCTCGAAAAGATCCTCACCGTACCCCAGAGGGTACGCCTGCGGTCTTGCCGGATGATCATTTTGAGCATCCTAATAGTCAATGGACATCCGCAGCTACGTCTTACACGTCCAAATTCCGCACTTCCAGAGCATGGGTTTGAATGAAGTTGCGTCGGGGTTCGACCTCATCGCCCATCAAGATGGTGAAGATCTCATCCACGCCGGTGAGGTCCTCAAGGGTGACCCTCAGGAGCGTTCGTATTTCGGGGTTCATCGTCGTTTCCCAAAGCTGTCCTGGGTTCATTTCTCCGAGACCTTTATAGCGCTGAATGCTGAGGCCTTGTTTTCCCATGTCCAGAATGGCCTTGACCAACTCATCGGTAGATTGGATCGGATTTTCCTGGCCCTTGGCCTTCAGTTTGTACGGAGCTCGACCTAGTCCGATCGCAGAGGGTGTCAGTTTCTGCAGTTCCCGGAAGTCGGCGGACCCGACAAGGTCATGTGTCACTTCCAACTCGTGGATGACTCCGTTCATGTGCAGTCGGCAGGCCACCTTGTTGGACTGATGCTCCTCGTCCACGAGAATTTCAAGATTCGGGGTCACATTCCGGAACACCACAGCCAGTGATCGCTTGACGTTCTCGACCGACTGTTGAAGTGCTGTACGATCCTTGAGTCGCTCGCGATCGAGACCTGGTTCATCAACAAAGGCACGGAGCATCGCGGCCTCGTGTGATTTTTTATTGAGCCGACCGAGTAGGGTTTCGAAGGCGATCATTTTCTTCAGGATGGGCAAGAGTCGGCGCCCGGTCACGTATGTTTGAGCTCCCTCCATATAGAGTTCAACATCCTCGACGGCCAAGTCGGCCAGGTACTCGTTCAGCATCCCTTCGTCTTTCAGGTATCGCTCCGCTTTTCCTTTTTTCACTTTGAACAGCGGCGGTTGTGCGATGTAGATATAGCCTCGCTCGATCAATTCCGGCATCTGCCGGAAGAAGAACGTCAACAGCAATGTGCGGATATGGCTACCGTCCACGTCAGCGTCGGTCATGAGTATGATCTTGTGGTACCGTGCCTTGGCAATATCGAATGCGTCTTTCTCCGCCTTGTCCCCTTCTTCCCGCTTGCGACCGATCCCGGTGCCGAGCGCCATGATGAGTGTCCTGATTTCATCGCTCGAAAGCATCTTGTCGAACCGCGCCTTCTCCACGTTCAAGATCTTTCCCTTGAGTGGGAGGATCGCTTGGAACTTGCGGTCTCGCCCTTGCTTGGCGGATCCACCGGCTGAATCTCCCTCGACGATGTAGAGCTCGCTCAATGCCGGATCTTTTTCCGAGCAATCCGCCAACTTCCCTGGCAGCGACCCCCCATCGAGTGCGCTCTTGCGCCTGATCAGATCTTTGGCTTTCCGCGCTGCTTCTCTTGCACGCGCCGCGTCGACCGCCTTTCCAATGATCTTTCTGGCGACCGGAGGATTTTCCTCAAAATAATTACCCAAGGCCTCGTTGACTGCAGCCTCGACCACGCCCTTCACCTCGCTGTTCCCGAGCTTGGCTTTCGTCTGGCCTTCGAACTGTGGATTGCGAACCTTGACACTGACCACCGACGTCAGTCCTTCCCGTACATCGTCTCCGGTCAGCGATTCAGTTTCTTTCTTGAGCAGGTCGTTGGCATTGGCGTAGTTGTTGATCGTTCTGGTGAGGGCGGCTTTGAACCCGACCAAGTGCGTGCCGCCTTCCTTGGTATTGATGTTGTTCGCAAACGAAAAAAGGTTCTCCGCATAACTGTCGTTGTACTGGAGCGCGACTTCCAGGATCATTTCCGGCTTCTCGACTTTGACGTAGATCGGTTTATGTAGCGGTGTCTTAGCTTCGTTGAGGTGCTCGACAAAGGACACGATGCCGCCCTTGTACAAGAACACCTGGTCTTTCGCCGGCTCTTTCCGCTCATCCCGGAGCGTGATGGCAAGACCCTTGTTCAAGAAAGCCAGTTCTCGCAATCGCTGAGCCAAGACGTCGCAACTGAACTCCAGCGTTTCAAAGACTTGGCCGTCCGGCTTGAACCGAACCTTGGTCCCTCGGCGTTTGGTCTTACCTGTCGCAGTGAGAGGTGCGCTGGCTTTCCCTCGTTCGTATCGCTGTTCGAACACTTGGGCGTCCTGCCAGATCTCCAACTCCAGCCACTCGGACAGGGCATTCACGACGGAGATACCAACCCCGTGCAAGCCGCCGGACACGGTGTAGGCACCTTGCTCGAACTTGCCTCCCGCATGGAGCACGGTGAGGGCAACTTCGGCCGCTGACTTCTTCTGCGTCGGGTGCATTCCCGTAGGGATTCCACGCCCGTTGTCGGTGACCGTCACGCTTCCGTCGATGTGGATAGTGACCTCGATCGTCTCACCGAATCCGGCCATATGCTCGTCAACACTGTTGTCGACGACTTCATAGACGAGATGATGCAATCCATCGACGCCGGTGCTCCCGATGTACATCGCTGGCCGTTTCCGGACGGCATCGAGTCCTTCAAGGACCTTAATTTGATCGGCACTGTAGCTATCTGACTTGGTTGGAGAATGTTCTTCAGTGGCCATCCGCTACCTATTCCAGCCTCGTGATCCGAGGTCTTATTTCAATTTGAGTCATGTCTTTCGTCCATGGGGCATCACGGCGACATCGACGAGATGTGGGGCTACCCGGCAATGGAGGAGTTATACCCGTGAATACGTGCAGCATCCTGCTAAATCTTCACCGGCATGACAACGCACTTGAACCCGGGGCTCTCCGGCTCCTGAATGAGACAGGGACTCAGCGGCGTCTCCATCTGGAGCGAGATCGTCTCACCTTCCATCACACCGAAGACATCCAGCAGGTATCGAGCATTGAAGCCGGTCGTCAGGCTTTCTCCCTCGTAGCTGGCAGGCAATTCTTCCGTCGCTTCTCCGAAGTCAGGGCTGGCGGAAAACAGGGTCATCTTGCCGGACCCAAAGGAGAGCTTTACCGCGCTCGTCTTGTCTTTCGACAAGACCGAGACACGACGCAGGGCACTCTCCAAATCTGCCCGATTGACGCTGATGTTCTTGCCGCCATCTTTTGGGATGACCTGCTGGTAGTTTGGATAATTACCTTCCATCAGCCGTGACGTCAAAAGAAGACCGCTTTTCCGAAAGATCATGAGATTTTTTGAGAATCCGATCAGCGGTTCCCCATCACCGCCCTCCTCCAAGAGATGGCGAATCTCGTGAGCGGCTTTCTTGGGAATAATCGCTTTGATCTCCTGGGGAACAGGTGTCGATTTGGTCCCAGCTTTGCCGACCTCCTGTTCCGCAACAGCCAGACGATGGCCGTCTGTGCCAACCAACCGAAGGGATGTCTTCTTCTCCGTCACGATCAAGGTAACCAGGAGTCCGTTCAGGATATACCGGGCATCGTTGTCTCCGGCGGCAAAGAGCGTCTTTCGAATCAATTCGAGAAAGCCGTCTCCGGCCAGCGGCGTTAACCCCTCTCGCTCGATCGCCGGTAATGCCGGATAATCGGAGCTGGGAAGGCCGACAATTTTAAATTGGCTTCTCCCGGCCTGAATCGTCGTCCAGTTATTATCCGTGGCCGTCAACTCAATGTCACCAGCTGGCAACTCCTTCACAATTTCAAAGAGTTTCCTGGCGGAGATGGTGACGCCTCCGGTGGACAACACCGTCGCCTTGTACAGACCTCGCATACCAAGCTCAAGATCTGTCGCGACAATCTCCACTCCATCCTGCCTAGCCTCCAGCAGGATATTCGACAGAATCGGCATGGTGTTGCGTTTTTCCACGACGCCTTGCACACGCTGAAGGCCCGTCAATAACTCATCTCGTCCGATTCGTACTTTCATGGAATGCTCCCCCATCGACGCCGCTAACTGCGAAGAATCTGTTCTTTTAATGATTCGATCGTCGTCTGCAATCCTGTATCAGTCTCCTTAGCCTTGGTAACCTGACGGCAGGCATGAATAATCGTCGTATGGTCTTTTCCACCGAATTGCCGTCCAATCTCGGGGTATGAGGCGTCCGTTAGCTCGCGACAGAGATACATGGCAATCTGCCGGGGATGCACCAGTGTCTTGCTCCGGCGCCGAGATTTCAGTTCCGCGAGCTTGACATGAAATTGAGTGCAGACGGCTTCCTGGATGTCGTCCATCGCGACTACCTTTTTCTTGTCTCCGATAAGATCTCGCAGAACATTTTTGGCGAGGTCGAGACTAATGACTTGCCCAGTCAGCGAGGCATAAGCTCCGAGGCGAACGAGACTCCCCTCAAGCTCTCGAACATTGCTCTTCATAGTGATCGATAAAAACTGGATGACGTCTTCAGGCAGTTTGACTCCTTCATCCTCAGACTTCTTCCTGAGAATGGCAATCCGCGTTTCAACATCCGGGGGCTGCAAGTCGGCAATCAAACCCCACTCGAATCGGGATCGTAGACGCTCCTCAATATCAGGCATATCTTTCGGAAACCGATCGCTCGACAGCACAATCTGCTTATGGCCTTCGTACAGCGCATTGAACGTGTGGAAAAATTCTTCTTGCGTCCGCTCTTTCCCCATCAGGAATTGGATATCATCGATCATGAGCATATCGATGTGTCGGTAGCGCTTTCGGAGATCTATCATTTTGTCATAGCGTATCGAGTTAATGACCTCGTTCGTGAATTGTTCTGTCGTTAAATATGCAATTCGGAGGTCCCGCTGTTCAGCGACATGATTCCCAATGGCGTTTAAGAGATGGGTCTTTCCAAGTCCAACGCCCCCGTAAATAAACAACGGATTGTAGGTTTTGCCCGGTTGTTCTGCCACGGCCATACAAGCGGCATGAGCAAACTGATTCCCAGCCCCAACGACGAAATTTCTGAATGTATACTTCGGGTTGAGGAGAATGCCACGCCGTGGTTTTGGCGGTACTTGACCCTTCCCTCCTTGTGTTGCCGGTTGTTGGTCAGTAGGAGACGGGGCCGTTTTCTCGCGGACCGTGAACGCTACAGCGAGAGATTCACCTGCGCCCGCTATCGTCACTGCTTCAGTAAGGAGCGCTCCATAATGTGTATCTAACCACTCTCCGAAGAATTTATTGGGCACTCCGATGTACACAGTTGAATTTTCAACCCGATCAACTTGGACGGGCAAGAACCAGGTATCAAAAACCTGTTTAGGAACCTTTTGCTGAATATAATCAAGCGCTTCATCCCATTCAATCTCTATACTCATAGATTCCATTCACCCTCTATACACAGGATTACTCACATTTGTGGATAACTCTTATTTTCTACTTAATTTTCAGTGTAAAGAAGGCCGCTCAATACCATGTCTAGCCACAGTCTGTCGAGTTGATCTCTCCCTTAGTTTAATCTATCAACGAACTACTCACATGCTTTTACATCACTATACAGAGGGTTTCCACAAGGTTATCCAATTCAAAGTTTTAAAATTCTTTCAAATTTTTCAACTATCTCTAGACTATCCCCTCCATACACCTCATTACTCCTACTCCGACGACGACGAATTTTCTTTATTACAGAACATCGGAGTTACAGAGTAATAACGCGCTGACTTACCAAGAGAACCTCTAGTAACTGCTTAAATGACAGCGGAGTACCCTTCACTAAAGAGCAATCAGCTGAACTCTCGAGTACCTTCCCTGCCAAAGGAGCTTTTTCAATGGCAATGACAGTTCCTACCTTTGTTTTCGAATAAAGAAACGGAGAAACCACTTCCAATGGAGATCGAGATAAATAGACTATCGAACTCACTAGAGACCCCCGATTCAAAAAACGAGTGTGCAGTCCATCGCCTGAATTACAGCAGCCACACTATCCTCTGATTCACACCGGGCATAAAATTCAGCACTTAACGTTGTCATATCAAACGTTTTGGGGAGTATGAAGGGAATCTCGAGCTGCTCAATAGACGGAAGATACTTTTCAAGAATATCAATATCAATAATGTCATCCGTGTCGTTCGTCAGCAAACGAACAGCCTCACCGAGCAGAATGACGGTTGTATTATGAGATCCGGCGACAAGGCCAAGAGCAATCCGTAATGCCTCAACAGGTCTATGTGTCGTCCGTGGATCTTCTTGAATAACGACAGCGATGTGTTTTGCCACGCGAGATTCTTACAATCTTAAGTGAAGGAAATAAATGGCTTACAGGCATCAATGAGTCCAGAGAGAACAACGAGCCCACATAAAGTGAACTCCTTCCCAACATCCTCAGTTGAAACATGATGTTGTTGACAGCCATAAGCGCACACAAACATGCGAACTCCTGCGCGAGCAAGGTCTTGATAAGGTTGTGAGTTCATATTCTTGACCCCCTCATCAATGAGGTACAGATACACCTCATGGCCGGCGTTCAGTGCGGCTTGAGCAAGGCCAGTGACTGTCTCAGTACTCTGATGTGAGGGAGGAAGGGCGAGAAGGAATCCAATTTTATATTTCACAGGTTAATTCACAGGAATTTATGTGAATATTCAGTGTATTCGGTAGTTTATCAACTAGCGCCAGACTAAGTGGTTTTGAGGGGAAAGTCAATGCCTAAAAGTGCCCGTCAGGAAGGCGAGAGCAATGGTTTCACTTGAAGAGAAAGGGCCGATAAAAGAACATTGTGTTGTGCCTTGGATTCCATATTTCGGAGCACGGCTACGCCTTTCGCGACTTCATCGTCGCCGAGCAGAAGAGCGAACTGACAACGAAGGCGGTCGGCTTGGCGAAGGTGGGCTTTTAAGGTTGTGGATCGAAAATCAGAGACGGCTGATATACCAGAGACGCGAAGCTCTTCGAGGGCGGTAAGTCCTGCGACAGATCCTTTAAGACCGAACCCAGCAACATAAACTGTTGCGTCTGTAGCAACGATGGATTTGTGCGAGTCTGGTAACAACATGGCGATACGTTCAAGCCCCACAGCAAAACCGACGGCTGGAGTCGAAGCACCTCCGAGTGTTTCCACGAGTCCGTCGTACCGGCCTCCTGCGCCAACAGCGTTCTGAGCCCCGAGATTTGTCGCGGTGACCTCGAACGTTGTGAGATTGTAATAATCGAGGCCTCGAACGAGCCGGTGGTTCAAGGTGTACGGGATTTTGATGGCCTCAAGACCGGCTAGAACGTGAGCAAAGTAGGAACGAGCGTTGTCCGACAAAAAGTCAGAAAGACGAGGAGCCGGTTCAGTGATAGTGCGGCACTCCGGAACCTTACAGTCGAGGACGCGGAGCGGGTTGGCCGCGATACGGTGTTTGCAATTGCCACACAGACCAGTCTCGTGTTCTTTGAGATAAGCAATAAGTATGGGGCGATAGGCATCTCGATCAGCGGTCTGACCTAAGTTATTGATTTCGAGGGTGAGGCTGGGAAGTCCTAAATTATTGAGAATACGCCATAAAAGTGCAATAACCTCGATATCCGCATGAGGGTCTGCCATCCCATACGATTCCACGCCGAATTGATGAAACTGCCTCAGCCGGCCGGCCTGCGGGCGTTCGTGGCGGAACATCGGTCCCGTGTAAAAATATTTCTGAGGTACTGGGATCGCGCCGCGATTGTGCTCGATATAGGCCCGAACGGTTCCGGCTGTTCCCTCCGGTCGAAGAGTTAAAGAGGTGCCGTCCCGGTCTTGGAACGTGTACATCTCCTTTTCAACGATATCCGTGGAAGCACCGATACTGCGTGCAAACAAGGTGGTGACTTCAAAAATTGGAATACGAAGTTCATGAAATCCATATCGAGTCGCCCATCGTCTAGCGGACTCCTCGATGAATCGCCAGCGGGGGGTCTCTTCCGGTAACAGGTCCTTGACGCCTTTGATCCCTTTGATCACGGACACAGACTCATCTCCTTACGCATATGTCTGTCGTGTTGCGGAGTTCGCGCGGACTATAGCGGCGGCCTCGGCGGCAAGTCAACGGCGTGAAGCTTGCACCGTCCTACCTCGAGAGGTATAGTGCCCAGCTTATGGCTTTGTATTTCTCTCTCGGTTCCGTATGAACCAAGATCAATCAGGTCGTCGGGTCCTAGCGTTAGCCCCTATGCCCCCTGAGAAGTCCGCCTATGCGCTGGCGCGGTACAGCCGATCTCCCGACTCCATCGAACAGAGCATCCGATGGGTGCATGGACACTCGTCGGAAAAATTTTGGGAGCAGTTTTATTTTGACTACGGGCATGCATCAATCGCCGATCTTGGGCACGTCATCATCTGCTTCGAGGAGATTTCCGAACTCGCCGCGATTCGCCTGGAAGATGAGCCGCTGTGGGATGGTCAGGCGAAATCGAGTCGTTATCAGAATTTTGCCTCCGACCGATGGTTTGTGCCAGGTCAGATTCGAGGCAGCGAAACGGAGGCCCTGTATGAAGGGATTCTCCGAAGCCTCGGTGATGTATATCGACTCCTCCATGAGCCTCTGAAACAGTTCCTGGCCGAACGCGAGCTACGGCCTGAGTCGATGAAACAGGCCGATTATGACCGGACCATCGCCGCACGGGCCTTTGATGTCACCCGCTACCTGCTTCCCTTGGCGGCCAAGACCAATGTCGGACAAGTCGTCAGTATCCGGACGTTAGAGAAGCAGATCACGCGGCTCTTGTCATCTCAACTCCCGGAGTTGCGGGCGATCGGGGAGGATCTGAAGGACGCCTGCCAACGTCAGCCGTTGAATCTGTGGGGCGAACTCTGCGGCCAGACTAGTGGTCTCAACGATCCTCTGGCGCCAACCCTGGCTCGGCATGCCAAGGCGAACGTCTACCAGGAAACGGTGTATGCCGATCTCGCTCGCCATGCGAAGGAAGCCTTACGCGGCACGGGGCTGGACCAGCCAGGGACGTGGGGAGAGGTGGAGTCGGTGGAGCTGCTGGATCCTCATCATCCGGTCGACGAAATTGTCGCGACGCTGCTCTACCGCGTCTCACAAGCCCCCTATCGAAAGATCCTCGAGGTGGTGAGAGGGTGGAGTCAGAAAGAAAAACAGGCGACCATAGAAGTGGCCATGAGACAGCGTGGACCGTACGATGAACTCATCAAAGAGTTCCGCAGCGGCTATGCCTTCACCTTCGACATCCTGATGGATATCGGTGCATGGCGGGATATGCACCGTCACCGCAGGTGTCAGCAAGTACCGCAGAACTTCTCGACGGTACACGGCTATGATGTCCCACCTCAGCTGGTTGAAGCGGGGTTGGATCGGGAGTATCGGCAGGCCATGGATGCCGTGCGCCAGGATATCGACTCACTCCGGAAAAAAGACCAAGAAGCCTCACTCTATGCCATTCCATTCGGGTTCAAGGTGCGCTGTCTGTTCAAAATGGACTATGCAGAGGCGGAATATATCGCCAAGCTCCGATCCGGTGTGAAGGGCCATTGGTCGTACCGAACGGTGGCCTGGCAGATGAAGCAACAGCTGGCCAAGAAATTTCCCTTCCTCGGCGACAGTATCCAGGCGACCGCTCCCGACGTCGAAGACACGCTGACGCGATAAGATCTTCGTATAACTCATGCATATCCATCAGCAACAATGCGAAGCCGCCATCGTGGCCGGAGCGTGGGATACGCTATTCGCCGAGTCGATGGCCTGGAGTCGAGATCCGGCCGGAGCGAAGGACCCGCGCCCTCTCTTTGCACGAAATGTGGTGTACCTCGTGCAGGGTCGGTTTGCCGAAGCCTGGAAAACCCACGCGCTCTGTCTTGAAGCCCAGGAACACATCGCGGCCGTGGGAGGTTGGGTGAACGACCTGCTCGAGCGGCATGGGGACAACGGCTATGCCTATCTCATCAGAGGCTTGTTTCTCGCCCAGTCGGGTCAATCCGAACAGTCGATGACGCCATACGCGGAAGCCGCCAAGCTGCTTCCACAGTCGGCCTACCCGCATTACTTCTTGGCGCAGATTCATGAACGGGCCGGCCATCTCGAAATGGCGATCAAGGAGTACCGTGAAGCCGTCAGGCTGGCTCCGGACTACGCGCCGGCGCGGATGAATCTGGGTGTGGCCTATCAAGACCAAGGGCGGCTTGAGATGGCGATCAAAGAGTACCGTGAGGTGATCAAGCTTACCCCCAACGATTCCGCCGCGCATTCCAATCTCGCCTGTGCTCTGGCTGAACAGGGGAAAATGGAACCGGCGGTGCAATCCTACAAGACGGCGTTGAAACTGAACCCACAGGACGCCGAAGTCCACTTTGCGTTGGGCGGCCTCCATGAAACACGTGGTCGCCTGGACCTGGCGCAAAAGAGCTATCAGGACGCGCTCAATGCCAATCCTGACTTTGGCGCCGCCCATTCAGCTCTCGGCTGGCTCGCGCTTGGCAAGCATCGCCTGCAGGAAGCAGCGGATATCTTCAGCCGGGCCATCAAGTGTAATGAGGAAGATGCGAGCGCTTACCACGGCATCGCGGAAATCTATGCGATCCGCGGCAAACGCCAGAGCGCGATGGAAAACTACAGCAAGGCGCTCAAGTACTACCGCGACCCCGAGAAGCGGAATCAGATCATGAACCAGCTCTTTCAGGAAGGCCAGGTCGGGGACTGAGGGTGGGGACCAATCGAGTTGATCGTGGAGCTCTTACTGATGAGGCAGTAGTCGCTTGACGTGCCTGGTCGGGCCCCCACAGAAATGACGGATCGGTTACGAGTGTCTTTCGAAGGGAAGTAGAAGAAATGCTTCTAGCGATTGGTTTTGGACGAGATACACTTCACGAACGACGAGAGACGAGTTCTACAGCTCACGGATCGCGCCCTGCAGCACCGTGATCTGCGTCGTGGGATCGCCCGTCGCTTGGAGTTCGTTGCGGATCTGATCCTTGAGGTAGGAAGAATAGCCGACGCGGTCGACGAGGAACTCGAGGAAGCGTTCGGCTGGCAGTAGACTCTGTTCTTTGAGTTCGTCGATGGTCTCGTCACTCACCGGGACGTACGTGCTGCCGATATGGAAGACCACGTTGTAGTGGCGTCCTGTTGCAATTCTCTCAAATCTCAAGCCCTTCACGGATCCTCCTCGGTAGGATGCTGAAAAACTCCCGCCAGCTTCGTTCTCGCATCGCTCGATGCCTCAACATACTCAGAAGTATGCCGCGGCATCTCGCTCACTGCGGCCTCGCTGGACGGTCATTTTGAACATCCTGCAAGTGCTAAGAGAAACGGTGCATTCTAGACAAGGTCGAGTCGTGAAGACAAGGGCAACCTTCAGCCTATGGCTGTGGACAGTGACGGCGATAGGCATTTATCATGACGTTCCCTTGATTTGAAACGCAAGTGAGATGAAATTGTGATGACTGCGGTGGAGCTGATCGAATCGTGGATTGTGAATATTGAAGCGGCGCGAGTGCATCTGGCTGAAACGGGACAGGATGCTCCGATCACTGCCTCACGGGGCCGGTTTGTTAGAACGACCGGTAGTCTGCATCTGTACGAATTTCTCGTGCCCGGTGGGGTCAGTCTGCCTGTCGATCTTCCGATCTCGCTCATCCCGGTCGAGGACACGGACACGACCGAGGGAATCGTCCTACGGCAACAGGATCAATCGATCCTGGTCCAACTGGTGGATCACCTCGGAAGTGACGTCCCCTCTGTTACCCTGGTTCCAGACCGAGCTGGCCAGGTTGGTACGGCAGCAGCCCGGCTGAAAGAGATTCTGGCGAAGCCTGACCAGTACCATCTAGGACCGGCCGAGCGGTTGGTGGCGCTGCTCCAGATGCCGGCTGTGGACGTGGCGTCGTTCCCCGCTAGCTCCTCCGTCTTCACGACGGTGTGGTCAGATGACCTGATGCTCCGTCGGCAGAAACTGGGGGCCCTGGCGATGGATCTGGTTCGCGCCAACAAGCGTATCTTGCTTCTCAGTCCTGACCATGAAGACAGTGATGAACTTGTCGGGATGGTAGGGCGGACCATGAAAGCGGGCGGATTGCACCCTAAAACCTGGGTGACGCGCTATGAACTGCCAATTGTCCCACAAGCCGGAGGCCTTGATCTACAGGAACTGGGCTTTGAAGCCCAGATGCATCATTTTTACGCCAAGTCACAGGGCGACAAGGCTTCGTTGAGGCAAAAATACGACCGGTTTCGAGAGCTGGCTCCGTTTCTGGCTCAAAAGGAAGTGAAACAAAAAGATTTAGACGAAGTCCGTCTCTTGGAATGGCGCCTGGTGACGCAGTTCCGAGAGCTTCAGGTCAAGCTGGCTGGGGTCGATACCACACTCAAAGAGTTTGAGACGCTCCCCTTGTTTCAACGTCTGGCGATGCAGACCGTTGGGAAAAATGTGGACTCGCTCAAGCAGTACCGTGCGCTGTATCAGGGTCAGTTGGATCGCCTGAACAGCGAAATCGATGTTGCGAAAGGGCGGATTCAGCAATTGGTTCCAGAAGCGGCAGTGCCTCGAGGGCAGCGTGCTGAGTTCGAGGAACTCAAGGAGCAGATTGCGAAACTCGGTGGAACCAAGAAAGTTCGTGAACTCCTTGCAGCGGAGGAGGATCCGAATCGCCAGGCCTTCGTTCAGAATCGACGGCTGGTCGCCGCCACTCCCACGCGAGTCGCGACCGACCCGTTGTTTAGTCGCGTGCGGTTTGATGTGCTCATGGTCGATGACGCTCCAAAGATAACCATGCCGTCATTGCTGGCAGCGGCTGGACTGGTCCGTGAACGCATCATTATCAGCGGCGATCTGCGAGACATCATTGGAGCTGGCCAATGGGCGATACCTCAGGAAGGTGCCAGGACTGCTTCGGACACCGCTCCCGTGCCCCTTGCTTGACGTGGGTGAGGAGAATTCAGGATAATCCGACTCCCCGGTTATTCATCGCATGCGGGGATGTTCAAAAAGGCTGTCCGGCGAGGCCGCAGTGAACGAAAGGTTGAGACGTACTCTTCGTCGGTACGTCGAAACCTTGAGTGAAACGAGAACGAAGCTGGCGGGTTTTTTCAACGTTCCCTTGAGCCGAAGTGGTGGAATGGCAGACACGCCAGCCTCAGGAGCTGGTGCTCGCAAGGGCGTCCGGGTTCAACTCCCGGCTTCGGCACCACAACACGTTCCCCTCTCCTGTCAGGGAGTCCATCGTTAGCATCCCTTCAAATGTCCGGCTTGGCTGAATTGGCACGTGCCTGTCGGGTGAACAGGCAGTTATCCCCCGCATGAGGAGCTGGCGATCATGGTCTCACCAGGAGTATACCGTCACCATAAAGGTCAGCAGTATGAGGTATTGGGAGTCGCCAGACATTCAGAAACGGAAGAGGAGTTTGTTGTGTATCGGGCGTTGTATGGCGATCGAGGCCTCTGGATAAGACCCTTTGCCATGTTTACTGAGAATGTCGAGAAGGGAGGCGCCTCTGTTCCGCGCTTTTCACGAATAGATGAGAACACAAGCGAAGGTAGACGGGAAGACGGATGAGGTCGTCTCAGGCGCCTATTTCTTGACTGAGCGACACCTGCTCAAGGCTTTCCTTCTCTAACAATAATGAAACCTATCTCGCGTGACGCCTGTGTTGACTCATTGCCAGTCAATCACTACTTCTTACAACGTTCCACGTATCATCCTCAGACCAGGAAGTGGTATTTTGATGACAGCTCCGTCAGGTTCGACAACAATGAACTCCGTTACGGTTGATCCCCATTGGAAGATTGAGAACGCCCAAGAAGGCGTGCTCAGAGTATCAATGGCGAATCAGTCGGCATCACAAGATGATAGCACAGCTGAAAGGTAGGACAATAATGAGACGACTTGTGCTCGCAGGAGTCTTACTTCTGATCCATGCGACAATTGCGACTGCGGTGGAACCGCTGACGAAAACTCCGAAGCCAGTCGTCCCTCAGAGATCAATCCCGCTCGCCGGGGAAGAGCCCTACGAAGCGCTCAAGCGGGGAGACTACCGAGCCGCAGCAGGACTCTTCCATCCTCGAGCAGAAAAGGGGGATGTGCGGGCGCAGTACAATCTCGGACTTCTGTATGCCAGCGGGCTGGGCGTGATGCAAGACAACCAGGCCGCCTTGAAATGGCATCGCCTAGCGGCGGGGCAAGGCCATGCCGGGGCGCAAAACGAACTGGCGCAGATGTACGCCAAGGGGCAGGGGGTTCAGCAAGACTCGGTGCGAGCTTATGTGTGGTACAGCGTTGCTGGAGAATCCTCGACCGGCGGGTCGAAGACGGAAATCATCAAGGACCGGGACCATATGGCGAAACGTATGACGCCTGCTCAGATCCAGAAAGCAGAGGACCTGACGAAGCAGTGTCTCGAGTCACAATTGAAGAAGTGTGGTGAGAAGTAAGGCAATTGCCACAAACTGAAGCCACGATTCATCCACCTGACCTGCCATAGAAGTGACAGTTATTCCGTGGCCTTGCGACCACTACGAGCCTGACGCCAGATGCTCTGATAAGACATACCGAAGAACATGCGAACCACGCTCAACATCGATGATAAACTTCTCGAGCAAGCGCTGCGATTGACCGGTGTTCGAGAAAAAATCCAGCTAGTTCGCCTGGGGTTTGAGGCCCTGATCTCACGCGAAACCGCAAAACGTCTCGCTCGTCTTGGAGGCAGCGAACCTCGCCTCAAAACTGTCCACCGACGCCGGTCGATGTAGTCCTACTCGCACTGATCGATACAGTTGCTCATCCTGACCGTTGCCTTTGGTCAGGGTCACAAGCGTGGGCTTCCTCCTTGCGTTCATCGTAAAAATCCGTAGAATCTGGTGAGACGGCCAAGGGTGCCGTTCGCCCTGAGTTTATCGAAGGGCGTGAGATCTCATACGGGGTACCGTTCATGGTTCGACCGGCTCACCACAAATGGTCTTGCGGGACTTCACCCTATGACGCGCGCAGTTTTCTGACCTCTTCCAGTGTTTTTTCTATCTCATCCGTCGAGTTTATGAGACTCGGTGCAAGTCGGACATACTTCGTCGCGTAGGGTGTCACACTGCCGACGATGCCCCGATCCCGAAGCTTCTCCACGACCTGGCGCGGTGGCAGACCGGCTACTTCAAAACAGACGATCCCCGCTGATAGATCCTGCGACATCGGTGTGTGCAGGGTGACATGGGGCATGGCAGCCAAGCCTTGCTTCAGCTGCTGGTTCAACTCATAGATTCGCTGCGTCACTTTGGCTTTCCCGATAGCCTGATGAAACAGGAAGGCTTCATCCAATGCCCAGCGATGTTCGAAGGAATGGAACCCGCCAGGGGTCATGTGGACGGATTGCGGAAGATCCTTTGACGATTTGTTCTCCATCCAGAGGTCATAGGCCTGACTGCTGAAGGTCGGGATCGTTGCCCTAGTGATCGGCCAGGCTTTTGGGTGGCCCCAGACGAGGCCAGTCCCGCGTGGGCCGAACATCCATTTGTGGGTTCCGGCAACTAGGAAGTCACAGCCGAGTTCTCTGATGTTGAAATCCTCAACCCCCAGCGCATGCACGCCGTCCACGCAGAAGATGATCTGGTCTCGCTCATCTCGCGAACGATTGATGGACTGGATCGCACGAGCCATGTCGTGAATCGGGAGTTTCAATCCCGTGCTGGAATGGACCCAGGTGACGGCCGCGACACGGGTTGTGGGAGAGATGCCCTTGACCAGGGAACCGACGATCTCGTCGCGGGAGACGGTCTTGAGCGAGCGATAGAGGGGGATCTGTCGTACTATAGCGCCGGTCCGTTCGGCGCGAAGCCGAAGGGCGGTCTCTGTCGAGTAATGGTCGTGAGTCGTTGTCAGAATTTCTTGCCCGGCACGAAGTTGCAGCCCGCCGTAGAGGAGCCCTAATCCCATCGTCGTGCTGTCGGTCAAGGCGATGTCGGTGGGGTTGCCGCCCAAATAGTCGGCTGCCGCCTGGAGGACCCTCGCTTCCTGTTTCTCCTCCTGGTCAACCCAATAGCCGATGGGGTCGGCATCCAGGCCGGCGCGATGCCGTTCGATCGCGTCACGAACAGGGGTGGGATGGGACGCCAGAAAAAACGCTGCAAGGTGGATAAGCTGTGGAGAGAGGGGAAACTGCGCTCTGATGCTCTCCCAGCTCTCAAGCTTGCCCTGTGGTGATGATGGATTGGCAAGTGCACAAGGACGCGCATCGGCGAGCAGTGCTGCACCTAATGCGAGGCCTGTTCGTACCAGAAAGTCTCGGCGGCCCAGGTTGGTCATAGGAACCTCCTCGATGACAAAGGCAAGGCTCTGCTTCGACAAGCTCAGCACGAACTGAGGTCTTGATGATGTCTAGCAGGTCCGGGCTAGAGACACATCAGAATCACGGCAGGGTGCTCAAAAAGATTGTCCAGCAAGGCCGCAGCAAGCGAAGTGGCGAGGCGTACGCTTCGGTACGTTGAGCCGCTGAGCGATGCGAGAACGACGCTGGCAGACTTTTTCAGCATCCTGCTAGGACTGATAGCTTTCGATCGGCGGACAGCTACAGACCAGATGACGGTCTCCGTAGGCTTCGTCGATCCGGCTGACACTCGGCCAGAACTTGCTCTGTTTGACCCAGGGAGCAGGAAACGCGGCTTGTTCGCGACTATAGGGTCGGTTCCACTCCGTGGCTGTGACACTTGCTGCGGTGTGAGGCGCGTTCTTCAGCACATTGTTGACCCGTGGCTGACGGCCGTCAACGATCTCCTGAATCTCGGCGCGGATCAAGATGAGGGCCTCACAGAGGCGATCGAGTTCGTGTTTCGATTCGCTTTCGGTTGGTTCCACCATGAGCGTGCCGACCACCGGGAATGACACCGTCGGTGCATGAAAACCGTAGTCCATCAAGCGCTTGGCCACATCCATCGCCTCGACACCGGTGGTCTCCTTAAATTCACGCAGATCCAGAATGAACTCATGTGCTACGAGTCCGGAATCTCCTCGGTACAGGATGGAGTAGTGCTTTTCGAGACGTTTGGCCATGTAGTTGGCGTTGAGGATGGCTACCTGTGTGGCCTTCGTCAAACCCTCGCGTCCCATCATGGCGATATAGGTCCAGGAGATCGGCAAAATGCTCGGGCTGCCGAATGGCGCTGCTGACACGGGGCCGATGGTCTGCGGGCTACCGAGCTTGATGACGGGATGTCCTGGAAGAAACGGGACTAGGTGCCGTGCGACACCGATGGGTCCCACGCCAGGCCCTCCTCCGCCATGGGGAATACAAAACGTCTTATGCAGATTAAGGTGGCACACATCGGCGCCAATGTCGCCCAGACGGCAGAGGCCGACCATGGCATTCATATTGGCTCCGTCGATATACACTTGACCTCCATGGGTGTGGACGATCTGGCAAATGCGCCGCACGCTGGCCTCAAACACTCCGTGGGTGGAGGGATAGGTCAGCATCAGGGCTGCTAGTCGGTCTCGGTATTGCGCCGCTTTGGCCTCCAGGTCGGCCACATCCACATTTCCGTTTCGATCGCACGCCACGACCACCACGGTCATCCCGACCATGGCTGCGCTGGCCGGGTTCGTGCCGTGAGCGGAAACCGGGATCAAGCACACATCCCGGTGCGTTTCTCCCTTCGACTGATGATAGGCCCGAATCACCATCAGGCCTGAATACTCGCCCTGCGAGCCTGCATTCGGTTGCAACGAAAAAGCCGCAAACCCGGCGATCTCGGCCAGCCACGCCTCAAGTTGCTCGAACAAGGTGCGGTAGCCGTGCGTTTGCTGAGCCGGCGCGAAGGGGTGCAGACGAGCGAACTCCGGCCACGTCACCGGAAGCATTTCAGCCGTCGCATTTAGCTTCATGGTGCAGGAGCCTAATGGAATCATGGAATGCACCAGCGACAAGTCTTTTGCCTGCAGTCTATGGAGATAGCGGAGCATCTCATGCTCGGAACGATAGCGATGAAAGACCTCATGCGTCAGATACTGGCTGGTCCTGGCTAATGGAGCGGGATAGTTTGGATCAACGGCGGCCACCAGATCGGAGAGACGGAACGGCAACTGATTATGTCCGGCGAAGATTTCCAGGAGACGCTGCACCTCCTCTTCGGAACTGAGTTCGTCGAGTGCAATTCCGATGGAGCCATCTTCGTAGCACCGGAAATTGATGCCTTGTTCATTTGCTCGGATCACAATCGGCTCGGCTTGAGTGGTGGTGATCGGTATCCGAACCGTATCGAAAAAGACTTTGGGCAACACCTCAAACCCGATCCGACGCAATCCTTCGGCCAACAGCAGGGTGAGGCCGTGCACGCGCTCAGCGATCCGACGCAATCCGTCGGGCCCGTGATACACCGCGTACATGGCGGCCATGACGGCCAATAAGACTTGAGCCGTACAGATGTTACTGGTGGCCTTCTCCCGTCGAATGTGTTGCTCCCTCGTCTGAAGCGACAGCCGAATAGCCGGTTTGCCGGTCACATCTTTTGACACACCGACCAGGCGACCCGGTATCTGCCGCTTATACTCCTCTTTGGTCGCGAGAAACGCGGCATGGGGGCCACCGAAGCCGACCGGGACTCCGAACCGTTGTGTCGAGCCGACGGCAATATCAGCACCGAATTCCCCCGGCGATCGGAGTAACGTCAACGCCAGCAGATCGGTCGCCACTGCCACGAGGACGCCGGCCTCATGGGCTCGGGCGACGAGGTCGCTGAAATCACCCACGTAGCCGTCCGTCGCCGGGTATTGCAGGAGGATGCCGCAGAGCTGTTTCTGAGAACAATCGACTGAAGAGGGAACTCCGATCTTGATCTGTATGCCTAACGGTTCCGCTCTTGTCTGCAAGACAGCTACAGTCTGGGGGTGGCAGTCGCGCGAGACGAAGAACTCGTTCCGTTCCTGGTCGGGGTCTTGATTGTTGGCAATCGCATGGCACATCGCCATCGCTTCAGCCGCCGCTGTTGCCTCATCCAATAAGGACGCATTCGCTAGCGGCAGACCGGTCAAGTTACCGACCATGGTCTGGAAGGTCACGAGGGCTTCCAAGCGGCCCTGTGAGATTTCCGCTTGGTAGGGGGTGTACTGCGTATACCATGCCGGATTTTCCAAAATATTCCGTTGGACCACGCCAGGGGTGACGCAGTCGTAGTATCCCATGCCGATCAGCGATCGATAGACCGTATTCTGGGATGCGATGCCTTTCAGGCGGGTTAAGACGGCTTGCTCGCCTTCGCTGCTGGGAATATCAAGTGACCGACGAAGACGAATGTCATCAGGAATGGCGGCATCGGCCAACGCGTCGAGCGAGCGTAGACCCAATGTGGCCAGCATTTCTTGAACATCGGCCTCGGTGGGTCCCAGGTGCCGATGCACAAAGTCGTCAGTCGGTTGAAGCCATGTCGGACTGTTCATAACGTCATCCATCCTCTGTTCGGTTGTCGAGATCACCACCAGCGCGAGACGCACTATTCGTCGTGTTGACCGTGCAGCCTACCATGGGATTACCACATTTCCAAGCGATCTGACCCGCTCCGTATGGGGAAACTTCAGGACGGCGATGAGCACCGAGCGATCAGGTATAAGATCCATGTTCACTCTCCGGAACTATTCGGTTCGTTCGACAGAGAGATGAGTGTGCACCGCCGCGCTCTTTCGTTGCTTTTTCGCGAATTCACGCTATTGTGAGTGATCAATCGAATCCGGAGCGGTGACCATGATTGCCACTAGTCGAAGCTCCAGGCAGGATTCCGCGAAGCCATCCACTGGTCGATCTCTTAAGGGAGCGGTGCTCGTCACTACGCTGACTCTCGGCCTCCTGGCCGTAGGCGGATACGTGATCTTCAACGGCCAAGGGATTCCGACTACGTTCTTGTCACCTCACACCCAACCAACTGCATCGCTTACGGAACAGCAGTCGAACTCCAGTGCGATGGATGTGCGCCTCACTCGTGACGGAATCGATCGGCTTCTCGGCACCCTTGACGATGCTGTTCGGAGAAAAGATGTCGAGGGTGTCCTCCGTCACATTTCGTATGACGCAACGATCACCATCCATCTGAAGCAAGGTCCACAACACCAAACGGCCTTGCTGACACGGGACGACTATCGCAAGACACTGGCCATGGCGTTCGCCTTCCCAAGCGATAATGATTTTACCCGTACGAATACGTCGGTCTCGTTGGCTGCGGATGAGCGAAGTGCCAAGGTATCCTTCAAGTCCACTGAGACCCTCAGACCGGCTAACCACGAATTCAAGGCGGAAGGCGAAGAGACCCTGGTGTTGACTATCCGCGGCGGGAAACCCATGATTACCTCTGTGGAGCAGACCTTCCCCGGCGACTCTACGTAACTGTGCTTCTACCTTCCTTCTTATCCCCGTGCTGCAACGCGCAGTCGTTTCCGCCGTCTCGCCCGTGTCAAGCCAGTCGACGCATGTGAATCGGGCTTCCCAAGGCTTTTTCGAACTCCGAGATTCAGCGTGCGTCGTTTGGTATAATCACCCCCCTGATTAACCTTGTGGGAGTGGGTATGCGGGTACTGGTCCTCGAAGACGAAACCAAAGTCGGGTGCTTTATTAAGCGGGCGTTGGAAGAAGAAAGCTACGCCGTCGATCTCTGCGAAGACGGGGCTAAGGGGCTAGAGATGGCCTTGGCGACCGACTATGATCTCCTGGTGGTCGATGTCATGTTGCCATCCATGTCCGGGTTGGATGTGCTCAAAAATCTTCGCCGTGAACGGATCCAAACGCCGGTGTTGATTCTGTCGGCTCAATCGCAGATCGACCAGCGAGTCCAAGGATTGGATGCCGGCGCCGACGATTATCTCACGAAACCGTTTGCCATTGATGAGCTGTTGGCACGGGTTCGTGCCTTACTGCGTCGTGGTGCCACAGAAAGTCCCGGAGTGCTTCAAGTCGAGGACTTGATGCTCAATCCGGCGACGCGTGAGGTCACGCGAGGCGGGCAACGCATCGAATTGACGTTGAAAGAATATGCCTTGCTGGAATATTTGATGCGTCATACCGGCCGCGTACTCACCAGGCCGATGATCTCCGAGCACGTCTGGAATCAAGACTTCGACACGTTTACGAACGTCATTGACGTCTATGTGAATTATCTCCGGAACAAGATCGATCGAGGTCGGACGAAGAAACTCATCCATACCATCCGCGGAAGCGGATATATGCTGAAGGCCGACTAGCAGGATGCGGAGACCAGTGGTCCCACCCCATGCCACCACTGTAGAAGGCCGATACGGTCTTCGAGAGTGCACCGCGATTTTCGTTCGTCCCCATCGGCGAGGAGGTGGCTGATGCCACTGCGTGTTCGGTTGACTCTCTGGTATGGGACCGTGCTCGCGCTGGTCTTGATCCTGTTCTCGATGGTTCTCTATGCCATTACGGCCAGAAATCTCCGCGAGACCGTGGATGAATCGTTGGAAGAAACGGCGACGGCAGCCGTGCGCTCGCTCGAAACGCACGGATTTCTTCCTCTGATCGACGAGGAGGAACTGCTCTCTCAGTTTCCGGAGCTCACGCGAATTGATAAGTTCTTCCAGATCTTCAGTCCTTCCGGCACCATCACGATTCGCTCTCCGAACATCAAACAACATGAGGTTCCGCTCAGCCGGACGGCCCTTGATGCCGCGTTCGCCGGACAGAGCATTTTTGAGTCGGCGAAGTACCCCAAAGAGCCTCCCTTGCGGTTGATTTCTATGCCGATCGAGTACCGGGGGAATCTGCTGTACATCGTGCAGGTTGGTACATCGATGGAGTCCGTCGGAGAGACGCTCCATCGCTTCCTCGTCCTGGTGTTGGTAGCGATTCCGATTGCGTTGGCCGTATCGCTTGCTGGGGGCTGGTTTCTGGCGGGGCGGGCGCTCCGCCCGGTGGATAAGATCACCCTGGCTGCGCAGCGTATTGCTGCAGGAGACCTCAGTCAGCGGCTCAGTATGCCTGGGGCTCAGGATGAAATTGGGCGCTTGGCGGCCACGTTCAACAACATGATCGGTCGGTTGGATGCCTCGTTTCGCCAGATCCGTCAATTTACCAGTGATGCGTCGCATGAGTTGAGAACGCCTCTGACCGTCATGAAGGGTGAAACCGATCTGGTGTTGAGGAAATCGCGTCCGCTTGACGATTACAAGGCGGTGCTGGAGAGCAACCTCGAAGAGATTGATCGGATGACCCGCATCGTGGATGAACTGTTGTTTCTTTCCCGTGCCGATATGGGGGAGGTGAAGGTCGAGTCCATGCCGGTTGCTCTGCAGTCGTTGGTGGAAGACGTCCATCGCCAGGCGAAGCTGTTGGGACATGAACGAAATGTTGAAGTGGTGCTTGGCACCGTGATGCCGGTCACTGTCAAAGGGGATGACCTGAGGCTTCGGGAATTGCTGCTTAATCTTGTTGAGAACGCGATGAAATACTCGAACCCTGGCGGCAAAGTCGAAATCTCGCTGTTGAGAGACGGCCAGGAAGCACGGCTTTCGATCACCGACCATGGTATCGGCATTGCCGCGGCCGACCATAAAAAGATCTTCCAACGGTTCTTCCGCACGGATGTGGCTCGCAACCATACAAAAAAAGGAACAGGGCTTGGTCTGGCCATCTGTGCCTGGATCGCAGATCTCCATAAGGGCCGGGTCGAGGTCAAGAGTGAGCTTGGCCAGGGATCGACCTTCACCGTTGTGCTGCCGCTCATGAAGATTCCAGCTTAGCCACGTTTAATCCCCGACTAATCTCCCTCTCATCACCGGTTGGTAGGTCTAGTACTCGATGCCAAATAACCGGCTATATCGTGATGAAGGAGGGAATCATGCCATCGCATCCTCATCGTACCATCGGGTCTATCCTCGGAATTGGGCTTGTGAGTGGGGCTATGATCTGGGGTGTCCACTCACTCACCTTGTCCCATGCATCCAATTTTCTGCCACAGGGCACTGCGTCGCCCGCAATCGTTCAGCCGGCACCCGGCTTTACAGATGTCGCCAAGCGAGTCACTCCGGCGGTCGTGAACATTACGACGGTCATGACGGAGAATGTTGCGGACGGTTCCCCTGTTCCGGATGAACTTCGAGAGCGAATGGAAGAGTTCTTTGGTAAGCCGTTCGGACCTCGTGGGCGGCGGCCTGGAGACTCATTTGACCATCGAGCGCCGCGGAGGGGACAAGGATCCGGCGTGATCATTTCGTCGGATGGCTATATTGTGACGAACAATCATGTGATTGCCCAGGCCCGTGAAGTCAGCGTCACGCTTCCCGACAGGCGGGAGTTTAAGGGCAAGATTATTGGAGTCGATCCGAAGAGCGACCTTGCCGTGGTCAAGGTCAATGCCAGTCATCTTCCCGCCATTGCATGGGGTGATGCGTCAAGTCTGCAAGTCGGCGAGTATGTCTTGGCTGTTGGCAATCCCTTTGGACTGAATTCCACTGTGACGCTTGGGATCGTGAGCGCGGTGGGCCGTGGCCAGATGGGAATCACCCAGTACGAAGATTTTATTCAGACGGATGCCGCCATTAACCCAGGTAACTCTGGTGGTGCACTGGTGAATACCAAGGGGGAGCTGGTGGGGATCAACACAGCCATCTTTTCACAGACCGGGGGATATCAAGGCGTCGGGTTTGCCGTGTCAACCACGATGGCCAAGCCGATTTATGAGAGTCTGGTCAAGTCCGGCAAGGTCGTCCGAGGATATCTCGGGATTGGGCTCCAAGGATTGAACCAGGATCTGGCCGCGTCATTCGGCCTGAAGGATGTGAAGGGTGCATTGATCAGCGATGTGAAGGCAGGGAGTCCTGCGGATCAAGCCGGTCTCAAGCAGGGGGATGTGATTGTCAGGTATCACGGGAGTCCGGTGGACGATGGTGTAGCGTTACAGCGACTCGTCACCAGGACCGCGGTTGGTGTCAAAGTGACACTCGGCGTTATTCGTGATGGAAATGAACGTGAGTTGACCGTCCGAGTGGGTGAACAGCCGGACGAATCCAAAGTGGCGAAGGTGCAGCAGGGAGACTCCGATGATGCCCTGTTTGGTCTAGTGGTCGAGGAGATCGATCCAGACACGGCACGACAGCTCGGATTCCATGGAACGAGCGGTGTTGTGGTGACAAGAGTTGATCCAGACAGCGGAGCCGGGCGGGCCGGTCTTTCTGCGGGTGACGTGATCGAGGAAATGAATCGGCGACCGATCAAGTCCGTCAAAGAGTTTGAAAAAGCTTCCGCGGATCTCAAGAAGGGGGCCAATGTCTTGATTCTGATCAATCGGCGGGGGAATTCGTTGTTCGTCTCCGCCAAAGTATAAGGATGGAACTCATTCCAACGGAGGGGGAGAAGGTACTGGCCTACTCTCCCTCCGTGAGGTTCCATTCTCAAATCATTCAATCGAAGACCACGGTTTTTCTCCCATACACCAAGACTCGTCGCTCAATGTGGCGGCGCACTGCCCTTGCCAGCACGACTTCCTCAAGATCCCGTCCTTTCCGAACGAGATCTTCTACGGTATCTCGGTGTCCTACCCGAATGACGTCTTGCTCGATGATAGGCCCCTCATCCAGGTCTTGAGTCGCGTAATGGGCGGTCGCCCCGATGATCTTCACGCCTCGGTCGTAGGCCTGCCGATAGGGATTGGCTCCGATAAAGGCCGGGAGGAACGAATGATGAATGTTGATGACGGGGCAACCGACCTGAGTCAAAAACTCGGCACTGAGGATTTGCATGTAGCGCGCCATGACGACGAGTTCGACGTGATGCTCCTTCAGCAAGGCCAGGACTTGTTGTTCCTGCTGAGGCTTGGTCTCCTTCGTGACGGGGTAGACGACATAGGGGATGTTGAAAAGCTCGGCCCAACTTGCACAAGTGTCGTGGTTCGAAATGATGACGGGAATATCGATGTGCAATTCGTCTCGGCGATGTCGCTGGAGGAGATCAGCGAGGCAATGATCTTGTTTTGAAACGAGAAACCCGACGCGAGGCCGCTGAGCGGACGGATAGACTTCGTAGTGCATCTCGTACACTTTGGCGATCGGGTCAAATGCGGCCGGAATATCGCTGGGAGGCATCTGAAGCCCATCCGTGGCAAACTCCATCCTCATGAGAAAAACGTTTGTGTCTTCGTCGGTGTGATGGTCGGAGTCGAGAATGTTGCCGCCGAAGTCGTGAATGAACCCCGATACCCGTGCAACGATGCCTTTGCGATCCTTGCAACGGATCAGGAGAATGATCGAGTCCTTCTTCCGCGTCGTCATGGGTATGTGCTCCGATTTGGAATTGGTGCGGTACGTGTAAGAAGAACGGTCAGACGCTGCACTCAGTGAATAGCAGTTGCCGTAATGCGGCCGACGAGGTCGAATCCTGCGGCATCGGTGATCTCGACTCTGCAGAAATCGCCGGGTGCCGGATCTGAAGCCTTACCACCGGCGTCGGTTGAGTCTTCATCGACATAGACGACGCCGTCGATTTCAGGCGCAAGCCCCTCGTGGCGTCCTTCGAGAACGCCTTCTGTGTCGTCGGATCGTCCATCAATAAGGACATCGAGGATCGATCCAATCGTGGCTCTGCCTTTGGCAGTGGCAATGGTTTCTTGAACTGAGAGGATGGTATTGCGGCGGTCATCCATCACCTCGCGTTCGACTTTCTCGTCTAACTCAGCTGCCGGGGTTTGGTCCTCATCCGAGTACACAAACGCTGCGACTCGATCGAACTCCGCCTGTTCCACATAGTCGCGCAGCTCAGTGAAGGCCGCCTCAGTTTCTCCCGGGAAGCCCACGATGAAGGCCGTCCGGAAGGTGACTCCGGGGATGCGGGTTCGGATGCGGTCGACGAGGGATTCGATTGATGCGCGATTGCCGAGTCGATGCATTCGGTGAAGCATCCGGTCATTGATGTGTTGAAGCGGCATGTCGATGTATTTCGTGATCTTTTCTTCCCCAGCGTAGAGATCAAGAAGGTCGTCAGTGACTTGTTGTGGGTAGAGGTAAAACGGCCGGATCCATCGGAGGCCATCCACTTTGACCAAGTCACGGAGGAGCGAGACGAGCCCTTGGCGAATGCCGAGATCCACGCCATAGTTGATGGTGTCTTGCGAGATGAGGTTGATTTCTTTGACCCCTTCGGCGGCGAGCTGGCGCGCTTCTGCCACGATGGATTCCACCGGTCTGCTGCGTTGCTTGCCGCGCATCAACGGAATCGCGCAGAACGTACAATTGCGGTTGCAGCCTTCGGCGATTTTGACGTAGGCGCTGTGCTGCTTGCCGAGCCTCAATCGAGGCGCCAGTTCGTCATAGAGATAGGGCGGCTTGCTCATCCAGATACGCTGACGGCGCTTCTTGGGCGTCAAAAGTGCTCGGCAAATCTCCGCGATCTTTCCGAACTCGCCGGTGCCGACCACGGCATCGAGTTCCGGCAATTCTTTCAGCAGGTCTCCTTGATAGCGCTGGGCCAAGCAGCCTGCTGCGATCAAGACTCGGCAGGTTCCGGTCTTCTTCAGCTGCCCATGTTCGAGGATCGTGTTGATCGATTCTTCTTTGGCTTCTTCGATGAAGCCGCAGGTATTCACAATGACCACCTCGGCTTGTGTTGGGTCCCCCGTGAGTTGGAACCCTTCGGCGACCAACGTTCCGAGCATGATTTCCGAGTCGACCTGATTCTTGGAGCAGCCAAGGTTCACAAAACCGATGGTGGTCGTTCCCTGACGGGCCGTCGTCGAGGTCGCCGATCCGGCACGCCGTGGAATAATCAAAGGTTGAGACATGGAGGCAGTCTACGGGAGGGTCAAAAAGACTGTCAATTAGCCTCTTGCGGGAGGACGCACAATTCCCCTAGAGTGCCCGCATGCTTCGAACCTTTCAGGGCATCAAGCCGACCGTCCCGAAGTCTTGCTTTGTCGACACCACGGCCGTCGTGATCGGCGATGTCGTGCTAGGCGAAGAGTCCAGCGTCTGGTTCAATGCTGTGATCAGAGGCGACGTCCACTACATTCGGATCGGCAATCGAACCAATGTGCAGGACCTGTGCATGCTCCATGTCACGCATGACACGCACCCACTCATCATCGGCAATGAGGTGACGATCGGTCACAATGTAGTCTTGCACGGCTGTACGATCAAGGATCGCGTGTTGGTCGGCATGGGCACCATTGTCATGGATGGCGCGGTGATCGGGGAAGATTCCGTGGTGGGAGCGGGAGCCTTGGTCATCGAAGGGACCATCGTGCCACCGAACAGTTTGGTCCTTGGCTCGCCGGCCAGGGTCAAGCGCTCAGTCACGGAGAAGGAGTTGGCCTGGATTAAAGAATCGGCGAGTAATTACGTGAAGTACGCCGGACAGTATTTGGGTGATTCTGCCAAGAAAACTGGTTTTCAACTCTGACCGAACTCAGCCCCCCGTCGGTCAGTCGCCACCAATCGTTATGAAGCAAATCGGATCTTCCACAAGCGCCGTGGCGTACTGTTTCCGCCCCACTCGATAGGGAATTCCATGTCGGTGACACCAGTCCGCAATCCAGATCGCTTCTTCTGTTGAGGTCGTGACCAATCCCGGCGTTGTTAATTTCGCCATGCAGCGATCGACAATCGCTTGGACGACTCGCCGTTCTTTCTGAAAACCAAGTGGATCGAAGGTGACCGGATCTGCTCGACCATAGGACAGCGGGGAGAGATGGGAAAACCGTTCCGGATCATTCAAGACGCTCACGATCCACAGATGATCGAAGCGGCCGGCAGCGGAAGAAGCGTCCTGCGCATGAAACTTCACAGGCAGCGATCGACAGGCTCGATTGAGGACAGTGACCTCCGACCGTCGGAGATTGTAAGGCTCGACATGTCGTTCACGTTCCATCGCTTCAGCGAACAATGGCGGGAGCTCAGCAACCCCGGCGCCCACGTAGAGACTTCGCCCACCATGTGGCAACTTCTGTATGAGAGCCTCAGCCACCTTCATTCCCAGTCTCCGACAGGGCTCTCGCTTAGTTCGCCAGAACTCCTTGCCGCCCTCATAGCAGTAAACGGACTCCAGCCGCTTGTACTCGAGGCGATCAAACACGGAGGCGATGACTCGGCGTGTTGAACCAGAGAGGCGTGTTTCCATGGTCGCTCACTTATCTCACAAAACCTCGCAAAGAATCGATGCAGGTTTCTCATTCTTCATGATTCATGAGCAACGCGATGTAGTGAGCAGAAGACGCCAGAGTCGGTTTAGGCAACGACCGTATGTTGCTCTTGAACCTACAGTATGAAAATCGGCTACCAGATCAGCGGCGGGTAGCGACAGGAACAATGAACCAAGGCAACCTTTCATTTCTGCGTAAGATAGGCTAGAGTTATTCTCATGGCTCCAACCACACAGCAACTCTTGAAGGATGCGCTGCAGCTACCGGATCAACAACGTGCGAAATTAGTTGTCGAATTGCTCGATAGTCTTCCACCGGCGGAACCGGGACAAGTGCGAAGTGACGCAGCATGGCTTGCGGAAATTGACCGCCGCGCACGGGCAGCGCAAGCGGGAGTTCCCGGCGTCGCCTGGGAAGAGGCGCGCAAGCAGGTGCTGGATCGCCTGCCCAAACGGTGAAACCTGTTGGTCTCTCACTTGAGGCCGTGGCAGAGCTGGCCGAGGCTGCATCCTGGTACGAAACTCGCCAACGTGGGCTTGCAATCAGATTCCTTCAGGATATCGATCAAACACGACAGGCAATAGAATCCCGTCCTCTTTCGTTTCCCAGACTTGCCGATACGGCTAGTGATCTGGAGATCCGGCGAGCCTTACTTCCCAGATTTCCCTATGCACTGGTGTTTCTTGATCTCCCGACCGAAATCCGGGTTCTCGCAGTCGCCCACGCCAAACGCCGCCCCGACTACTGGCTGAACCGTCTGCACACCACCTGAAGCGTACCTGGGAGTCGCCGATCAACGTCCTCGCTTTTATGCCCCTGCCTTAAACTTGAATATTCCCCGTAGCTTGCTACGGGGTTCAGTTCTGTTTCCGAGAAGTCTTCGAAGCTATGTTCTGTGATACCCCGCAGCTTGCTGCGGGGAGCATCATTTCGTGTTGGAGAAGCGACTGTAGGAAATCGTCGAGTCGGTAACAACGCAAATATCTGGCCAAGTTTTGTCGCGAGTTCTGAATCGCGATGAGTGAGGAACTTGTAGAGCCGAATATGTAGTGATTCAGGATGTCATGTCCTCGTGCTTGTTGGGGCGATGCACCGATCCGTGCCATGCTCCAACCTACCTTCTGGCAAGCATTGACAAGTACTTAAAGGAACAGGACAATCCTGAACCAGATGCGGTTTGCCTCGTCAAATTGTTCCTGTGAGCAGAGTTATTGGTTAGAGTGTCCAAACAGAGTTTTTCATGCAAGCACAAACACAATGAGCAATGCCTGCAATGATCATTACAAACAGCTTCATGCAGAGTCGGGTGCTGTATTAGCTGAATCATTCGCTGGCTCACGTGCTGAGGCAATGGCAAAGAGTCATGCATTCATTGGCGATCTTGGCTTGTGGATTGTTGAACTTGGTAAGCGACCTGAAGTCCCAGTGCTCCAGGCAACACATAGAGAGTATCAGTTCGCGCTTTTGGCTTTATCGGCTGGGCATTATCGCGCAGCATTCTCGGCGCTTCGCCTGACTCTTGAGCTCGGTTTTGCCGCTGTGCAATGGTCAGCCAATGAACGAGAATTGCGAGAATGGCTCCGGGGCCAGCGGGATACCAATTGGTTGTCCCTGATTGATGCGGAGAAGGGTATCCTCTCCAAGCAGTTCGTTCTTCTCTTTTCTGAAAGTCTAGCGGATGAAGCTGCTCAGTATCGTTCCGCAGCAGCAGTTTATCGAGAATGCTCTGAGTATGTCCATGGTAATGCACACACTCACCGTTCAATACCCGAACAGCTCACGTTCGACGACGCTTCATTCGAGGCATGGCAAAAGAAAGCATCCGTGGTTCGTCTAACCATCTCCTATGCCTTGGCGGCTAGATATCTATGCGATTTCGATGCAGCGAATCGGTCACATCTGGAGAATACGCTAATGGACCAACTTGGTCATTCGGGTGGGGTAAGAGCGCTTCTCGGAGGACCGTCTGAGGTGAGCAATGGCTGAATTTTTTTATCGGACGGAGGATATCAAGCCTGAAGAGGTGGCAAAGTACTTCGTCGAGACGAAGCGCGATCGCGAGATCATTAATGCTCTCAAGGCTCGGAATCCGGTGGTCCTTGCTGGTAGTCGAGGAGTCGGTAAGTCTTTTCTTTTGCGTGTAGCTGAATCAGAGCTACTCGCCGAATTCGAATCTCAGAGAGCATTGCCGGTATATGTAAGTTTCAATCGCAGTTCCCTCATCAACACTACGGACCCACAACAATTTCAACATTGGATGCTTGCGCGTATTTGCGCACGCATCGTGCGTACGCTTAATACTGTTGGGTTGAGTGTGGGTAAATCTCGAGCATTGAGTATTCTAAGGGGAGATTCTGCAGACCCAATCCCTGATTCTGAAACGCCTATAGAGAGATTGGTTCATAGTTTTGAGGAATCGTGGAAAGGGGAACCAATCACCATTGATTTGTCTTCGCTGCCCACCTTAGACGATTTTAGAGATGCGGTAGAAGATCTTTGCAAGGATGATAATATCACGCGCATAGTCGTGCTCATTGACGAGGCTGCGCACATACTTCTTCCTGAACAGCAACGACAGTTTTTCACCTTGTTCAGGGACCTGCGTTCGCCCTACCTTGGCTGTAAGGCTGCAGTCTATCCAGGTGTCACCTCTTACGGGGATACGTTTCAGCCATTGCACGATGCAACCGTGCTTTCTTTTGACCGGGACATTCTTGGTGCTGATTACGTCGGAACGATGCGAGAGATTGTTGAGAAACAAGCAGAAAGTGCAACTTTGGAGGACATCGCGCGTAACGATAAGAACTTCACACTTCTCGCGTACGCAGCCAGTGGAAATCCGAGGATCTTGCTGAAGACTCTTGCGCGTGCGCCTCGACTCAGCGCTACGCAGACAAACGATGTTGTGCGTGAGTACTACCGGAATGACCTCTGGTCTGAACATTCAACACTTCCGGAGAAGTATGCTGGACATCAATACCTGATAGATTGGGGACGGCAGTTCATTGAAGGTGCTGTACTTCCAGATCTGCAAAAGAAAAACGAGCAGTACTTGGAGCAAGAGCAGAAGTCCACATGTTTCTTTTGGATACATCGTGATGCTCCACAGCCTGTGAAAGAGGCGCTCAAGTTATTAGCCTACAGCGGGATTGTCACCGAGCATGCCACTGGAATTCGAGCAACACGAAGCGAAGTCGGCTCGCGTTACGCTGTAAATCTCGGTGCGTTAATAGCGCAGGAGGGTATACCTACCAGTACAGGTCTGCGCATAGCTAGAAATCTCACACCAAAACGAATGAGTGAGTTCGGGGCCAATCATTCTATATATCAAAGCCTGCTCTCTGCCGTCCCAACATTCGCGGAGCCGAGCGTAGGAGTCGTACTAAAGCAGCGGTTAGCTAAACCATTAAACGTCCTAGATATCACTGAGTGGCAACTTACAAGATTACAGAAACTTGAATTAAAAACAGTTGGTGATGTGTTGCTAGCGAGTGAGAGTGAGCTTCAGACACTGTCGTATGTGGGGGAGAAGAGATCTCGACGGATTCGAAATGCGGCGCTCGCTGCTGTATTTGAGTACCTGTCTGGATGAGCAGGGTAACTATCCATTGTAACGCAGGGACCAGTTACTTATCGTAAGGTGGTGGTGTAGCAGAACGATTTCCCCTCCTTTGTTGAAGCGTACGCTATCTTTCTAAGCAACTCCATGGCGAAGATGTCGAGTGCATCGGACAGCCGATGCTAGTGGGAATTGCGGAAGTTGGCCGTGTCGGTCGGCGTCATGCTTTGCCCTTCGACTGGAAGCCGATCCGTTGCTTAGATGAGTCGGGTGGTGGTTGCAGCAACGGCTTCAGCTTCTCATACAGGTCGACCAAGGGGGTTGCAGACTTGAGGTCGCAATTTGCGACCTCAAGTTGTTGAACTCAGCGATCGCCAGTTGAAAGGAAAAATCGTCAGGGAACCGTTGTCGATTCCGTTTGAATGCCTCGTTGAAGCGTTTCGTCGGCAGCTAAGCCGTCGGCTGACAAGCCAATGCGACGACCGTTGCCATGAGGCCATCGGCAACTGAAGTGATGAAGTCGAAGTTTAGCGTGTCGAGAGTGTCGGTCGGTCGATGGTAATGGGGATTTCGGAAATTCGCCGTATCGGTGAGCATGACGGCGGGAAACCCGTGCTTCCAAAACGACGCATGGTCGCTCCGTCTCGTGTCCGGGAGTTTTTCTCCGTTGCCCGGCACGACCAGTGGAACGATCGGGAGATGCGACTGCATGGCCTTGGCAACGGAGCCAGTCAATGCCTGTGATTGTTCGTTGCCGATCACGGCCAAAAAATTTCCTGTTGTGGGTACTGCGATCGGGACACCGGGAGGAATTTTCTGTGAATTGGGTTGATGGCTTGCATAGCCGACACATTCCAACACGATGGCTCCATGGATGGTTTCACCATTCTTTCGTAATAGGGATGTATAGGACTGGCTCCCAAGCAGATTCTCTTCTTCCAAGTTGAAGGCGATGAACCGAACGGGCCGGAGGAGCTTCATGGTCCGGACCTGACGAGCCACATGAAGGATGACGGCGAGCGCGCTGGCGTTATCGTCAGCACCTGGGGATCCTTGCACGGTATCGAAATGCGCAGCGAGGATCAGTGGCGGTGCCGATTGGAATGGTCCATGGTCAGGGAGCGCTGTTCCGATCACATTGCGGTAGGTCCCACCCAAGGCTGGGAAGGACTGTGCTGTCACGGTCAGACCCGCTTGAGCAAGTTGCTGCTGCAGGTAGGCTTCGGTGTCTCGGAGATGGATTGGTGACGAGTGCGGGTGGCGTTCTCCTACCAGATGTTTTAGTGTCTCTGAGAGACGGCGACGATCAGTAGGCACGTAGTCTGTCCCTCACGAGGCAAGGCTAATTCACGATCTCCGTGCCGATCCCCTTGCGCGTGAAGATTTCAAGGAGGACCGCGTGCGGGATACGTCCATCAATGATGTGAGCTTTCCCGACCCCGTCGCCCAAGGCATCCAAGCACGCATGAACCTTCGGGATCATCCCTTCTGTGATGATCCCCTTCTTCATCATGCGCTGCACATCTTTGCGGGAGACAGTCGAGAGGTGGCGTCCGTTCGCATCACGAATACCCTTGATATCGGTCATCATCAGCAGTTTTTCGGCCCGTAACGCGCCGGCTATAGCTCCAGCGACAAGATCGGCGTTGATGTTGTAAGTATTGCCCTCACGATCCGTGCCGATCGGTGCGATAATCGGGATGTAGTGATCCTCTTGGAGATTCCGTAAGAGGCCCGGATCGACCTTTTCGATATCCCCGACCAATCCGAAATCGCCTTTCGCCTCTTCCTCATCCAAGTCGCGATCGAGACTTTCCGCCCACGCTTTGGCCGTCAGCGGTTTGCTGAGGATCAAGCCGCCGTCCTTCCCGCTTAACCCAACCGCGCTGCCGCCATGCCGAGTGATCAGGTCGGTGAGTTCCATATTGATTTTCCCGGCCAGAACCATCTCCACGATTTCCATCGTGGCGGCGTCGGTGATCCGGACACCATGGCGGAATTTCGCTTGAATACCGAGCCGATCGAGCATCTTGTCGATTTGCGGTCCACCACCGTGAATGATGACCGGATTGATGCCGACGTACTTCAGCAGGACGACATCTTGCGCGAACCGTTCTTTGAGTGATGCATCGGTCATCGCGTGGCCGCCATATTTCACAACCACGGTTTTGCCACGAAACGTTCGGATGTACGGCAGGGCTTCGATCAGGACATCGGCTTTCTTGATGAGTTTGTTCATACGAGGCTCCCAGCTATCAGCCGCGAGCGTTCAGCAATCAGTCTCATGATCAAAGTGTTACAGACTGATGACTGATAGCTGGTGGCTCCTAGAGAATATAGCGGCTCAGATCCTGATCTTTGACAATGTCCTTCAATCGATCCCGGACATAGGTGGCCGTGATGTTGATCCGCTTGTCCGGCCAGCCTGGTCCCTCGAACGAAATCTCTTCCAACAGCCGTTCCATGATGGTGAAGAGACGACGGGCCCCGATGTTCTCGGTCCGCTCGTTCACTTGGACAGCGATCTCCGCGATTTCCTCCAGACCATCTTGTGCAAATTCGATGGCCAATCCTTCCGTAGCCAGTAAGGCCTGATATTGGCGGACCAACGCCCCCTGCGGCTCCGTGAGAATGCGGACGAAGTCGTCTTTGGTGAGGGGGCTGAGTTCCACGCGAATCGGGAAGCGCCCTTGGAGTTCTGGAATAAGATCGGACGGTTTCGCGACATGGAAGGCCCCAGCGGCGATAAAGAGGATGTGATCGGTCACGACTGGGCCATGCTTTGTGTTGACGGTGCAGCCCTCAACAATGGGAAGCAAGTCTCGTTGGACGCCCTCTCGGGACACATCGGGTCCCGCGGAGCGCTCACGACCGGCGATCTTGTCGATCTCGTCGAGAAACACGATCCCAGTTTGTTCTACCTTATTGATCGCTTCACGCGTGGTGTCGTCCATATCGATCAGTTTCTGGGCTTCTTCCTGCGTCAGGTGTTTCAGCGCTTCAGGCACCTTCATGAGCCGCTTCTTCTTTTTGCCCTGGAACATCCCGCCAAGCATGTCACGAAGATTGTTCTCAAGATCGTCCAACCCACCGACATTGGAGATGACGCCGACCGGAACTCCCCGCTCTTTGACTTCCATTTCGACGGTTCGTTCATCCATCTTGCCCTCTCGCAGCTGAAGGCGGAGTTTCGACCGGGTCGTTTCGTTGGTGTCAGGAGGGGGTTCGGCAGCCGTCTCCGTTGTGCTGTCCACAAATCCAGGTCGAGGCGGGGGTGGAGGTAAGAGGAGATCGAGCAGGCGCTCTTCAGCTTGCTGTTCGGCCTTGTGTTGCACGAATGCCAGGCGTTGGGTCTTGACCATGTTAATAGCGAGCTCGGTGAGATCACGAATGATCGATTCCACATCGCGCCCGACATAGCCCACTTCAGTGAACTTCGAGGCCTCCACCTTGATGAACGGTGCCTCGGCCAACTTGGCCAGCCGTCTGGCGATTTCCGTTTTGCCCACGCCGGTCGGCCCGATCATGATGATGTTCTTCGGCATGACCTCATCGCGGAGGTCGGGCGACAGTTGCTGACGGCGCCAGCGGTTGCGTAGGGCAATGGCCACCATGCGCTTCGCATCCTTTTGTCCGATGACATAGCGGTTCAGTTCCTCGACGATCTGACGAGGAGTGAGACTATTGAGATTCAACGCGACGGGCTCGTTCGTGAGCGGCTTCATCATGGTGGATTATCCTTGAAGTTCTTCAACAAGAATCTGTTGGTTCGTGTAGATGTCAATGGACCCCGCGATGGTCATGGCTTCAGTGACGATCACAGGGGCTTCCAATTGTGAATGGCGGAGCAAGCCTCTGGCTGCGGCCAGCGCGTAGGGGCCACCTGAGCCGATGGCCAGAATGCCATCTTCCGGCTCGACGACGTCACCGGTTCCGGTAATGATGAACGACTGCTCACGCCCAGCCACGGCCAGGAGGGCTTCCAGGCGGCGAAGCACTCGATCTGTCCGCCAATCTTTCGCCAGTTCAACCGCAGCCCTCGTGAGATTGCCTCGATACTCTTCCAGTTTACTCTCAAACTTTTCGAATAGTGTGAATGCATCCGCCGTGGCACCAGCAAACCCCGCCAGGACTTGATCATGGTGCAAGCGCCGAATCTTCTTGGCGTTGTGCTTCATGACCGTGGTGCCGACCGTGACTTGGCCGTCGCAGCCCATGGCGACCCGTCCGTCGCGTCGGACACAGAGAACGGTCGTCGACCGAATTTTCATGATGATTTGTGGTCCTTTCCATGTGAGGGACGTGGTATTCGCGCTCGGGGATGGGCCCGATCGTAGACGGCGAGCAGTTGATCCATCGCCACATGTGTATATTTTTGGGTGGTACTCAGGGAGGCATGGCCGAGTAGCTCCTGGATCGATCGCAGATCCGCTCCTTCGTCGAGCAGATGAGTCGCATACGAATGCCGGAGGGCATGAGGACTCACCCCTCCGCTCACCAGGCGACTGGAATATCGGGCGACCATCTTGGCAACACTTCTCGTCGTGAGCCGTCCACCCCTATGATTCAAGAACATTGGGGACGAAGGATGCTGGATGCGAGGAGTGGGCTTCAAGGACTTCCGATACTCACGGATGGCCTGCAACGCCACATCTCCGATCGGGACGACTCGTTCCTTGCGGCCCTTTCCTCTCACACTCACGATGCCGTCCGCTTCGTCGAGGTCCTGGAGATTAATCCCGACGACTTCGCTCACTCGCGCGCCGGTCGAATACATCGTTTCCAGCAGGGCACGGTCACGAAGAGAGAGGGGTGATGGCCCGGAGGGAAACGTCATGAGGGCTGCCGCATCATCCTTGGTGAGTACGCGCGGGAGGCGCTTGGGCAGTCTTGGGCTTCTCAGTGTTTCAGTCGGATTGGTTTTCACGAGCTCTTCACGGAGGAGGAAGCGGAAGAAACTGCGTAGGCTCGCCAGCTTTCGCGCGAGGGACGTGGCCTTCTCGCCTTGGCGATCCAACGAGTGGAGATGAGCACGAATATCGTCGCTCGTGATTCGGTCGATGCGAAGCGGCGAGGAGTCCCTCTTGGTTTTTCTGAGAAACGTGGCTAGCTGCTGAAGGTCGGAGCGATAATTGCGGATCGTCTCTGGGGACGCGTAGCGTTCGACCTGTAGATACATTACGAAAGCCTTGATTGCGTCTTCCATGCGTCAAAATCCTCAAGGGCTCGCTGACTCAGTGCACGGCGCTTCTTCTCCTTGTCCCTTGGTGAGTTCGCCAAGGGCGGGAACAGGCCGAAATTGGTGTTCATCGGTTGGAAATGGCGAGGATCCGATGAGGCGACGTGGGAAACCAGGCAGCCATGCGCCGTCGTGGGAGGAGGCGAGATCAGCGGATGTCCCGCGAGAGCGCGCGAGGCGTTGATCCCCGCGAGGCCACCCATGGCTGCCGACTCTGTATAGCCCTCCACGCCAACGAGCTGCCCGGCAAAGAAGAGGGAAGCTCGAGCCTTGAATTGCAGGGTATTGAGCAGCAGCTGAGGTGAATTGATAAAGGTATTGCGATGCAGGCTGCCATAGCGAAGGAATTCGGCTTGCTCGAGGCCTGGAATCATACGAAAGACGCGCTTCTGCTCCGGGTACGTGAGTTTGGTTTGAAAGCCGACTAAGTTGTAACAGGTGCGATGGATATTTTCTGTCCGCAATTGCACGACCGCCGCCGGCTCCACGCCAGTTCGAGGATCTTTCAAGCCCACCGGTTTCATCGGACCGAACTGCATTGTCTGGCGGCCGCGCTCGGCTAGCACTTCAATCGGCACACAGGCCTCAAAATAGGGTGTCTTCTCAAACTCCTTCGGCTGGACCTTCTCTGCTGCCATCATGGCGTTGTAAAAAGCATTGTACTGGTCTGCCGTCATGGGGCAATTCAAATAATCATCTCCGCCTTTGTCATAACGAGAGGCGCGAAAGACGATGTCCATGTTGATCGAATCGGCGTCGACGATCGGCGAGATGGCGTCGAAGAAATACAGGTGCTGTGATTTGGTGGCAGCGCGGATGGCTTGAGAGAGCTTATCTGATGTGAGTGGCCCAGTCGCGATGATGCAGAAACAGTCACTGGGTATCTCCGCGATCTCTTCGTGCAGGATGCGGATATTCGGATGGCCTTCCAGTGCGCGGGTGATGTGCTGTGAAAAGACATCACGATCCACGGCCAGCGCGGATCCTGCCGGCACTCTAGCCTGCTCCGCCGCGGCGATGATCAGTGAGTTGAGCTTCCGCATCTCTTCTTTGAGGATGCCGGGCGCATTGAGTGGATCAAGAGAACCGAGCGAATTCGAGCAGACAAGTTCGGCCAGTCCACCAGTTTTGTGCGCCTTCGTCATCTCTTTCGGACGCATCTCGTAGAGCGTAACCTTGGCGCCACGATTAGCCGCCTGCCAGGCCGCTTCCGACCCAGCCAGACCTCCGCCTACGATGACAATGTCGTCACGCATGTACTTGGAACTTCCAATAGTTGGAGAGTGAAGGCGCATTGTACGAATCGATTTTTTGCTCTGTCAAGGAAAAGGGCTGGTGAACTCCTGGGAGACCAGAGTTGTCCTGTTGGGGTCCTTGCCTTAATCTGGCGAACCAGTAGAATGCACCGCCACGTAGCTGTCCGCGTAGTGGGTGTAGGTGTTGTATGACTGCTAGTGACAAACCTCTTCAAGCCTTTGTCTCTTCCACGTTCATCGACCTGAAGGATCATCGTGCTCATGTGATTCGTTCCCTACGGAATGCGGGGTTCTCTGTTGATCCGATGGAAAACTGGACGGCAGATAGCGATGAGCCCAAACAGTTTTCTCAGGATCGCCTCAATGGCTGTGACCTCTGTGTGGTGCTGATCGCCTTCCGACGGGGATTCGTGCCGGATGGTGAAACCCTCAGCATCACGCAGATGGAGTACGCGGCGGCGCTCAATCGGGGCGTGGAGGTCTTGGTGTATCAGCTCGATGATAACGCCAAGTGGTGGGCGAAATATGATGAACGGGAGAAAGATCCTGCCGTGCAGGAATGGCGTGGTAGCCTTGGCAAGAAACACGGAGTGGAATTCTTTACCGATGATCCTCGCTCCATCGACATGACCGGTGCGTTGGGCCGATGGCTGGCAAAGAAAAGACCGAGTCGGTCTGAGTCGGAAAAATTTGTGCGGCTGGACTGGCCGGATGGTAAGTCGCCCTATCGGGGGTTGCAGTGGTTTACCCCGGAGTATGCGCCCTTGTTCTTCGGGCGTGATCGTGAAGTGGACGAGCTCGTCGGCAAGATGAGCGAGCCGGGCGGCCGTGTACTGCTCGTCATTGGGGCGTCGGGGTCAGGAAAATCATCCGTGGTGGAGGCGGGAGTCTGGAAGGCTCTTCTCAAAGAAGGGCGATTGCCTGGAAGTACTCGGTGGAAGTGGCAGCGGATTCAGCCCAGCGACGGCGACAGTCCCGGTGATGCGGTCGCTCGCGGACTGAAAGAAGCATTCCAATTGGCTGCTCGCCCAAAAGTGACGGACCGCGCCGCGCTTTGCGATCTGCTCTTACGACATCTTAACCAAGGTGAAGAATTGATCCTGTTCATCGATCAATTTGAGGAGTTGTTCACGAGCGGCTTCAACGAACCGGACATTCAGAGTTTTCTTGAGCAGCTGATCGGCACAGCACAGGACCAGACTAACCGGCTCAGAGTCGTGGTCACAATCAGGAGCGAATTCCTCGGCAAACTGGAAGCGTACAACTCCACGCTAAATCTCCTCAACAGCCCCTACCGCCATCATCTGGGGCCCGTATTGCCACGGATGCTGCAGGACATGATCGAGAAACCGGCTGAGGCCATCGGCTACACGTTTGAGCCTGGGCTCGTCGAGCGGATCTTGAATGACACTGGGCAAGAGCCGGGTGCCCTTCCGCTCCTCGCCTATGCTCTCAAGCAACTCTTTGAGACACGGAAGGGGCGCACGTTCACGATCGACGCCTATAACGCCATGGGCGAGGTGGTTGGCGCGATTGCGAAAAAAGCCGATGACGTTTTGTCAGGGTTATCCAAAGAGGTACGCGGCGCATTTGATGCCGTGTTTGCCGAACTCGTCCACGTTGAACGAGAGCGTCCCTCGACGCGAAGCCGTGCCCTCCTCTCTCATTTCAGTTCGGATCAAGCCGCCGTGCAGCTTATCGAGGCACTGGCAGGTCATGATTGCCGCATCCTGGTGACGAGCGGGAGTGGGCAGGAGACCATCGTCGAGGTGGCCCATGAAAAACTCTTCTCGGCCTGGCCCAAGCTCAAAGACTGGCTCGACAAGAGTGGGGAAAACTTACGGCTGATCGACTATGCCGAGGAGGCGGCGCGGCAATGGGATGAGACCGGTGGTCATCTCGCTGAACTGTGGCGGAGGGAACGGGCTGACGCAGTGAAACGCGCGCTGACACGATTCAACAGGACTTCATCACGCACACTGCTCACGCTGCTTGAGCCACAGACGATGCTCATCGAGAGACTCGATGACGCATCGCTGTCACACCAAGACCGTCTTTTGATTGGCCAGAAGTTGGCCGAATTTGGCGACACACGGCCTGGCGTCGGCGTGAAGGACGGTATCCCCGATATCGTGTGGATCGACATCCCCGGAGGTAGCATCACATTGGAGAAAGTCGATCATCTGTTTGAGGTGAAACCGTTCCGCATCGCCAAATATCCGATCACCAATGCGCAGTTCGAGGCGTTTCTCATCGCAGAGGACGGCTATCGAAATGAGGAGTGGTGGAAAGACATCGAACAGAGTGAAGAGGCTGATCATCCGAGCTGGCAGGAACCCAATGCCCCTCGCGAAACAGTCTCCTGGAACGAAGCCGTTGCCTTTTGTCGGTGGCTGAGCGCCAAAGCCCCCAATCCGGGAACCAGCATTCGTCTTCCCACCGAGTGGGAGTGGCAGTTGGCGGCGACAAGTGGATTCCCCCAACGTGAGTATCCTTGGCAAGGCGGATGGGATAGCTCTCGATCCAATAGCAGCGACAGTCGGCTCAATCGAACAACTGCGGTCGGTATGTATCCACGGGGTGCCACTGAGCAGGGTGGGCTGGATATGGCGGGCAATGTGTGGGAATGGTGCCTAAACGAGTACGACAATCCTGAACAGCCGAAGGCGATGCAGGTCAACAAGAAGGGCGGCCGGCGCGTGCTCCGTGGTGGTTCCTGGTACAGCAGACCGGAGAACCTGCGTGTGTCGAACCGGGACGGGGCCAACACCGTCTCCCGGGACTTCAACCTGGGGTTCCGTCTCGTTCAGGACATTCCCTAACCCTGTGCCCTTTGTCCTTTGACCCTTTGCCTCTGATTCCGTGGGGTGCATGTCGTCCTTCGAAAATCATGGAGCTGGGAGGCGCGCCTGCGACGGTTCCTAAGGTCGTGTGAGAAATTCGATGAGTTGGGTCGGAACATTCTCCGCGTTGACTGCTCCCAAGGTGCAGTGCTAGAGTTTGCCCTCGTTTCGGACCACTTCTTAAGTCGGGCGATTAGCTCAGTGGTAGAGCGCTTCCTTCACACGGAAGAGGCCACAGGTTCGATACCTGTATCGCCCACCATCTCCTTCCCATCCATACCTTGCTTTGCACCGTCGTATCCGCATCGCTGATGAGCTTCTGCCTGCCAAACCCCTCGATTCCTGGACAGAAATCGGGTTGTCGGCTAGACTTCAGATTGTCTTTTGTGTCGGGTCTGGTTCGAGATTTCAGTACGAGGCGTCGAAACAAGCGAGGTTATGCTATGAGAGGAACTGTGATGGGTATCGGAGTCCTAACGCTGCTGGTGATGGCAACCGGCTGCAGCTCGACACACCAACAGGCTGCCGGGACGAATGATCGAGAATACGTTCCCCCGACGAGTATCTATAATATCCTGGACAGCACCGCCTTAGTCTATTCTTCCCCCAGTGCGGGATCGGCCATCAATGACCATCCGCTTCGATGGTTGGGCTTTATTGTGCATCCGATCGGACACGTGTTTGATTACGGGCTCAATCGTCCGATCTATCGCGTTGGCGGCAGCTCTCCCTATCTCCACGGGTACACCGCGGAAGATAGTATGTTGGATGCCCAACGCCAGTAGTTGACGGAGGCTGTTCGCTCGGAAAAGGAGGCCCGCTCTTCGTATGAAGAGCGGGCTTTTTTTGTTCTCGCTTTGCTCGAATTCAATCCAATCGTGCTATTGTTTTGGGCCATGCAACCCATGCATCGATCAATCCGCTACTGGTTGTTGGCCAGCCTGCTCGTGCCAATGGGGCTCACCCTTGGATGTGCAGGATCAGACCTGCCTGTGCGGCCTCCGCTCCCTCCCTCCGAGAGCGATCTTGTGCTCTTAGCCTCGACAGCGCTCTGTGAGCGCAAAGCGGACTTCTTGCTCAAACATCCCTCCGCAGCGCAACTCTCGAAAGACTGGGGAAGCGGTCAGGAACTCACCATTGACGGGGGGCGCAGTGCCTCGCACGGAGACGAAGCCTATTTTTTCGATGAAGATGGTGTGTTGGTTGGGGCGCTCTTTACGTTTCCTCGAGGCCTCGACTTGGCCCCCTATTCGGTGTTGCGCGAAACCCTCTCACGGCTGAAACCCTCTCTTGAATTCTATTTGAACGTGGCCCAGCTAGAAACGAAAACGAACATGGAGAGCAGCTCGCTTCTGGAAACGGGCGATGAGAAAAGTACCACGCAATACCTCGTGACCGGGTTGCGCGACCGGCCGATCCTGCTCCAGGCCTCCTTTACCATCGATCCCTATGTGCGCCTTTTTTCTCCCTACCGACGCGAATTTCTTGATCGCTTGCGTCAACCGATCGGAGGTACCGGAGGCCAGAATATGGAGAGCCAGGGGACTGAGGATAAGGAGCCCTTCCCCTCGTTACAGCAATTCGCCCGTGGCCAGACTGCGCAGCTCGCCTATTGCGGGGAGAAGAACTATGACATTGCCCTGGATGCCTACCAGCGAGCCATTGGGAGTGGGTTTACGAACAAAGTCTGGCTGGCCGAAGCCCAACATAAACTCGGTGTAGTCTTGCTGATCAAGGGTCAGGTGGAACGGGCGAAAGCCGAGTTGCTTCAGTCACTGGCACTCAGGCCAAATGTTCCTGAGGTGCTAAATAACCTGGGCACGGTTCAGATCAAACTTGGCGACAAGGCCGCCGGCTTGAGTTCATTCGAGCGAGCGATCGTTCTTCGTCCCAACTATGCCTTGGCCCGCTACAACCTGGCCGAGGCGTCTGAGGCGACAAATCCCAAACGGGCGCTCTCGGAATACGAAACCTATGTTGCGATCGTCGAAGGTATTCCAGAGGAAGCGGATCGGATCGTTCATGCCAAAGAACGCATCAAGGCCTTGAAGCAGTAAGGGCTGTTTCCGCTGGTGAGCGTTTCATAAGCTGCGGAACGGGTTGTCGGCCCCGAGGAGGAGAGAAACCACCGGCCTTAGTTTCGAGCTTGTTCTTCCTGTTCTTGCAGGGTCTTGCACTCGATGCATAAAGTGGTGACCGGGCGAGCTTTGAGCCGCTTGTACGGAATCTCCTCACCGCACCGCTCACAAATCCCATAGGTCTCGGTGTTCATCCGCTCGAGCGCCTCGTCAATCTTCTTCAACAACTTCCGTTCCCGGTCGCGAATGCGCATCGAGAAGCCCTGATCCACTTCGGCGGAGGCCTGATCGCTGACATCAGGAAAGGCTTCGGGGTTCTCGCGGTGTGTGAGGACCTCACCTGTCTCACTGAGTATAGCGGCTCGTTGGCGCTCAAGGTCCTGGCGGATGTCGGGATACTTGGCGCTGGCGGAACTGGGTGCGTGAGGTGTGGCCGAAGCAGGTTGCTTCTTGGAGGGAGGTGTTTTCATGACTAGGGCTCGCTGTAAGATAATTGAATGTATTGATGTATACGGAAACTATATCAACCTCAATGAGAGGGGGTCAACGAGGGTTGGAAAGGTGTCTAGTGGCTATAAATCTCGCCGTCCCTCGATCGATTTCAGCAGGGTCACCTCATCAGCGTACTCAATATCCATGCCTACCGGAATCCCGTAGGCGATACGAGACACGCGGACGCCGAACGGCTTGAGCATTCGGGTGAGATAGATGGCTGTGGCCTCTCCTTCGATGGTGGGATTCGTTGCCAGGATGACTTCTTCGATCCCACCAAGTTTGACCCGCTCACTGAGTTCCTCGGCTCGGATGTCTCCGGGGCCTACACCATCCAGGGGAGAGAGCGCCCCTAATAGGACATGATAGAGCCCACGATAGGCCCCAGCCCGTTCAACGGCATAGAGGGTACTGGGTTCCTCAACCACGAAAATTTTGCTGCGATCGCGTTTCGGGTCACGGCAAAACTCGCACAGCTCCCCTTCTGCGATATTTCGGCATTGACTACAAAACGCCAACCCATCTTTGACCGCTCGTATGGCATCGGCAAGCCGTAAGGCGTCCTCCCGCTCCAGCTTCATGAGGTGAAAGGCCAGCCGTTGTGCGCTCTTATGACCAATCCCAGGGAGCCGGACCAGTTCTTTGATAAGTCTCGCCAGTAGGCCCTGCTGATCGACGGCCATCGTTAGAACAGACCCGGGATCTTCATCCCGCCCGTCAAGGCTTTCATCTCACTTTCCATCAATTCCTTGGCTTTACGGAGCGCCTCGTTTGTCGCGGCCACGACCAGATCCTGGAGCATGTCGACATCGCCGCTCTTGACGATCTCTGGATCAATGGCCACGCTGACGACCTGCATGGCCCCATTCGCTGTGACGGTGACAATCCCGCCGCCCGCTGTTCCACTGGCGGTTTTGGACGCCGCCTGCTCTTGGATTTTGGCCATCTGCTCTTGCATAACCTGAGCCTGTTTGAGGATGTTGTTCATATTGCCGAAGGGATTCTTCATTCGCTTGCCTCCTGTTGGGCGATGGTGCGGACTTCTGCTAATTCCACGCCGAATATCTCGAGTGCCTGCTTCACTGTCGGATTCGTCTTCGCCTGCTCAAACAGCGCCGCCCGATGCTCTTGTTCCTTGGCCGCCCGTGCTTGAGCCATCGTCGGTCCTTGAGGGTGCGTCTCCGTCAATTCAATAATTCGGACACGGACTGGCTGTCCCAGTTGTCGCTCGCATAACTGTGAGATCACCCTGGCATTCTCTTCCTTCTCGAGGCGGGCCCTGGCCACTGTGGCTTGCTTGGCAAATCCGATCGTGACAACGCCAGCTTCTACTCCAATGAAGCGACCGGCCTCGAGGAATGGGGCAATGTTTGGAAACGATGCTGCAATCTCTTCTTGGACCAATTCCCACCGCAGTGTTGATGGTTGAGGAGAAAGCGGAGCGGGCTCGGTGGCTGAGGAGACAGCCGCTGAATCAGCGATAGGTTTCGGGGAAGGATCAGGCGAAGGTATCGGTCGCTCAACCTTATCTGCCTTGAAAGGGGGAGGAGGCTGGTTGGCTGGCTTCCGGATCGGTGAAGCGGACGGCGTGGTTTTGTGTCCTTCTGAGTCGCCCAACGGTTTGGGGTTTGAGGACGGGGATGTCTGCTGGGGCGAGAGGAAGTCACTCGGGCGTGGGCGCAACAACCGTGTCGCCCGTACGGCCGCGGTCTCCATCACAAAACGGGGGTGGGTGCTGAATCGCAACGAATCTTCTGCTTGAATGAAGAGGGCCAGTAGTTCCTGGAGTTGTTCTGGTGTCACCGTCTTGGCATCCGACGAAAGCTGATTGAGATCTTCTTCCGATGTCTCGATCAAACTTCTGAGCTCGGTCACGCCGGGAACAACTGCTGCCACGAGCAGATTGCGGAGATGTTCCACGACGTCTGCGCAGAATGCTCGCAAGTCATGTCCCCTATCGAGCAGGCTGGCCAAGCTGTTGAGAGCTGCAGGGCTGTTTTGGGTCAAAATGGCCCGAATGAGGTCCTGTACCAGTTCTTGAGGGACGGCTCCCAAGAGTAGTTCGAGATCCGCATGGCTGATGGCCTTGCCGCTGTAGGCAATCGCTTGATCCAACAGGCTCAAGGCATCGCGCATACTGCCTTCACTGGCACGAGCCAGGGCCAGGAAGCTTCGTTCCTCCAGTGTCAGCTGATCTTGGGCTGCCACGTGTTGAAGTCGTTGGACGATTTCGGACCTGGCAATCCGGCGGAAATTGTAATGTTGGCACCGCGAGAGGATCGTTACGGGAATTTTGTGGATTTCCGTTGTCGCAAAAATGAAGACGGCGTGAGCTGGTGGCTCTTCGAGCGTCTTCAACAGGGCATTGAAGGCGGAATTGGAGAGCATATGGACTTCATCGATAATATAGACCCGGAACTGACCACGAAAGGGCGCGAACTTCACGTTCTCGCGGATCTCCCGTACATCGTCCACGCTGGTGTTGGACGCGCCGTCGATTTCGATGACATCCACCGAACTTCCTAGCGCGATTTCACGGCAATTCTCGCAGGTGTCACAGGGGTGACTCGTGGGTCCTTGTGCACAGTTGAGAGCTTTGGCAAAGATTCGGGCTACGGTCGTTTTTCCGACGCCCCGTGTACCGGAAAACAGGTACGCATGAGCCACCCGTTTCGTTGCAACGGCATTCATGAGTGTCTGCACAACGTGAGGCTGTCCGATCACGTCATCAAATGTGCCGGGTCGATATTTTCGCGCGGAGACCTGGTAATCCACCTGATACTTATGCTCCCCTTACGAGTGTTCAGGCTAAACTGTAAAACCTACGAATACCGAGAAACCATTATGTGGGATGCGCTCTGCCACATACGGAGAAGTGGGGCCAGGTGATCCTGCGGCACACAGAACTGGCTGCTTACCGTTGCTTCC
>CABVRZ010000035.1 GCA_902500775.1 uncultured Nitrospira sp.
CCCACCGGCTGGAGCGCGATATGGCGTCCAACGATCCAGCATTCGAGAGTAAGGCAGCTGATACTATTGGCCTCTATCTGAACCCACCACAGCATGCAGCGGTATTTTGCGTCGACGAGAACACGGCTCTCCAGGCACTGGACCGCAAAGATCCGGTGCTGCCCTTGTCGCCGGGACGAGCTGAACGGCATGGGTTCGAATATTACCGGCATGGCACGCTGTCCCTGTACGCCGCGTTGAATACCAGGACGGGCGAGGTGCTGGGCAAGACGGTGGCCCGGCATACCTCCGAACAATTCATCGCCTTTCTGACGGACCTCGTGGCCAATCAACCCGTAGGCAAAGAGATTCATGTGATTGCCGATCACCTCTCGGCACACAACACCCAACGGGTTACTGACTTTCTGCAGACTCACTCGCAGGTGCATCTACAGTTTACGCCGACGTACTCATCGTGGCTGAACCCGGTCGAGCTCTGGTTCGCCAAGATCGAGCGCGCTGTCATCGCACGAGGCGTCTTTACATCGGTCAAAGACCTCGAGAAGAAACTGATGCGGTACATCCGGCACTATACTAAGGCTCCCAAGATCGTGAAGTGGAAATACGGTGATCCATCTCGGCGTATCGGTACACAATTGCCTGTTACAGGCCACTAGCGTTCATCAACCATGTGTGAAGAGGGGACAGCCAAAAAGGAACCTCCTGACTGGATCTTCGACAATATCGCCGAGGCTTCCAAGAAAGCGCGCCGGATTTACACGATATATGTGAGTCTTCGCGCCTACTGTGGCATCACTGTCGTCAGCACCACCGATCTGCAGTTAGTGCTCAATCTGCCAGCTCGCCTTCCCATAATTAACATCGAGGTTAGCCTTGAGGGTTTTTACCTTATAGCACCCATTCTTTGCATTCTGACATTCGTGTACCTTCAGTTGTATCTCCATCGAATTAAGGGTTTGATTACGCAGCTGAAGACCACGTATGATTTTCGTGAACACAGACGCACTTATCCTTAGTTGCTCAACATTGCGCGAGAACCAGAGCCTGGCGCGGTTGGAGTCTGGCAAATGGGCATCGCGTATGTTTCTCTTTGGGCATCACTTCCAATTGTTCTGGCTCTGTTTACTCTATGGGGCGCGAAGAAACATGACCCTGCCCTGCCGGATTAACCGACGTGTCCGCCCATGTCCTCCGGCATACGTTTGCCTCTGCTGTGGCCATGGCAGGCGTCGGACTGCGGACCATCCAAGAATTAGGTGGATGGAAGACCTTGGATCTGGTACAACGCTAAAGCCATTCGACGCCAGACCATAAGCGGGATGCCGTGGAGACCATCGCCAAAACACTTCACAACGCTTTTCACAACACTGGCACGGAACTGCCCTCAAGAAAGAGCCGAGAAAAGTCGTCCAACCTATTAAAATATAAAGCGAGATAGACGTGCGGAGAGGTGCGAGAGCGGCCGAATCGGGCAGTCTCGAAAACTGCTGTCGGGGTAACTCGACCGTGGGTTCGAATCCCACCCTCTCCGCCATACCAACAACTAGGTCTACTTAAATTTCTGAACGGATCCAAGACGCGACGCCAGAAGAACAATAGTGCGAGGGTGGGATTTGAACAAGAGGGGCTGCGGGGGAAGAGTTCCCCCGCATGTAAAGGTGACGAGTCACCGATCCCTCTGTACAATGCACCCTCCAACAGTCGTGATCAAGAATTGGAATGTCGAACGTCTAAGGCCATTCTGCGTTTTATGACCAAGATTCCAACTAGTCCAGCACCAAAAAGAAGCACGGTAGCAGGTTCAGGCACTGGGTTCGTGATTGTACCAGCATTGGATCCAATGATTAGATTTCTAGTAACGCCAGAGGAATCAGGAGCCGCTGCCAGAATTGGGATCGAACCGGTATTCGCAAAGTGGTTATGCCAGGGACCAGTGCTTAAGTCATTGTTTGTCAATCCAGGAAAGGCGGCGTTTCCAACGGTTGTTAGATTGAGGCCGCTATCTTCTCCACCTGTTCCGACATCTGTTACCGCAAGTGCGGGCACCAGCGATGAAACCCATTGATACCCGTTGGCCTGACTGAAGAGACCTCCACCAGCTCCCAAGTAGTTATTGATTGCCGTTGCATGCGGCACAAAAGCGCTTCCATCCACGCCGCCACTGAAAGAGTTCGAGCCAGAATCCATCATAAGAATACCTGAGTTAGCAAGCCCACCACCTGCTCCAAAGAAGGTCCCAAAGCTGGCCGTGGAAACAGTTTGCACCGTCCATCCTGCAGCTCCAAGACTTGAGAAATCAAAAGCTGAATTAGCTGCGGACGCCGAGTTACCCGTGCTACCAAGAATCGTAACCACCTTATTGCCATTTGTCACTGCTGGCGCTAGATTTTCAAGTGCCTTCTGCATGAACAGCCAACCTTCTTGATTGCCACTGCCTGAAGCAAACCCATGATCATCTGAGTCCGTTCCGGTAAAGATAAACGGCCCTGCATTGACTATGGTTACATTGGCAACCAAAAGCATGACCGAAAGGAGAGAGACTTTCACAAATGCAACAACCTTGACTCGATTCATCTGGGCCTCCATCACCTGTAAAATATAAAGCGCTTACTCAATGACAACTGTGCATTGACATAACTCCGCCTGGCATCATTAACGCAAATCTTGCGCCACGCTGGAAAATGAGTTTAGAGAGAGTGTACTTCCGACACACGCTCAACTTGGATGGCGCTCGCTATCCCCTCAATATTACTTCCATTAATGATTTCCCTACAGAGCAGGCAATGCATGGATAAAACGGAAGGAGAACATTAGTCAAATGGTATTCCAAAATAGAGCTGTAAATTTATTTTACACTCAAGTGAGTATCGTCAGCACCATCACGACCATAACTTATTGTTTCTAAATAACCTGCTCGTATTTAGCACGCATCATCTTAGTGTCAGGAACCTTTACACATTGCAGCACCTTTACACATGACTTAACAGATTCGATCTCAATTTTTAGAGGAACTTTCGTTGCGTTAACGATTTCATGTGGAATCAATATTCCCGGCAAGGCTCATCTGTTACACAAGAAGTTTTGCCGCCATACCGTCTGTTGAGACAGACATTAATCGATCACTCCATTAGTCGTCTTGTCTTTTAGTACCCTTCTCAACTCCACCATCGCCAAGGTATCTCGAGCGCAATAGCGTAACAACGATTCTCCTATGGTGGCCCGTTCCACCCAGTCAGTTTCAACAAACACCATCCGGTAATACTCCGCCGCCGCGTGGCCACCTGCTTGTATTGCGAGATCCCCATAGCCAAGCGACGGTACGACCGCGGGCAACACAGATTTGATCGAGTACGATCCATTGAAGGAAGGATGGTAATAGTGGCTTTTGATCACGGGCAGCAGGTCCCACAGCCGCTTCACGATCGACTTGAGCGCCGATCGTAACTCAGGAAAGTCATCGGCGAGTTGACGGAGGATCGCATTCTCATAGGCGGAGTACACCACAATACTGCCCTTCTCCCCGACCGATTCGATAAGCGCCTCGGCCCAACGCCGCCGCGGCTCGGATGCTTCATCATGGAGAAACTCCTGGTGCCGCACCTCACCAGATTCTAGTTCAATATGATTGGACCATTGAACGGGAAGCGCCTGATACGGCCTGGTCGCAGGAAATCGCGGGCGTGCCAACATGACGGTTTCGACATCCAGATGGTGGATGGGGTACTGTACGGTGCGAAGAACCGAACCCAACTCCGGCGAGATCCACTCCACATTGTCTTTCACTTTCCGCTGCGCATCCGACAGGTGCGTGCGATCCGGAATGTCATCAATCGTCATCACCCCTTGCTTCACAAGCCGACTGACCGTGTCTTTCTTGCCCGGCAGATGGTAAATCCAACGCGGCGATTTTTCTCTCGTGCAATGCGCCCAGAAGGGACATTCATAGGGGCTGTGACAATGCTGATCCGGCTCGATCGCTGGCGGCTTCGGCTCCACGAGCAGAGCTTTCATGGCCGCCAGCCGTTCCACCACTCGCCCGCGTCTCTCCGTCACTGCTTGGGAAACATCATCGATCGAGAAAAGCGCCTGCAGATCAATCTCGCCACCGGCATAGACATAGCCTGTATTGATGCGCATCACGGCCGCCGCACTAAGCACCATCCCGGCACCCAGCAGGACGTAGGTTTGAATGGAGAGATCATCGAGGTGAACGTCTTTCAGTCTGGTTGAAGACTTCACTTCGATCAACCGCCAGGACGCGGTTCCTATGTCTTCATTCGGAACGCGTTCCAAAATATCCACACGTACCAGCACTCCATGATGCTCGAATGCAGCTTCAAAGATGGCGGGAATCGCCGGATCGTGTAGTAAAGCCGCAGTCTCCGCGACAGCCGCCTCTCGCTGACGGAAACCTGCCTTCACCAGGACCCCGCCCGGGAAGCGCTGTTGCGCCAGAACCCCGATCTCGGTGCCCATCTCCAAGATCGCCCGTATCGACGCATCTGGCGGTGTAGCCAAAGCCGGCTGATGGATTTCCAGATACAGTCGTTTGTGACATTGCAGTCCGGAGAGAAACTTGGATTTGGAAAGTCGCGGCGGGGCCGCAGCAGGAACCATTCCGGTCTGAACATCCACGCTCGGTTTCCTCTCCATGGTGCGATCGCTGATTTCTCACATGATGCCAGGAAGAACTCTGTTAGGATAGCGCCCCATGGGCAACGGTGTCACCCAGATCAGACGGTCCGTGATGGTCCTCGCGCTTCCCGTCACCGTCACCACGCTCTTACAGCGGGCCGAAGGCATTGTCGCCGTCTTTTTGGTCGGCGGATTGGGTGCCACGTCCATTGCCGCCGTGGGGCTCGGTCAACTGTTGGCCTTTGTGGCCGCAACGCTGATGTCGGGCGTGTCCGTCGGGACGAACGTCGTTGTGGCCCAGCTCTGGGGCGCCAGGCGGCGGCACGATGCCGGAGAAGCCGCCCGACATTTCCTCTGGCTGGCAATTGGCGCGTCACTCGTCTTGGCTGGAGTCGGCATGCTCGGCAATCGGTTTGTCATGGAGGCCCTAGGCGCAGAACCCACTGTCATTGAGCTGGCCCTTCCCTATTCCACGCTCATCTTCCTCGTCTTTCCCTGTACGGTCCTCATTCAAGTGTTGGCAGCCGTGCTGCAGGGATCGGGCGATACTAAAACACCCATGTACGGGTTGATCGGCGTCAACCTGCTGCATGTGCTCCTGGCGTATCCGTTGATCTATGGACTGGGAGACATGCCGGCACTCGGCCTCCAGGGCGCCGCTATTGCAGCCGGTGTAGCCGAAGCGACCGGAGGCCTCTATCTCCTGCTCCGCTGCCGACCGCTCTTCAAAGAGTCCTCAACCTTACGTCTCGACCTGATCCGATCGATCTGGAACGTCGGGGCGTCGGTCTCCGGCGAACGGATCGTTCAACAGGCAGGCATCTTTGTCTATACCAAGCTGGTGCTACTCTACGGCACCGTGGCCTATGCCGCGCACCAGGTGGGCTTGTCCATCGAATCGCTTTCGTTCCTGCCCGGCTATGGGCTGGCCATCGCCGCCGCCACGATGGTGGGACAGAGCATCGGAGCGGGCAAGTACACGAGGGCCAAATTGGAAAATTGGGAGGCGAACCGCCTAGCCATTGCCATCATGACCTGCATGGGGTTCATTTTTTTCTTTTTTCCCTACGCCCTGCTCCGTGCCTTTACTCCCGATGAGGCCGTGATTGAGCTCGGAACCATGTTTCTCAAAATCGTGGCGCTTTTACAAATCCCGTTGGCGCTCACTATGGTGCTCGCCGGATCCTTGCGCGGTGCCGGTGATACACGCTTCATTATGGGCGCCACCATGATCGGCATGTGGGGCGTGCGCGTACCGTTGGCCCTCATTGCCGCTCTGTGGATGCGGCAATCCGTCCTGTTGATCTGGGCAGCGATGATTGCGGATTGGACGGTGCGGATGGGACTCTTGCTCTGGCGATATCGATCTGAACGGTGGAGACAGATTCAGGTCATTCGTTAAGATGAAGATCATCATAGGATTGAACAACCACGGCTCAAATCCCCATCTCCATTCCGATCACGAGCCTATCGTTCCGATCAAATTGTCCAAACAAACCCTTGCGATCGCCATAAAACAGGTCAAATCCTGTCCAAATTTTTAAATTATCTCGCAACTCATAACTGACTTTGGGTCGGACAAGTCCATCTCCTTGGTTGACGCCTTGCAACCAGAGCACTTCAGTTTCTAACGTTTCATTCAAGAAATGTCGTCTCAGTAATACGGTAGTCGTGGTGTCTAATGGGTCTCGTACCATACCGTCGCCTGGATGGAGTAACCAACTTTGGAACAGCTGGACACTCAGCAACGTATCCTGGATGCCTGACCAGTCCAGCCCTAGAACATAGGCTATTTCACCACTTTTGATCACACCGTCACCGTCCCGTCGATTCATGGTCAACACGAATTGATCGGTATTATAAATTGCTTCCCCCCGCACGGTCAGATTGCCGAACGCATTACTAAAGGACCCTCCGATGAGATGGTTGCGTTCATACCGAGGGTTCACCGTCACCGTGGCGCCACCTGGAGCTAAAAACACTGATTGAAAAAGCACAGGGAAATCCGCAAAGTGGTAAAGATAGTTGAGCGTAAGGTCCCAGCCATGCCAAAACGTTGAAAACCGCATGCCGATATCAGAATCCATCACGATATTGTTCGGACGTTCAAGAGGCCGAAGATTCACCGCAATACCAGGAGGCGCTTGGGGGACGATCAGCGGGGAGCTAAAGGCAAACGTGGCATCCGCTTGAGGCAGCCGATGATAGGTGCGATCCGGGATCCAGAGCAATTGCAGGTTTCCGCCTCCAATGGGCATTTCGGCATTCACCGTCCACAGCGGTATACGAGAATCGTCAAAGTTATCGAGAATGAACTCTCTGAAGTTTTGTGGATTAACGACGTCGAGCAGTTTCAGCCCATCGGCCTTCCCCCAGACGACCTGCTGTTTGCCGAGCGTAAGATGCATCCCCCAGAGTCGGGTCCTCAGGTAGAACTCGCGCAGTTCTATGTCGGTACGGTCTCCGAGTTGGAGGCGTCGGGAATTCGGGGAAACCTCCCCTTGGCTCAGTCGACCAGGTTCTAGGTGGTCGAACCCCTCCGTATACAGCCGAGCGATCCCGGTGATACGGGTCTCGTCACTCCATCGATATTCCCACTGCGGATCAAGCACCATCTCCATTTTATTGGCACGATCTCGTGCAATCCCATATGCCGCTTCCGATTCAAGCACCGCGCTGAACCGATGTTTGCTCAACTGACTCGATTTCGTATCGTCTTGCGTGCTCTCAGCAAGGGCGCTGGCGGCGATGAGCCACCCCGCCAGCGCCAGGATTCCACACGTCGTATATGAACGTGCCATGGGTCCTTAATATCCGCGTCGCAAGGCATCTTCGGTGAACATTTCATCCTTGACACTTTGCCCATAGTTCACATCTTTGAAGGTAAACACCGTCTTGTGGCCGGTCTTGTGGTTTTCGACGGATAGTTGATGGGCGGTCCAGATGTTCTGGATCAATGTGATCTCCCTAACCTGGAGGGTCTTCAACGGATTACCTGCCACATCCCAGTACTTGGCTTGACGGACCATCCAGATCTCGGTATCAATCCAGGACTGCACCTTGCTGTAGCCTAATTCTTTGGCCGTTTTGTCATTCACAGGAATCTCTTCGACGAGAAAGCACCGATGACCATCGATGGTCTCCTCGCCGAGAGTTTTCCAAGAGTAATCCTCAATCCCAACCTTGGTTTCCTTGCGAATATCCTCATACGTAAAGTCCGTCCCGAGAAAGTAGTCCCCTCGATCAGACGCGGAAATACGGCGCACTTTTCTGGCGGCAGGCAAGTACAACCATTGATCATCATCTCGATCGGCTTCCGGGTAATCGTAAGTCAAAAATGCGGTATCCTTAATATTCGAAGGACTCAAATAGAAGATGATCGTTCGTTTCTCTTTCCCAAAATACTTTCGGAGGCTCTTCGTTTCCCGCACTCGTTCGGTGCCGCTGCGATCCGTCATGGCCATCGTAATAAAACGCGAGACGACCTCTCCTTCGTCGCGAACATTGATGCGTCGAGCAATTTCTTCGCCGGCAGGTAAGGATTCCGCCGCAACATCGGCTGCGGACAAAGGAATCAACAGAAAGAGCCCAATAAACAGGTTCTGCATGTGTGATCGCATAGGAATTACCTTCCTTCCTTCATGGTAGACACGGATAAGACCGGGTTAAGTTGCACTGCCTGAGCTGCTTCCTGATCGGGTGTCTCAAACCCAAGAAAGCGCGGGCGAAACACCGTCGCCAGTGCCGGCATAACCGTGATGCTGGCGAGAAAACTCACGGCCATGGCCACAGCCACCAAACTGCCGAAACGGATCAGTGGCGGAACCGCACTGATCATGAGGGTGCCGAACCCTAGGCTCATCGCCAAGAAGTTGAAAAACAGCGCCCGCCCTGTAGACGGAAAAAAGTGCACCATCCGTTCCTCAAACGTGCCGGTACCCGATCGCATGAGCTCACGAATCCGCTGGGTCGTATGCTGACCAAAGTCGATCGCCAGCCCGGTCGCAATGGCCGCAAACATTGAGGTCCCAACAGCAAGCCAAATCCCACCAAATCCCATGATGCCGTACACGAGAAGGACGGAGGCAAACACTGGCACCAGCGTAAAGAGTCCAGCACCAAATGAACGAAACAGCCATGACGCCATGAGCCAGCTAATGACCAAGGCGATCCCTTCACTGACGAAATGCGTGGAGGCAATGGTCTCTAACCAATGATGGTTGACGTTCACTCGTCCGCTCAAATGCCCCACGATCTCAGTGCTATTGAATTGTTTAAGGAGATACTGTTCAACCTGTTCAATCACCACCCGGTTGTTCACGTAATGGGACGTTTTGATACTGGCGCGAATATTGGCCCGTCGATATTCGTAGTCAATTTCCTGCTGGAAATCTGTTGGATCAGCGGAGGCGGAGTAGAGCAGGAAGAGTTGCGCCACAAGGTCTTGGTTATCCGGAATGCTATACGCCTCCTTGCGGTTTTCGTTAATCGACCGATTCATCTGCTTCACGTAGTCGACCACGGACGTCGTCCCACCTACGCCCGGCAACGTTTCGACAAATCTCTGGAGGGCCTCGATGCGGTGCAGTGCATCCGGGTTGAACAAGCCTTCAGGTGTTGGGGTCTCCACCACAATATCCAGGTAATTGGTCCCGTCCATCACCTGGTTGATCACTGTGTCTGCGCGATAAATGGGTTCATCATGCTGAAAGTTTTCGATGGTCGCCTCCTCGATGATGAGTCGAAACGCACCGATCGTCCCCAATACGGCAACGAGGAGCGTCACGCTGAGTATGAGCCTTGGTCGGCGAATCGCAAAGCGGCCTAATGCCGTGACGAGCTGACCGTAGCGGTCAATTGACTGGTCGCCTTTGATGGCAGGGGAAGGCTTGAATCGCACCAACATCAATGCGGCTGGAATAAATACGAGACCGTAACACCAGGCTCCCATGATCCCAATGGACGCAAAGAGACCAAAATACTGCATCGGCGGCATTCCACCGGACACATAGAGCGAAATGAACCCAACAACTGTGGTGAGAATGGTCATGGTCAGGGGTTTCCACACTTCGCTCATGGTACGAACAATCATTTCCTGATGTGTGAGATGAGGATGAGTGCGACCCACTTCGTAATAGTGCGTGAGAAGATGGATCGGTTCCGCGACTGCCATCCCAATCAAAATGGAAAGGAGACCGTTGGTAATCACATAGAATGGAACGCCACCCGCGGCCATAGTTCCGAAGGCAGCCGCCGCCGTGCCGAGCACGACCAAATTCGGTAGCAGCATCCCGCGCAGCGTCCGAAATGCGATGAAGAGGACAATGGTGATGACAATCGCAACAATCGGATTGATTCGCTTCGCATCGTGATCAATGTAGTTAAAAAGATAACCGGATACCGCCCCTTCTCCAGCTACATGGAGCTCGATCCCTGACAGCTGAGGGGCCTCTTGTACCAATCGCATGAATGCCTGATACGTCGCCTCGTTCTTCATCTCGTCAAAGATTTCAGCCGTGATCAAGGTCGCCGTATCATCACGTGCCACCAGGCTGCCCTGGTAAAGAGGAAAATCAGCAATTGCCGCCCGGATCGTATCGGCCTGAATCTGCGTGAGAGGCGGCGGCTGGAAGAATTTCGTCACCTGCATACCGTCAGCAGTACCGACAATATTGTTTTCCGTTGCCAGGCTCATCACTCGATCAGGGTCAACATTGGGAATGGTTTTGACTCGATCGGTAAGCCACTGCACCAATTGCAACGTTTCGGGATTAAAGACGCCGGTGGCACCACGATTGATGACTGCAATCACAAAGGGGTCTGATAAGCCGAAGACCTGTTTGACTTGATCTCGATAGACGCGGGCGGGGTTATCCTTCGCAATGAATGAATCAGCCGAGGTATCCATGGTCAGCTGCGGGATAAATGCGGCTAGGCCTCCTATTAACATGACTCCTGCGAGAACTAGCGCCTTGGAGTGCGTGGTGACCCACCAGAACAACTGTTCGGCTCTACCATGACCTATCTGACTCATTGCCATTCCCTCCTATGGTGTATATACACCTATTATTTCAAAAACATTTGTTCGTGCGTGCTCCACGAAACTCAATTCAATGACTGGGCAACCTGCGAGATGAAATTTATAATGCTTGCGATGTTTTTATTATATGGACGGCTCGAGCATCACCATAAGCTAAAATGGTGCACCTACACTCTTTATGGCCTTAGGAATCAACCTTCTACCGTGAATTCGTCAGATTGATTGTTTGCTTAACGACCGAATTGCGGACAACTCTTTTATCAGAGTCTTAAACCGCGAGTGTCCAAGATCATGAACGACCCTTTGCTGTGCTTTCTTCCAATAGGGCATCGCCTTCATCAGCGCATCTCGCCCCGCATCGGTCAACTGAATCGATTTCGTACGTCCATCTTTACCAGGTCCGACTGCAATGAAGCCTCGAGTTTCTAGCACCCTCAGGTTCCGGGTTAACGTCGTTCTGTCTACACCAAGACGATCTGCCGTTTCCGTGATTGGCAACTCACCTGAAAGGTGAGCAACTGTTAACAAGGAAAATTGTGTTCCCTGTATCCCGGAAGGTTCGAGGACAGAGTCATAGAATCGGGTGATTGCACGTGCGGCTTTTCTCACGTTGAAACAGGCGCATTCAACGCATTCCTCAAATTCCTCTGAGCATTGCGACTTCATAAACGTGTATGTACACTATTTAAGCAGATCCTGTCAAGAAGCATTTCGACTAGTACGGGTGATCGCAGATTGGACCATGCGGATGGGGCTGCTCCTTTGGCGGTATCAGTCGGAACGCTGGCGGCAAATTCAGGTCATCAGATCGTGGGCACGCAGAAACGAGTTGTTTTTTGCCAGGCGACCTTGCATGGTCCATCCTCTCTCAATTACTCCTATTCCCCCTCACAGCACTTTGTTGATCGTCAAACTTCTGCAGGACGATCGAAGAGGCTACGCCGGCATACGTGATAGTGACAAAGTCATGCGCGAGGAACTTGCAAAGAGGGAAAACCATACGAACAGATGGAGAATCAGTGTCAGGGAGTGAACAAATGGCCGTTCATCATGCAGTGAACACCGATACTGGCTGCATACCCCAACGCGATTGCCCATGTCCATTTCAGGTGGGCAAAGAAAGTATAGACACCTCGTGCTTGTCCCATGAGGGCCACGCCAGCAGCCGACCCAATCGAGAGGAGCGACCCTCCAACCCCTGCCGTCAACGTGACCAGAAGCCACTGGCCAAGGTTCATATCTGGATTCATGCTCAAGACCGCGAACATAATAGGGATGTTGTCTATCACTGCTGATAAGATTCCGACGAGGATATTGGCGGCCGTTGCGCCTAGGTCTTGATATAGAAGGTTGGATAGAACAGCCAGATAGCCCAGCGCCCCAAGGCCACCGACACAAAGCATGATGCCGTAAAAGAACATCAGCGTATCCCATTCCACGCGTTTCATGCTGATGAAAATATTGAACGGCTTGACGGCGGGTTTCCATAACGCATGTCCCTGTCCGCTATGCTCGTCATCAGCCATGGGAATGTCCGTCCATTCGTCCAATTCCTTCCGCCGTATCCAATGCCCATAGGATTTGAGAATCCCCAGTCCGGTCATCATGCCGAGAAACGGAGGCATCTCCAGAAAATGATGTATCACCACGGTACCCGCTATGGTGATGAGAAACAAAACAACTATGATGTAGCCGCCATGTTTCACTTCCACCGATTCCATGGTGGCCGTCGGCTTATCGCGTCCAATGGTCATCGCCATGACTATGGCTGGCACAAGCCAATTGACGAGTGAGGGGACAAACAGCGCCACAAACTCTCCGAATTTGACCATGCCTTTTTGCCAGACCATCAGCGTTGTGATATCCCCGAACGGGCTAAACGCGCCACCGGCATTGGCAGCCACAACCACATTAATGCAGCCCAAGGCGATGAACCGCCTGTTCCCTTCCCCAATCGCCATCACCACGGCACCCATGACCAGTGCCGTCGTGAGGTTATCGGCAACCGGTGAGATGAAGAACGCCAGGATGCCTGTAAGCCAAAATATGCTGCGCAGCGATAATCCCAATGAAATAAGCCAGGTCCGCAACGCCTCAAAGATGTTGCGCTCACTCATCGTATTGATGAAAGTCATGGCGGACAGGAGGAAGAGCATCAGCTCGGCATATTCAAGCAGGGTATGCCGCAGAATTTCTGCAGCGGCATGAGATTGGTTTTGCGTGCCGTATGCCAGTGCCGTGACGATCCAGATTCCCCCCGCCGCCACCATGACCGGTTTAGATTTACGAAGGTGAATGGACTCTTCGACGATCACCAAAAGATACGCGACGACAAACAGGACGAGCGCCGCATAGCCTGTCCAATGGTTCACAAAACTCGTCATCTGATCCCTTTCATTGTGGCAGGCGTACTGACATGGAGCACACATGGCTGTTCAACCATTACGCATCGCCCATTCACTGTCATGTTGTGCATGCTAGGGCTGACGGAGGTTCTTATATCCGCTTCCCTCCTCCATTCTGTTACTCCGTTCATGAGCGCTCAACATGTTGCATCTGATCATGTGAAAGTGATCGCCAGCAAGTACGCGCTCTGTGACGACGCAGCAACTGAAATAGATCCAATGATGTGCGCACCTGTTATTGCAAATCCGTAGCAAGATTCTCAATCACTCTTGTCCACAACAACGTATGACGTTGGGGCATTCAACGGTGTCGAGTGTTGGCGAATCGCCACACTCACCAACCTCTGACCGACGAAGTCTCAACGTGAACGCATCATGCAGTCTTTTCAGGCAAATACTCAAGCTCATCCCACGCACCGACCTCGAGCGCATCGTCAAAGGGACGCGGGCTGAAGAGCTGCGAAGGCAAGCTGATCCACTTGGGGATCACCACCCGAGTCTGCTCCTCGCTGTCTTACGCCAACGGCCACCGTCCATGGGAGTTGTTCGGAAAGGTCTTCTTCTGGCTGTTCGAGGCGGTCGACGCCAAGGCGCAAGACAAAGACACGTTCCGTTTCAAGCACAAGGTGGTCAGTCTCGACTCGACCACGATTAATCTGTATCGGTCGATGTACGACTGAGCGAAGTTTCGCCGCACAAAGGCCGCGATCAAGCTCCATTTGGTGCTCGGCCACGATGTCTATGTGCATTGCTTTGGCCTCATCACCGATGGGAAGGTGCACGATGCCCGAGCGGCTCGCCAGATGGGCTTCGTCGCTGGCACGATCGTGGGGGATGATCGGAGCTACAACGACTATCGCTTGTTCGCCAAACGGACTAATGCCCAGATGTTCTTTGTCACGCGCATGAAGGACAACGCCCAGTTCGAAGTGCTCGCGGAGAGAGCGCCGTCTCAGAGTCGCCGCATCCTGAAGGATCGGACCATTCGGCTCACCGGTATGAGAGCACAGAAGACGCGGGCACATCTGTTGCGCCATATCGAAGCGCGCCGGGAGGATACCGGCGAAGTCCTGGTGTTTCCGATCAACCACCACGGGCTGGACGCCAGTACCATCGCCGCCATTTACAAGGATCGTTGGCAGATCGAGCTGTTCTTCAAAGCCCTGAAGCCGAACCTGAAGATCAGGACGTGCGTCGGCACCTCCGCCAACGCCGTAACGACTCAGACTTGGACCGCATTGATCGCGATGCCGTTGCTGGGCTATCTGCAACGGTCCTCCCGTTTCGACTGGAGTTTGGCCAATCTCGTGGCTCTGCTGCGCATGAACCTCTTGACCCATCGCAATCTGATGGCCTGGCTCGACGAACCGTTCACCACGCCGCCTTATCAACTGGACCACCCCCCAAGCCTCTTGGCCTTCGCGTAATCTTGGACGCCACCCGTCGTCACCTGTTCACCCCCCGCATCACATCACATGTAGTACCACCTGGTCTCGGTGATCTTGTACAGTAATGGGCTAGGCATAAACCTATCTCAAAATTGAAACACGCCTTTTCAAATGAACACGGCCTGTTTCTAGTCGTTCTCAATCAACTATCGATCGACTTTCCCTCTGAATCCCAGCAGGTATACCCAACAGGTATACGCAATAACAAGACTGATACCGACACTGAACCAGACAACGCCGACTTGCAATCCATACGGCGATGCAGCGGCATTGTCTATCGTCAAGCTGTGCGTCGGGTCTGCCGTCGCAATCAATAGATTGGGAAATAACCCCCAGGCCATGCTGCCTAAGACCGTCAGAATAAACAGGGTCCAGATCAAGAAGATGAGGCCGTCTCGCCAACGACGACGACCGTACAGCGCGGCAATCAATAGGCTTGCCGCAGTCGCGGGGAACATATATCCAATGGGATGGGTGTCATAATTATGCTGGAGCGCAGGCTGGACAAACGGCAGGACGCAACTCACCACAAGTGCAAGAACGGTCACCGTCCGCATGCCGACGACAGCAATCTGCAAGGCTCGGCTACGGATCGCCGCATCGGTCTTGATGGCGAGATAGTTCGCTCCATGAACGGCCAGAATTGCGATGGTGAGTACACCGACGAGCATGGTGAACCAATCTATAATTCCAGGTGTGTCTCCTGGCATGAACGTGGTCCAGAGAGGGGCAAAAAAATACCCGTCGGCAGCGAGCGATACACCTCGAATAATGTTGCCCACGGCAGCCCCGAAGATCATCGCAAGAAGGAGGCTGGCAGACGCAAAGATGGCATCCCAGAAATCTCGCCACAGTGGATTCTGGAAATGGGATCGTAATGGAATCGAGAGCCCGCGCAGGATAAGTAGCCACAACACAAGATTGAGCGCCAGGTAAAAGCCGCTGAATCCAGCTGCAAAAGCCTTGGGGAACGCAAGAAACAGCACTCCTCCGCCGGCGATCAGCCAGACTTCGTTGCCCTTCCACACAGGACCGATGGCCTTCATGACCAATTGTCGCTCTCTGTCTGTCCGAGCGACGAACATGTACACCATGCCCGTTCCAAAATTGAACCCGTCCAAGACCGCATAGACAGCGAACATCATAACGACGATCACAAACCATAGACTGTCGATCGACATGATTCCCTCACTCGACCGAGGAGTTCAACGACCGAGCACCGTCAACAACGGGGCCGTGCGAGACTCGCTCGCAAAACAAAAATAGGAACAGGAGGCCCAACAGGAGGTACAGGCCAAGAAACCCCAGCAACGAAAACAGGACATTGCCTGAGCCCACCAGCGGAGAGTTGCCCTCTGCTGTTCGGAACAGGCCATACACAAGCCACGGCTGCCTTCCGAGCTCAGCCGTCATCCAGCCGGCAGTTGTCGCAATATACGGAAATGGAGCAACGAGCATGATCATCCAGAGCATCCACTTGGTCCGAAACAGCCGCCCTCTCCAGAGCAATGTCACTGCTGTCAGCATGATCGCCATGAAGATGGTCCCCAGTCCGACCATGATGTGGTAGGTGTAATAGAGCAGCGGCATGGTATCCGGCCACTGGTCGCGGGGAAAATCCGTCAGCCCTTTGATTTCGGCTCCAAAATGCTTATGGATAATGAAACTCAGCATTTGAGGAGCGACCAGTGGATTGTCGATCGTCAGAGTGTCCATGTTGGGCTGGCCGAGCAGAACCAGGTCGGCTCCGGCTTCAGTGTAAAAATGTCCCTCGAATGCGGCGCCCTTGATGGGCTGATGCTCAAAAACCTGCAGCGCCACGTGATGTCCTGTCGGGAACAGAAGCAAGAGACTGGCGGCGGCTCCAGCGACAATTCCGGTACGGAGAAATGTCTTCGCCGAATCCACATGGATCTTGGAGAGCAGATAATAGGCCCCCACTGCCGCCATCACAAAAGAGCCGGTCGCAACCGCCGCCGTCATGACGTGCGCAAATTGCCAACCTAACCAAGGATTCGTCAGTAACCCCCAGAGGCTCTTCACATGGACCGTTCCATCATGATGGACGACATAGTCAACAGGGTGCTGCATCCACGCGTTCGTCGCAATAATGAAAAATCCTGAGAGCCATGAGCCAAGCAACAACATCACCGTAGCGAGCCAGTGCAGCAGTGGGCTGAACTTTTTCCCATAGAGCAAGATTCCCAGAAACGTGGATTCCAAAAAAAATGCGAAGACGCCTTCCATCGCCAGCGTTTGTCCGATCACCCCGCCTGCAAACGCCGAAAATTTCGCCCAGTTCATACCGAACTGAAACTCGAGTGGGATCCCGGTGACGACGCCGAACGCAAAGCTCAAAGCAAAGATTGTTATCCAGAAATGAGCCGCAGTATTGTAATGCGCGTCGTTGGCCCAATAGGCGCGGCTTTTCAGATACACAATCAACAACGCCAAGCCCATCGTCAATTGCGGAAATAGATAATGGAAGATCGCAGTGACGGCAAATTGCAGACGATCGTAGAACAATGCACTCGTCATCACAGCTCCCTTCTTCGGTGACTTCTCATTACGGCTACGTTTCTACACCACGACACACATTGACACACATTACGTTATTCCTAAGCACTCATGAAGTCTTCTTTCCCGATAAGGTGTACAACGCACCCATGACCAGAACGTTAATAGATATCTTAAAGAGTCGGACTCGCCCCATTCAAGAAACTCGTAACGGCTTCCAAAACCAGAGCCTTTCGCACAGTGCATGGCATATGACGAGGTGAGTAACAACTGAGAAATTTGTGTCGTAGGAGTACCTGGTACAGACTTACGACAACGGTGTCGGGAGTCGTTTATAGAAATTGTCCTGCGGCGGATCCCATACCTGTCTGGAATGCACGGCGAGGACAGCGAACCAGCCGTACCCAGAACCTTTCGGAAGGCTCACTCCGCATCGAAAAAAGAACCTACTCGATCAGCCCCGTGTTAGACTCGTTCCCCGCCTGATAGTTTAGGGGATCAGATTCGACGGAGGCTCGCTTTTCGGTTGCGCGGTACTCGCATCGACTCGTTCGACTTTTGGATTTTCCACAAACGGCGAATAGCTTTTCAGTTTAATCGTGACGGCATACCCTTCGGCGATCAACAGATCCAGGTCGTCGATCTTCTTTGAAAAAGTCGCCAACAGCACCCCTTTCGGCGTCGCCAAAGTAAGCAGCAATCGATTCGCCTCCCGCTGCTTTTTCTCAACCGTCCCTTTGACGGACTCCATCTGATCCGTTGGAATAAGATCTTGAGTATAGGGGGCCAACAGCTCGGGAGCCATACGGTCCACCAGTACGGCGGAGCAAAATCCCAGGAGAAGACCGCCGATGAGTCCGAACCATCCTTTCATGATGGTGATCCAGCATCAGGCGGCTTGGGAGAATTGTCGTGCTTCGCTTGTGGGTCTACGTCGGATCCCCTGACCAACCCCTCAAGTCGTCGTAACGCATCGGCTGTGACTTCTCGCGCTCCCTTCGTCGCATCCTCTGTCTTCGTGGTCAAATGTTCCATCTGTTGCTTGAGATCTTTTAACCCCCCAGTACGCTGGAGGGCGGTATACGCCATCGCGATCGCAACCAGCGAGAGTATCAACGCCAAAATATCCATACCAATCCTTTCTTCGACACGTCACGCATCCGTGTACGGTCCGAACAATAGCCTATTGCTTGAACATTTTTTCCGTACAGCCAACCGTATCCACCCAACGCTTTATAACATTTTGGACATGCGTACACTCCGGCAGTGCTGACACCCCATTCCATCAATCCTTTGCGAGATCCTTCACGCCAAATTACTTCTCACCGGAAGATACCGTATGGTAGCCGTTCGAGTTGCGTTGCGCAATCAGGCTCTCATCGACAAGACGGCATCTATCGCGAGCCAGACCCGATCAAGCCGCCGCCCCTGTCTCTAGTCCGTCCGTGATCAGCACCTCAACGCTTCCGGTCTTGATATCATACATGGCGCCGACGATCGCAATCCGTCGTGCCTTCACTAAGTCATCGATCGTCTGACTTTGCGCTCGCATCTCCTTGACCACGCGCAAGACATTCTCTCTGGCGACGACATCCACAATGACATTCGTGTCTGATGAGGATGGTTCGTCGGCAGGCTGCTCGATGCTCCGTCTCGCAGCCTGTTGAATCTCAGTGATGATAGAGCCAAAGTGTTGACACCCGGTCTCTTCAGCAACGGTTCGGCGCGATCCTAACAGCTTGACGGCCGCAGACACGGCGCCGCATTTGGTATGGCCGATCACCACAATGAGCTTAGCCCCTGCCACCTTGCACCCGTATTCTGCGCTGGCCAACACCTTTTCACTCACGATGTTGCCGGCCACACGAACGCTGAAAATGTCGCCCATGCCAAGATCGAAGATCAACTCGACCGGGATGCGAGAATCGATACAGCTGAGCACCACAGCCAACGGATGCTGGCCCTCGGCCGTGGCACGAACTTGCCGGTTAAAATCTCGCGTGAGACGCCGACCGGCACGAACGCGCTCGTTCCCATCTTTGAGAATTTGCAACACCTGTTCCGGGGTCACGGCGCCCTGGAGTGCGCTGGTCGAATACTCCACATACTGAATCTGATCCGCGAAGTCATACTGGCTCGGAAACCCGACCAGACTGACCGCAACACCACGAACAGGCCCGGTCTGCTCCTTAAAGTCTCGGATGATGCCCAAGACGTCCGGATCGATATAGTCGGTGTTTCGCGCATCGAGCAACACATGTCCGTTACGCGGCACTTCTTCCAACACATTGGACAATGCCGCGCGATTAAGAAAGCTCACTTGGTTCGCCAATTCGATATGGACGACATCGCCGCCTAAATGGGTTTCCACTGAGCGTCGAACCGGATGCCGCATGTTGCTGTTCAGAATAAAGCCGATCGCCACGGCGAGTCCGATCAGGACTCCGACCAACAAATCCGTGAACACGATGGCTGTGACCGTGGCGACAAACGGGATGAACTGGTAACGCCCTGCCTCCCACATCTGCCTGATGAGCGTAGGACTCGCCAGTTTGACACCGGTCATCAGCAAAATGGCGGCCAAGCACGATAGCGGGATGCGATTCAACCATACCGGGATGAGCGGAACACTGACCAACAGCAGTGCCCCGTGGACAATCGCCGCAAGTTTTGTCTTTCCCCCGGCATTCACATTGACTGAACTTCTGATAATCACCGAGGTAAGCGGAAGCGCTCCCATCAATCCGCAGGTAACATTGCCGATACCTTGTGCGATCAGTTCTTGACTCGGTGGCGAGGTCCGTTGTTGCCGATCAAGTCGATCGGCCGCATTGACATTCAACAAGGTTTCCAAAGAGGCCACGATCGCGAGGGTCAACCCTGCAGTATAGATCGCGGGGTTACCCCATTGAGAAAAGTCAGGCCTGGGGAGAAACGACATAAACTCGGCCGGACTGTTGGCCACCGGCACCTGAACAAGATGGATTGGCTTGATGAGCCACGGCTCCCCGAGTTGCTCAAACCAGACGCTCGCGGCCACTCCAAAGAGCACCACCGCGACGGGGGCCGGGAAGAGCGATGTTTTGAGCGGTGTCCACTTGTCCCAGAGAACGAGCAGACCGACGCATACCAGACCGATGACGGCGGCGCCGAGGTGGAAATCCCCGAACATACGAATCAATTCGGTAAAGGTCGTTTCAAGATCAGGCTGTATGAAGGACATGTCGCCTTCCGGATCCGGATCGTGTCCGAACAGATGTGGGATCTGTTTTAAGACGATGATGATGCCGATGGCAGCCAAGAGTCCCTTGATCACACTTGATGGAAAGAATCCAGCGATGAACCCACCTCTGGCGAGCCCCAATGCCATTTGAATGATCCCGGCAAGCATCACCGCCATCAGAAAGGCTGAGAATGAACCGAGGGAAGCAATCTGCGCAGCGACCACCGCCGTTAAGCCGGCGGCCGGACCGCTGACGCTCGTGTGCGATCCACTCAACAGTCCGACAACCAGACCACCGATGATTCCTGCTAACAGTCCGGCCAGTAATGGAGCGCCGGAAGCCAAGGCAATCCCCAAGCAGAGCGGTAGCGCCACAAAGAACACCACGAGACCTGACTTCGCATCGGCCAGGACGGTCGAAACCGTACTAATCATCGGTGGTTCCTCAACCTATTCATTCTTTGGAACAAGGCGTTCCGTTACTACACATACCATCGCCAGCCAGAATACCCCTGACTGGTGATGTAGGAACGGCCTCTTGGACCCCTAGAATCGGCCGGCACCTCGGGTAGGAAACCGTTTTCTGACTACGCTCTTCATCGGTGTTTCAAGCGGAGCCACCAGAGTGGGACAGCCCTGTGCACCGTATGCCTCACCCATATCCTCGGCAGCGACTCCTGTCTCATGACTGACCTGACGTGTCATCCATCCCGTAAAGAACCCTGTTTGCATCTCAAGATCCATGGTGCCCAGTACCGTACATTCTTGCGGCCGAATGGTAAAGGTGGTCGGCAACACGGTGTGCCAAATGCCTCGTGTACCTGCCAGACTGATGTCGGTGACACGATAGGAACCGACTGGGAGTTGCACCGCAAACGGGCCATCAAGCGGAAGATGACCGATCATCAGGCGAGTCCCCGTCGCTTCATCTTCAACCCACCACTTCATCTCTTTCGGCCAGCTAAGCCCCTCCGATGGTGATTTTCCATCCCGAGTGAGGTGAACCTTACCCAGTAACAGTCCGTGATCTTCATCCGGAATCGCAATCTGTGATGTAGGAAGCGGAACTCTGAGGCCTGCACACCCCAGTGTCACACTGACCGCCAAGACGGAGAGACCCACAACGAAACCATGAGAAAGAATGTTCCTATTCATAACACCTCCCTTTCCATTGCTGCGCCACGGATCGGGCGAGTCTGACTGGGTGCTTCTCCGATGATCTGAGTGGAGCCCGGGAGATCAACCACCGGTTTCCTCCGATCAGTTGATCATGATTCGCGCGACTGATTTCTTGTTCATGAAACACATGCCGCGCAATCCACCCATTCACAAACCCCACCTGCATCTGCAGCATCGAGGTTCCTAGCCAGGTACATCCCCATGGCCGTATCTCACAAGGCCGTTGAAAGCACTCTTGCCAGATCTCCTCAGGACTACCGACCCTCATTGGTGGGACACGGTTTGACCCAACGGGAAGTCTCACCATAAATGGGCCATCAACAGGCAACTGTACAACCAGGGACTCTTTACCATGGGTGACCTCTTCCATACGTCATTCCATCTCATTCGATCGCTTGAGATCTTGGGCTTGGCCTTGCCCATTTCGAGTAAAGTACCCCGCCCTGCCAGGCGCAGGCTTTCTCGAAGAGGTCCAATTGGTCAACTCTTCGTTTCTTCTCCTCATGAAACCGAATGTACGTCTTGATGACCTCGGCGGTCACCTTCTCCCTCACCGTTCGAACAACATACCCCTCTTCCCAAAACTCTCCGCCCCACAGCTGCTTTCGGACCTCGGGACATTCGTCTCGAATCTCCTTGGCGCTGACCGCTTTCAGCCGTCGCCTCACCGCTTTAATCGAATACCGCGGCGGAACACTGAGAAACAGATGCACCTGATCGTTGTCAACCTCCAATTCCTCCATCGCAAATCCATGATGCGCGGCAATCTCGCTCACCAAACAACTCCCTCACGTGGTCCCCTATCGCCCGCTGCAGCACCCACTTCCGATACGTGAGAGCCCAAACCAGATGATACCGGGTGTCGTTCACACCGTGGCTGCCTCTTCTGAATGGCTATGCCACGACTCGACCGGATTCTTGCTGCCTTCGGCAGCACGCATTTTTCATCCCCGTCCTCTCGGGCGGGGCATCCAAAAGCGAATTTTCGTGAAAGCGGAGTACTAGAGAGAAGGAGGATGGAATACGGATGTCGTTAAAATTGGCACCCGTCGCACCGGATGAGACTCGGTGACCATGGTAAGAAGTCTCGGCCGCTCCGACTCAAGTGAAGTAGACACGGTCGTATGATCTTCCGAGACGGGCTCCACCTTCACGAGTGCATCGGAACTCAGCAGATCCACAAGCGTGGCCGGTATTCCCAGCATCTGTGCAACCACACAGATACAGAGCAACAAGACAAATCCTCTCACCGTTGTGAGGCGGCATGGAAAGCATGATGCCATTCGCTTCATCAGACTCATTAATTCAATCTAACATACGAGCGACATGCTGTCACGTACGCGCGTGTGACAATTGTCGTGACCAACAGTTCTTGTCTCGCCCAATGATACTCCCAACACCAATCCCAATCTATGGAAGGTCTGCTCCTAACCAATCAACTGTCTGGTGAATCCCCCAATAACCGGTTGATCGTCAACCCTTGTACCAGAATTGAAAACACCACGACGGAATAGGTGATCGTGACGAGAGCGTCACGAGATGGGCCCAACAGAAGAGAGAGGGCCAGCGCAACGGAGACTCCGCCGCGCAGGCCACCCCAGGTCAGGATGGTCACCGTGCGGGCAGTAAACTCCCGGACGAGACTGAACAGCCTGATCTGTAACACAACACTCACCCACCGCACTCCCAATACCAGGGGAATGGCCACGAGTCCGGCCAGCAAGTACGGCTGCCGAAAGCTCAAGACCAGCACCTCCAGTCCGATCAACACGAACAAGACCGCATTCAACAGCTCGTCCAACAATTCCCAAAAGTTGTCAAGATGCTTGCGTGTCGTCTCCGACATGGCCCACTGCCGCCCATAGTTCCCGATGAGCAGACCCGCCACCACGACGGCAATCGGGCCTGACGTATGCAGCAGATCCGCCAATCCGAAACCGCCCATCACGAGCGCCAGGGTAATGAGGATCTCCACTTGGTAATTGTCCACAGAGCGAAGCATCCGATACGCAAGATAGCCGAGCCCTAATCCCAAGACGGCTCCGCCCAACGCTTCTTCCGCAAACAAGGCCAGCACATCGGTCACACGAATCGTATCCTTCGGGATCAGGTTGAGCACAACGAGAAAAATGACGACACCGACTCCGTCGTTAAAGAGCGACTCCCCGACAATTTTCATTTCCAGCGCTTTAGGAAGCCGAGCTTGCCGAAGTACTCCCATCACGGCAATCGGATCCGTGGGTGAGATCAGTGCTCCAAACAAGAGACAATAGAGGAAGGGCAGTGGTAGACCGACAAGATCAAACAACACATACCCCAACAGGCCGATCACAACGCTCGAGATGATTGTCCCGACCAGGGCCAAGGAGCCGATCACCCACTTGAGATCCAGCAATGCATCGAGTTTGACATGCAGTGCGCCGGCGAACAGCAGAAACCCTAGCATGCCGTGCATCAACGCTTCGTTGAAATCGATGCCTCGAATGAACCGCTGCGCCTCTACCTCGATCCCAAAGCCCAATTTCCCCAGGGTCAGTAAGAGGAGCGAAAACCCTAGGGCCACTGCCATCAGCCCAATGGTGATTGGGAGTTTCAGTAGTCGATGGTTCAGATAGCTGAACAATGCAGCCAGGCAGATGAGGATCGTCAGTGTGTGGATCAACGCCATGCGTGATGTCCCCTGTCGACGTCAGCACTGAGCATGGTTCGATCCGGACCCGTCCGACTTGTCAAGTGGTGCTCCTTTTCTCCCATGGTGGTTTCGCCCCTAGGTGTCTGCTGACCTTGGACCAATACCCCACGTCGTCAATTCCGTCTCTGCATTCGTTTGGCCCGCACCTTTTCTTCTTCCACGTCAATAACTGTCCCCGTGTGGGCATCAATGTGGATCTCCATGACCCGTTTCTCCGGCGTGACGACCTTGACGTCCCAGATCAACCTGTCGTGATTCTGTTCAAGCGCTGCGTCAATGACTGTCCCGGACACGTTCTCCCGTGCCGTTGTGACGGCCTCGTCGATCGATACCGCTGCTGAAGCGGCCTTCTCGACCTTGTTCGATTCCGCACCTGTGTACTCCGTCATAATCACGATTCCTGCGACTACTACGAGCGCGGTCAGCGTGATCCTTCTAATCAATCCCTTGTCCATCACTTCCTCCGCAACCTCACCATGAAGTTCTACCCCCGCAGTTCTCGCAATGTTTTCCTGGTCCTCTCAATGTAGTCACGACGCATGGGATCAATCTCGTTCGAGGGACTCCTCACGAGGTAGCCACAGCCAGAGTCAGGGCCGATGTACACTGAGCCCAGCCACGGCACGCGGAAGAAGACAAAGTTGAGAATCTCGAGTTCGAAATGCTTCGTATTGAATCGCATGGACCTCCATTCCTTCGCTAAGTCCTGTTCTACCGCCCGTACCGGCTCACGTCGGTGACCGTATGGCGCCCTCAACCCTGCACAGCGACCGCCGTTAGCATCGTCACTTCATCGGCACGCTCAATTCATTGTTCGGACGGCTTGTGAACTTGGCTGGGCCCCAATGATTTTGCTTATCGGATGCAGGTAATTGTGGATCCAAGAATCGCTGATCTCTGTCCCCATTTTTGCCTACCACACAACCAGCTTGTTCGATGCTCTCACCGACCACCGCCATGCTGAAATTGAGCAAGGCTTCCTCGACCAGCCTCTTCTCAGGTCGAATGCCGACATGTTGACTCACGATCGGTCCATACGTTCCATACGCCGCAACGGCTATCGATACATTGAACATTCCCACCAGCATCACACAGAGCACGCCATTTCCTCACGTCCCAATCCCCGTCACTAGTTCCCCTTCGTTCCCACCGTCATGACAGGCTTGCATGACGTTTCAAGTTCACGGCACATGCCCACCACACCACTGGCCTGAGACAGGGACAGACCTCGCGTGACCGTCCTGGCAGTGCACGCACGGTACCTTAAATAGGATACGAACGAAGATTACGCTTGAGGAGGATGAAAGACTGACGTTGAGAAGACTGAAAGATGTCTCAAGAGTTGGGTATAGACGGACACAGTCGCCCGGCTTGGCTTGCCGAGTTCCGGCATAATGGGCGGAATGGAAAAGTCTTCAGAAAGTGATTCCACCGGTGCATCCGACATCAGCAGACCAAGCAAGGTGACCGGGGCTCCCAGCATTTGGAACAGGACGCAGACACAGACGAACAGAATCAGCACCGAAGAAACTGCCCCCTCAGGGACGAGCCCCCGTCTTATGCTGTCCATCCAGCGCATGGCGCGCACTATACCTAAGCACAGACGCGTGAGCAAGTGAGATCACCAGGGGGGTCTGCGACATACGGGGAGCTGGAACCATATTCCCTGAATTACTGTTATCGCGGATGGAAGTGCCACGACTCATGTGCTCGCGGGCGATTGAATGGCACAACATTCACGCCTTCCGCTGATCTGACCAGGCAAAGGCTGCTCCAAAACAGGCACCGGCCACCGCAGCCTGGATGAAGGCATTGTCCGCGGGCACCGCAATGGCCCACCACACGATGGCTGCCAGCAACCCGGAGACCCCACCAAGAAGAATCTTCCCACCTGCCAACTCAAGCCAATCCGTGAGGGTCACCCAGGCAGCCATATACACCACACCAGCCGCAAGCGAGGCCCAGAGATGCATGAGGTCGCGTTTAAACATCCAGACTTGGATAGCTCCAGCAAGACCTCCCAGTATGAGACCCGTCATGGCCCGTTTTATAAGAATGGAATAGTGAAACGTTGAACCAGCCAATTCATCCTCCCTCTGCAATAGGGATCGAGCACCCAGTGCCTTCCGTGGGTAGTGACAGCATCACCTGCTCAATATAACCAGACCTGTCCACCGGATCGGAGTGCGACACCGGCCTGTGGCATCACCTGTTCGATACCGAATACCGAGCGCCGCTCGGGGCGCATCAGGTATAACCGAGCTGATTCCACCATCGAACGAACTCCACGCGACCCCGACGATCGTTCTCCCAGAATCTCCTGCCAAGCCCTGCGCCAACATGAAGGCTTCACATGCATGGGGTCAAATCCATACCAGTCAGGATGAAGGTGAAGAAACTTGGCGCCATAGCGGTGAGACAGTCCGATCAACCCCTCGTTCACGCGTTCCGCTCTTTCAATCACCTCCATGAGCGTAAGCCGACAGGATGGTACAAGTAGTGAGCGAAACGCCAGAAATTTGATGCGTGAGAGCTGATAGACACTGGCGAGCGGCAATCCCGTGAGCACGATGTCCTCTGTCACACGAGTCAGACGACGCAGGACTTCTTCGACCCAACCTAATGTTCGCTCGACGGAGAACCCATACAAAATATCATTGCCCACATCTGTGACCAGGGCCCTGGTGGTCATCGGAGGACGCCGTTCCAACTCCGCCCAGAGCCCAGCCTTGAGAATGCTGGGCAACGTGCGGACAAGAAATTGGCTTGGTGCTCCGTACGACCGCCCATGTCCAAGCGCCGCCAGTATTTCAACTTCCGGTCCCCACACGGATCGCGCGGTCGAGACAATAGTCTGGAATCCACGGGTGAGATTACTGGCGCCAAGGGCCACGATCCGTACCATCGTCCACCATCCGAGTCATGGAGTGGGAGGACAGGTTGTCTGTCGAGTGTCTCTCCCTGGCCCCTTCGTGATCTCAATTCGTGCCACGCCTTTGACATTGGCGCAGAGATCGCCGAGTCCCGGCGTCACCAGACGAAATGGCCCACCCTTCGTATCCGGCAAAGCCATGCCCTGAAGCTCATAGACCAATACCCCGAATTCTTTCGCCTGTTGCAGCGTCAAACAGGCTGAGTATTTTCCATCCGCTGCATGAACGGCCACATGATCCGCATCGAGCGCCAGAGCTGGAACATCCAGAAGCCCTTTCAACCGAATCCCCTGTCCCTGCATCCCTGGCATGACTGTGGAAACATCCACCTGATGTTCTTCAGGCAGCGACGTCAACGCCGCCCGGTCGAACGAGACCGGTTGGACCACGGCGCCATCGATTCGAACTCGACCGGAACCGCTCGGTTCCTTCTCCGTGATCGTCTTGATCATCGCCGTCAAGGCTTCGTTCACCGGCGTGGGAATCCCAAGCTCTCGGCCCTTTTGAACGATGAATCCGTTGAGGGAATCAATTTCTGTTCGTCGTCCTGCCTTCCAATCGTCATACATCGAGGTATGAATATCGCGAATCTCCTGCGTCGCTTTCACGACTCGTTCCGGCATATCCAGCGGGAGCGGAACCTTCATCGCCGCAGAGATCGCCGCGACTTCCCCGACGATCTGCCGAATAACACCCACCATTTCCGGGTGGTCGAGCGCTTTGGCCACGTGATCATCGATGAGCACAGTCACCGGGTTGAACACACAATTCCAACACATCTTCTCCCACTTACTTCGACGAATGTCTTTGGAGAGATGACAGGGAATGCCCGCGGCGGCAAACAGATCACGAATGGCGAGCACGCGGGCACTTTCATATCCCATGAATTCGCCGATCGCGACCGTGCCTTTCTTGTAATGATCGATCACGCCCGGCTCAGCGATTTTCGAATAGATGTACGCCACCCCACCGATAACGCAATCACGTTGGAGTCGTGCTATCAACCGGTCTTCGGTATCGATCCCGTTCTGTAACGTGAGGATGACCGTCTGATCCGTGAGCACCGGCTCGATCTGCGTCAGTACCTCATCGAGATCATAGGCTTTCACCCCGAGCACGATGAGATCCGGTCGAGGCAATTCGCGCGCATCTGCGGCGGCCTGAGGCCTCACCGTAAACGTGCCCTCGGCACTGCGGATCGTCAATCCATTCTGTTTCACGGCCGCCAGCGTCTTGGGTCGAAGCAAAAACGATACGTCAGGATTTGTTTTGGCCAGTCGCGCCCCGAAAAATCCACCGACCGATCCGGCCCCGACCATCAGAATCTGTTTCATCCCCTTATCCTTTTGTTGCAGAAAAAACGGAGCGTACTATAGCATGCGAGTAGGTGGCGACGCAGCCGCTATGAGCAGATTGGACTACGCATGGCACCCGGTTCCGACCTTGAGCTTGTGAGACATCACCTGACCACTGCCCGGAACATCACCGTGTTGACTGGTGCCGGAATTTCCGCCGACAGTGGGGTGCCAACCTTTCGCGGCACGGACGGCTTGTGGCGCAACTACCGGGCCGAAGATCTCGCCACGCCGGAAGCCTTTGCGCGTGACCCGCGACTGGTCTGGGAATGGTACAACTGGCGGCGTGAGCTCATCGCGACGAAACAGCCGAATGCAGCCCACTTGGCATTGACTGAACTCGAGCGTCGCGCTCGGGCCTTTTGGCTGATCACGCAAAACGTCGATGGGTTACATCGAGATGCCGGTTCACGGAACCTTTCGGAGATCCACGGCAATATCTGGAGAGTTCGCTGCACCGGCTGTCAGGCAGTACAGGACAACCGCGACCTCCCAATTGCTATCCTCCCGTCTTGCCCCCACTGTGGATCCCTACTCCGTCCACATATCGTTTGGTTCGGAGAATCACTGTTCGCGGCAGACCTTGAACAATGCGCACAAGCCCTGAGTCAGTGCGACCTACTACTCGTCATCGGTACCTCCGGCGTCGTCTATCCAGCCGCCGGCTTTGCCTCCGTAGCCAAAGATGCCGGCGCCTTTGTCGCCGAAATCAATCTGGATCCCACCCCTCAGTCATCGCTCGTGGATGTCTCGCTGCAGGGTCGCGCCAAAGACCTTGTTCCTCTGTTACTTGATCCGATCGAGTAAGGGAAACAGCTCCTCTAGACTCTTGATCACTGAAATATCGCCCGATTGTTCTGTGCTGTTTCGGTCTACCAGTGCGACATGCAGTCCCGCCTTCCGTCCGCCCTCCACATCCTCTCTCAGACTATCTCCGACATGCAGTGCCTCTTCGGGATCCACGGCATGCTTTTCCAAGGCGCTGAGAAAAATCTGTGGAGCCGGTTTTGCTGCTTGGGCGACGCTCGAGATCGTCACGGTATCGAAGGCCTCGGCGAGCCCAAGTCCCCGTAACACCCCAAAGAGCCGGGAATCAAAATTTGAGATGATCCCCAATTCCAGCCCCTGCGCTTTTAGCCGTACCACGGTCGACATCGTCTCAGGATACAGACGCCAAGATCGATGATCTTCGAACACGCGAAAGACGTGATCAAAAAACTCATCGAACCGCTCAAACATTCCGACACGGTAAAAAACATTGTGGACGATATCAAACCACCACAATCGCTCACTCTGTTTCAGTCGTACAGGGTCCGCCGCGGCAAATACCGGCGGGGGAGCTTCGCGGAACGCGCGGCGAAATGCTTGGGTGATCGCGGCCACCGAGTCCGGTTTCGGTGCGAAACCAAACTCGATCGCATGCCGCAAATAGATTTCACCGACCGACCCATGCACGTGAAAGAGGGTATCGGCGGCATCAAAAAACACGACACGGATTGAGGAACTCATCGCAAGGCTCCCACACCTGTAAGTGGTCGGCAACGTCGAAGGCCGTACGACAGCGCGAACTCACTCATCTATTGCTGGTTTTCTTGACAAAGAATACCCCCCTTGTTAGCTTCGAAGAAAGCTCAAAAACATGGAGCATGTTGCATGGCGTCGCCAATTTTTGTTGTAGATAGCAGCCCCGCCGTCAGGCGATTGGTAGAACAGATCTCCAAGCCGGAAGGGTTTGAGGTCCTTGGGTTTCAAGATGGCCCAGCCGCACTTGAGGCGGCTCGGCGCACCGCCCCATCCGTCATCATTGCCGACTACCAACTCGACAACATGACTTTTTCAGGGTTTTGTAAGGAGATCAATAAACTGGACACGCTCGCCGAAACCTCCCTCATCTCCTTGGTCAATCCAGCTGATCACCCAGATGAAAACCATCTCCGCACATTGGGCGTCAAGGCCTTCCTGAAGAAACCGTTCCAAACGGACGAGTTACTCACTGTGCTGAAATCTCTTCAAGTCAAGCCGATGGTTTCCGCGAACAGTACGGGCCTAAAACGGCGCGTCTGGCCGCCGACCTCGACGGGAGACGACTCCGATGATGACATCACTGACCCTGTGCCTGCTACCACTGGTTCGGAGGAACCCATGACGCAACCTGCCCCCCAACCCGCTACCGCGCTCACTCCATCGATCACCCCGGCAGCCCCCGACGATATCATGAGGAGCCTCTTTGATCAGTTGATGCACGCCATGACCACGCGAAGCGAGAAGAACCTGGCTACATTACTTCCTCAGATGATCAGCGAACAATGGGGGGCGCAGATTCGGCCACTCGTTCAGAAAGAGTTGCAGTCCCAGTTAGGGAGCATTCTCTCTCAAGAATATCTCGCGACGATCATTCAACCGCTTGTGGCGGAGGCTGTCCCTGTACTGATCCGGAAAGAACTCTCGGGCAGCGAGCCGCTCATTCGACAAGCTGTTGCCGATCTCGCGAAACCCCCGCTCGCAGAGTCGCTTACGCAGGTGATCCGAGAGCAAATCGAATCCGTCGTGCATCTAGATTTACCCGCTGTTGTGCGGGAACAGGTAGGAACGGTCAATCAGCTGGTCACTGATGCCCTTCACCAGGAAGTGGCCAAGCAGACCCCACTCGTGATCGAGGGGGTAGTGCAGGCGACAGTTGGCCCCATGGTTGAAAAAGCGGTTCAACGCATCGTCCCTGACGTCGCCGAACAGCAGATCAAAGCGGAAATCAAACGGCTGATCGAGACCGAAGACACTCCACGCCCAGCGAACAGCTAACTTTTCTTCCCCTTCTTCCCTCGCCTGGCTTTTGCCAAAGCCTTCACTCGTTTGACATTCTTTCGGTGCTTCTTCCTGGTTTTCCGATCCTTTTCACGACCTCGTGCCATGGTCCTCCCTACAGTAATGTGTGATCACTCTGACGCGCGACTGTATAGCATATGCGACACCAGGTCACAAGGTGAGACTCACACCATGTTCTGAACCGACCAGACATGGTAAGATGCCGCCCGCACCCTTGGACTGAACACCGATGGCACCATTGCAACTCGACAAAACCTACGATCCGAAAGCGGTTGAAGCTCGATGGTCGAGCGAATGGTTGACGCGCGGCTATTTTCACGCCTCACCCCAGCTGCCCGGACACCCCTATTGCATTGTTATCCCTCCTCCAAATGTGACCGGATCGCTCCACGTCGGCCATGCCCTGAACCATTCTTTACAAGACATCCTGATCCGTTGGCGGCGCATGGAGGGACGGAACACGCTGTGGCTTCCAGGAACTGACCATGCCGGGATCGCGACACAAAACGTCGTTGAAAAGCAACTGATGGCCGATGGCCAATCCCGAGAGGCGCTGGGACGCGACCGGTTCATCGAGCGCGTCTGGCAATGGAAAGCGTCGTCTGGCAACACCATCATTAGTCAACAGAAACAACTGGGGGAATCCTGCGACTGGGACCGCCTCCGCTTTACGATGGACGATGGCCTGTCCAAAGCGGTGCTCGAGGTGTTCGTCCGGCTCTATGACGACGGGTTGATCTATCGCGGCGAACGGCTGATCAATTGGTGCCCACGCTGTCTCACCGCACTATCGGATATCGAAGTCGAACACGAAGACACGAAGGGAAAGCTCTACTCCATCGACTACCTGCTCGCAGAGAATGCCAGTATACGTCTGACCGTCGCCACCACCAGACCGGAAACACTCCTTGGTGACACCGCGGTCGCGGTGCACCCTGACGATGAGCGGTTCAAACACCTCATCGGCAAGCAGGTCCGCCTTCCCCTGACGAATCGAACCATTCCTATCGTCGGAGACGCGCTCCTCGTCGATCGTGAGTTCGGCACCGGTGTGGTCAAGATCACCCCCGCCCACGATTTCAACGACTATGAGGCCGGGGAACGACATGCGCTCCCGCGACTCGCCATTCTCGACCATCACGCCCTGCTCGATGCAGACGGGCTGCGCGCAGCTGGCGTGGAACCCGCTGTCATTGAGCAGGTGCAAGGTCTTCCTGTCTCGAAGGCCAGGCCCAAGGTAGAGACGTTGCTCAAAGAGCGTGAACACCTGATCGCAGTCGAAGACCATAAGATGGCCGTGGGGAAGTGCTACCGATGCAAGACCGTGGTCGAGCCCTATCTGTCTCCACAGTGGTTCGTCAAGATCAAGCCGCTGGCTGAACCGGCCATTACCGCAGTCGAAGAGGGTCGTATCCGCATCATTCCAGAAGGCTGGGCAAACAACTACCTGGGCTGGATGCGTGATATTAAAGACTGGTGTATCTCCCGCCAAATTTGGTGGGGCCATCAAATTCCTGCCTGGTACTGCCTGTCGTGTAACGCCACGCACGTGATCAGAACTGAAAGTCGAACCGCTATCTTGTCGGGAGCCATACCCATCGTTTCCAAGACGACACCAGCGGGTTGTCCAGCATGCAGCAGCAAGGATCTCTATCGTGATCCCGATGTCCTGGATACATGGTTTTCCTCCGCGCTCTGGCCGTTTTCAACCTTGGGATGGCCGGAGCACACGCAAGAACTCAAGACCTATTACCCGACCTCCACGCTCGTCACGGGTCTCGATATCCTGTTCTTCTGGGTCGCACGCATGATCATGATGGGACTCAAGTTCATGGGAGACGTTCCCTTCAAAGACGTCTACATCCATGCACTCGTCCGCGACGCCGAAGGCAAGAAAATGAGCAAATCGAAAGGCAACGTCATCGACCCTCTTCATGTCATGAATGAGTTCGGGACCGATGCGCTCAGATTTACCCTCGCCTCGATGGCCTCACCCGGACGGGATGTGAAATTGGCGGAAGAGCGCATCGAAGGGTATCGCAATTTCGCCAATAAGATTTGGAATGCCGCGCGATTCGCGTTGATGTATCTCGATGGCCCGCGGACCGCCCTTCCACCGGCACAACGGACATTCCCCGACCGATGGATTCTAAGTCGGCTCGCCCAGACGATCCGCGTCGTCACGTCGGAGCTGGAGTCCTACCGATTTGACCGAGCCGCGACCGCACTCTATCAATTCATCTGGCACGAGTATTGTGATTGGTACTTAGAGCTCATCAAACCAGTGCTCCAAACACCTACCCACCCAGACGGAGCCTCCACTCGCCACACGCTCGTGGAGACGATGGAAACGACTATGCGGCTCCTTCACCCCTTCATGCCGTTCATCACGGAACAAATTTGGCAGACGATCCCTCATCAAGGAGACAGTATCGTCGTGCAGACCTATCCGACCGTCGACCACACATGGGACGCTCCTGAGGCTGAACAAAACTTCTCTTTGTTGGAGCACACGGTTGGACTTCTTCGGACCGGTCGAGCGCTCTTGAATTATCCTCCAGGTCAGCAGATTGCGTTTCATGTGGGGCACGACGACCCGGACAGACAGCAATACCTTGGCCAGCTGCAACAGCATGTCACTCACCTCAGTCGTGGTCGGGTCGACGTCAGTCGGCCGCAGGAATGGCCGACGACCAGATTACTGCGACTCATTGCCGAAGGCCTCTCGGTTGGAATCCCCGTCGCGGATGATGTCGACCTCCAGAAAGCAATTGAGCGCTTGGAGAAACAAATTCTGGAGACTGACAAAGAGCTGCAGCGAGTCGACGGCAAGCTGAAGAACGCCGAGTTCACGTCAAAGGCACCACCAGACGTCATCGCCGAACATCACGATCGAGTGAAAACCCTCTCCCGTGATCGAACCTTATTGGCCGACAGCCAACAGCAGCTCCGCGCGATGCTCGGAGCCTAACTGATGCCCCCACTCCCTGCTGCAGATATCCGCCGCGCTGTGCGCCAAGGGCTTGAGGAAGATCTTGCCCAGGGAGACGCCACGACCACAGCACTTTTTTCAAGGCCGATACCGGCGCGGGCTACACTCATCGCTCAACAGCCGATGGTCGTGGCCGGAATGGCGGCGGCAGTCCAGACCTTTCTCATGGTCGATCCTTCGCTACACCTCTCCGTCTCTAAGCGGGACGGCGACCGGGCACAGAACGGAGAGCTGTTGCTTCAGATTGACGGAGATGGGCGGTCCATCTTGCAAGCCGAACGAGTCGCCTTGAACTTTCTTCAACACCTCTCGGGGATCGCCACCTCGACACAGCAATTCTGTCGAGCCGTTCACGACTACCCGGTCGACATCCTGGACACCAGAAAAACGCTTCCCGGTTGGCGCAAGCTGCAGAAGTGGGCGGTCGCACTCGGTGGTGGGACGAACCACCGATACTCCTTGAGCGACGGCATTCTGATCAAGGACAATCACCTGGCGCTTCTTCAACGCCACCGACGACCGGTTGAACAGGCCTGCCGCCTGGCACAGCGCCGTCGATCACACAGGCTCCCGATCATCGTCGAAGTGGAATCCCTCTCCGAAGTTCGACAAGCCCTTGCGGGAAAGCCCGACGTAATCTTGCTGGACAACATGGAGCCGGCTCTGGTCCGTCGCGCGGTGGCCATCATCAAGAATCGAGCTCTCGTGGAAGTGTCGGGTGGAATCACGTTGAAGAATGTCCGCGCCATGGCAGCAGCCGGAGCCGATCGTATATCCATCGGGGCCCTGACCCATTCCGCCCCAGCAGCTTCAGTCAGTCTCGTTATGGCATTGGCTCGACGTGCAAAGCGCCGGCGTCGTTAACCCATGACGTCCTCTGTTCCGCTCAGCATTGACGCAATTCGCAGTACTCTGGCCACCAGGGCACTGGGCCAAACGCTGTATTTGTACCAGGATCTCCCTTCGACCAATCGAGAAGCCAATGCACTCACACAACAAGGCGCCGAGCACGGCACCGTGGTGGTGGCTGAGCAGCAATCAGGCGGCTACGGACGACATGGGCGTGCCTGGTTCTCCCCGCCTGGATTCAATATCTATTGTTCGATCGTCGTTCGTGGAAAGAGCCAGACCATCCCTCTTGCCCAGTGGTTATCCTGGATCCCGCTCCTCAGCGCTCTGGCTATCACCGAGGCGACCCAACAAGTGACTGGGGTGTCGCTCGCTCTTAAATGGCCCAATGACCTCCTTCTTCTAGACCGCAAAGTCGGTGGAATTCTCTGTGAAAGCACCCTGACGACGGAGGACGCTCCGATCGTGGTCATCGGTATTGGGCTGAACGTCAATGTCCCGTCCCTGTCGTTTCCAGAAGAGCTCCGTCCGATAGCCGCCTCGTTGATCGAAGCTGTTCCACAACCGATCGATCGCAATCGCCTGCTTGCGCAATTGCTATGGGAACTTGAACAATGCCTGGATGAGCTGCAGTCCCATGGGTCTAGAAGACTGCGGCAGGCCTATATGACTCGTTGCGCCACACTTGGCCGGCAGGTGAAAATCTTGTTTGCTGGTGACCAGCGACTCCGTGGCACGGCAGAAACCCTCTCCGCTGATGGAGCCTTACAGGTACGTCCGCTCTCAGCTTCTTCTCGCGCTCAAGCACCCGCTCTCATCGATGTCCGTGCCGCTGATGTGATTCATCTGAGAGAGTAGCGAAAGCAGGCCACCCGAAGTACAATGAATCCCATGCTGTTGGCCATCGACATCGGCAATACCAACATCGTTGTGGGAATCTTTGAAGGGCAAACGCTCCTGAGCCATTGGCGATTGGCCACCGACCCCAAATCCACGGCCGATGAGTATGGGGTCCTCTGCCTCAACCTCATGGCCAGGAGCGACCGAGCCTCTGAGCATATTACCGGTGCGATTATTTCCAGTGTCGTCCCGGCCCTCACAGAAACGTTTGAATCGATGGTGGAAACATCTTTCGGGTGCACGCCCATCACTGTGTCATCCGATCTCGAGACCGGGCTGACCCTGAAATACCTGAATCCGAAAGAGATCGGCAGTGACCGGATTGTGAATGCGGCGGCTGCCTATGAGAAGTTTCGCCGGGATCTCATCATCGTTGATTTTGGCACCGCAACGACCTTTTGTGCGATCACTGGAACCGGCGAGTATCTTGGAGGTGTGATCGCACCAGGCTTGGGGATTTCGGCTGAAGCCTTGTTTAGCCGAGCTGCCAAGTTGAGCAAGGTGGAACTGGCCCGCCCCAAGTCCGTCATCGGAACTGACACGGCCAGTAGTATTCAATCTGGACTCATCTTTGGGTACGCAGGTTTAGTGGACACCCTCATTCAGCGGATCGAAGCCGAAATGGGACGTTCCTCTTTTGTGATCGCGACGGGCGGACTCGCTCCAGCCATTGCATCGGAGGCGCGAACCATTCAGCACATTGAACCGTTCTTGACCCTCCATGGACTCGAGCTGTTATACCGTCGAGCTCGAGGCACAGGTCCCACTCACTGGGTGTAATAACGTCATCGTCAGTCTCATTTTATTTTCCGATGACCCGTTGACTTCCTTCCTCTTATGGATATCTCCATCGCTGTACAGGTACCTACATGACTGAAGATCAAGCACAGGAAAAAGCAAACACCAATACATTCGAGAACTTAGAAGAGGGATCTCAGGACACAGCACCTGCCTCTTCCTCGGCACAGGATGAACTGGCCGTCAAGGTTGAGGAATGCGCTGCGCTCAATGAGAAGTACCTCCGTCTGGCGGCAGAGTTTGAGAATTACAAGCGACTGACGCAGCGTGATCAGCGCGAACAGATTCGATTCGGCAATGAACAATTGCTGAAAGAACTCCTGCCAGTCGTCGATAACATGGAACGGGCGATCAAGGCAGCTCACACGAACGGAAGCGATTCGGCACTCACCCAGGGTGTGGAACTGACTCTCAAGCAACTGTCCGGCGTCCTGGCTAAGTTCGGTGTGCAAGCCATCGAGACGACCGGTCAAGAGTTCGATCCCCACACACATCAAGCTGTCTCCTACGGACCATCCGCTGAAGTCCCGGCCAATCGGGTCCTGGAGGAATTTCAGAAGGGGTACCGACTGCACGACCGAGTGTTACGAGCCGCCATGGTCAGCGTGTCGTCCGGCCCACCCCAAGCCAACGCATAAGAATGCGACAGCGCACTGACCCTCTGTCGTCGTTGTCGAGAAGGAAGGAGTCTACCCATGGGTAAAGTTATCGGTATCGATCTCGGGACCACCAATTCTTGCGTGGCAATTATGAGCGGCGGCGATCCCGTCGTGATCGCCAACGCCGAAGGAAGTCGAACCACTCCTTCCGTCGTGGCCATCACCGACAAGAGTGAGCGGCTGGTCGGCCAGATCGCCAAACGTCAAGCCATTACTAATCCGGAGAACACCATTTTCTCAGTCAAACGACTGATGGGGCGCAAGTTTAAGAGCCGCGAAGTCCAGGAAGCCTTGAAGCGACTCCCCTACAAAGTGGTCGAGGCCGACAACGGTGATGCGCACGTTGAACTGCGTGGGAAGCAATATAGCCCACCGGAAGTGTCCGCCATGATTCTGCAAAAAATGCGGCAGACGGCGGAAGACTACCTCGGTGAAAAAGTCACCGAGGCCGTCGTCACCGTTCCTGCTTATTTTGATGACAGTCAGCGCCAGGCAACCAAAGACGCGGGGCAGATCGCCGGGCTGAACGTGCTTCGCATTATCAATGAACCGACAGCAGCTTCTCTGGCTTACGGCTTGGACAAGAAGAAAGATGAACGGATCGCCGTGTACGACTTGGGCGGAGGCACCTTCGACGTGTCCGTCTTGGAAATCGGCGAAGGCGTCTTCGAAGTGAAGTCGACCAACGGGGACACCTATCTGGGTGGAGACGACTTCGATCTCCGCGTGATGGACTGGCTGGTCGACGAATTCAAGAAAGACCAGGGGATCGATTTACGGAAAGACCGGATGGCTCTCCAGCGCCTGAAGGAATCGGCCGAACGGGCCAAAATTGAACTCTCATCGTCTCAAGAAACAGAAATCAATCTCCCATTCATTACCGCAGATGCCAGCGGCCCCAAGCATATGGTCACCAAGCTGACACGGGCCAAGCTGGAACAGCTGGTCGACGATCTCATTCAACGAACGATTGAACCTTGCCGCAAAGCCTTGTCCGATGCCAGCGTCACAGCCAAGGACATCCAAGAAATCGTCTTGGTCGGCGGTATGACTCGTATGCCGAAAGTGATTCAGGTCGTGAAAGATTTCTTCGGAAAAGAGCCGCACCGCGGCGTCAATCCTGATGAAGTCGTCGCGATCGGAGCCGGTGTTCAAGGCGGTGTTCTCAAGGGCGAGGTCAAGGACGTGTTGCTCCTGGACGTCACGCCGTTGTCATTGGGTATTGAAACGCTCGGCGGCGTGTTTACCAAACTGATCGAACGCAACACGACCGTTCCGACTAAGAAGAGCCAAGTCTTCTCGACCGCAGCCGATAACCAAACAGCAGTGACCATTCGCGTCTTCCAAGGTGAACGGGAAATGGCGAATGACAACAAGCTGCTGGGACAATTCGATTTGGTGGGGATTCCACCATCCCCTCGCGGCATGCCACAAATCGAAGTCACCTTTGATATCGATGCAAACGGCATTGTCCATGTGTCCGCCAAGGATCTGGCCACTCAAAAAGAGCAGTCTATCAAGATCACGGCTTCCAGCGGCCTGAGCAAAGATGAGGTTGAGAAGCTCGTTCGGGATGCCCAGTCGCATACCGAAGACGACAAGAAACGTCGCAAATTGGCGGAAGCCAAAAACCAGGCCGACAATCTGGTCTATCAAACCGAGAAAAACATCACCGAGTACGGTGACAAGATCTCCGCCGATGACAAAACAAAGATCCAGGACGCGGTTGCAGCTCTGAAAAAGGCTCTAGAGGGTACTGAGGCTGAGGCCATCGAATCAGCAACCCAATCCCTCATGACGGCGTCGCACAAATTAGCCGAAGAAATGTACAAGAAAACCGCGGCCTCAGCCGGTCCACAGCCGGGGGCCTCGGCAACCGACGGTGCCAGTGACGCAAAACCGGATGAAAAAGTCGTCGACGCAGAATTTGAAGAAGTGGACAAAGACAAAAAATAGCCTAGAATAACGCATCAAGGCGCCCGAGCTCTCGACGCACTCGAGATCCCGGGCGCTCCACCGTTCACATACAATGGCTGCCGTGTCCAAACGCGATTACTACGAAACTCTCGGTGTCGATCGGAATGTCTCGGACGACGAGCTGAAGAAAGCCTATCGTAAATTAGCCCGCCAGCATCATCCCGACCTGCATACTGGTGAACAGCAAAAAAAATCTGCCGAAGACAAATTCAAAGAAATCAACGAAGCCTACGAAATCCTGAGTGATCAGGAGAAGCGGAAACGCTACGACATGTTCGGCCACACCGGAGGCCAACAAGGTGGCCCGGGCTTTGATGGATTTGATTTTGGCCGAGGCGGATTCGGCGACGTCTTCAACGATATTTTCGAAGACTTCTTCGGTCAGGCCCGAGCCGGTGGAGGTAGTCGCGCCGAGCGCGGGAATGACCTACAGTACAACCTTGAAATTACCTTTGAGGAAGCGGTTTACGGGAAAGAAGCGAAACTCAAGATTCCACGCTGGGAACTCTGTACCGACTGCAAAGGCACGGGAGCAAAGTCAGCGGCTTCCATCAAGCCCTGTGCCAGCTGCAAAGGCGCGGGACAACTTCGGTTTCAACAGGGTTTCTTCAGCGTGAGCCGACCCTGTGGCCAATGTGAAGGCACCGGACACTTCGTGACCGACCCCTGCGCGACCTGCCAGGGACGTCAACGGGTGTACAAAGAACGCGCCATTGCCGTCCACATTCCCGCTGGAATTGAAACAGGTATGCGGTTACGCCTCTCGAATGAAGGCGAGCATGGTCCCAATGGTGGACCCCCTGGTGATCTCTATGTCGCCATTACCGTCAAACCTCATCAGATCTTTCAGAGAAAAGGTCTCGATATCTCCTGTGACGTCCCGATCAATCTGGTCACCGCTGTACTGGGCGGAAAAGTCGAAGTGCCGACCCTCAAGGGAGAGACCATCATCAAAGTCCCGCCCGGCACACAACATGACAAAGTGCTTCGCATCAAAGGATTGGGAATTCCCAGCCTCAAGGGAGGCTCGACGGGCGACCAGATCTATACGATGAAGATCCAAATTCCCACCAAACTGACAGCAAGACAAAAAGAACTGCTGATGGAGTACGCCAAAGAGAGCGGCATGTCCATGGAAGCCAACGGCGACGGCTTCTTCGACAAGATGAAGACATTTTTCGAGTAGCCTGACGGTCCTTCCTGAATCTCTAGTACCCGCATGCCTGTATTTTTCGTTTCTCCTGAGTGCGTGACGCCTCCCACTATTTCGGTTACGGGTGAGCTCCTAACCCACATCAAGGACAGTCTCCGTGCCGCCGTCGGTGAAACCCTCTGGTTCAGCAATGGTCAAGGAGCCAGGTACCGTACTGAAATCAGTGACGTCTCCAAATATGTGGTCACCGGACTGATTCTTGAAACCATTCAGGAACCTACTCGTAGCGCGCCTCGCATGATCCTTGGCCAATCCTTGCTCAAGGGCGAGAAAATAGATTGGGTGATCCAAAAGGCGACCGAACTCGGCGTACGCGAGATCATCCCGATCGAAAGCCGACACAGTGTCGTGCACCTGAAAGCTGATCGCATCAACCATCAACTCACCCGATGGCAGCGCATCGCCCTGGAAGCGGCCCAGCAATCGGAACAGTGGCACGTGCCAACGATCGCCAATCCACAATCCCTCACAACACTGCTCGCAAGCAGTGAGAGGAATTTTACGACCCTGATGCTAGCCGAGCGGCAGGAAGGAAAGAGCGTACAAGCTGTCACACTTCCACAAGACCCGAGCAACGCCCTACTCATTCTGATTGGGCCAGAAGGAGGCTGGAGCAAGGAAGAAATGAAAATCGCTGCGCAGCAAGGAGTCGAACCCATCATCCTTGGTCGGATGATCCTCCGAGCCGAAACCGCCGCCATCGCCACCATCAGCATTCTCCAATCGCGCCTCGGAGAACTAGGATAGCGAAACCTAACGCCACCCTATACTGTTCTCGATCGTTACGGCCGTTTCATGTGATTTCTGCGAGGCGACACTGGAGGTAACGTTCCAGGCTCTTCATGATTTGTCATCCTATCACCTTCGGAACCAGCCTCCTGACCCACATGTCCAGAATGCGAAGATCGCTCCCCTTTGATGAGATTGTCGATGAAGTCTTTCTTGGCCTGTTCCGCAACACAATCAGGTGCAGCTGGGAGTGGTAATGCAGGGGCATTCTCATCATCGATTTTGTTGTACTGCTCTTCTGGGGTGGCCATCCTTCCTGTGGTCGCGCCCTTCTGGATAATCTCTTGAGCGTCAGCCGACAGCGCCAGTCCAGCCAACGCAACTCCCAAGAGTGTTGCCATTCGTATGGAACCACTGATCCTGTTGCACATAATGCCCCCTGTTTCAACATCTGGAAGACTGAGAGTTCGGTCTCACGACTGCTGCGATAGCTCAAGAGATGAGGCCTCACTATAGCGTTTCAAGTGCCACAACTTTCATTGTCACTCATACAACTGAATCCATCAACCATTCATCCATGACACCGATGTCTCGCGCATGAGGTATCGACCACCTAGGCCTCCTGCACCCGCGTAAAGAGAGACCCAGAACAGATGGACTTCAGACATGAGTCAGAAAGGGAACCCTCACATTGATAGGTCAGGGTCCCCTTCCATAGAAACTACTGGATCTTGCAGCGATAAGAAGCTGTTAAGGCTTTTCCCCCGTTAGGACTCAGCCATTGCTTATGAACAACGAGGATCTGAACCAGCACAAGCGGAATTGACCAACGGAACAATATTCGTGCTGCTGAAGGGGCTGGCTCCCATTTCTTTGATGGCCGTATTTGTGTAGACCCAACTGGTCACTCCCACGACCATATTTGGCGTTGAAAAAGACCCAAACGATGTCCCGCTCAGCGATGGCAGGTACCCAAAATTATTAAGCCACGGTCCTCCACTGGAACCGCCCGTCATCAAGGAACCAATGATTGTATTGTTCTTGAGCGTGGAAGACCCGACAAATCCTTGTGAGTCATTTCGCATCATATAAAGGCCACTATTGTGCGAGACAGGATATCCGATCTGAGTGATGTGAGTGAAGCCGTTAGAGGTAACGCCCCATCTGTTCCATCCATAGCCATACCACCCCGTTCGCGTGCCTGGATACGCACCGGACTGAGGGGTCAGTTCGAGCACCGCCACGTCATCCTTGCAGATCGCCCCATCACATTGCCCCGTAGCTCCATTGAGATACGCAGTCGTGACCCACGCCGTTGCCACCGTCCAGGTACCATAGGGGCGCGACGACCCTCGAAGTCCAGGCACAAATTGGAAGTTGGTATAAAACTGTTTTGATGCATACTGAGTGACACAGTGTGCAGCCGTCACAGCCACACCCCGCTTAATCAACGCGGCGGAACACACAAAGTTGCCTTGGCCGGGGACTGTAAAGTACAGCTTGCCGGATGCGCGATACGGATACATCGTATTCGTTGCACTGCTGAGATCCGCTCTCGCGGTGCTAAATGGATGGTTTGACGTACCGAACTGTGCCGGTTCAACCTCCAAGCCATTCTGTGCAGCGAATTCCGTAGAAGGTGTGTCTAGGTCAACTGTTTCGGTTGTCCCATCACCCATGCTTCCTTCGACCTGTCCCGAGTCGCCAGCGGTAGCTGATTGAATTGGATTAACTAAATTCATGATCAAATCCTGTTGGGCCTGGGCAACATCAGCCTCCGTTGCTCGAGGCAATTCGATCGCTCTGGCGCTGGCAAAATCCAACTTGGCATTGTTTTTTTCATGAGCAACCTTGACGCCGGTTACCGCTCCCTTCTTTATGATTTGTTGGGCCTGGACGGACGGAACCAAGACGACCAGGGTCACCCCCAACGTCATGGCTACTCGCAGAACTCGCGATGCACTGGCACTCATACATTCCTCCTTGTCAAATAGAGTCACAACTTACTCTCATCTGCTTTTTCTCTGAATACACGCACATACCCGCACTAGCCTTCCTCACCTCCTCTCAACGCCGGAATCTCGGAGCCACCGTGATACACGAACTGAGTAGCAACATCACAGCATCTCCGACTTATCTCACTCACGCATCTCTCCTTCTGCATATCAGCCCTGCCGTCTTTCTCTACGTACTTGTCTAGCTCATCTGTCCCTTGCGCGACGCTCCAGTGGCCTGGCTCGAACTCTGCAGCGTCGTTCTACTCGCACCATCGTTCGACTACTTCGGAATATAAAGCTCCAATGCAGTTCCCTTGGACGTCCATCTATTCGTAGATTTGATGAAGGATGTACTTTCCGAGGCGCCATCTTCTGCGGAATTCCCGAAACGCCGTAAGATCCTCAAGATTCGCTCAATTGTGGATTGCGCGTAGTTGCGCCTCTTGGTGAGTACGTATGCTGCGAACCATCATCACGTCACGTTGCTCCAACTCAGTTTCGACTTTTACATGTTGATGACCAAGTCGGAACAGTTGATTGGGGATTAGGCGTACGACAGTGATGGGTTAGATGATGCCATCCGGCAAGATGGAAGAACTTGATCACCCCTCCGATCAAATAGGAAACTCAAGCCCCAAGATGGGCACCGCCTCCACGGGTATGAACGGCATTGGCCTGTCCAACGCTTCTTTGCCTGACTAGAGTGGAGGCTCCGGTTGTTCATCGGCTGGGGTATTAGGCCACCAACTTCCTCGGGCTTGGGCCGCTCGCCTGCATCACGATGCGGCTCAAACACTTTTGGGATAGGTTCTACGGTGGAGCCCGTCATCCCAGCACTCCAAACCGCCTGAACGCTCTTCGTGTAAGTCATGACTGGGCAAGACTTCTGCTAGACGATCTCGTCAGTCACTAGTTCAAGGCGTCGTCTTATCACGTCACACAGCATACCAATTATATAGATTAAGCTAAATTAGCTACATAATATTTATCTCCCCATTACCGTACCGTAGTCCACATCAGTGAAACTTTTTCGCGTTCCATGTAATCTGACTTATATCGTCACAAAGCAAAACCAATACCATGAGTGTGCATGAGTATAGACCTGTAAATTATACATAGTTTCAACATCATAGAATTCTAAGTACAACGAGGTCCGCCTATGAACATAGCTTGGTCAACCTAAGGTGGATCCAAATCGATTCAGTGTGGTATCGAATTAGATACACCCTCTCGTATTACGGCTGCCTTGCGCACTTGCTGGTGCGGAGCATTAAAAGGAACGCTCTCACCGGAGGAGGTCATGTCAATAGGTGTGTAAATGGAGTTCAGGCGGCAGTCCTCTCGGCCTGATCGTTTCCGTTGCCCGTCACACTGCTTGACCGGATCATCCTCCCATCTTTGCACGGCACCCCGGAAGCGACGAGCGGCAACAACGCCGGCGCATTGAGTTTTCGCCATGCCTGCTCGGCCACCTGGAGGATTTTCCAGATGATGGCCTGGGCGCCCTCCACACGCTTGTAGCGACGAGACGCGTTGGTACGAAGCCGGACGGACGCGAAGGGCGACTCCACGATATTCGTCGTTCTGAGGTGAATCCAGTGTTCTTTCGGGAATGCGTAGAACGTGACCATGCGGTCCCAATCGCGGAGCAGCGTATCCACGGCCTTCGGATCCGTCTTACGGTACCGGCGGACGAAGGCGTCGCGCTGTCGCTCACACTCAGCTTGCGTGTCGGCATAGGGCATCGCCTTGAGGCGTTCGCCCGCAGTGGCCTGGGCCTTCTTGGGCAGAGCATCGAGGACGTTGGTGAGCTTGTGGTTCCAGCACCGCTGCTCCTTCCCGGTGGGGTGAATCTCCCCGAGCGCGGCCCAGATGCCCAGGTGACCGTCAGCCACCGTGAGTCGCGGAAATTTTAATCCACGCTCCCGCAGACGGCGCAGCACGGTCAGCCAGGAGTCCTTGCTCTCCCGCTCGCCGCTTTCGCAGGCCACCACGATCTTCTCCCCCGTCGCCAGTGCCCCGACAATCGTGAGGAGGGCGCTCTTACGGTCCGTGATACCCGCCTTCACGTAGAGACCATCGGCCCACCAGTAGCCGACTTCCAGATCCGACAGATCCTGTTTGCTCCACGTCTCGTACTCGAGCTCGAAACGGGCCTTCAGTCGCTGAATCGAGCTCGCCGACAGCGGCGCACCCTCGCCGAGCAGGCCGCGCAACACCATCTCGAAATCCCCGGTGGACAGCCCGTGCAGATACAGTTCCGGGAGCAGCATGCCGACTTCCGTCGTCCGCCGCTTGAACAACGGGAGGATCTTGCTCTCAAACCGTTCCGCGAGATCCCGTACCCGCGGGCGACGGACCGTGACGGTCCCGTTCATCATCGAGAAGTGACGCGGCTTCCCATAGCCGTTTCGGCTGCCGACGGGCGGATCGACCGGAGTCACCGTGCTGCGGCGCTCATGCCGGACGCGGCCGAGGAACGTCGTCACTTCCTCCTCCAGGAGTGTCTGTAGTTGGATCTGGATATGCTCCCGTGCCCACTGCTCCAGCGTGTCATAACACACGGCGCTTGACTCGACGGTCTCGGTGCTGGTTCTCTCCCTCATGGTGGCGTATCCTTTCCCCTCGGCGGCAACCGAGGCGTTGGTTGATTGCTCAACCGAAAGGCTACGCCGCCTTTATCCTATTTCCACACCTAAAGATGGTAGCTCCACCGGAGATATCAGCAACATGAGATCGATAGAGATGGAAGCCCCTACCAGAGAGAAAGACCGAGTGCAGCGGCCTTATCCTTGCTTTCCTCTGACACATCGCTTCACCAGTACGCGGCGATCGAAATAGACCAAGAGGGTCAACCGCATTGTGATGGAATGCCAGTCAGCAATACGAGCACTGGCATGTACCGACTATCACGTCACCGCAATCCTTTATGTCCCTGTTGGCCAGCCATGCGACCGGCGACGCGACCCTCATGCTTCCCGAGCGGGGAGACAGGAGAACTCTGCAACAGCCGCTCTCCCACAGGACACGGGCCTCTCAGTGCTGGTCATAGTTGGACCGGGGGGAGACTGGAGCAAGGTGGAAATAGCGATTACCGAGCAGATAGGAGTTGAATCCATCACTCTTGGCCAGCACATCTTACGAACGGAAATCGTGGCCATCAGCATTCTTCAGTCGTGCCTCGGGATGCTGGGATAGCTGAGCCCAATGGATGGAGGGGTACACTCCGTTCCGCATCATCATGGTTGAGACATCTGACCAGGAAGAAGGGTATGATCCTCGATCACGGTGGAAGAGAGGCGTACCCTCGTGATCCAGATGAAGAACGAATACATTCAGGACGTGACCTTCTGGCCGGTTGATCTCCCCGTCACAGACCCCTTCGTCGTGGCCACGGGCACGCGGAACGTGGCAGAAAATGTCTTTGTCCGGGTTACGCTCAGTGATGGAGGCTGCGGCTATGGAGAAGCAGCCCCGTTCCCTGAAGTTGGAGGGGAAGATCGTGAATCCTGTCTTAAAGCCCTTGCACACCTTGCACCGTCACTCATGGGCCGAACCGTTCATGACTATCACCAATTAGGGCGTCAGCTGACTGAGCAGGCTCCTTCTCAACCAGCCGCGCGCTGCAGCATCGAAACCGCAGTACTGGATGCGTACTGTCGTGCCACAGCGATCCCTTTGTGGCAGGTCTGGGGCGGTACTGATGTGCGTCCTCGCGTAACCGACATCACCATTCCCATTGCTACTCAGGAAAAGACGTTATCCCTTGCCCGCGACTGGTATCAACGAGGCTTTCGCCTGTTCAAGATGAAAGTCGGCAAAGACGTGGATGCAGACATTCGCCGACTCGAGACCCTACACCGAGCGTTGCCCGGTATTTCGTTCATCGGCGATGGGAATCAAGGGTTTTCTCGGGAAGAGTGCCTGACGTTCGCTAAGGGGATTCAGCGATTCGGCGGGACAATGGTTCTGCTCGAGCAACCCGTCGTACGGGATGACCTCGAGAGTCTAGCTGCCATTCGGCGAGAAACCTGTATTCCCGTGGCCGCCGATGAATCCGTACGCTCCCTCGATGATGCGCGCAAGGTCGTCACGCAGGGTGCTGCGGACTATGTCAACATCAAGATCATGAAGTCTGGTGTGCTGGAAGCAGCGGAGATCGCATCCTTCACCCTGAACGCCGGGTTGAAGCTGATGATCGGCGGCATGCTCGAATCACGGATCGCCATGGGCTGTTCCTTCAGCTTGGTCTTGGGCATGAGGGGATTTGAGGTCTTGGACCTAGACACCCCTTTACTCTTGGCGACTGATCCAGTCAAAGGAGGCTATCACTACGAGGGCCCCACTCTTCAGCCATGGCATGAGTCAGGCTTAGGATGCTCTCTATCCATTCCCGCAGATGCCTGTGCACCTGGCAGAGAACGCCAATCATCGGGTAAACGGTAATTGCTGAGCCTCATCTGCAGGAGATTCAGGGCATCCTTGGCCTTGGTGTTGCTAAATAGTGCGTCCGCATCAGAAGGTCGTGATACTGGGTCTGTCTCTATCAAATCTGGAGCTATTACTGAGCCGAACGCTAAATAGTGCGTACTTTCAATTCTTGAACGATGCATAAACAGAGGGATTTCTGAATGTGCAGACTCATAGACTACGCACAGTATCGTGGTCAGATCAGTAACTTGACTGAGGAGTTGTCCGCTCGGAACCGAATCCCTGAACGCATGCCGCATGTCGATCTCACGCTCACCTCTGCTTCACGGAGCTGCAAAGCCGTGAAGAGATAGAAGGCGCACTCTATGAAGGAGAGATACCGCTATCGGGGATGTACCCTGCAGATTTTGAGTGTGTGGTGATGCACAATACAAAACCAGATTCAATATGAGCTGCGACCATTGATAATACTTCCATGACTAGTGGACTGTAACGCTTGATTCAGGAGTAATTCGACGGGACACATCGAAGTACTTCCACTTCACGGGTTTCGGCTGCGTATTGTACTGTCGGATATAGCGCATGAGCTTTCGTCTGAGGTCCGGTACCGAGGTAAAGACGCCCCGGGCGATCACGTCGCGTTCGATCTTGGCGAACCAAAGCTCCACCTGGTTGAGCCAGGAAGAGTACGTCGGGGTGAAGTGCAGCTGCACCCTGGGGTACCGAGCAAGGAACGCCTCGACCTGCGCCGTCTTATGCGCCGAGAGATTATCCGCAATCACATGAATCTCTTTGCCCGTCGGTTGGTTCGTCACGAGATCGGTCAGGAAGGCCACAAACTCCGCCGAGGTGTGGCGCGAGGTGGTCTTGCCCAGCACCTCACCCGTCTTCGTATTGAACGCGGCGTAGAGGGAGAGCGTGCCGTGACGGACGTACTCAAAGCCATGGCGTTCTGCCCGCCCTGGGGAGAGGGGCAAGACCGGGGCGGTGCGATCAAGCGCCTGAATCGCGGTTTTCTCGTCCACGCAGAACACGGCGGCGTGTTGCGGCGGGTGCAGATACAGGCCGATCACATCAGCCGCCTTGGCCTCGAAGTTCGGATCGGTGGAGGGCAGATACCCTTCCAGGCGATGCGGTTTGAGGGCATGCTTGGCCCAGATCCGCGTGATCGTCATATGCGAGATGTCCCCCAACTGCGTCGCCAGTTTGCGCGAGGACCAGTGCGTCGAGCCGTCACGCGGGGTGTGGTTCGTCGTCCAGGCCAGGACACGGGCCTCGAGTTGATCGGTTACTTTGTAGCGCATCCGCCCGGCGTAACGAGCGAACAACCCCGCCAGCCGATCCCCAGCAAAGCGCTGGCTCCACCGACTGATGTAACTGTCATTGCAGTCCAACTTGGTGCGAATCGTGGCCCAGGTCAGGCCATCGGCCAGCAGCAGAATCAGACGGGCACGCCGAGCGGAATCGGCTCGCCCCCTACTGGCGCGCGCTTGGCGTTGCAGTTCCCTGCGTTCACTCGTGGTCAGTGTCATCACGTCCTCCCTATACGTCATGATACTACCATTTTAAACGTTACAGTCCACTAGTTCGTGCTCAGAAGCTAGAAGCGGTATCCGACCCCCTGCCACCCCTATTTTCTTTTTGTGCCACACGAAACAGGGCCGCGGATTCAAGTAGCCAGTGCATAATTTCAGCGACGACGTGATGGAGTAACCTC
>CABVRZ010000036.1:0-37131 GCA_902500775.1 uncultured Nitrospira sp.
GCCCGATCGGCTATTGAACCAGTGTGGTTGCGCTCATCGTGAATAATGCAGGCTAATACCCGATTATTTTCATCACTCACCGACTCATCGCGTTGTTTAAACTTCTCCCTCTGGACCAAGTCTTGCTGTCAGAAAAAGCATTTTAGTTTGTCACACGTGTCAGTGGTCAATATTATTACGGTAGCTTTCCCATGAGCCAACCCCAAAGCAACCTCAGGTATCAATTGAGAAGGGGACCTGATAGTGCCCTGAGAGTTGCTCCTGGATAGCGGGGAACATTCACACGCGATTGACTGGATCAGTCTGGGGTAGGGTGAGCGATCGCTCATGGCGTAAGTATTTATTGCATCAAACTGACGCTCCCTTGTTGGTAAATCATTTGCGAGATGCTCGGAGTTCAGTGAATGGGTGAGAAAGGCCGCATTGCGACTAACGCTGTATCATCAGTGGTTCAGATCGTCATCTCTGGCCTGACACTGGTAGTCCTCTATCGATATTTACTGGAGACGATCGGTGTCGAGAAATTAGGAGTCTGGTCGTTGGTCTTGGCAACAAGTTCAATGATTCAAGTCGCAAATTTCGGATTGACGGGAAGTATCGTAAAGCACATTGCGGACTGCGATGCAAGAGGCGACAAACAGTCGCTGGCCCTTGCGGTCGAAACCGCAATCGTTACAGTGACGTTTTTAAGTTTGCTGTTAATAATTTGTGCATATCCAGCCGCCACCTACTATCTTTCCTTTGCCATCGATGGTCAGTTGTGTCGTGAGGCGCTAGACATCCTGCCGATAGCGTTGGTTGCATTCGCGCTACTGATGATCACGAGCGTCTATCAGTCAGGGTTGTACGGGTGTCAGCTCATTGTGCAGAGAAATGGTCTCTTGATTGGGGAGTCGTTTTCTCACCTGGCACTGTGCCTGTTCCTGGCACCTCGATATGGGTTGCTGGGTCTCGCGTACGCGAGGGCGGCTCAAAATCTCATGACGCTGACGGCGTCTGCTGCGTTTCTGAAACGCAATGTATCGTCACTCTCATTATTTCCTTATCGGTGGGATAAGGACCAGTTCAAGCAGATGGTCGGTTATGCGGCGAGTTTCCAGATTATCTCAGTCCTGGTGATGCTCTCTGATCCCATCACCAAGGCGCTTTTGGGCAGGCTGGGTGGGGTGTCTATGGTCGGCTATTATGAGATGGCTAATAAACTGGTGCAGTTGTTTCGATCACTCATCGTCAATGCAAACCAAGTTCTTGTTCCTGCATTTGCTAACCTCGGACAGTTGCAGCCATGGAGGGTGTCCGAACTGTACCTGAAATCGTATCGCATAGTAATTTATCTCGCGCTTCCAGGGTTTGGCCTTATGACCGTTTGCATACCGTTGATCTCGGAGCTCTGGATTGGACGGATCGAATCCGTCTTTGTCTGGTCAATGGTTCTACTGTGTGCTGGATGGTTTGCCAACACCCTGGCAGTACCGGCGTACTTTGCCAGTCTGGGCACAGGGGAGATGCGCATTAATGTCACATCTCATGTCGTCATGACGGTTACCAATATTGTTCTCGGGGTGTCCTTAGGGCAGGCTATCGGGGGGCTCGGAGTTATCGCGGGGTGGGCGATTGCGTTGACCATTGGAGGCTTGTCGCTAAACCTCCTCTACTATCATCGAAAGTCCATTGCCCTCGGTCACCTATGTTCTCACGATGATCGCATTCTTGGATTGCGCGTTGTCCTTGCCCTGGGGGCATCCTGCCTTGCTTGGCAAGTGTTCCCGAGCGCATGGGACGTATCGCTGCCGGCACTAGGTGTTTCAGGCAAGTGGGGAACGATGTTGACGAGCGTCGTAACAATCGTAGGCTATCTTGGAATCCTGACTCTGCAAGTATGGAAGCATTCTATAAGAAATGATGTGCAAGGATGGCTTATCGGTGCATTTGCAAGGAAACCAGCAGTGCACGCTCGTATTGACTGAATAAGGCCATTGATATGGGAGGCGTTGGTATGTTGCGTACTGAAGTGAAGAATGGGCTGAGGAAACTGGGTTATGTCGCGTCCCGATATGATCATAGACGCGATCCGTTTGCAGTCAGGAAACACTTTTTTGAAATGTGTGGTATCAACCTCGTGTTTGACATCGGTGCGAACAGCGGACAATTTGCCCAGCAGTTACTTGAGTCAGGCTATAGGGGGAAAATCGTCTCTTTTGAACCGCTGTCTGCGGCGTTTGAAAAGCTCTCCGAAGCTGCCCAAAAGCATTCTGACTGGAACGCCGTGCATTGTGCACTAGGGCATGAAGAGGGTTCAGCAGAGATCAACGTCGCGGCGAACTCGTGGAGCAGCTCGCTTCTCACAATGCTTCCCGCTCATCTGGAGTCCGCCCCAAACTCAGTCTACATCGCTACAGAGACGATACAGATTAAGACTCTTGATGCACTGTACCCAAGTTATCGCTCGAACGACAGTCATGCGTTTCTCAAAATAGATACTCAGGGCTTCACGATGAAGGTTCTCGAAGGAGGGAGTCAGACGCTTGAGGAGATTCCTGGGCTTCAAGTCGAGATGTCGTTGGTACCACTGTATGAAGGAGAGCCGCTAATCGCCGAAGTCATGTCATTTTTGCAAGGAAGGGGGTTTACTCCGATCGCCATATTCCCTGAATTTTTTGATGACCGCACGGGCCAACAGTTACAAGTTAACGGTCTTTTTTTTCGTCTCTGAATCGTTAAGGTGCCATGCTGTATTACACCATTGCTGGCGGTGCTCTCTGTCTGATTGGATTTTGCCTGCTGCCTCCAAGAGTCAAGGTGCTTATTGCGTTCTTCGTGATGACCTCCTGTTTTGATCTCGTGCCGAGAAGTTTCTTCAGAATTGACGTATGGGACGTCGGCGCGATCCTTCTGCTGATCGCATGGTTTCAGTTGTCATTACGGAAAACCACAGTGCCAGTATCGACAATAGGCTATGTGGTCTGGCTCAGAATAATTCTAGGTTGGATGACTCTGTGTCTCTTGTGGTCGGTTCTGATCTATGAGTACCCGGGACTGAATAGCGTAAAAGCCTCACGGCAAATGATCATCGGTCTCCTCTCATTCTTTGTTTTCAAGGAACTCTTCGCGCTGGATAAAGGCGCCTACGAATTCTTTAACCGTGCTCTGTACGTCGCTACGTTTATTCTGTTGCCGGTCTGTCTGGTTCAGTTTGTTCTGCATAAGCCGTTATTGTTCGGTCTATACAGAGAATACGGTGATGTCACCAGATCTTTGCCGGTATTTCTTCCAGTAGTGCTTTTATACATGTGGATGATTACCTCAAAAGTCCTCACGGCAACCAAGATCGCGATGCACGAGGTATTGTATGCCGGAATGGCTATCGCTGTAACCCTGCTTACCTTTACCAGAGGAATTTACCTTGTGGTGCTCTGTGTCTTTGGTATCCTGATCGTCACGCTTGCGCTGAGGAACAGTTCCGGGGACATAAAACTCAATTGGGTTGCGGTGCCGGTGTTGTTCATCCTGTTCACGCTATGTGGGGCTGGTCTCTATGTCAGCGGATACGCAGATAAGGTTATTGAACGATTCACCAGCGCCATGGAGCTCGTCCTAGAGCAAAAAGCAAAAACAAATAAGGACAATGAAGATACGTATACCGGAAGATTGGGCATTGCCAAAGAACGATTCATGCTTGTCCTGGCGCATAACCCCATCATTGGATACGGGTTCATTCATGAAGACGATGTGCCAAGGGCACTGAGGACCAAGCTCAAATATGGATCAGTCATATACACTCCTCAATACATTGAGCGATACCAGGCAGGTTATCCCTACGTCCTGGCGCTTCATTCAGCGGATATTGGATGGGCTGATATCATGATTAATACGGGTTTTGTGGGATTGGCTCTGTGGATAGTACTGTTTGCTGTCGTTGTAATTAATTTCTATACAACAGCCAGACGAACGTCAGCGACCTATTACCATGCTCGCTTGGCACACTTTCTGCAGTTTATTTTCGGCATATTGCTCATGTTTGAGAGCAATACGTTTGTCACTCTGGTTCAGATTCCAGCGTTCATACTGGCGGGATACTGGTATTGCTCAAGCGGTCAGACGGAGCTGCAATCAGAGGGCGCGTTAGCCGCATCAATGGAAATTGCTCCTGTGACAGCATGAAATGACGGGTGGTTGTTATCGGACCGGCATGTTTGGCGGGATTACGAATCGTCGTCTTTGAGACGGCGATTTCAGACCAGCCCAAGACTCGCCGTGCTGGGGTGGATGCATAGGAGAGAACAAAGCATGCGACTTGAGACCCTCCGGGCGATAGCCGTGATCGTGCTCTCTGTTGTGATCGCTGCATGTGCAAATAACGACGGAGTCGAGAGCCCCAATACCACTGTGAACACTCCCGGACCCATCTTCTATATTGATCCGACGTGCATGGATAATGGAGATGGTACTACGACAACGTGTGGTGAGCATGGGCCATTCAACAGCTGGAGGAACATTGCATCTTGGATCCCAGGCGCTATCTATGCAGGAAAAGGCGGCGAGTCGGAAACACTGACTAATTTCATTATGAGGCAAAGTGGATCTCCGGGGAAGCCCATTACGGTCACTTCGTTCGGCAATGGCCGGTTTACCTTCAAGAGCACAAGCTCTTATGCGCTCGCTGCGCTCAATGCGAGTTACATTACATGGGACAATGTTGGATTCGAAAGCACGGTCACACATTGTCTCTACCTAGCCTCGACCGGGCGTCATCTTATCGTGCAGAGAAGCACCTTTACCCGATGTGGGCAGAATGGAATCGCGACCCATGGAGTTGAGTTTGCACAGGGGCCTACGACTGATTTCGATGATATTGCCATCATAGACAACACGTTCACAGATGTGACGGGATCTGCAGTCAATGGGGATCTTGATGTCGCATCCAGTCAGAATTGGGATACCATCACCATCTGGAATAACACCATTACTGGAGCTGGATCACAATCCTCCGCACCTGCGATTGATTTTGTTGCCATTGCTGGTACAGCAGCTTCAATTTCCAATATTGATATTTCGGGGAATGTGATCACGAATAGTAATGTGGGATGGGAGCCTGCCTCCTCACTAATTCGTGTCTTTCGTAACCTGACGAGGTTCCCCCATGAGAACCGCTTTCTAGGGATTCGAGTTACGAACAACACCCTCTCGAATAGCCGAGGCGGCATTTTTGTTTCGCATGTGGGTTTGTTGCCAGGAGTGCAAAATTGCATTTGTAACAATACGCTCTCAAATCTAGTCACCAATGCGGGAATTGCGCCTTGGGCTACCACTGACATGCTCGTGGAGGACAATACGATCACCGGTTTGATCCCCGGCATAACCGGTATTGACGGGATGGGAATTGACGCTGAGCGAAATACCGCCCCTCGCCCACATCATGTGATTATTCGACGCAACATCATTCGCGACAATCTTGGGGGGCATGGAAACCCTACCGGGCAGGGAATCTATCTGTGGGGAAGTGCGTCGACCGATGTCTATGCCAATTTGGTTGTCCATTGTCATACCGGTCTGTTGATTGATGGGGGAGAAAATTCCGATGAGAACTTTATCGGGAATAATACGATTGTCGATTCAACCCAAGACGGTATCTGGGCCAGTTTTTCTGAGACGCAAATCAGTCAGTTCACGAATAACATCGTCGTGGGTAGCGGGCGATATGGCTTCTACAGATTCGGAGTATCAGACCAGATCTTGGCAAGAAATCTTTTCTTTGGAAATCAAGGTGGTGATTATTTTCGGCAAGCTTCTCATCCTACGGATATCGTAGGAACTGACCCGTTATTTGTCGCTCCCAATGACTACCGACTTCACGCCATGTCACCGGCGAGAGGAGTTGGTGTCGATTGGGGGAGTCAGTGTGCGGACTTACTTAGCCGTCCTTGTTTACCCGGACACATCAATCTCGGTGCGTATCAGAATTAGGAGGGAAGGAGTGTGGGAACTTCTCACAGTCATGATCCGCTGGAATCAACAGCGATGAATAGCACGAACGCGCTCACGAACCGTATGGCTCATCCGTTGAAATTGACGATCATTACGCCTTCGTTTAATCAGGTGCCTTACATCGAACAGACCATTCGCTCCGTGCTGGGGCAAGATTATCCCTATGTAGAGCATATCGTCATTGATGGAGGCTCAACTGATTGTACGGTCGATGTGCTCAAGAAGTATCCGCATCTCCGGTGGGTGTCGGAGAAAGATCGAGGGCAAGCGGATGCGTTGAACAAAGGGCTGGCCAAAGCAAGCGGCGATATCATTGGTTGGATCAACTCCGACGACTATTATGAGCCTAAGATATTTGGATCGATCGTGAAGTGCTTCGAAGATCCGGATGTCATGTGGGTAACCGGGCATCTCACCTTCCTATGGGACCAAACTGGGGAGTTGGTCGCCAAGAAGAGTCCTCCCATCAGTTATGCTCGGCTCCTCAACAACCCAGACATTGTCCGCCAACCAGCGACATTTTTTCGGAAGAGCTTCATCGAACAAGCCGGAGGATGGAGTTCGTGTTTTTTTATGGCGATGGACTTCGATCTCTGGGTTCGCCTTGCGAAGATATCCTCGCCCCAAATGATCGATAAGAATCTGGCGTACTTCCGTATCCATGCTCTACAGAAAACGTCTCATGCGAATACGCTTCGCCAGAAACGTGAGATTCTAACTATTTTAACTCGTGAGAATGTTTCTTGGACCATCAGGGCTAGAGTCAGCATGCAGAAAAACTGGGCCACACTGAAAGGGCGAGTTAAGGAAATCCTACTTAGGCTCAAAATAATCTCCCAGAAAGGACCGACTCGCCAACTTCGAGCAGATGCTGGAATGAAGGGATGAAAGTTGCTCATTTAATTTGGAGCTTCAAGGCTGGGGGCTCGGAAACCATGTTGGTGGATATTGCCAATGAGCAAGCCTTATCCAATGATGTGGCGATATTTATCGGAAACACTGACGTCGATGAGGTTGTCCTGAAATCGCTGAACGAAAGGGTCAAAGTGGAATTGATTGGTAGACCTCCTGCCAGTCAGAACCTCTGGTACATCGTTAAGCTCATCCGAGCACTCATGGCTTTCGATCCCGATATCGTTCATGCTCATCAGGAAAGTTTCATTAAGTTTCTCAGGCTGCTTTCTTTTCATAAGGTGATGACTGTCCATGATACGAACCAGAGGTTGAAAAATGTGCAAGGATATGATGCCATTTTCAGCATATCAGAGGCGGTGAGGGACGATATCCAAGTAAAGCAGCCTGGCATTCGCTCAACCGTCATACCCAATGGCATTTGTTTTTCAGCAGTTAAGGCCAAGACCAGCTATGGCCAGCTGCCGTTTCGGATTGTGCAAGTCGGACGACTTGATCACCAAATCAAAGGCCAGGATATTCTTCTGAGAGCCTTGCAATCAGTGTCGCAGTTATTCGAAGGCAGGAGCATTGTGATTGACTTTATTGGAGTGGGACCTTCTAAAGAATACCTGAGCATCCTTGCTGAGGAGTTAGGATTAGCAGAACAGTGCCGATTTGTAGGTGGGCAATCGAGGAAGACTATCTATGAGCAATTGCATACCTATGATCTGCTCGTGCAACCGTCTCGATATGAAGGCTTTGGGCTCACAGTAGTTGAGGCCATGGCTGCACGAGTACCAGTCCTCGTTTCAAACAGACAGGGTCCTATGGAAATCATTGAAAACGGGAAACATGGCTACTTCTTCACAGCAGAAAATCACGTGGATTGTGGCCAGAAAATAGTCTCCATCATCAAGGACTCACAAAAAGAGAATTTCCCTGAAAAGCTTATTGCACATGCTGAATATGCGAAGAAGCAATTCGATATTGCAAATACTGCACATCAATATCTTGATGCATACGCCAGGGTAATATCAGCCAAATCGTAAACGCAGCAGCATAGTCTCGCGTCAGGCCCAAACACCACACTCTAATCGCAACCATCGCCCATCGATCTCTGATACGAACAACTTGAGGTCGGTTGCCGAATCGCGCCTAGAAAGGCAACGGTTCATGCGTTCAGATACCAGCGACTCAAACGATAAATCCGATCCTAGTGGCCATTTTGGCATTCATCTCATTCCTCATCGACTGCGTGATAGCGTGGCGGACTGAGTACTCCTCACAAAAGCACGGGCCGGCTTTCAATTCCCGACCTCGCTTCTCCACCCATTGCTCGACAGAACTAGTAGTCCGGGCGGGATTTCCACAAGCGACCACATTGTCGGGAACATCCCGAGAAACGACGCTAACTGCTCCTATTACGACGTTATTACCTATTCGCACTCCGGGAAGCACGATTGACCCTGCCCCGATAAATACGCGATTGCCGATATCTACCTTGCCAATTCTGACGTAGCCCAAGTGAGACTGCGTACTAGCGTCATGAGCCAAAATGTGCACGTTTGGAGCCATTGTGACATGAGCTCCAATCGTAATGTGGTGACAATGACTCCAATCGATAATTACGCCTTTCATCATCTTAAAGTTTGCTCCGACTATTAGACCTCGCCTCTTGAGTTCGCTAACAAGATCGGGTTCAAGCCAGCGGCGATAGATGTAACGAAAAATCTGGTGCAGCATTTATAGCCCTCCCATGTCGTGCCGGTCTTTTACATGAGTAGACCTTGACTGATACTATGCCGTGATAGCGCCATTCACCTCCCGGCGGCTTCAATCACAAGGGGCTACTCTCCATCAAGGACGTAGACTTTACACTCAAATGGACGGAACACATCCTGGACGCGCCCATTCATTACGGAAACCTTTTCCGTTCCGAAGACATTCTTTACGTGAAGCGTTTGATTGATAAAGAACGGTGCAGCTTCATAGCTGAAAGTTTCTGTCTCATTTCCGTTATGAGCTACGATCAAGAAAATCTGTTGCCCTCGCTTCCATACGGAAAAGAGGAAATTGCCTTTGGTGCTGGGATAAAGGATCTCCTGAGCGTCAGGATTAAAAAATAGCTCCTCAGAAAGAGATGTTACTTCTCGGTTTACTGTGGGAAGGCGGGCCCACGTGTCCTTGGAATTGGACTTCGTGTCCCAATAACTTATGTAGCCACCATATATGAGATTGAGGTACACCATATAGGTGAGTTCATCGCCTGTGGGCTCTCGCCACGCATCCATCCCTCCATATAACTGAATCCATGAATGGGACGGCTTCTTGCTGATTCGAGCTGTTGATAATGCTCGGAGGGAAGTGCTGGTGAAGCCTTCCATGCTATGCCCCTGGCCGGCAAACGGATAGTAATCGCTTGAATAGATGTCGGTGGACTGAAGCGTCCCGCGCGGGTCCTGGCCGATCACCATTGGGATTCCATCGTATGCCCAGTTGATGAACACAAGCCGATAGGGGTCGAGACGCTTGAGTGCATCGTGAACCTCCATTATCTCCTCGTCCCGCCACGTATGAGCTGCAGGTTCATCTACGGGATACCATCCGATCACAGTCGGGCTATCCTTGAATCTGGAGGTGAGTCTTGAGAAACCAGCGAGACGCTCGCGCCAGTTCGGTGTTTTTGCACCTGCCAGGGGAATCCCGATCATGACTTTAAGACCGTGACGCGCGGCGCCAGAAATAAAACCTTCGACATCATGAACGTCGTACTCCCCATTCTTATCAGGCGGACGAGTGTAGAATACCGTGTTAATTCCATGTGTCGCGAGGTCATTGAAGTACCAATCAGGGGGTGATTTCCAACTGCCCACTCCCATACCGATGATGTGAAATGGTCTCTCATTGATGTTGATGACCCGCCGCAGCCGGTTTATCCGTACCTCAGTGTTGCTTGGTGGTAGTTTAATCAGCTTTGCCGATGAGGCCATGTGCTTCGTGTGGTCGGAATGAGGGGCCACGCTACACGTGTATTCACCGGAAGGGAGGTCGTGAATAGGCACATCCACGGTAGTATGAGAGTCTCTTCGAACCACGCTGTGGTCGCGAATTGGTATTGATAGATTCCGGTTTCTTCCATCAGTACACCGTATCTGCATTTGAAGGTGGGACTCCGGTGCTGTCGTCAAGATCAGGTGGGCTATCCGTTGAGATGTATAGTAGTTGTATTCAAAATAGGCTGAAATAGTGGCTTGCTGGGAGTTGGCGAATGTGTTGCTCAACGTCGTCAGAAGGTTCTTTAGTTGTTCTTTCGATGAAATGCTTGTGTGTGTATATATCTCATCTTCGATGGAGGGGTGAAACTCCGTAGATGAACTTCCTCGTTCGAGTTGAGGTGCCGTGACGTAGTACGTTCCCTTGCTGGGGAAAAACATGATTGGCTGGAGCGTGTCGGAGTTGGTCTTTGATATTCGGAAAGTCGTGGAATAGCGTTCCCAATTCGTTGTGAGCTTGTGCGTCACAGGTTCTCCCTGTCCCCAGGCAGGAGAGATCTTGTATTCCATGCCGTTATTGCTGGATTTTAGGTATACGGAAAATGTGTACTGTCCATCCGGCAGATCAGAGAAGAATCTCCGCGGCATCAGGTTCAAGTGCGAGAACCCAACTTCACTATTCTGCACCCTCAAAACTGTTGTTTCTGAGACCGGCGATGGCATGCTCTCGTCAATGCCATATTGGTCATGCAGATTTGGCATACTCAGAGCTGCAACATGGTGCAGGTCCCAATAATCGGGGAGTGAGGGATTCGTACGTCCGCGAAAATTCGAATTGCGAAGAAGGTTCGGGCCGACCCTACGGCCATTCGTCAAGAGTGGCGTGAGCTTGAAGTCGTACTGGGTCTCGATCGTCTTAATGACACCTTCCCACACGACTTCCTTTTGTTTGTTGAGAACAAGAATCCTGGCCGGGCTAATCCGATCCTTGCAGCAGTCTGTTCTATTGAACACACTGATTGCGGTGATGGTGTGCTCAGCACCGAGGTCGAGTTCCCACCATGGACTGGATTGAGTCGCAGTACTTGTCACCGAGCGACCGAAAAACTCTCCACCAGAGTTGCCATCAATGGCTCGTGAGGCACGCGCATCAGAAAATGTGCTGGCCTGCGTGGCCTTTCCGGTGAGTGCAATGTTCTCTTGGCCGCTATAAACTTTGATCTCTGCCAGCGACAGGGTTCGCTCCGTACCCGGTAATTCTATTCGGACGTATTGCGCGTTCACCTGTTGGGCTTCAAGAATCGAAGGCGACCAACCAAAAAACGTTATCAGCAGGAGTGTCGAACCCAGCGTTGTGAATGGGTATGGGGTGTTCATTGCGATGCGTGACTCACAGGCGAAGGCGCTGATTGATCATTCATATGCTTTTCAGGGTGAACGGTAAAGAAAATTCATCAAAGTGTAAGAGCCCGTCCGTGGTGTCTCAACCCGCATGATTCATGACTGCTCGTGTCGAAAGCGCTTAGCTGTTTGCTGAAAAACTCTTCATTCATCCGGTTCGATGAACTCACCGCAGGCTTCGAGAGCCTCAGGATGAACGGGTCGCTCGTTCAAACTATTGAGGTTTTCCGTTCGTGCTGAGCTGGTCGAAGCACACAGAATGAGTTTTCCGCAGACTGCTAGCCGCGTCGTGAGACCGGCACGCGAAGCCCGGAGGCCCTGAGGCGTACTCGTGCAGTACGTCGAAGGTCTGAGGGGCGAGCCAGCTGGCCGCAGGCTTGTCGCAACAACGGATCGGCGATTTCAGCAGAAGAGTGATGAATCATGCGGGTTAAGGGACGCCGAGTTCTGGTCAGCGTGTCGTTGCGTTCGAATATGCTCGGCAGAACCGAGTATGTGGTCGGCTTCCAATACGGTTTCCCAAAATCGATTTTGATGGACGAATAGCCAAAAAGATGTGATGAGGACTAGACCATTACTAAAAATAGATGCTGAGTAGTCATGTCGCAATATGGGGCAGCTCTGGACGGCTATGTGTGGGGAAAGAAACGAATCGTGATGATTGGTCCGTCACCGAACTCGCACGGTGGCATTGCCTCAGTAGTGTCAAGCTGGAAAAACGTGGGTCTCTTTGAGAGATGGCCTATCACCTATCTTGAAACGCAAGTCGAAGGGAGCAAGATAGGGAAACTGCGTGTCGGATTGTCGGCCTTCTGTAGGTTTTTGCAGCTTCTGACTTCAAAGCGGGTTGCCTGCGTACACATACATGTTGCGAGGCGAAGGAGCTTTTGGCGAAAAACTATTTTTGCGTTGGCTGCGTTTGCATCTCGTTGTCCGGTACTGCTTCATTTGCATAGCGGGGGTTTTGCGAGGTTTTATCATCGCGAATGCAATCATTTGCAAAAAAGAGTGGTCAGATTTGTGTTGGACCACGCTGCTCAGCTCGTTGTTTTATCAAAAGGGTGGCATGAGATTCTACGCCCGATATCAACCAACTCTAATATCACGGTTGTCGCAAACTTTCTTGAGCCATCTGTTCATGCTCCTATAAGAGAGGAGCGTGATAAAGACACGATCCTTTTCTTGGGCCTCTTAAATAAAGATAAAGGCTTCTATGATCTTCTTGAGTCTATGCCAGTGCTGTGTCGGGAATTCCCGCGCCTCGTCCTGGTGTGTGGAGGCAAGGGTGAGCATGGTCAAATTACAGCGCGTATCAAGCAGTTGCAGATTGAGCAGTACGTGAAGCTGGCAGGTTGGCTCTCAGGTGATGCGAAGGACCGCTGGCTCTCGCGAGCTTCTATCTTTGTGTTGCCATCCTATGTGGAAAATATGCCGATGGGCATTCTGGAAGCTATGAGGTCGGGCATGCCGATCGTATCGACCAAGGTGGGGTGTATACCGGACATCATTGAGCATGGGCGCGAAGGTCTTCTCGTCGATCATGGAGATACCGCTGCATTACAGACAGCCATCCGTCGCTTACTCCTGAACGATGATGAACGGAGAATCATGGGGCGAGCGGCTCGTCGGCGAATCGATCTCGAGTTGGCGCCTCAGGTCGTCGTCCCGATTCTAGACACCTTGTACTCCAAGTACCTTGCTAGGAGTGGACAGCAAGCCGGAATGCCTCATCCACACGATGAAGAGGTTCGATGCGTATGAAGCGAGTCGAGGTACTTGGCGTCCCCGTCGACTGCATTACTGAAACGGAAGCCGTCACCTGTGTTGAATCAGCTATGCTGGGGCAAAGGCCGTGCTCGATCCTCGCAGTGAATCCTGAAAAAGTACTCCGGGCACAGCGCGATCCGGCATTACTTGAGGGCCTCCGTAGTGCGGGGTTGCTCATTCCTGACGGGATCGGTGTCGTGTTTGCCGTACATCTGCTTCAGCTTGGGCACATGAGTCGGATACCTGGTTCAGAATTAATGCCGACGATTTGTGAGCACGCCGCCAAACAGGGGAGGGGAATATTTCTTTTTGGGGCAAGCCCAGAGGTCAATGAAGAGGTTGGCCGCATTCTGCCCGAGCGGTATCCGGGATTGAAAATAGCCGGTCGACAGCATGGTTATGTGAAGGAAGACGACATGCCGGGACTCATTGAGGCCATCAACGTCTCGCGGGCTGATATTCTTTTCGTTGCGCTGGGAAGTCCGAAGCAGGAGTACTGGATAAATCGCTATCTCCCACATCTCAAGGTAAAGGTCTGCCAGGGCGTCGGTGGAACATTTGATGTTATCGCTGGTCGGGTGAAGCGAGCGCCGCTTTTATTCAGGCTCATACACCTAGAATGGTTCTATCGATTACTCTCACAGCCCAGTCGCATTTTTCGGCAAACAGCGCTCCCGATGTTTGCCTACCAAGTTCTGAAAAGTAAGTTTACGAAGAGGCCAGCTCTGCAATCTGCCTTGTCTATTCCACCGGTTTCAGTATCACGAGATGATTCTGATTTAGGTAAGTCGTCTGACCATCATCAGGAAAAAGTTGCCTAGATGGGACTTCGTTTAAATTTCTTATTATTCATCTGCGATTCGTGTCATGAGATGTATTTCAAGCTGGCTTCTGCCCTTTCCTCCGTATCTTGTTACATATTTGAACGCTGTTGCAGGAATGTTGACACAGTTGCGATCGGAGGCGCCCCTCCGCTGCCTTAGTTTTCAGAGACATAGGAGATTCACGGATTGGTCCAAGGTTTGCTAGTCAATGTATCTATTCATACGTGTCCCTAACAGATGAAGCATTCGACAACCTTTAGCAGGAGTGGTGGTATGCAGATGATGAAACGATGGTTGAAGAGAGGATTGATCATGCCGGCTGCTGTGATCTGTGCCATCTCGGTTCCGATCACGACCGTCCAGGCAGCTCCGGTGACCTACTCGTTCACCGGAAACTTTGACAACGATCCCGTGAATCAGTACTCCGTTTCCGGCCACTTTACCTTCGACAACGCAACGAGTGGGAGTGGTGGGGTCTACAATAATGCGGTCAAGGACTTCAGCTGGAATTTGAGTGTCAACGGAACGCACGAGTACACGTCGTCGTTTACTCTGGGCTCCAATGCCGTGACGATTGCGAATGACAAACCGTTGCTGTTTGGGGGCAGTGTCGATCGCTGGGCCCTGGTCACCGAGGCTACAAGTAATCAGCTGCTGCCCCAGGGTGACCCACCTGTCGACCATATCCCGTTCAGATTTGACCTTCGGTTCGACCGCATGGGAGGGGGATTGTTTGATGATACGAGCCTGCAAGATCCACCAAGTTTGGCAAGTCTGGGCATTCCAGACCAGGGTAGTGCGAGATGGCGGCTCTTTTTCGAGGATGCGAATGGCAATCCCGCCGCATTTGTCGGATCGATTACCAATTTGACAGCGGTCCCATTGCCGACGGCGGTGCTGCTGTTCGGTGCAGGGTTGATTTCGTTGGTGGGACTGGGCGCTGGAGGATTAAGAAATCTTCACACATCCAAGGTCTAGGTAACTTCCCCATTTCTCGTACGTAGGGCTTGGTATCTCGGCAGAGGTATCAAGCCCGTTCTTTCTCCGAAATCAATCGACAGAGAGACGGTTCCGATAGACAATCAGGTTTCGCCCCCGCTTGTTCGGATCGGCGTTGCTTGTTTGCGCTATTCCTCATCATTCATTGAGTGAATCTGTCCTATGGCCAGCATACGTGTTCTCTTAGTCTCATCGGTCCTGATCATCGTCCTTTTGGTCTGTCTCTATGCGGACAGTCTTGTGTTTCTGTTTAGCCGTTGGTTTGGGAGTGAGGACTACAGCCACGGGCTGTTCGTTCCGCTCATTTCGGGGTTCCTCATTTGGCAGGCCCGGCAGCAGTTGTCTCATCTTCCTAGAAACCAATCATGGTGGGGCCTGGCTGTTATCGGTCTCGGGCTCCTTCTCTATGGGGTAGGTGAACTCTCCACGCTCTATCTCGTCTTGCACATTTCGTTATGGATTGTACTGGTCGGACTGGCCATTACGCTTGTTGGGATCCGTGGGATGAAGGTGATCGCATTTCCACTCGGCTATCTCCTGACGGCGATCCCACTGCCCACTTTTTTTTATGCGAACCTGTCGAGTCAACTTCAATTGTGGTCGTCCTCGCTCGGGGTCGGTTGTCTACAGCTCGTCGGGGTAATGGCGTTTCGTGAAGGCAATGTTATCGATCTGGGACCGGTTCAACTGCAAGTTGTCGAAGCGTGCAGCGGGATCCGCTATTTGCTCCCCCTGACGTCTCTTGCGTTACTCTGCGCCTATCTGTTTAAGGACGCGATGTGGAAGCGAGTCGTTCTGGTCCTGTCATCGATCCCCATCTCAATCCTGATTAACGGTTTCCGCATTGGCGTGATCGGGGTGTTGGTTGAGTTCTATGGAAAGGGAGCCGCAGAGGGGTTCTATCATCTCTTTGAGGGATGGGTCATTTTTATGGTGAGTTTTGGGTTGCTGATCCTGGAAATGGTGTGGTTAGGACGGCTTGGCGCTGGGAGCCTACGGAAATCCTTGCGTGAGTATTTGCGATGGACCAATCACGAAGTTGATACCGTTGCTCATGGTGAGGTGATTGCCATATCCAACCGCCTCTTTTCTCCAGGACCAGCTTATTTGTGCAGTGTGGCGCTGTTTGCGCCATGTGCACTCCTTGGAACTCTGTTCCTGGATCGTGACGAACATCCGCCTGCACGAATGGCCTTTGTGGATTTCCCGATGCAGATACATGAATGGCGCGGCCACACCTTCTCTCTTGAGCAGCGCTATCTCGATACCCTTCGGTTTGATGATTACATTCTCGCCGACTATCAAGCGGAGGGGCAACAGCACGTGAATTTCTACGCCGCGTACTATCGTTCCCAGCGAAAAGGGCAGTCCGCGCACTCGCCGCAGAGCTGTCTTCCTGCTGGAGGGTGGGAAATCGCTTCTCTCACGCAGACCATGATCCCATCGCCACAGGCGATGCAGCAACCGATCCTGGTGAATCGGGCCGTGATTCAGAAAGGTGATCAAAAGCAGATCGTGTTGTACTGGTTTAAGCAGCGTGAGCGACATCTCACGGACGAGTATCTCGTCAAGTTCTACTTATTGTGGGACGCGTTATCCCGACAACGAACAGATGGCGCATTGGTCAGGCTGGCATCGCCTGTCGGTCCAGCAGAATCCGAAGCGGTGGTCGATTACCGGCTGCAAGAGTTTGCGATCGAGGTCGTGGGGGAAATGACCCGGTTTGTTCCCGATTGACTGTCACGGCGAGTGCACGGTGAGGCTCATTATGATGAACGAGCTTTTCTTTAGTTGTATGACGGCGTTGTTATTGTGCATGGCACTGATTCCGATTTTGCGAGTGGTCGCCGAGCGGTTTCAGATCATGGATCAACCCGGAGACCGAAAAGTTCATGAACACCCGGTGCCACGGATCGGTGGGATTGCGTTTGCGATTGGCGCCTGCGCCTCGATCGCATGGTGGGGGCCTCACGATCTGACCACCCTGTCGGCGTTGGCGGGATGCCTGGTGATCGTGGTGTTTGGGGTTTGGGACGATCGTGTCAATCTTGGCTACCGGCCCAAGCTTATTGGTCAACTGATCGCTGCCTTTGTCGTTGTCTGGGGGGGGGGCATCTGGTTTACCACGCTGCCCTTTGGTTCTGATCTTGAGGTGCCGGCGTGGCTGGGGATGTTGGTGACGATTGTGTTTCTAGTCGGCGTATCGAACGCCGTGAATCTGACGGATGGATTAGACGGCCTGGCTGGTGGCCTCTCGTTCTTGACGATGAGCGGGATTGCGTATTTGGCCTACCTTTCCAACGACTCGACGGTGTTGCTGCTCACGGTTCCGTTTCTTGGGGCGATCTTGGGGTTCTTACGATATAACACCTATCCGGCACGTATCTTCATGGGGGACGGTGGCAGCCAACTCTTGGGATTCATGATGGGCGTGTTGGCCGTCTTGTTAACGGACTCATCGCGTGGGCCATTCACTCCGAGTCTGGCTCTATTTCTCTTGGGGCTTCCGTTCTTGGACACGCTTGGAGTCACCGGTCAACGGCTAGCCGAGGGACGGTCACCATTCGTTGGGGATCGAGCCCATATCCATCATAAGCTGCTCAAAGTGGGACTGACACACTATGAAGCCGTGAGCGTGATTTATCTGGTTCAAGTGAGCATGCTGGGGGTCACCTATCTGCTCCGATGGCAGTCAGATGCGGTGATCTTACCACTCTATCTTCTGCTGGCTTTTGCGGTGTTGATGTTATTTGTCGCCGCTGGGCGAGGACTATTTCCAGCGGTCACGGCACAACGTGGGCACTTTCTCCCCAATGGGACGGTGGCCCGGTTGATGAATGGTCCGTGGCTTACTGAATTGCCGATCCAGTTTTTGGCGGTGGCCGTTCCACTGTTTCTGATTGCGCTCGTATTTCTTCCGGCGACGGTCCCCAACGATGTGGGGTATGTCTCGATCGTGCTATTCGCAGTGGTGCTGACCGGCCTCTTCTGCTCTTCGCGGGTCGCGCCGTATTTTGTGCGAGGAGGACTCTATGTGGGAACCACATTCTTGCTCTACGTCTGTGAAGGAACTCGGTCAGGTGCGATTGAAGTCGTTACGATGGCAGATAATATATTTTTTGCCGTGGTGGCCGTCATGGTGCTCCTTAGTCTTCGATTCAATCAGGACAACCGGTTTCAAACAACGCCACTGGACTATTTGATGATCTTCTTGGCCGTCACGTTTCCATTACTGCCTGAGGTCCACGCAGATCTCTCGCATCTTGGCCTCTTTGCTGCGAAGCTGGTGGTGCTCTTTTTCTCCTTTGAGCTGCTGCTGCACACATTTTCTACCCGCGTGAGGCAGTTGGGGCTTGTCTCGCTCTGGATTCTCTTTGGGTTAGGAATTCGGATTTTGTTGTAGCGAACGAAGTTACGTAATAACCTACAAGTATGGATGCACAAGTTGCACAGAGGTTCCCGCGACGCATGCTCGAAGGACTTGGCACAATCAGTGCTGTGCTATTGATGACTGTGGTATGGACGGCGTGTGGAGGGCCTGAGGAAAGAAAAGCAAAGTACTTCGCTCGTGCTACTGAGTACATCGATGTCGCCAACTATCCCAAAGCACGGGTGGCCCTGAGAAATGTGCTGAAAATTGATCCCAAGGATGCCGATGCCTATGTGCTCTTTGCTCGCGTTGAGGAGAAGGAAAGGAATTGGCGCAACGCCGTGCAACTCTATCAGGAGGCCGTACGGCTAAATCCGACCCATACCGCTGCGTTACTGAGTTTGGGAAAATATTACCTGGAAGCTCGATTAACTGATCATGCGGTAGAAGCGGCGGAGACGGTGCTCAAACGAGATCCGCATCATGCACAGGCCCGTGCCCTGAAAATTGCCGCACAGGTAGTCACGGATGCGGCCGTACTTGAGGCGATTCCACGGGCGGAAGCACTGGCCAAGGACTTTCCGGTAGAACCGGACGTCACGATTCTCCTTGCGACATTATATAGCCAACGTCAACGATATCGTGAGGCTCAGGACACCCTGCGACGTGCCTTGGACGCACATCCCAAGGATCTGGATCTCCTGAATAGCTTGAACGCGGTCTTTACGAAAGCCAACGATCTGGCTGGTGCGGAGCGCGTGGCCCGCCAGATGATCGATGTTGAGCCAGAGTCACTCGATCATCGACTGAGATTGGCTCATCTGTATGTTCAACAGAAGACCTATGATCGGGCCGAAACCGTGCTTCGCGATGCGGTCGCACGGGATCGGAACAGTGAGCGGCGCTGGTTTGTCCTCGCCGATTTCTTTGCGAGTCGGAACGATCTGACATCTGCCGAGCAAGTTCTGCTGGAAGCGACGGCACAGTTGCCGTATTCGAGCCAACTACAATTTGGAATCGCCATGCTCCATAGGAAGATGGGGCAGGAGGATAAAGCACGTGAACGATATGATGCGTTGATCCGTGAACATCGTGAAAAGCCAGTTGGATTGGAAGCCAAGGTGAAGTTGGCAGAGATGGATTTTCAGGCCGGCAAGCAGATTGAAGCGGAACGTCAGGTGCAGGAGGTGTTGAAGGAGAATCCTCGATCGACCGAAGGCTTGATCCTTGCCGGGCGAATGGCCTTGACCAAGAAAAACGCGAAGGATGCGGTGCAGGCGTTTCGGACCGTCCTGCATGATCAGCCAGAGTTAGCCGCTGTCCATTATCTGCTTGGTCAGGCGTATCAGGCTGATGGTGACATTAGTCTGGCAAAAGACAGTTTGGAGCGCGCGGTGGCTCTGTATCCAGACCAGATCGATGCAAAGCGATCCCTAGCATTGCTGGAGACTCAGAGTGGACGGCATCAGCAGGCGCGTGCGCGGCTCGAGGAGCTCTTGAAGCAGCGCCCAGATGATCTCACAGCGCTGGAGATACTGATGGCGTTGGATGTGGTGACGAAGAATTGGCAGAGAGCAGAACACACCCTGGCCCGACTTCGTCAGGTGTCAGGTGGCCGTCAGTCTGTGGCGCTGCTGGCTGAGGGGCGGTTCTACGAGGCGCAGCGCCGCCTGCGTGAGGCGAGTCTGGCCTACGAGCGTGCAGCTGAGATTGCTCCAAACGAACCGGAACCGCTCTTGTCGCTTGTGAAGATGGAAGTGGCGTTGGGGCAGGGCAGTCGCTCTCAAGCGAGGCTGGAGGCCATTTTGGCTTCTCGCAAGGATCATCCCTTTGCACATGGACTTCTGGGTGAGGTCTTGTCGCGTTCACAGCAGTATGAAAAGGCTACGCTCCATTATCAGGAAGCAACTCGAATCAATCCCAAGTGGATGACCCCTTGGCTCAACTGGGGCACGGTATTGTTGTCCCTGAAGCAGCCGAACGTGACGGTACAGATCGTCCAAGAGGCGCTCAAGGCCAACCCCCAGAGCGAGGAGTTATACATGCTGTTGGCTTCTGCGCATTCTGAGCTAGGGCAACGGGATCCTGCTATCAGTGCCTATGAGACGACCTTGCAGTTGAATCCAAAGAATCTGCTGGCGGCAAACAACCTGGCCGTCTTGCTCGTTGATCATAAGGGGGATCCTGCCAGCTTGCAGAAAGCCTTCAGCTTGAGCAGAGAGTTTGAGAAGGATGCGCCACATCCGTTGTTCCTCGATACGCTGGCATGGGTTCGATTCAAAATGGGGCAACCGGAAGAAGCAATCCGTCTCATGAAGGACGCAGTGGCCAAGTCTCCAGAACTGTCTGTCCTGAACTATCACCTTGGGATCGCATTCTTTCAGTCTGGTAAACGAGCTGAGGCTCGCACCTATCTTTCCAAAGCACTCAAGAGTCCCGAAGCATTTGAAGGGCGACGAGAGGCCGAGCAGGTCCTCGCACAGCTAAGGGGGTAAGAAGAAGCCATGGTGCGTTCAGTGCGATCAATGTTCAGTATGGGACTGGTGGCGATGGGGCTCACGATGGTGATGATGCCAGCGTATGCTGAAGATACGCTGCCAGCTTCCCTGGTAACACAGCTTGAGCCAGGATATCGACTTGGCGCGGAAGATATCTTGCTAGTGTCAGTGTGGAAAGATGAGCAGCTCACGCGTGAGGTCGTGGTGCGCCCGGATGGGATGTTCTCGTTTCCCCTCGTCGGCGACATCCAGGCGGAGAATCAAACGGTCGAGGACATTCGTGGAGAGTTGGTTAAGCGCCTGACGAAGTATATCCCGAATCCAAATGTGTCGGTGGCTGTGACGAAAGTCGCTAGCTACAAAGTATATGTCGTCGGGCGGGTCAATAAACCAGGTGAATACGTGATCGGCCATTATGCCGATGTGCTGCAGGCGCTCAGTCTTGCCGGAGGACTGACACCGTTTGCCGGAGAAAACGACATCAAGGTGATGCGTCGTGTGAGGGGGGAGCAGCGAGCCATTCCCTTTCGGTATGGAGATATTCGAAAAGGGCGGGATTTAGAGCAGAATATCCTTCTCCAGCGCGGTGACGTCGTCATGGTGCCGTAACCAATGCATGAGAGGTGTCAGGTTGGAGGTCGTGAGCTATGTCGATACGTCAAAATTGTGGGGCAGTTCATGGTGTTGCTCTGGGGCTTCGGATATGGAATGACGAATTACAGCGAGGCGGCAGAATGGTCACTGGCTCCGTCTATTGGGACAAAGGGAGTCTATAACAGTAACTTACTGTTGACGCCGCTCCCTCATCACGACACCTATGGCTATTGGGTCACACCGGCGACAGAAATATCAGGCAAGACCGAGCGTCTGGATGTCAGCAGCAAGCTGGCTGCTGATGTCGTCGGATATTTCGGGGGAGAGGACCGGCAATTTACGAACGTCTTCGCTCCCTTGTCGATGCGCTATCGAACAGAGCAGGATCTCTTCGGATTCAACGGAGGATTCACCCGCGACAATACGTTACTCAGTGAACTGCAGGCCACGGGGGTTGTCCTGCAATTTGCTCAGCGTAATCAGTGGACATTTAATCCGACGTGGACGCGAAGCCTGACTGAAAATCTATCATTTCAATCATCGGTGCAGTTCTCTGACACGACGTATGAGAGTGCCAGATTGGTTGATCATCGAGTCGTCGGTGGGTCTGGTGGATTTCAATACCAGGTGACGGAGCGCGATCATATTCAGCTATCAGGATCGTACGTTGACTTTCAAACAATCGACTCGTCATTTCCTTTTCGCGCCAACTATCCGGGAATCAGTATGAGTCTGACACATGCCTTTAATGAGTCACTTACCGGAACCGTCTACGGTGGGCCCAGGTTCTTATCATCGACGACACACACGTCGTTTGGCGGCATTAGCGCTAGGGAGACCGTGTGGCTGGCAGGAGCCCATATGATGAAGAAGTTCGAGCGGGCCACGGTGCAGATGTCGTTCGTTCGTGATCTTGCCCCAAGTGGATTTGGACTCTTGATTCAGACCAATCGAGGCGAAGTTTCTGGATCGTATGATCTATCAGAAACCCTTTCGTGCTCTCTTAATGTAGTCGGCATGCTCACGAGCGGAAAGGCAAGTGCGGCCAGCGGTGAAGGTTTTCCTGATAGCAGCTATGTCAGTGTGACACCGCAATTATCCTGGCAATTGTTCGAGTGGTGGAGGGCAGAGGTGTCCTACATGTTTCGCTGGCGCGATACCGATATCGCCATTAGTTCGGCGGAGTCTCATGCGACCATGTTGATGGTGACCTATGCTCCGCAAAAATTATCGTTTTCTTACTAACTGACGACGTAGAGGGCCATGCATACTACCGAGCGAACCATGAGCGCGAAGGACTATATAGCGACCTTTTCGAGACGCCGAAAACTTATCCTCCTAACGGGGGTGGGGGTTCTGGCGATGTCTCTCACGGTGGCGTTTCTCTGGCCGCCGACTTACAAATCTACTGCGACGATATTGATTGAAGAACAGGAGATTCCATCTGATCTTGTACGATCGACCATTACCAGCTATGCCGATCAACGGATTGAAACCATCAAACAACAGGTGATGAGTCGAACGACGCTCTGGAAAGTGGTAGAGCAGTTTGGTCTGTATCAGGATCTCCAAAAGAACAGTCCGGCCGAGGAGATTGTGAAGCGGTTCATCAAAGATATTGAAGTTGAGGTGATCAGCGCGGATGTCGTGGATAAGCGTACCCAACATGCCACCAAGGCAACCATCGCGTTTACCGTGTCGTATCAGAATCGCTCTCCCGAATCGGCACAGAAGGTGGCGAATGAGCTCACCAGTTTGTTTTTGGGAGAAAACTTGAAGAGCCGCGAACGACAAGCACAAGAAGCCACCTCCTTTCTGCAGCAGGAAGCGGAGAACCTCGCTCGGCATATTAGTGAGATCGATGAAAAGATTGCTACATTTAAGCAGCGTGCTAAAGGGGCGCTGCCGGAGTTGATGCCCTTGAATCAGCAGTTGATGAACCAAGCTGAACGTGAGTTGATGGATGTCGATCAGCAGGTGCGTGGCTTAGAAGAACGGAAAACGTATCTCGAGGGTGAGTTGGCGACCGTCAAACCGAATACGCCGATTATTTCCGTGACTGGAGCGCGTATTCTTGATTCAAACGAACGGCTGCGCGTCTTACGGGCGGAGTATGCCGGAGTTGCTGCCAATTTGTCACCGGATCACCCCGATGTAATGAAGATGAAACAGGAGATCGATGCACTGGTCAAAGAGACCGGAGAAAGTCCGGATTCCGAGGAGGTGTCGAAGCGGCTCGTTGAGGCACGCACGGCGTTGGCCACGGACTTGGAGCGACTCGGGCCTGAGCATCCCGATGTTCTGCAAGCCCGTCGAAAAATAGTGGGTCTCGAGCAAGAAGTGCAGGTACTCAAGGGGACGTCGAGGAAAGTTGCCAGTCAGCGGCCGGAAAATCCGGCCTATATCAACCTGCAAGCCCAGCTCAACTCCGTCACGTCGTCATTGGAGGCGTTTCGCACTACCCGCGCGGATATCAAGCGGCGATTGCAAGGGTATGCGACACGTCTGGAACGGGGGCCAGAGATTGAGCCAGAGTATCTGGTGCTGACGCGAGACCGTGATACGTCCGGGCAAAAATATCAGGACATCCGATCAAGATTGCTGGAAGCAAGGGTAGCCGAAGGCTTGGAGGTCCAACGAAAAGGAGAGCGGTTCTCGCTCATTGATCCTCCCAGTCTCCCCGAGAAGCCGTATAAACCCAATCGGTTTGCTATCGTTCTTCTGGGATTCCTTCTCGCGATGGGCGGGGGAATAGGTGTGGGAGCGGTTGCGGAATCATTCGATCATTCTATTCGAACTCCCGATCAGCTCGTAGTTCTCACGCAGCAGTTCCCGCTTGCCATCATTCCGTTTATGCCCAACGAAGAAGACTTATCGCAGATGCAGCTAAAGCGGCGCGTCATACAAACGGCGGGAGTTGGGTGTTTTGCGACGGCCATTGTACTGGTGCACATCTTTGTGATCCCGTTAGACGTGCTGTGGTTTTCAACATTGCGACGGTTTTGGACGGAATAATCGATAGGACTATTATGGATCGTATTCGTACTGCGCTTGAGCTGTATAAGGATGTTAAACGTGCTTCTGCCACCGCGGAAGACTCGATACGGACTACGACGCAGGCGATTCCGTCCGAGATCACGTACACAAAAACTCGATCGACCAGTGTCTCTCGTGCCATCTTGCGCGAGCACCGCGTTATGGCCGCGCACACCAAAGGGCCGTTCGTCGATGCATACAAAATTCTCCGAACGCAGGTCACCCGGCGCCTTCGTGAGAATGGTTGGAATGTCGTGGGGATCACGAGTCCCGGCTATGGAGAGGGCAAAACGCTGACCGCCGTGAATCTGGCCGTCAGCCTTGCCATGGAAACCACTCAGACGGTTCTGTTGGTTGATTCGGACCTTCAAGATCCCACCGTACATCAGGTGTTCGGTGTGAAGGACTGTCTTGGGCTTGCTGACTATTTGTTGGATGATCAGCCGGTTGAGGATTTGCTTCTGCACCCCGGGATTGGGCGGTTCGTTCTGTTACCAGGAGGCCGGGCGATCTCGAATTCAACCGAGATTTTGACCTCGCCCAAGATGGTGGCGTTGGTTGAAGAGTTGAAGCATCGATACCCTTCTCGCGTCGTCATCTTCGATCTTCCCCCGTTGCTTCATACGGCAGACGTATTGGCCTTCTCCCCTTACACCGATGCGTTGCTCCTCGTGGTTGAGGAGGGGAAGACGACAGGCGAGGAGCTGCAGCGGGCCTTGGCGTTGGTCAAGAATTCTCGCCCGGTCTTGGGCACGGTGCTGAACAAGGCTGGTCGATCGTCCCTGACGCTTCCAGAAATGAAAGCCATGTTGGCGATGTAGCCGACACGGCTCAGCTGAGTACGGCGTCTCGATGTACGAAACATTCTATCATTTCACAACCAAACCGTTTGCGCTCTTGCCAGACTGCAGCTTTCTGTATCCTGGCTCAGAGCATCAAGCCGCTTATAGTCTCTTGGAATATGGAATCCTGAGTGAGGCCCCATTCATGGTGCTCACCGGCGATCCTGGGGTAGGGAAGACCTCCCTCCTCCAGAAGCTCATCGCTGAGCACGGGAGCCAGCACAAAATCGGGTTGGTGACCAATGCGCGGTATGATATCGAGCAACTCCTACCGTGGATCCTGTTGGCACTTGGATTAAGCACAAAGCGACTTGACCCTATTGAAGCCTATCACCTCTTTTCAGAGTTTCTGTCGCAAGAGTCCCAACGAGCACGACGGGTCATTCTCGTCATTGATGAAGCCCAAAGTCTGGGTGCGGAGCTGCTCGAAGAGCTGCGACTTTTGTCGAATATGAATGACGGGCGGACATTAAAGTTGCAGATCATCCTCTCTGGTCAACCCGATCTCTATACGTTGCTTCAGCGGATCGATATGTCTCAGTTCGCGCAGCGGATTGTTGTGGACTACCATCTCAAACCACTGTCTGAAACAGAGACACTCAACTGTATTCGCCATCGGTTGCAAGTGGCAGGAGGGCGTCCGACGCTTTTTACCGATCAGGCCTGCGCGCTTGTGCATCGGTTGAGCCAGGGGAATCCACGACTGATTAATCAGGTGGCAGACATTACCTTGACCTATGGGTATGCCGAGCAAGCAAGAACCATTACAGCGAAACTCGTTGCCCAGGCCGCCCTTGATCGGATCAAAGGTAGAATTCTTCCCCTGGTGGAGACGGAAGAATTGCTCGAACGTGCGTCTGCCCCGGATGAGCGATTGGAATACCAAGGAGCCTGCTGGACGCCCTCATCGGAGCTGGTCGCCGACGAACCGACCGAGGCTGATATGGCTCATTCTCCGGAAGAAGAATATGCACGAGCGATGGTTCTCAAAGGACAAGGGCGGTTCAAAGAAGCCATAGAACTCTTCCATGCAGCGGTCAAGGACAAGTCCTTCTGGTTCAAGGCCTATGCACAGGTCGGCTACTGTTATATCAAGATGCGCGAACCTCAGGCGGCGATCCAAGCGTTTCGCACGGCCCTGGATGATTCGACTGCGGAGCCAACCGAGATGATGGACGTTCTCTATTGTTTGGCTCGCAGTCTTGAATCGGTTGGAAAGGTCGATCAAGCAAGAGAGGTGTACGAGCAGATCAATCAAGCGACTCCCCCGTTCAGAGATGTTGCCCAAAGGTTACAGCAACTGAGTAGGTCTCCGAAGCCCTTAGTAAACGGTGATGCACAACCCACAGAAACCCACTCGTGGTTGAGCGGAATGATTGGCAATGTTCAACGGTTTCTCATCGGCAGCCAGAAGTAACGCGTGTCTACCATTCATGGTGATGCACGAGCGCCATCATGTCTGATCCGTCACCGCGCATCTCCGATCCGTCTATCAGTCCCGCGGAACGCTATGAGCGGGGACTTGCGCTGAAACAGACGGGACTCCATAAGGCCGCGATCGACCAATTTGAAATGGCTGCCGTTGAGACATCATTGGCCGTGAAGGCATATGCCCAGATTGGGCTGTGCTATAAGATGGCTGGTCGTTATGAGGAGGCTGTTCCAGCTCTTCAAAAGGCACTCAATGTGACGACGGCTTCCGCTAAGGAAACTGTCCAGATCCTCTACGTCCTCGGTCGCACGCTTGAGTCATTAGGTCGTGGTGCGGAGGCACTTGAGGCCTATCGGTGGATTAGACGAGAAGATCCCGGCTATCGAGATGTCGCGGAAAGAATTGAGCGAGTGAGCACCAAGCGGCCAGCTGTTGGCGTCAAAAAGCCTTAGGGATTCAGCGCCTAGGTGAGCGGTAACACGGCTTGCAGTTCGTACTCGAATCCTCGCCGATGCAAGCGGATGAGTTCTCGCCGGCTGAGTTCATCGACGAGCGAGAAGACTTGATTCCAGGTTAACTCGGGCAAGCAGGAAAGAAGTTCCTCCAGCTGGATTTGCTGTCGTTCTTCTAGGATCCTGAGTACTGTCGACGAAGCCTGCCGAGTCATGGCCTCTCCTCCTTGATTCTCTCAATCAGCCTGAAGGATGTGTGGTGTTTCTCTCCCCTGGGAGGCACGAGCGAGAACTCACCGAACGATCGCGATTCGATATAATGGTCTCGCTGATATGGTTTTATCACGGAGCAGCCTGTCCAAAAACTATTTATGCAGTTCCATCATCGTCCCTGATTGAGAGTGGATTGCACACTGGCAGAAGAAACGTCATGGACGTATTGTAGGGACGGGCGAGTCTATTCCTGTCAGGGGGGAGGAGTGTTCGCTAAGGGTTTCAAAACAGTCGTGGTTGTGCAATCGTTCGGAGTGTTCGTATCTGAGGCTCACCGATCACGCTGGGGAGGTTGTGTATGGAGTGCATTCTGTTTCGTCATGGCATTGCGATAGAGCCAGATCAGTGGGAGGGGGCGGAGGAGAATCGCCCGTTGACAGAAAAAGGGAAGAGGCGCACCAGGCAGGCGGCGCAAGGATTGTCTGCGCTGGGCTGCCAGCTCACACATCTGTTCACCAGTCCCTTCGTGCGCGCCTACGACACGGCACGACTCGTGCGTACAGCGGTCTGTCCGACGCTGAAAATCGAGACACGGGAGGAATTGGCGGTTGGAACAACACCCGAGCAACTCGTGGTGTTTCTTCGCACACTTCCCTCCGATGCGGTTGTCCTGTGCGTAGGGCATGAACCCATGCTGGGTGAAGTCGCGAGCCTCTTACTCTGTGGGAAAGGGCTTCCCAATTTTCCACTCAAGAAGGCCGGGGCTGTCGGCCTCGAACTGTCGGGTGGCGTCAAATCAGGACAAGCTCGGTTGCTCTGGTGGCTGCAGCCGGGACAGTTGCGGATGCTTGGGAAATGTGCGTTCGGCAAGGATGAAGAGTGAGAATATTCAGGAAGGCATGGCTTCGGCACTGGCCGGAGGTTTATGGTTCTGGAGCACGGGAAGAATATGTCCTCGCAACTCGTCTTGGATCTCTTCGGGAGATTTCCTGGCATCCACGACCGTGAACCCAAATTCCATCGCCATCTTGTCGAATTCTTCGATCAACAGTGATTGGTATTTCTTGAAACTCTCGTAGAGATCGTTCCCCAGCCTGAGATCCATGCCGGATTCCCAATAGTTCATGCCGGTGGTTTCAATCACTCGAAGGGCGAGTGTCTCGACATCGATCCGGAGATAGCAGACCAGGTCGGGGATCAAGGAGAATCCGAACACATCGCGAATCCACTTGCGGTCAGCACTTCGGACAAAGTCACGCGCGAAGGCAGTGTAAATATAGCGATCGGCTAAGACCACGAATCCTGAACGGAGTGCCGGAATAATCTGATGCTCAAGACGATCGGCAAAATCAGTCGCATAGAGTAAGCTGAGTGACCACCGGTCGAGAATATTACCAGCTTTGGCCATCTCGATCGTCTTGGACATGAGGTTGGAGCGGGTCCAGCCAGTGGTGACGACCCCATACCCTTGTACCTCTAACCATTCCTGTAACATCTCGATGTGCGTTGAGCGACCGACGCCGTCGGTTCCCTCGATGGCGATGAGCTTGCCCTTCAGATCACTCTGACTTATGTACTTCAAACCGTCGCCAAAAAAGCGTGCGTCGGCCATAGGTGCCTCGTCGTGGTTTGTAACCGATGAGCGCATGTTCCACCAGCGCCCGCATCTGTTCCTGCTGCAGTTCAATGTCTTGGGTCGCATCCATCGTCAAGAGGCCAAATTCCTCCACAATCTTGGCGTACTCGTCCAGAATACGGGATTGAAAGATGTGGAAACTTTCGGTGATGTCCGGACTGAGATTCATGTCCATGCCGGCTTCATAGTATTTGAATTGGCCACGAGTCCCGCCCAACAGTCTGGAAACGGCGACTTCAATCGGGACGTTGTAATAAAACGCCATATCGGGCTTGATGGCGAAGGCGTACAGTTTCCTGACCCACTCGTGGGCGACGCCACGGACCACATCGCGGGCAAAGGCCGTGTACATGTATCGATCGGCTAAGACGATCATCCCGGCCTTCAGCGGAGGCAGAATGTGGTGATAGAGTCGGCTGGCAAAGTCCGTGGCATGGAGCAAGCTGAAGGTTGTCGGGGTCAGGCGTTTCGACTTTTTCCCGCGCTTGGTGGTCTCCTTCACGAGTTCAGAGGAGTTCCATTCCGTAAAAAACACCTTGTGGCCTTTGGACTCAAGCCACTTGTGCAGCAATTGCAGTTGGGTGCTTTTCCCAGATCCATCGATACCCTCGACAATGATGAGCTTGCCTGGATACGGGTGAGGCACCGTTTTGATCACATGCGATTCGGTCATGAGTGGTCCGGTTCAGGTTGCAATGGCACGCCGGAGAATTGGACGCGTCGACGAAAGACCTGTTCAAAGAGATCGGCTCGGTTTTTTGCAGCCCAGAGTTCCATCTCCGCGTCACCCGTGAGGTGCACGTCGATGGTAATCAGCTTCCCAAGTTTCACCTGCACACGGTGAATCAGGGAGAAATGGGTCCGGTCCAGCCCATCTGCGATTCGCAACAGCGACGCAAGGATCTTGACGGTGCGTTGTAGGCGAGGCGGTAGGCTATTGAACTCCTCGTGTTTGAGCCCTGGCAAGGCTCGTCGATGATAACGGGCGATGTTGGCGACTACATCGATATCTTCAGCCGTCAACCCACCGAGATCGCTATGCTTGATCAGGTAGTACGCGTGTTTGTGGTGCTGCCTGGGGTTGATCAGGTAACCCACATCATGCAGGATGGCGGCATATTCCAGCCAGGTTCGTTCTTGATCGCCTAAGTGATGCTCTCGCTTGGTCTGGTCGAACAGCTGTAAGGCTAAATTGGCCACGTGCAGGGAATGGCTTTCCGGTGCTTGGCAGCGCCGCGCCAGACCGATCACGTTCCGACGGCGGACGTCAGGGATATCCTGCTCGGCTTTGAGCCCTTCTCGATGGCGAACGATAAAATCGTAGATGACCCCCTCTCGAACGGCTTTGTCGCAGAGTGTGATCTCCTGAAGGCCGGAGAGTTCGAGGAGGCAGCGCAGGACGACGGTCGTCGGCAGCAAGGTATCGACGCGTTTGGGATTCAGACCGGGGATGGCCAGGCGATCCTTGATCGAGGAACGCGCTAATTCAGCTTCAAGGCTTTGGATATGCTTGATGGGAACGGTTGCCAGATTGTGTTGTGGCAGCGGTCGACCCGTTTGACGGAGATGCACAATCTCGCCCACATTGCCAGCCATGCCTGAGGTGGCAACCAGAGAGTGAAACTTTTTCACCTTGCAGGATCTGAGGGCATCACGGAGGTGAGTCGTGACGACCGTTTCCAGCTCGTGCATCATGGACTCAGACGGTGGAGTCTTCGGGAGACATTGCTCGGTGAGACGGATGGCTCCCAGTTTGAGGCTGGTGCCGTGCATGAGGCCATCTCGATTTCCCACGATCAACTCGACCGATCCGCCGCCGATGTCCACGACCAATGTCGGTCCGTCCGGGAGGGCGATACTATTCTTGACGCCGAGAAAGATCAGTCGAGCTTCCTCCACCCCGCTGATGACACGTACCTTTAACCCGATCTCTTCCAAGATCATCGCAACGAACTCACCACCGTTTTGGGCTTCACGTACTGCGCTGGTCGCCACGGCGATGATGCGCTCAAATCCCTTGTTCCGAGCGAGTGTGACCAACGTCTTCAGCACAGTCATCGCACGGGCCATGGATTCCTCGGACAGGCGTCTGGTGGCGAAGACACCGTTGCCCAAGCGGGTGATGTCTTTGAACCGATCCAGAATCTTAAAGCTGGCATCGGGCAGAATCTCTGCCAGCACCATGTGAATGGAGTTCGTTCCGATATCGATGATGGCTAGTTTGGACACGACGCTACTTTCAAGCCAACAGTATTCTTGACCGGGTCCACTTCAATTGCTGATAGGTCGCCATGACAGAGTCTCTCGTTCGTCATTCGTGTAGTGCCGAGATAATGGGCTGTACAACGTTTGCTTCACGAGAAACGCGACTCCGGCGGTTTTATCACGAATGGTCATGAAGGATGCGGTCTAGGGGATGACCAGGTGAACACTTCGATTTTTTTGTCGGCAGTCGCTGGTGTACTCAAAGCAGAGCGGGCGGTCTTTCCCATAGCTGGTTGTCGTGACGTCAACGGCGAGTCCTCGTTGTCGAAGTGAGGCCTGGACACTTTTCGCCCGACGTTCTCCAAGGACCAGATTGTAGGCGGACGTTCCGAGGTCGTCACCACGTCCTTCCAAGAGGAGGTGGGCGACCTTGTCGTGCTGCAGCCGTTGGATATTCGAATCCAAGACCTGCATCGCTTCTGTTCCGATCACGTCTTGATCAAAGTCAAACAAGACGTCGGTCAGCATTCCGGAATCCAGCCCGGTGGCGTTTCGCGTTGACAGTTCTGATTGCATGGCGGGGCTGGTGCGTGTGCCTGTGAGATGGAGGTCGCTGGGTGGAATCTCCTTAATCGTCTGTTCAGCCACCCGTTCTTCTTGCCCGCGCAGGTCTTGCCCAATGAGGGACCCGGATTTGGAGTTACACCCAGGTGTCAGAAGAGCGGTGAGGATCAAGAGGCTGAAAAAGGTCACACTGTGTACTGGTATCATTAGCTCTGCCTCTGCGTGAAGAGCCTGCCGGCCATCACTGAAGGAGTGACTGGGCTGCTTCATAGATCGGCTGAGTCTTGCTGATCGGTGTCCAGCTCAAGATCGCCAACGAATCCTCAACATATTTTGGTGTTCGCATTCCGTTTAAGACGCAAGTGACTCCCGGCGTACTGCTGAGTATCCAGCACATCTGCTGAGAAAGAGAGGTGGCGCGATACGCGTCTGGCAAGAGCGGACTGATGGCGCGTGTGATCCGTTCGGTTTGGGCACGGCTCCGCATAGTGGCCTCGTGCCTACATGCACGGAGCAGACTCAACAGCTCCGGAATGTATCGTTGTCGCCAGTGCTCCCACTGTTCCGCCATTGTCCCGGAGAGCTGGCGTGACAGTAACTGGAGGACCTGATTGACTCGGGGCGCCACCATATGGTGCTCGATCTGTTCCCACTGTTCAAGCCCTTGGATCTGCGGCTGGACGCGGCGTAGTTCAGCAGACCAATTGAAGTAGTCGCTTGGAGCGGTCTCAGTTCCGGTCGAATGGATCTGTGGAGCCAGGGAGGTCCGGTATTCTTGCTCAAGGGTGTCGACGGTGTGCAGTTGCTGATCAAGGTCGATGGACGTGTCTTCGATCGGGAGTTCTGCGAGCCGTACCATCTGGTTACGTCCCACCATCGCGTTGAGTGGCCGGTTCACGAGCACGGCGATGTTGTGCTCACGTGCATAGTCAAGCACGGTCTGTGCACATGAGGGACCGGTATTGGCGTTTGTGGCTGGCCCGGACTCGAAGAGATTCATCGGGCATTGCAGAACTTGGAAGTGATGGGTAGGGGATCCGACGGATCGTGCTGCCGTTTCAGCTGCTTGCACCATACGCGAAAGGGATGTCCCTTCTGGGTCATCAGCGGACAATGCGACCGTGTTCGAGGATACACCATAATATTGGAGCCGTCCAGCCGACACCTGTGTCTCAAAGTAGGCAAAGGCTCGCTGAAGACGATCGTAGAAATCCGTGCGCAGTTGTTCAAGATTTGGCGTGCCGCGATGTCGAGCGTCCAAGAGAACATATTCCGGGTTATGGAGCAGGCAGATGTCCAAGGTTGTGAGCCCAAGCCGATCCAAGGACAATGCCAGCTGGTCCGCCAAGAACTCAGGATGCATGCAATGCCAAATTCCGTCCCCGTATTTCACCAGCTCTGGGTAGGGATGTCCCGAGCGTTCTTTGGCTTCGGCGAGTTTGAGATTCTGCCCTTGGATGTAGCCGATTTTAGACACGATGATGAGTTCATCTCGTCGAATCTCACCGGACGCCACAAGGTTGTGCAGAACGGATCCGACCAATCGTTCACTGTCGCCGTCCGTGTAGTTTGTGGACGTGTCGATGAGGTTGCAGGATGTGCGTATGGCCTGTGTGAGTGCCGCGCGATGTTCAGCATGCTGGGTGTCGACCCGATAGGTGCCGAATCCGATGCGTGTGGTGGTGAGGCCGGTTGTCCCGAGCGCGGTCAGCCCTTGTGCTAGGCTAGCCTGTCCGATTCGCGCCAGCATGCGAGATGCATAGGTTGCCGTACCCTGTACGGTCGCCTGGCCCGACAGCAGCCTTCCGCTCAGCAGCCTGGGTTCGCGGGGCACATTCAAAGCGCTGGACTGATCGGTCTGTAAGGCCTCCGCAATAGCACGAGGGTCCGTAATCGGCTGTTGGCAGGTATAATTCCGACAAATGTAGAGGGTGGGCAGACCGGACACGGCTGGTCTATCCTTCAAGAGAGGAAGAGACGACGGCGTCGACGGTGGGTCTGTCGCAATGACGCGGTTGGGCAGGTAACATTGTGCCACGGCTTGTCGGATCGAACCAAGCGCGTCCTTCGTGAAGTCACCGACAATCGCCAGTTCCACCGGGCCCTCAGTCAAAAAGTCGACGACCGCGAGACTCTTGGCAAAGGCGCGGGGGTAGCGAATCGTCTGCCGACCGTAGGCGCGTACTGCGGCTGTTGCCGCACGCCGCCAATCATCTCGATCATAGTGGAAGGACAGCCGAGCGAGGGCTGAAGCGGCCACGGCATTGGCGCTCGGTGTTGCTCCGTCTGTGCCTTCGCGGTGACGCAGGAGGAGGGCTTCATGCTGTTTCGCAGTCGTGAAGAATCCGCCCTGTTCCTCGTCCAGGAAGTCTGTGATCAGGTAGTCGGCTAGTCGTGCAGCGGCGTGGAGATAGGACTCAGCCGCGCCGGCTTCATAGAGATCGACCAGCCCTTCAGCCAGGTAGGCATAGTCTTCCAGATAGGCGTCGAGATGCGCGCGACCGGCTCGTGACGTGCGGAATAAACGTCCATCAGGTTTGGCATGGTGCCGCAGCAAGTAATCAGTAGTTCGTGAGGCCTGCTGGAGGTATCGGTCGTCGTCAAAGACGCGTGCGGCTTCAGCCATGGCGGACAGCATCATGCCGTTCCAGGAGGTGATGATCTTGTCATCAAGCCCAGGAGGAATACGCTTCCGCCTGGCTTCATACAGCAGGGGTTTCGCTCGGGAAGCGCTGTCCAGCAACTCGTTGGTGGTCAGATTCAGCTGTCTCGCTACTTCTTCGATTGGGCGCAGCCGATTGGGAATATTGGTGTGTTCCCAATTGCCTGCTTCCGTGATGTCGTACAGCGCACAGAATCGTCGCGTGTCTTCGTCGTTCTGGAGGATCTCCCGGACCTGGGTCGGTGTCCAGACGAAGAACTTGCCTTCGACGCCTTCTGAGTCGGCATCGGTCGAGGAGTAGAATCCGCCTTCAGGACCGGTCATCTCGCGGCAGATATAGTCGAGCACATCAGTTGCCACATGGCGATAGAGGGGCGACTTGGTGACCTGATAGGCCTCAACATACACGCGTGCCAGCAGTGCGTTGTCATAGAGCATTTTTTCAAAATGGGGAACCAACCATCGGGCGTCCGTCGAGTAGCGCGCGAACCCACCACCGATATGGTCGTAGATGCCGCCTGCCGCCATCATGTCGAGAGTCTTGGTCACCATATTGAGAGTCTGTGAGTCTCCCGATCGCCGGTGACTGCGGAGCAAAAACGACAAACCCATCGCCGGTGGAAACTTCGGTGCCGTACCGAACCCACCATGGGTTTCGTCGAAGTCGTCCTTGAATTGGGAGACGGCTTCCGTCAGCACCGATTCGCTGATGGAGATCGGAGAGAGCGGTTGCTTCGTGCCTTGTAGTTGCCCGGTCAGCTCCTTGGCTTGCTCACGGACGTCCGAAGATCGTGTGTCCCAATAGTCGGCAATCTTCTTGAGGACGGAGCCGAAACCTGGCCGGCCCCAGCGATCTTCAGGAGGGAAATACGTCCCGGCGAAGAATGGTTCCTGTTCCGGTGTCAGGAAGACGGTCATCGGCCACCCACCCTGACCATGGTTCATGGCGATGGTGGCAGCCATATAGATCTCATCAAGGTCAGGGCGTTCTTCGCGATCGACCTTGATACAGATGAACCAGCGATTCATCAGCTCAGCGATGGCCTGGTTCTCGAACGATTCCCGTTCCATGACATGGCACCAGTGGCAGGCGGAATAGCCGATGGAGAGCAAGATAGGCCGCTGTGTTTCTTTTGCGAGCTGCAGCGCGTCCGGTCCCCAGGGGTACCAGTCGACGGGGTTGTAGGCATGTTGCAGCAGATAGGGACTGGTTTCGTGGAGGAGCCGATTTGGTTTGCCGGTTGTGGAGGTTGATGACATAGGCTCAACCTAGCATCGGAACAAGAAGAGCGTCAACGCCACGAGATAGTGAACGTGCCACGCAGATGGTCGCAGGAGAGGATGGCGGGAGGACTACTCTATTCTGAGAGTCCGCTGAACAACTCAAGATGTGTGCTTCGACCAGCTCAGCACGAACGGGAAACCCTGATAGCTTCACTACCCTTCTCGTTCATCCTGAAGCTCTCGAAGGATGATCCGAGCGTTTTTCAGTAGACTGCTCAAGGCAAATCTCGAAGAAGGAGTCTTCTGTTAAGTTGCAACGACAATTGCACCTGTAATGACCCACGTAAGGTGGATTCGACCCAGTCTCTTCCTTCCTCAAGACAACAAACAGGAAAGCGGTCCTCTGGCAGTTCAGAAGTCAATGAGGTAAATGGCGCCGTGAAATAGGGCCACATAGATCTATGCAGGTATACCATACACCCTTATTCTTAAGATGTATCGCGCAGCATGTGGTGTGGTGCTAAGGTCCCGCTGCCGGAAGGGGCGAAGAAGTCATTCCTGATGGTGAGATGTGCAGGGTTTGCTTCCTCAAAGAGTGAGTCGGTGAGCAACTCGAAAAGATGACGGACTGGTCCCAGCGTTGCTTTGGCCTGGCGATCGGTCGAGGGCGATGGTCATGCGGAATTTTCTTTCATGGGGATAAACAGGAGCATTTAACCGTTACAGAGGAGACAACATGGCAATCTTCACAGGCACAGCCGCCAGCGAAACAATCACCCCCGCCGCAGTTTCAGGCACGGTCACCCGTAATCCACTCGGCAGTCTTCCTTCAGCTGTTAATGACACCATTTATGGCAATGGAGGTACTGACACCCTCGATGGTGGTGGTGGGAACGACACGATCTACGGTGGGAGCGGGAATGACACAATCTCGGGTGGTACGGGTGATGATTATATTGATGCGGGCACTGGCAACAATACGATTGATGGCGGGACGGGCGCGAACCGGCTGTATAGTGGCGCGGGCATCGACCTCATTACAGGTGGTGATGGTGCGGACGACATACGGAGTGGCGCTGGGGCTGACACCATCACAGGAGGGTTGGGCAACGACTATATCGATGCGGGGACGGGGGCGAACAAGGTGGATGCGGGCGCGGGGGATGACCGGATTATTATGAGCACGGAGTATGTCAGTGTGGTTGGCGGGGTAGGGACGGATCAGCTCACGCTCACCGGGACGAACGCAAACGCGATCAATCTGACGACCGTTGGTATCGAGTGGATTTCCGCTGGGGATGGCAATGACAACATTGATGGGTCGGGTCAACTCGTGGCGCTGACGATAGACGGTAATGACGGTGATGATGTACTCAAGGGAGGGACGGCCAGCGATACTATTTATGGTGCTGAGGGGGATAATACGGTATCGGGTAATGCCGGGAATGACTTTCTGTATGCGGGAAGTGGCAATGATACGATTTTGGGTGGTACGGGTGATGATTATATTGATGCGGGCACTGGCAACAATACGATTGAT
>CABVRZ010000036.1:37231-48615 GCA_902500775.1 uncultured Nitrospira sp.
GGGCTGACACCATCACAGGAGGGTTGGGCAACGACTATATCGATGCGGGGACGGGCCGCGATACAGCTTCCTATTCGACTGCGACAGTGGGAGTGACGGTGGATCTCAATCTGACTATTGCCCAGAATACGGGCGGAGCTGGAACGGACACTCTGCTAAGTGTGGAAAATCTCACCGGCTCTAACTTCAACGATACCCTTACCGGGAACGGTGGAAGCAATGTTTTGAACGGGGGAGGGGGCAACGATACACTTGATGGAGTGGGTGGAACGGACACTGCCTCCTATAGTGGTGCTACGGTAGGCGTGACAGTAAATCTCGCTCTAACAGCTGCACAGAATACCGTCGGGGCCGGTACGGACACCTTGAAGAATCTTGAAAACCTCACAGGCTCCAACTTCAATGATACCCTTCTCGGCAATGCTGGGAATAACGTGCTGAATGGCGGCGTGGGTGTTGATACTGTCTCCTATGCCAATGCCGCGACAGGTGTGACCGTTAATCTTGGCCTAACAACGGCGCAGAATACAGTGGGGGCTGGGACGGACACGCTTCTGAACATGGAAAACCTGACCGGTAGTAATTTTAACGATACCTTGACCGGGAATATAGGGAGTAATGCGCTCGTCGGGGGAGTGGGTACTGACCAGCTCAATGGGGGAGCTGGGATTGATACCCTGACGGGTGGCACTGGACTAGACAGTTTCGTGTTCAATACGACGCTTAATGCCACGACGAACAAGGATACCATCACGGACTTCAACGTCGTTGATGACACGCTGGTGTTGGAGAACGCGATCTTTAGTAAGTTCACTGCGACTGGCGCGTTGCCGGCTGGGACCTTTGTCTCAGGGGCGGGAGCCGCCGCTGCAGATGCGAATGATTTCCTTCTCTACAATACCACCACCGGCACCCTCTCCTATGATGCCGATGGGAATGGGGCCGGGGCAGGCGTGGCGGTGGTCACGCTCGTCGGGAATCCGGCGCTGACAGTAGCAGATTTTACGATCATTTGATCGGCAAGTCGCATTCACCCGATCCCCGGTGGTGCACCGGGGATCGGGTGGAACTTCGTCAACGGATAAAACTCAGTAGTGACTGTGCAGGCGAAATCGTGTCTAGGTGTGCAGCCTCAGTCCTAGGTCAGTTGTTGCCCTCGCCCTACCGCAAGGAAGAAGTTGGTCCTGTGTTGCTTGAGCGAAGCGAAATTACCAGCGTAGTTCATTAGGTCTAGGTCTTTTACACCGCCACGTCATATTGTTTTGCATACGCATCGATGAGACCGCGTCACATGCGTTGATAAGGCACATGTTCACGCTTCGCCTGCTTCTTGAAGAACGCAAGACTGCTTGGCGTCAACTCAAGTGTGACTTTTGTTATTAACTCCCGCTTGGCTAGAGCCGAAGTCGGCGGCAGAAAATCTACGACACGTTCCTCGATGATCACGCGCTCATTGGTGTATCTGATTTTCTTTCTCATAGTGTTTTTTCCCTTGCCTCCAGTATCCAGCTCCGTAAATTTGCACCAGCTTCCTTCTATAAGAAAAGCGTGCTGTTAAGATGTTGCTCGCAATCAATCCAAGACAGAAAAACCGTTTCTCGCATTGCTTCTTTTTGCTTGAGAAGATCTTTTCCCTCATTCCATTCAAAGCCTAGTTTTTGCATGGAGTGGTGCCATATAGTTATAGAGTTATATGGGACAACACCGCACCGCACGTCTCCTGGTAAATGAACACGAAGACTTACTGGACTTCATGACGGCAGGCTGAAATCGCCGTTTGCCGGTGTTGTGGGGTGTGATAGGCTAGACGAAGCAGGATGCGCATGAGAGACATCGGCCCCTACTCCAATTATCGATTGACGGTCCGACTGGAACTCGCCAATAAACCCGGCATTTTTGCGCAGGTTGCGGCGCTGTTGGCTGAGGGGCAGGCGAATCTTGGGGCGGTCGATCTGGTGTCGGCGACCAAGACGCGCATGATTCGGGATATCACCTTTGACGTCCAGAACGAGGAACACGGTGAGAAAGTTCTGGCGCGGTTGAATGGGTTGCCCGACGTGACTGTGCTTTCAGCCTCCGACCGTATTTTCCTTCTGCACCTTGGCGGCAAGATTCGGGTGGGCAGTAAAGTCCCGATCAGTACCAGGAATGTGCTCTCGATGGTCTATACGCCTGGAGTGGGACGGGTTTCTCAGGCGATCGTGAAGGACAAGTCAAAAGTCTATACCTTTACGAGCAAGGGCAATAGTGTCGCGGTCGTCTCGGATGGTTCGGCCGTGCTGGGCTTGGGGAATCTCGGCCCCGAGGCGGCGCTTCCGGTCATGGAAGGCAAGGTCATGCTCTTCAAGGAGCTGGCCGGGATCGATGCCTGGCCCATTTGCTTGAGTACGCAAGAGCCTGATGCCATCGTTCAAATCGTCCAAGGAATCGCCCCCGGGTTCGGCGGGATTAATCTAGAAGACATCAGTGCGCCACGTTGCTTCGAAATCGAGCAGAAGTTGAAACAATCTCTCGATATCCCCGTGATGCATGATGATCAGCATGGCACGGCCGTCGTGTTGCTCGCTGCACTGACGAACGCGCTCCGAGTCACGGGAAAGCAACTGGACCAGGTCCGAATCGTTGTGAATGGGCTTGGCGCCGCCGGCACGGCCTGTTGCCGTATCTTGTTGGCGGCTGGCGCGACCCATCTGTTGGGATGTGACAAGGAAGGGATCATCCTCTATGGCGAGGCCGAGCAACTTCGGGCCTGTCGAACCGACCTCCGTGCTTGTTTGACGCGGGACAATCCAAAAGGCACGCTGCGTGATGCGTTGAAAGGCGCCGACGTCTTCATCGGTCTTTCCGTCGGCAATATTGTGACGGCGGATGATCTCGAGTTAATGGCTCCCGATCGGATCGTCTTTGCTCTGGCAAACCCAGATCCCGAAGTCCTTCCGGAAGTCGGCGATGCCCATAGTACAATCTTTGCCACAGGCCGATCCGATTATCCAAATCAGATCAACAACGCATTGGCCTTTCCCGGGATCTTTCGAGGAGCGCTTGATGCACAGGCGAGTGAGATCAATGAGGCGATGAAGCTCGCAGCGGCTCAGGCCATTGCCCACGTGATTCCGGAGAATACATTAAGTGAGGACTACATTATTCCCAGCGTCTTCGACAAGGAAGTTGTCCCCCGTGTGGCACAGGCCGTGGCTGCCGCAGCCCGCGCCACCGGCGTGGCCAGAAGACGAGCAAAAGTAGACGATTTCCCCACGCCTGAATAGGTCCGTTCCCTTCATCCAGCTGGTTTTGCACGGTTTCTTCAGCCTTCAGACCGACCCAGCCCCTGTGGTAGAATACGCCCCTTGGACAGTTGAGGAGTGCGATGCCGTTTTCCACCGCCAAATTTTTGAAATTCCGAACGGGCATGCAGAAACGGATCGATTCGTTGCGTGTGAAAACCGAAGAGAGTCTGGACGTTGCGGTCGAGACGATGATGGAAGAACGGGTGGACGGGTTTTTTCAGGTGGAACATGGCCTGGAGGAAGTCATCAGGTCGCTGATCGAAATTGAAGAAGAGTTAGAGGTGATTCGGGATTTGAGCGGCGCCATGCGGTTAGAGTCCCGGTTGGAATTTGTTGAAGAGCGGTGGGATGAGTTCGATAGTGAAATTCGGGAGCGCCCACGGCGGCGTCGCAAGCGAGTCAGCCTGGCTGACATGCTAAAAGCCGCCAGTGGCGCGGGATCCTTGTCGGAGAATCCGACCTCGGTGAATAATGCGGTGGATGCCTATGCCATCATGGGCGTTGAGTTCGGGAGTTCGCTGGCTGATGTGACGGCGGCCTTCAGGACGAAGGCGAAGCAGCTCCATCCGGATGCCAATAACGGTGATCGCAGTTCTGAGCCGGAACTCCGTCGGATGTTGGAAGCCTATCAGTTCCTCAAGGAATACCTCAGTTTGAGCAATACCGAGCCACTGCAACCGCCGGATCGCCCCTACAGCCCAGCTGAATGATGTATCGGTCATGATGTCGACTCCTCTACAGTACATTACGAGTGCCGATGCGCTTAGCGAGTTATGTCAGCAGCTCCGTGAAAGCCCTCGCCTGGCACTGGATACCGAATTCGTCGGTGAAGATAGTTTTGTTCCAAAGCTTGAACTCATTCAGGTTGCGACCGAACAGACGGCGGCGATTATCGATTTCCCAGCGGTGTCGTCAGAGGGCGGGCTCGTGGAATTCTGGGAACTCGTTTGTGATGAGCGGATTCAGAAGGTTGTCCATGCCGGACGACAAGATCTGGATCTTTTTGCGGTCCATGCTGGGCAGATCCCCAAACCGTTCTTCGATACCCAGATTGCGGCAGCCATGGTGGGCTTTGGCCCACAGGTCGCCTATGCCAACCTCGTTCAACGGGTGCATGGGAGACGATTGGACAAGGCTCATACCTTTACGAATTGGAGTGCACGTCCGCTCTCCGACGATCAACTGGCCTATGCGCTGGAAGACGTGACGTTTCTCTTAGCGATTCATGATCATCTGCACAACAAGTTGTCCAAACTTGGTCGGTTGCCGTGGGTCCATGAAGAGTTTGGGCGTCTCGAAGGAGCGGTCGGCGAGTCTCGGCGGGAGCCGCAAGAACGCTACCAGCGTATACGCGGATGGGATCAACTGAAGTCGAAATCGGCGGCGATCCTTCGTGAGCTTGCAGCTTGGCGAGAAGGGGAAGCGAAGCGGCGCAATGTGCCGCGAAGCCGGGTTGTCCGAGACGAAGTTCTGCTCCAGTTGGCACGGCATCCGCCACGGCATCAGGATGAGTTACGAAAGGTCAGGGGGCTTCACGGGTCGGAGATTGACCGCAATGGCGAATCGATTCTGGCGACGATTCAAGCCGCGCTGGCACTTCCCCCATCTGCATGGCCGGTGCTGAGTAAAGCGCGCAAGCCCGAGCCAGAAGTCAACGGCTTGGTGGAACTGCTGCAGGCGATCGTGAAGGCGCGAGCGCTGCAGGAGGAGATCGCGCCGACCTTATTGGCCACGACGGCCGACCTTCAAGAGTTGGTCGATGCCAAGATCAACCGATCGACGTTGGACCTCCCGCTCCTCAAGGGCTGGAGACGGATCCTAGTCGGAGACCTCTTGCTCGGGGCGCTGGATGGAAAGCTGGCTTTCACCGTCGATCCAACGTCTCGAGCGATTCGATGGTCGCCCTCCGAGCAGCCCACGGACCGCTGAGTGCTTTCATTTGTGCGGGCGCCTAAACGCTACAAGAGTTTCTCGATCGATTCTGCCGGCCTCGCCAAAATTGCCTGATGTCCTTTTTCGACGATCGGTCGTTGAATCAAATCTGGGTGTTTGACCATCAGGTCGAGGAGCTCATCATCGGACATCTGTTTCTTACCGAGCCCCAACTCTTGATAGATCTCCTCCTTGGTGCGGAGGACGTCTCGAGGGGAGAGTCCGGCCTTCTTTAAGAGCGTTTTGAGTTGGGATTTGGTGAAGGACTGTTCGTAGTAATTGATCGCCGTGAAGGGCTTGCCGCTGTCTTTCAGCCGTTGAACCGCCTGTCGACAGGTCGTGCAGGTTGGTTTGTGATAGATCGTGATGTCCGCCATAATGACTCCTTGGTAAAAAATGCCGATCTTGACGATGTTTTTCGGTCCATGGTAGATCCCAACCAGTCAGGTTTCAAGTTTGAGGTTTTGGATTTCTGAACACCTTGAAACTTTAAGAGGATTATTCAATGCCATGGGTTGGAACCAGTTCGGCCGGTCAGTTCGCCTGCACCACGGCCTCTCAGCACTCTTTACGAGACCTTCGCATCAAGCGTAAGGGCCAGCCGGTTTTTGTTCTCGGACATGTGCTGGCTCGCAAAGGTCAGGAAGCCACCTTTGAAGCGTTCAACGATCGGCTCGCTGTGGTGAAGTTCAGCGATGAGGTGCTTGTGGGGTATGATCCGAGAGAGCTCCTCCTTCCGACCGAAATCGATGAACAGGGTGTTTCGTACTTTGAGATCCGTTCCTGCCGCTCTTGTGGGCTGCTCTTTCCTCTGACGCTTGAAGACTGCCAGTCGGAGCATGAACCAGAGCGGTGCCAAGACTGTACCCCCTGAGCAGCGTGGTTTTCAGCTGTCTGCTGATACCTTGCTGCCCGTCGTTTGTTCCGTATGATTCAGAGTTTCAAGTTTCATGTTGTGCAGAAATTAAGAACCTCACCCTTCGAAACATGAAACCGGTATCCGAAATGGCTCCGTGCACTTGAAAGCGACACAAGAACAAGGGTGAAAGTCTTTTTCGGCATTCTGATAGCTGTTAATCAGCAAAGGGAGCCACTTCCAAGGCCTTTTTTAAGAGGCAATCGCCTGCGAATCCCTGTAACACCATCGGTAACATAGCGCTATCGATGGCGCGCACCGTGTGCACACGAAATCCCTCAGGGGTTGTAAGTCCTTCCAGCTTCAATGCGTGGCAGAATTCCAGTTGTTTCCACGCTAAATTCGACAGGATACGATCGGAGGCCAGCAGCTTCATATCGGTGACAGTTCCCTCGATGGCCACTTTGGCCGGAACCCGTGTTCTGTCCTTTGGAATCTCACTGACGACAGCAAAGGCGATGACATCTTCCTCTGCTGCTAAGACGGACAATGTTTGCACGATGCTCACAAAGAGAACAAGAAGGCTCCCGATGAGGATGGCGATCCGTCTCATCTTTGTCCGCGGGTCCTTACCCTCTCATGCCTGACTTCGACATTGGTGAGTGTGATGGTACAGTGTAAGTATGCCAAGCAGGATCGTCCATTGCAAGAATGACGCGTCGCCGTGATTGGGGTATGATGGTGAGAGGATAGCTGACGCTCATGCGTTCTTGGTACGTTTGAGGGAGGTATCATGCCACATGATTTCATGCCAGGTCTTGCCGGAGTGCCGGCTGCCACCTCATCGATCAGCGATGTTGATGGGCAGCGTGGAATTCTCGAATATCGTGGGATTCGAGTGGAGACGCTCTGCTTGGATTCGTCGTACCTGGAAACGGCGTATCTCCTTCTCTTTGGCCATCTGCCATCGAAGAGCGAATTTCTACAATGGACAACGGACGTCACCCATCATCGGCGCATCAAGTTCCGCATCATCGATCTGCTGAAATGCTTGCCGGAATCGGGGCATCCCATGGATGCGCTGCAGGCGGCTGTGGCGGCACTCGGGATGTTCTATCCTGGCCGTAACGTCAAGGACGTGGAGAATAACTACTGGAGTGCGGTCCGGCTTGTCGCAAAGCTGCCGACGATCGTGGCGGCCTGGGCGCGACTACGTCATGGTGATGATCCCATTCCTCCTCAGGATGATCTCGGGTTCAGTGAAAACTTTTTGTACATGTTGACGGAGTCAGTTACGCCACCCGTGTGGGCGAAAATCTTCGATGACTGCCTGATCCTTCATGCTGAGCACACCATGAATGCTTCCACATTCACAGGGTTGGTCACGGCGTCCACACTCGCCGATCCCTATACCGTGGTGGCGTCGTCGATTGGTGCGCTGAAAGGACCTCTGCACGGAGGGGCGAACGAAGAAGTGGTGGTCATGCTGAAGGAGATTGGCAGTGCCGAGAAAGCACGGTCGTATGTTGAACGAGCACTGCAGAATAAGAAAAAGCTGATGGGGTTTGGCCACCGTGTCTATAAGGTCAAAGATCCTCGTGCCACAGTCCTGCAGGAACTCTGTCGGCGTTTGTTTCAAGAATGTGGCAGTTCTCCACTGTACGAAGTGGCGCTCGAGGTCGAAAAGACCGCAGAGGAGTCCTTGAACAGTAAGGGGATCTATCCAAACGTGGATTTCTACTCCGGCATCATCTACGATAAAATGGGCATCGATGTCGATCTCTTTACACCCCTCTTTGCTATGGCGCGGGTGTCGGGCTGGTTGGCCCATTGGCTGGAGCAATTGCGAGAAAACAAGCTCTTCAGGCCTGACCAAATCTATGCCGGAGAACATAATCGTCCCTATATCCCACTGAGTCATCGGTAATCCCTGTATTTGCAAGGGTCTTCGGGCTCTTGACTTCCCACCAGCTCGATTTATCTATTGAACAAGCAGGTGAATGGGCGCAGCGCCAGCGCAAACAACTAAAAGTCCTAATAAAAGGAGGGTGCTATGACGCTCGTACGATGGGATCCGTTTCGAGAATTGGAAGAAGTATCAGATCGATTGAATCGCATGTTTGCGCGTCCAGCGACGCGAGCCACGAACGGGAAAGAAACAATGATTGTGGCAGATTGGACGCCGTCCGTGGACATTAGCGAGACCGAAGGGGAGTATCAGATCAAGGCTGAGATTCCCGATGTGAAGAAAGAGGATGTGAAGGTCACGCTGGAAGACGGCGTGCTCACGATCCAGGGTGAGCGGAAGCACGAGAAAGAAGAGAAGGCAAAGAAGTATCATCGGATTGAGCGCTCCTATGGGAGTTTTGTCCGTACCTTCTCGCTGCCGGATGTGATCGATGAAGAGAAGGTGAAAGCCGAGTTCAAGGATGGGGTGTTGAATCTCCATCTGCCGAAGTCGGAGAAGGCGAAACCAAAGGCCATCGACGTGAAGGTGGCATAAAGTCGGGTAGACCGTGTGTCGAGAAGAACGGCCCGCCTCCCAGGCGGGCCGTTCTATTTCTACCGAGTCATCGTATTCGCTGCCCCCAAACTTGATATACTGCCGGTTCTTCTCGCTTACGAATTGCTACGACTTTGCGAATACCTTCTTGTTCGAGGAGACGCTAGATGAGCAGCTGAGTGCAATGATCGGGAATTATATTTGGGGCTATTCCATCTAAGCCGTAGAGGTATGATGGAATTATGTACACGAGAAGAAGCCGTTTAACGCCGCGCCAGCAAGGCCGATTGATTGAACATTTTGTAGCTGGCGCAACGGCGCGGGCTGCTGCCGAGGTTGTGGGTGTGAATATCAAAACGGCGACGGCCTTTTATATGCGCCTGCGCCACCGGATTGCCGGCAAGCGAGGTTGAGGCTAACGAGAGCTATTTCGGGGGCAGACGCAACGGCAGGCGCGGACGCGGTGCAGGAAGGTAAGGTTGCCGTTTTCGGCCTGTTAAAGCGTGGTGGCAAGGTTTATACGGCGATCATTCCGAATGCAAAAACAGAAACTCTTCTGCCAATTATTGAAGAGAGGGTCAGGCCGGACAGCATCGTTTATACAGATGCGTTCCAATCGTATAACGCTCTGGATGTATCAGATTTCTATCACACGCGTATCAATCATTCTGAATTATTCGCCGACAAGCAAAATCACATCAACGGCATCGAGAATTTCTGGAACCAGGCCAAACGCAATATGCGCAAGTTCAATGGCCTCAAATAGGACACTTTTTACTGGTTTTTAAAAGAGACAGAATGGCGCTTCAATGGAGGCAACCACCAACAGCTTCTCAAACAGCTACAACATTGGTATAAACTCACCAAGCATGAACCGCTAGATGGAATAGCCCCTATTCTTAGTTACTTTTTGCTCTAATTACCGGTGAGAATAAACCACTTGTTATGTTTTTTCACAAAAGAGGTACTCAAGGCCACGGTCGGACATCCTGGACCAAAGAGTCGATAGCAGAACACGTACTGTGTGTATGCTATCACGTACAGTGTGTATCCTTATGAAAATCTAGCTTTTGGCTCACAATCGACCACCAGGCTTCTTCATTTCCGTACATCTGCGTACATCTCGGCAAAGGGCGAGCTTCACAACATCGAGGATATTCCACGGCTTTCTCATAATTCTTCCTTCGAGTGCTGCGGCCCATATCTTGCTTAAAATATTGATCGCTACTGTCACGTGACAGGTGATTCTGCTCTACAGTTTCTTCTGAGCGTCTCATTCGGCAGAGCATTAACCTTAGAGTGAGTTGTGTGGCCTGGAAGATGATGACGTCTTCCCGGTGGGCGTGTGTGTAGTGGAGAGAATATACCAAGGAGTATTCGTATGGTTGTGGTGAAAACGATCGCTATGGTTCTTGTGCTGTGGTCAAGTGCTGCATGGGGGGCCACGTTGGCGTGGAATGCGAGCACTGGGTCAGGTGTCGTGGGCTATCGCGTTTATCAATGCGGACAATTACCTTGTACGCCATCAGTTGGTACGGCGGCGCTGCTGGCGACCGTGGGGACTACGACGAGTTTCAATATTGGAACACCCGCTGTTATCCAACATTACGTGGTTACGGCATACACCTCCGCAAATCTTGAATCGGATCCGAGTAATACTACTACCTATACTCCAGCGGGCGCGCCACCCCCTCCCACATCGGGACCAACAGTAACACTGACTGTGCTGGGATCGCCGACGACGGGGCAGCCTTGGACGGTGCAAGCATACCCCGCTAATGTGACGGGGACCATAACGGTGGAATACTGGGTCAACAATACCCTTAACCGTACAGAATATAATGCACCCTATTGCCCATTCGAGGCCCATGATAATGGCGCACTGTGCGGAACAGCCTTGAGACCTTTCGGGACCTATACTATTGAGGCGCGGGTAAAGAGCAATGGGATCGAAGTTACTCGTCAGGTCATAACGGTTCAAGCGTCTGCAGTCTCGACTACCACCTCGGCTCCCACGGTGACCCTGACGGTACTTGGGGCACCAACTTCGGGGCAGCCTTGGACGGTGCAGGCGTCTCCCGCCAACGTGTCTGGGAACGTGTCAGTGGAATACTGGGTCAACAACGCGTTAGATCGCACCGAAAGTTATGCTCCCTATTGTCCATTCGAGGCGAATGACAATGGTGTGCAGTGCCTCACGAAACTAAGACCCTATGGGGGGTACACCATTGAAGCCCGTGTGAAAAGCAATGGGATTGAAGTCGCTCGCCAGGCGACTACAGTCTTAGCCTCCGCCACCCCTCCGGCGACATCTGCTCCCACGGTGACACTGACCGTGCTGGGGTCGCCAACATCGGGGCAGCCCTGGACTGTACAGGCTTACCCTGCCAATGTGAGTGAGAGCATTTCAGTGCAATTCTGGATCAATAACACACTGAATCGTATCGAAGGGTTTGCTCCCTATTGTCCATTTGATGGCGCTGACAATGGGACGCAGTGTGTCACGGCTTTGAGACCTTACGGATTTTACACTATTGAGGTACGTGTGATCAGCAATGGGGCCGAACTGGCTCGTAAAGTTACTGTTGTCAAAGCCAGTAGTCAGTGATCATACCATCTGAGAATAAAATCACTCGTGGAAAGTTGGCCGAGTTCAAACTGGAGGACAGTGGATTGAAGGTAGCCTACGCTGTGTGCAGAGTATCCCGTCAGTGCGAACGGCTCGCCTAATCAGGTGGGCCGTTTCATTTTGGTGCTTCCGGGTTTTCCGTGGGTAGGGTGAGCGGATAGTATGATCGTCCAGAGA
>CABVRZ010000037.1 GCA_902500775.1 uncultured Nitrospira sp.
ATTGGAGACCCGATGGCTCTTTTCTGTCACCAGTCGTGAATTATCCGGGCTAGGATACGAAGCCCGACCAAAGAACCGGGGCCAAGGTCAGCCTTCTTCAGCAGATCAGCGAACCGCCGTTCTGCTTCTCCATATTGTTCTGTGACGAGATGAGACTCTGCAAAGTTAGCCTGAGCAGAGACGTCATCCTGATGTCGTTCCAGCCATTGCTTTGATAATTCAAAAGCAGCTGCGTAGGCAAAGAGCTTGTCGTGATACACGGCGTTCGCCGTCTGATAATCCTCACGATCGTCTGGATAGATCATGAGCACATTGCGGTAAGATTCGACAGCGGTCGACCAGTCCTCACGCGCAAGAGAGACCTCGGCCAGATTGTCCTGAGTCATGGCCCACTGTCGGGGGAGTGCGTCTTTGGTGTAGACCGTGAGGGCGGCTTGATAGGCCTCGACAGCTTGAGCGAGGAGCGCGGTGCCAGCCTCACCACGGGTGCGCGTGCCTTGATCCTTCAGCACAAGGCCGAGACGGTTCTGGGTCTCGGCCCACTGTTGGGGGAGTGCGTTTTTGGTGTAGACCGTGAGGGCGGCTTGATAGGCCTCGACAGCTTGAGCAAGGAGCGCGGTACTGGCCTCGCCATTGGTACGTGTACCTTGATCCCAAAATACGACGCCGAGATTGATCTGGGTCATAGCCCACTGTTGGGGGAGTGTGTCTTTGGTGTAGACCATGAGGGCGGCTTGATAGGCCTCGACAGCTTGAGCAAGGAGCGCGGTACTGGCCTCGCCATTGGTACGTGTACCTTGATCCCAAAATACGACGCCGAGATTGATCTGGGTCATAGCCCACTGTTGGGGGAGTGTGTCTTTGGTGTAGACCGTGAGGGCGGCTTGATAGGCCTCGACAGCTTGAGCGAGGAGCGTGGTACTGGCCTCGCCATTGGTACGTGTACCTTGATCCCAAAGTACGAGGCCGAGACTGTTCGTGATGGCTGCCCAGGCCTCCGGAAACTCGGCCTTCGTATAGACGGTCTGTGCCTCACGGTATCTCTTCACTGCTTCTATCAGATGTTCCGCAATAGCCGCATCTTTCGTACGGATGCCCATTTCCCAACTCGCCAAACCGACCCGCCACTGCGTGTCTGCCCAGAGGGTCGGGAGGTCTTTCTTCTCAACATAGCCGAGGCCTTCTTTATAGGCCCCAAGTGCTTCGGCAAATTGATAGTTGGCGTAATAGGCATTGCCGGCAGATCTGAACTCACCCACGACTTCTTCGGTGAGCTTAATGAGCTGGCGCTTCGTCTCTTCCAGCTTGGCCGGTGTGCGGGAATCGGCTATCAATTGCGCCGGGGTCAGCCTATTGGTGACAGGTAGGGCCAACGGATGGGTGCTGCTTATAGGGATTCCCGTGCTCGCGGTCACGACTGACTGACCCTCCGGCATGATTCCGCTATGCTCCAACGATTTGGACAGATTCTCTACCTCTTGTCGTTTTTGCTTCAGCAGATCGGTTTTTGAGATAGCCGCTGCCCGACAGATGGCGACGGCTTTGTCCACGTGTTTTCGATAGATTGCGGCGAGACAGCGCTTCTCAGGCTCCGGCGATTGCTCGTATTGCAGGATAAGCGCGTCGACGTTGTTGAGGACTTCGTTTTCAGATAGCTGATGCTCCTCGGCATAGTCTCTCACGATCTGCTTCGGATCCGTATCGCCCGCTTTGCCATCGGCCTTGACCTGACTCTTCATTTTTTCAGGAAGGCTCTCGACGAGTTTGGCGAGTTGAAGAGGAGCAAGGAATTCCGGTGACGCTTCAGGCGAAAGAAGAATATCAGTGGTCAGCTCCTTCGAGATTTCCACTTTCCCCCCCAACGGGCGTTGCAATCGCCCAACCCTTGCGTTTGACAAAAAGCACGATGGTTTGCCCGATACGGTAGGCGTCGGGTACCAGCACACGATACCCTCCATCCGACTGCGTCATATAAGGGTTGCCAACGTTTACGATCCAGATCTGTGCGTTGGCTGCCGGTTTGGTGGTGCCGCCGTGGTTTTCGAGTACCTGGCCTTGCAACCACTGTTCGGCGCGAGCCAGCTCCACCGAATTCATGAAGGTCAACAAGAGCACGGTGATACCGGTGACTCTTCGCATCACGATCCATTCCTCACGGGAAAACAGATGATGATGGGGCGGTGCCTACCGTAAGAGGTGTTCATCTCAATCCCCTGATCCGGTTGAATCCTCGCCGATGCTGCGTGGGTGAACATCGATAGAGGGACGTCCTGCCATGTCTTATGGGGTCTGTACCGTGACCGACTGGGCCTTACGATAGGCTTGGCCTCGCGGAGGAGCTTCGCACTCTCCGGCCCGCTGGTCCTCTCGCCGTCTTCCTGGAGCGTGTTCCCCAAGTTGTGCTGGATCTTGGCCCACAACTCTGGGAAATCTTTTTTCGAGTACACGGTACAGGCGTCTCGTAATGCCACGGCTGCGGCCCGGAAGTGTTGATGAAGGCTCTCCTCCTCTGACCGGACAGCAATGTGTCGCTGCGTGTTTCCGATATCGATCATCAGAGTCGCCCAGAGGGTCGGCATCTCTTGTTTTGACACGTGTTGTAAGCCCTCCTGATAGGCAGTCAACGCTTGGTCAAATTGGTAATCTGCATAATAGGCATGTCCCGCGAGTCGGAAATCCTCTACAACGTCTTCCGTGAGTTGGATAAGCTGGCGCTTCGCCTCTTCCAATTGAGTGGGGTCGGCGATCGTAGTCCCGGGGCCACTCGCAAGGAATAATCCTGCTCGGTCGCGTTGTAAGTCAGTCCAGGGAATGGGTGTGGATTCGGTCAGCACGCGGAGCATTGCCATGAATCTTCCTGCAACACGGGGTTCTCTCGGGGTTTCGGTTTTGCGGATCGGTCGGGACAGGGCTTCAACTTCCTGACTTTTCCGTTTGAGCAAGTCCAGTTTGCTGATCGTGTTCTGGTGACGGCACGTGGCGGCCTGTGTGAGGTGCTTGTTATACATGGCGGCGAGGCACTGTCTCCCTCGGTCACCGGATTGTTCGTACTGCCTGACCAACTCCTCGACCTTGGCTTTGACCTCTTGTTCCGGCAGGCTGTGGGTGGCCGCATAGTCCTTCACCACCTGCGTGGGGTCGATTTCACCTCCCTTGCCATTCAGCGAGACCTGCTTCTTGAGCTTCTCTGGCAGGGTGTCGAGGATTTTATCGAGCTGCGCTTCTGAGAGAAATACCGGAGAGGCGTCAGGCGAAAGGACAATGTCGCTTGTGAGCTCGGGGGAGAGCTGCACTTTGCCGGCCACGGGTGTGGCAATCGCCCAGCCCTTACGCTTGACGTACAGCACAATGGTTTGGCCGACTCGAATGGCATCGGGAACCAGCACCCGATAGGCGCCATCTGACTGTGTCATATAGGGATTGCCGACATTCACGATCACGATCCAGATCTGGGCCCCGACCGCCGGTTTCTTGGTGCCGCCGTGATGTTCTAGGACCTGGCCCTGTAGCCAGTTCTCGGCATGTACGAAACCTCCGGACAGCGTCAGCATCAGAAAGAGGACCATAAGGGAGGTTCGTGTGCGCATTATTTCCCCTTCTCTAGTGGGAAACGGAGATCCGTGTTCCCCAAGTTGGCGTAGTTCGAGTAGCTCTTGTACCCATTTTTCTGGGCGGTGAACTTCACCCGTGCTTGCTTCTGGCTTGTGACGCGAAAGCTAAAGAAACCATCGGCCTCTGTCGTTTTCTTCATGGCAAAATCGGGCAGAGAGACGATGACGCCTGAGAGGGGTTCATGTGTCACCTCGTCCAGCACCATCCCTGCGAGCGGCTGCTCGAAGGGCACGGCCGGCGACGGTTCCCTACTCCACTTCGCTGGAAGATCCAGGAGGAGCATGACGGCAGTGAGAGTCGCGACGGCTAAGCCGACCCAGGCCTGCCATTTCTCGACAAGGGGTTTAGTTTTTTTCGGGCACACGTGCGGCCGCAGGCTGGTTGTGAATGTGAATGTCGCCGCTGGCTTGGTAGACATTGCCTTGTACGGTCCATTGCTTCTGCGCAAAGACGGCCTTGGCCTGTGCGAGCACAGCAGTCTCGTCTCGCGGCGTGATGTCATCCAACTTGGCAAGGACGGGCGTTCGCCTGCTCTGGTCAGCCGGCAGCGCAGTGGCTAGGGAAGTGGTTAACCCAGCGACATCCTGCATTGGATACCCATGAAATGCTCTGAGCGATGGAGCCAGCAGCGTCTCATCAAGTAGGCAGGGGATGATGGTCTTCTTGAGTGCGATGGCTGTATTCCATTCCAGCTCAACGAAATGGGATGACGCCGCGTTCTTCGACCAGGCCAGCATGAAAACATCCTGATCGGCAATCGCTTCGCCCAAGACCTTTGGCCATTTCTGTCCCCCGTAGATCTTTTCCTGATCACGCCAGAGAGAAACCTCGGGTGACGAAGCTCGAAGGCGGGTCACAAGCTGTTCAATGAGCGGCAGATCCGCGCGTGAGTAGCTGAGAAAGACGCTTGGCATAGTTGGTCCGTATTGAGTCCTGACGAAAGCCAGCCCTTAGGAATCGACACGGTACACGAAACTGCGTAGACCAACAAGAAGGGGCCTGCATCCAATGAAATCTCCTTCCACGATGCTCTCTGAGTGGAAATGTCTGACTGATCCAGGGTAAGGTGTCTTCCGGTTCATGACACGAGTAAGAGATCATCCATGTCCTTATCGCGACAACACAATAGTGGGCCGGATTCAGACGGTCCTGAGGTTCCAGAGCCATCCCATGCTGAGCGGGCCAGGACGCTGATGTATCTTCAGCAGACCGGCAGCCTGTCAACGATCTCTCGCAAGCAGCCAGGTTGGCCATTTGGGTCGGTGATGCCCTACGCGCTGGATACCCAGGGGCAACCGGTCTTTCTCGTCAGTACCATGGCGATGCATACGCAAAACCTGCTGAGCGATTCCCGTGCCAGCCTTCTGGTGACCCCGCCGGAGAGTCGGACCGATCCCCTTGGTGCAGCTAGAGTAACGTTGATGGGCTCGGTGACCAAAGTGCCAAAGGAGGAGAGTGCTGAGCTTCGCGCGTGCTATTTGGCACGTCATGCCCAGGCCTCGTACTGGGTGGACTACCAGGATTTCGGGTTTTTCCGCATGGCTCTGACGGAGATTTACTTTGTCGGAGGGTTTGGGTCCATGGGCTGGGTTGCGCCGAACGACTATGCAGCGGCAGCCGTGGATCCGCTGGCGAATGACGCAGCGAGCCTGATTCAGGAGCTCAATACGCAACAGGCAGAGACACTGTTGCTCCTGGCCCGTGTCTTCGGCAATCAAGAGGCACAGCAGCCAACAGTGACGGCGCTGGATCGATTAGGGTTTCATCTTCGATTCACCATACCCGACCGGATGCAGGGTGGACGGGTGGCCTTTGCTAGCCCTGTGTGCAACGCATCGGAAGTTCGGGCTGGCCTTGCTGGCTTAGCTGGTCAGGCGAAAGCCGGACTGCAGGTGCTGCATTCGCTATAGTCGCCTCTTGCACCAGTTCATGATAAAGATGGTTCGGTTCAATTCAGCAGCACATCACGTGCGAAATAGGGGAATGTATGGCCACGAATGATAAGCAGGTAATTTTTTCACTCGTCAATGTTGGGAAGGTGTATCCGCCCAAGAGACAAGTGCTGCGGGAGATCTACCTCGGTTTCTACTACGGGGCAAAGATCGGTGTACTTGGCTTGAACGGCTCCGGGAAGAGTTCACTGTTGAAGATCATCGCGGGCATAGATCCGAACTACACGGGCGAGATTACGAGATCCAAAGGCTACACCGTTGGTTTGCTCGAACAGGAGCCGCAGCTCGATCCGAACAAGACCGTTAAAGAGGTCGTCGAGGAGGGTAAGGCTGAGTTGGTGGCGCTGATCCATGAATACGAATCCGTCAGCAATAAAATTGGCGAGGTCGGTCCTGACGAAATGGAAAAGCTGCTCGACAAGCAGGCGCAGCTGCAAGAGAAGATCGAAGCGGCGAATGGCTGGGAGCTCGAGAATCAGCTCGACATTGCGATGGACGCGTTGCGTTGTCCGCCCGCTGACCAGAAGGTGGGGACCTTGTCCGGCGGAGAGAAGCGTCGGGTGGCACTCTGTCGCCTGATGATCCAGGAACCGGATATTCTTCTGCTCGACGAGCCGACGAACCACCTCGATGCCGAATCGGTTCAGTGGCTTGAGCAGCATCTGCAGCAGTACAAGGGCACGGTCATTGCTGTGACCCACGACCGTTACTTTTTGGACAATGTCGCTGGCTGGATTTTAGAGTTGGACCGAGGCCATGGGATTCCCTTCCAGGGCAACTACAGCTCGTGGTTGGAACAAAAGAAAGACCGGTTGGAAAAGGAAGAAAAGGCAGAATCGAAGCGGCAGAAGACGCTGGAGCATGAGTTGGAATGGATCCGCATGTCGCCCAAAGCGCGGCAATCGAAGGGCAAAGCGCGCCTGAATCGGTATGAGGAACTGGTCAATCAGAAGCAGGACCAGGTGGCGGCGGATTTGGAAATCTATATTCCACCGGGGCCAAGGCTGGGTGATGTAGTTATCGAAGCCACCGGCATCAGCAAAGCCTTCGGTGACAATGTGCTCTACGAGAAGGTCAATTTCAACTTGCCGAAGGGCGGGATCGTGGGTGTAGTTGGGCCGAACGGCGCGGGAAAGACCACGATGTTCAAAATGATCATCGGCAAGGAAAAGCCGGATGCTGGGTCGATCAAGGTGGGTGAGACGGTGAAGCTCGGGTATGTCGATCAGGATCGTAGTCTGGATGGCAACAAAACGGTGTACGAGGTGATTTCGGATGGGCAGGATACAGTGAAGCTCGGCAAGGCGGAGGTCAATGCCCGTGGCTATTGTGCCCGGTTCAACTTTGCTGGTACCGATCAGCAGAAAAAAGTCAAAGACCTCTCGGGTGGTGAACGGAATCGGGTGCATCTCGCGCGCATGCTGAAAGAAGGGGCGAATCTGATTATCCTGGATGAGCCGACCAACGATCTGGATGTGAACACCCTCCGGGCGTTGGAAGAAGGACTCGAAAACTTCGCCGGCTGTGCGGTGATCAGCAGCCACGACCGGTGGTTCCTCGACCGTCTTGCCACCCACATTCTCGCATTTGAGGGCGACAGTAAGGTGGTCTGGTTCGAAGGGAATTATAGTGAGTATGAAGCCGATCGGAAAAGACGGCTAGGCAAAGAGGCTGACCAACCGCATCGAATTCGATATCGGAAATTGACGCGTCAGTAGCTGGCAGTGAAAACTCGCATCAGCTTCGTGCTCCCGACGCTCAGTGGCTCAACCTACAGAAACAACCCATGACCAGCCGCTTTGCTCACTATAGCCTTGCTGGACAGTGCTGTTGACCCTCCTTCATAAGGAAAGCAGGATAAGGGCTGGTCTGACATGAAGCCAATTGCCATCATTACTGGGGCAGCGGGATTGATCGGGCAGTACTTCATCAAGAACGCTGCTCGATGGGCATCTGACTGGGAAGTCCATGGCCTAAGTCGGGCTGACCTGGATCTAACAGACCAGCGGGCGGTCGACCAGGTATGGCGATCGCTTAAGCCGAGCGCGGTCATTCATTGTGCAGCGTTGAGTCGAACGAAGGATTGTGAGCGCGACCCTCAACAGGCTCGACGTATCAATGTTGAAACCACGGCGTACCTGGCTCGCTGTGCCAAGGAGATCCCCTTTGTGTTCCTGTCGAGTGGAGAAGTCTTTGATGGACAGGCTGGGTGGTATCGAGAGACGGATCGCGCCAGTCCGATCAATGTCTATGGCCAAACCAAGCTTGAAGCTGAGCACCGAGTGTTGCAGAATCCCAAACATACGGTGGTGCGTATTGTTCTGACGGCGGGGACCTCCCTGAACGGTGATCGAAGTTTTGTCGAAGATATGAGTCGAGCGGCCAGGAGCGGCAAAGCTCTGACGCTCTATGGCGACGAATTTCGATGTCCCCTGCCGGCTGGAGTGATCGCGCGGGCGATCTGGGAACTAATGAATCAAGAGGCCACAGGTCTCTATCACTTAGGCGGCCGAGATCGACTGTCCCGTTGGGGGATTGGTGAGGCGCTGTTGCCCTGGTATTCGGAGCTGCAGGGGCATCTCATTGAAGGGTCATCCGCGAATCATGCGGGTGCACCGCGGCCACCAGATCTTTCCTTGAATTGCGACAAGCTTCAGGCGCTCTTGTCGTTTCCCATCCCAGGGTTTCGGGGATGGCTACAGGACCAGATGCAGCGGGAGGGTGACCTGTGGGATTATGAATCAACACTGGCGTAAGGGGTAGGAAGAATGGGAACTCAAGATGGGATAAGTGAAGTGGATCCGCTGGCACTGGTCGTGATTGCCTATATCACAGTGGCGGTCCTGATGGTGATCTTGTGGTTTGTACAACGGAAGACCAAAAATGCCGCAATCGGGGATGTTGGGTGGTGCGTGGGGCTGATCGCCTCTGTGTTCTTGTATATCACGCAAGCCCCCGTCGGATTTGAACGGATCATGCTCACGGCGATGCTCGTGCTGATGTATGCCGGGCGATTGGGATACCACATTTATTCGCAACGTGTGGCCGGGCAACCGGAGGATAATCGCTATCGTCGTCTGCGGAAGGAATGGGGTGATTCCGAGTCAGTCAATATGTTCGTCTATTATCAATGGAAGGCCGTGTCCGTGGCGGTGTTTTCTCTTCCGTTTCTCGTGGTGCTGTGGAATCCGCGGATCCCGTCGTCGCTTGTGGAAATGCTCGGATTGTTGATCTGGGGCCTGGCTGTGTCGTGGGAGGCGAAGGCCGACCGGCAACTGGCCCACTTTAGGGCCGATCCGAAGAATCAGGGTCGTGTCTGCCGTGAGGGGCTCTGGCGGTATTCACGGCATCCGAATTATTTCTTTGACTGGCTGCACTGGTGTTCGTATGTGGTGATGACGTTGGGAGCTCCTGGCTGGTTGTTTACCTGGGTGGGCCCCATCGGCATGGGGTGGTTATTATTCAGAGTCACCGGTATTCCACGAGCGGAACGGGAAGCCCTCTCCACTCGTGGAGACGAGTACAAAGCCTATCAGGCGACGACCAATGTGTTCTTTCCGTGGTTTCCTCGGCCGACACCGGGAGGCGTTACTCAGTCCTAATGATCGGCCAGGCCAACATTTCTGCATCAGGACCGTGAACCTGTCAGGATGTCTTCTACTGGGCTGGCCGATCTGAGTTTTTCGACGAAGTGGGTCAACCGGCTTCGGTTTGCTTCATCCATCCGGAGGATTTCCCAACCTGCAACAGGACCATCTGACCAGCGTACAACGGCGGCATCGATGAGGATATTATGTGGTTGGTCTCCTTCAAGGATGGTCATATAGACGGTTGATTCCGTACCAGCGTGAATGGGACGTTCTCCCGCTGAACGCCAACCCGATTCCGACAGGTCCCATGCGATTCCAGTGGTGAGAGAGCCGTCACAAAAGTAGCAGAGCTGGCATCGAGCGGAAGTCCGTAACTTTTTGCGAATAGTATAGGTTTTCATGTCCCCCCCCTCCTGACTTGATTCGGTCACGCTCCAACATTGCCCTCTGACAAACTTAGAAGATAAAGCGAAACACACCATGCAGCGAAAGGTGGGGGAGGGAGGGGCAAAGGTAGGGGCAGAACGCAATACGGAGCCATCTCCACGAAAGGACGAGGTCAAGCTCCCGATGCAGCACGACAGCAGCTACTGCCTAGATTTGAGGTCCGCGATCCGGGCACGCGCAATTTCCCCTTCTCTACTATCAGGATAGCTCTGAGCCAGTTCCTGGTAGATCTCGAGTGCGTGCGGAAAATTGCTTTGGCTTTCTTCAAACGCAGCAGTCTCCAGCAGCTCCTTTGCCTTGTCGGAACAGGCGAATAACATGGTGATGCAGAAGGCACAGAGGACGAGTCGTACGGTCTTCATACATATCCTTTCCCACTATTGCTCCGGTGTGACGCCGTCGGGTTGGTATGAGCAGTGTCAGCTGACAGTGATTCGATACGGTAACGTGGGGAAGTAATCCCCTCACTGCGACATTGTGGGCAGCGGCTTGGTCGCGTTAAGCGTGTACGGTCGCGAAACATGAATCCACAATCTACGCAGCTGGACGGTTCACGAAAAAATTGTCGTGATCGGTCCCGAGTGACCGTTTTTACCACATGAGCCAGGTGTTCCTCCACCTGTCGTTCGGCGATGCCCAGGGCGCGGGCGAGTTGATGGCTCGTCATCGGACTGTCGGCCAAAAGATCAATGATGTGCTGACGCATGGTCCGTTGAGCAGGCAGCATGGCAAATATGGTAAGCACTCGTGTGGGGAAAATCCAGATTGGCGTACCAGGATTCATGGAAAATCATCTGAAGTTGTGAGAGCTTATGGCGCCCTGCTGGTTGCACAGTAGCGTTCTTTCTGTCAAAATACATCCCCGCATCGACCGTCAGATCACGATCACCCAAGTGGGCTGGACCATCTGTATTCCCAAACGGGAATATCCCGCCCAGTGTGCGATAGACGAGGAGGTTGGGGCTCATGAAGTTTCTTGCAGTTCATCCCGGTCCGCTCATGTACACCAAGATCTACCTGCGCTTGGAACCGCTCGGTCTCGAGATGGTGGCACAGGCCTGCCGCCAGGCAGGGCACGACGTTCGTTTGATTGATCTGCAGGCTGATACGTGGAAAGACTATGAGGCGCTCATCCGCTCCTGGAAGCCAGAGGCAGTGGCATTCGGCTGCAACTATCTGGCAAACGTTCCAGAAGTGGTGGATCTAGCCAAACTCACAAAGAAAGAGTTGCCAAACTGCTTCGTCTTCGTGGGCGGGCATAGTGCGTCGTTCGTCGCTAAGGAATTTTTGGAGCATGGCAACGGGGCCATCGATTGTGTGCTGAAGGGTGAAGGAGAGGTTGCGGCGCCCAAGCTGTTAGAAGCCGTGGAGCAGGATCGCAAGGCCATCACAAAAGTGCCGGGGGTCGTCACGCTCGACGGTGAAGGTCCTCCTCCTCAATTCATTGAAAACCTTGATGATGTCCGCCCAGCTCGGGATCTGCTCCGCAATCGGCACAAATACTTCATCGGAGTGCTGGACCCATGCGCCTCCGTTGAGTTCGCACGAGGCTGTCCTTGGGACTGTTCTTTCTGCAGCGCCTGGACCTTCTATGGCCGCAGCTATCGCATGGTCAGTACCGAAAAGGCTGTGGAGGAGTTGGAGCAGGTTCAAGAACCGGGCATCTTCTTGGTCGATGACGTCGCCTTCATCCAAGGCAAGCAGGGGATGGAGATCGGCGAAGCGGTCGCACGGAAAGGGATCAAGAAGCAATACTACATGGAGACGCGCGGCGATGTCTTGCTGCGCAACAAAGAAGTCTTCCAGTTTTGGAAAACGATCGGGCTCCAGTACATGTTCTTAGGCGTTGAGGCCATCGATGCCGAAGGCCTCAAGATGCATCGCAAGCGCATTTCGTTAGGAAGAAACTTCGAGGCGCTCGAATTTGCTCGGTCCCTCGGGATCACCGTTGCCATCAACTTGATTGCGGACCCGGACTGGGATCGGGAACGGTTCGAAGTCGTGCGGCAGTGGTGTTTGGACATTCCAGAGATCGTGAATATCAGCGTCAACACTCCGTATCCCGGCACGGAGAGCTGGGTCACGGAAGCCCGCAAGATGCACACGCGGGATTATCGATTGTTCGATATTCAGCATGCCGTGATGCCGACCAAGATGCCGCTGCCTGAATTTTACGCAGAACTCGTCAAGACCCAACAGGTCTTGAACAAGAAGCATCTGGGCTGGGCCGCGCTCAAGGGAACGGCCAAGATTGCAGCAGGGCATCTCATGCGGGGGCAGACTAACTTCATCAAGATGCTGTGGAAGTTCAACAGCGTGTACAATCCTGAGCTGCAGTTGGCCGATCATCGCCGGTCGGTAGTCTATGAAATGGCGCCACCGCCTGAGCATAAAGAGAAGGTGGATGCAAAACAGCTCTACATCCTCCCGGCCAAAGGACGTCAGGGCCGGAACATCGACGACGCCACCGAGACCTTCGTCGACGAGACTCGTATGGGGACGACGGTGGTGTAGAAGCAAGTCGCGGTGGAAGGCTCTGATCTTACAATCTGGATCAAGAACCAAACAACCGTGTTTAGAGCGCCGCCGTCGAACCCTAAAAGAGTGTTTTGTTTGCCTCTGTGATTTTTCCCACGCACGCGGTTGACGACAGCCTCACTTCTTCGACGACCATCGTCTAGCAGTCTGCTGAAAACCCCTTCGTTCATCCTTCGAGAGCCTCAGGACGAACGGGGCAGCCCTTGAAACTATTGAGGGTTTCCGTTCGTGCTGAGCTGGTCGAAGCACACAGCTTGAGTTTTTCAGCAGACTGCTAGAGGTGGGCCATTTCATCGTGCTTTTCCTTCTCCTTGGTATGTCTCCATCGCCGCTCCATGATATCGCGTGCGATATTCCGTGCTCCCAAACCAACCGCGATCGCCAAGGCTAGAACGACACCACCGAACACGATGGAGAATGCGGAAATCACCATCTCTTTTGCGATCCCTAATTGCGTCATCACTGTCGATGCGGTAAACAGCAGAATGCCCCATCGGACCAATGTTGAGATGAGCCGAGCTTCCTGAATTTGCGCGTTGACGGCTGCGATCAACGCGGCTTCGCCCAAAAAATTCGCGAGCAGGCCGCCGACCAACATCAACAAGCCGGCCACGACAACGTGCGGCAAATAGCCCAGCAAGTCTCCCATCAGCCCAGCCGTCGCCGGCAGATCGAGTGCGTCAACTCCCATGAAGACAAACATGACAAACACAATCCAAAATGTCACCCGTGCTACTACTTGCGACAGCGGCTGTTTGAGTCCTGCCTTGCTGAGTGCGGCCTGAAGCCCCCATCGCTCGCTGAACACGTCGACGCGTGCAGCTCGCAGCACCCGTTGCAAAATCGCCTTGATCATCAGGCCGACGACAATACCGAGCAGGATAAAACTCGCCAGAGCCAACAGCTTCGGGAAAAAAAGGGCCAGCCTCTTCATCATGTCGCGAAACGCGTCTACCATTGCATCGCCCCATAAATCACTCATCACTCCACCTCCATCGCTCAATCAGGTACGGCTTCATGGTCTCATACTCATGCGCCAATCGCTCCAAGGCTTCTTCCACTCCAGCCACGGGCTGCGTACGCGTCGCCACCACGAGCGATGCAGTATGGCCGAGGTAGAGCGGCGTCAAGGACTTGAGCAAATGCTCGCGGTACAAGAGGCGATCATGGTACGCCAGCGCCAAGTCGTACACGATTTGCACCCAGAGACGAGGGGGAAATCGAAAGGCGTCCATATCATCAACACCTAATTCCAATACCTGCTGAAACGCTTCCGGAGACAACACGATCTGCCAGATCGGCACCAAATCACGGAGCCCCTGTTGAAATCCCTGAATCATGCGCTCGACGTGGAGCGTGCCGACTGTGTCGCTCACCCGTATCAGGTCCCCGGTGGTCGGGACGACCGTGGAGACCTTGACCGGTTCCCAGACATCTTGATATCGCTCCATCATATGAAACACGCCACCGACGGATTGCGCCAGGACCGTCGCCAAATCTCCCATCGGCTTGTTCTGTTGTGTGCGTGGTCCGAGCATCGCTTGGCAAACATGTGCATCCTTGGCAGCCGCCAGAGTCGTCACCCATCCGTCGATCCCATAGGTCGGCACGGCATCATCCCATGGCTGCGGCAGCAACAACGACCGAATAAAACTCAGAGAAAATGCATAGGCCCCTCCCTGGTGATACGCGACGCGTTTCCCGTAGAGCGTGCTGGTGAGCGGCGCCAGCAATGTGCTGGTCAACGTGCCTTCATACCGATTGCGAGAAAATTGCGGCAAGATACAGTCCATGCCGTTCTTGAAAATCGGTGTTGTCAGCCATTCAGCCCAGCGAAGATCGACGGACTTCAAGTTGCCGTCGACGACGAGGCAGACTTTCGCGTCGAGACGATCTGCGATCGTTGCCAGGATTCGTACGGCCGCATCGCGGCCCGGCACTCCGGATTCCGACACGATGTGGAGCGATGGCCCGATGACCGGATGCTGAATCGACCAGAACCGGGCTCCCTCTCCAACGGCTTGCCGAACAAGATCGGGAGTGCCATCCTGCGAGGCGCCGTCGCAGTTGATCATCAACACCCGTTCCTGTGGGGTATATCGCGCGAACCCCTCGATCAACGTTTTTGCAACGGTAGGCGCCGTCGTCCCGTCGTTGAAGGTGAGCACCCCGACCACAAGATCAGTAGGCGTGGCGGCGGCGAGCAGCGTGCGGACCTGTTCAGGTAAAAAGGATTCATCAAGAACACGTTGGTCCGACGCAGGCTGATCCATATGAATCACTCAGAACACAGCAGCTTCAACATCGTCAGGTAATCGCCCAAGTGCCGGGTGATGAGAAAGTTCCGTCGCACATGTTCTTTTCCCGTCGCCCCCATTCTCGTCATGATGCCGGGATTGCTGAGAAGATATCGGATGCGGAAGGCCGCCCCTTCTACCGAGTGAACGATGAAGCCGGTCGCGCCATCGACGATCTGCGCGGACACTCCACCGGCGGTTCCGCCGATGACCGGTTTACCTTTCCACATCGCCTCTGAGACAGCCATCCCGAACCCGTCTTTCAACGTCTTTTGGATCACGATCGTCGAGGCACGTTGTAAGGCATTAATCTCTCGATCCGCCTCCGGCGGCAGCTGGAGGATGTGGATGTCCGGATCATTTCCGGCCGCTTCCTGTACCTCTGCCAGGACCTTCTCACCGACCGGATCGTGTATCACTCCGCTGCCGGCAAACACGAGTTGGCATCGATGGTACTTTTGTGCCATGCGGTACGCTCGTATCGTTCCGATCTGATCTTTGAACCGATCGAACCGTGCCACTTGTAACAGGATCGGGACCCCTCGTGCGATGTGGAATCGGTCGAGCACTTCCCCGATTTCAGCGCGTGAGAGGTCGCGGTGTTTGTCGGTCAAGGGATCAATCGATGGATGGAGCAAGAATTTAGGAATCGGCAACCGCTGAGCAAATCCTGAGAGCGAAAAGATCGCCGCATCGTACTTCACGACGTGGCGGCGGAAAAGACTCCACACAGAGCGGTGTGGTCGACCGGCATCGAGATGACAGCGCCAGACCCACTTGCCCCCCTTCCGATGATCGACCAATCCCGCGGGCTCGGGATCATGGGTAAACACCAGATCTGCATCAAGGTTCAAGGCCTTTGCGTTTCGTGTGGTCACATCCAGATACGTTTGATACTGTTCTTCGCTGATTGTTTGAGGGCTGCCTTGCAATCCATCGGCGATTCTTCTCGTGACGTCGGAAAACTCCTGAGTACCTGCAAGCACCTCCCATCGCGCGTCAATGCCCAATGACTTCATCATTGGGACCAGGCGCCGCAAGATCTCAGCCATCCCTCCACCGTAGCGAACGGCAGTAATGTGAAGAAATCGCTTTCCTTGCACCAAGTCACTCAGTCGGTACAGGAAATCGATCGTGCCCTTCGGTGCGACTTCGCGATATTGTTCCAATTCGCTGATCATCGTCTCCTCGTCGACGGGTGTGAGATTATAGTGCCGTGTGCTCGAGCCCGTACAATTCGCCGCTCGGACGTTCCGGTACTAAATTGAACCAATAGTATCCGTAGGGCGCCAACGTCAGCATGTAAGGGCGGTCGGTCACTCGGGGAAACCGTGCTCCACCCAGCAATTCAACCGGCGTACTTCCTGTAAAGGCTGCCAACCCCAGCTCAACCGCTTGCGCGGAACCGGCCAAATTATGGACGAGGAGGAGGGTCGTTTCTTCGTGCTGTCGCACATAGGCCAGGACCCGCTCATTGGTCGGATGGAGAAAGGTGATCGTGCCGCGTCCGAATGCCGAATGCCGCTTCCGTGCTCCGATCATGCGTCGCATCCATTGGAGGAGCGAATGCGCCGAATCTTTTTGCGACTCAACATTCACCGACTGATAGCCATAGAGGGGTCCTGAGACGGCGGGAAGATAGAGCTGAGCCGGATCGCAACTCGAAAATCCCGCATTGCGATCCATGGTCCATTGCATCGGCGTCCGCACGCCGTCCCGATCCTTCAGTTGGACATTGTCTCCCATGCCGATTTCATCGCCGTAATAGATGATCGGGCTTCCCGGCAGGGTAAAGACCAGGCTGTTGAGCAGTTCGATCTTGCGTCGGTCATTCTCCAGCAGGGGAGCCAGCCGCCTGCCGATTCCGATGTTGCGTCGTACCTTCGGATCCCTGGCATACGCGTAGTACATGTAATCTCGTTCCTCTCCGGAACACATTTCGAGCGTCAGCTCATCGTGATTTCGAAGAAACAAGCACCACTGGCAGTTTGCCGGAATCTCGGGCGTATGGGTAAACATGTCGATGATGGGATTGCGATTTTCGCTTTGCACCCCCATGTAGAGGCGAGGCATCAGTGGAAAATGAAACGCCATGTGAAACTCATCGCCGTTCCCAAAATACGGTCGCACATCCGTCGGCCACTGATTCGCTTCAGCCAACAAGACTCGTCCATGGTAGGTGGCATCAATTCTTTGCCGTATGGACTTCAGATAGTCGTGTGTTTCTGGAAGGTTTTCACAGATGGTACCCTCACGTTCGAAGAGATAGGGGACCGCATCGCATCGGAACCCGTCCAACCCCTGATCCAACCAAAAGGCCATCGTATCGAGCATCGCCTGCCGAACCGCAGGGTTCTCGTAATTCAAATCCGGCTGATGACTGAAGAACCGATGCCAATAGAAAGCCTTCGCTTCAGGGTCCCATGTCCAGTTCGATTTTTCCGTATCGATGAAAATGATACGTGCTTTCCCATACCGACGGTCGTTGTCGCTCCAAACGTAGAAGTCCCGCGTCGGTCCCGTTGGAGACATGCGTGCCGCTTGGAACCAGGCATGTTGATCGGATGTATGGTTGAGTACCAGATCGACGATCACGCGCATTCCCCGTCGGTGCGCTTCGTCCAAAAACTGGCGGACCTGGTCCATCGTTCCGTACTGTTCAGCCACTTTCAGAAAGTCGGCGACATCGTATCCGTCGTCCTTCAACGGAGAAGGATAGAACGGCAACAGCCAGAGACAATCCACGCCCAACCACTCAAGATAATCCAGTTTTCCGATGAGTCCTTGAAAATCTCCGACTCCGTCGCCATTTCCGTCGGCAAATGCCTTGACGTGAATTTCGTAAAAGACGGCGTCTTTGTACCAAAGCGGATCCGTGCTCAACATGTCAGTCTTTAGCCTCTTTGTCCTGATTTCGCGAGGTGCGCATCGCACATGGTCAACAAACTGGACCTCAACCGTTCCAGGCTGCCTAGATAGGGATTCAAGGTACGAATTTGGTTGGCCAGTTCCGGCAGCTTGAGGGTTCCTCGAATCCACGTGGAAAAGTCGTTCTCCTTGCGCTGCAACCGTAAGTGGGACTCGAAGACATGCAGGTAAATGGCGCTGGCATCGACCGAGGAGATCGCATCCCGAAACTCGCGGAGCGTGCGTACTTCCAGACCGGTCGGCACTTCAAGAATGCGAGACCGGTTGAAGGAAAACGGCGCCCCGAATCCTACTCGTGGGACCGACGCCATACCGGATAAATGATCGTCAATAATCGAAATGATCTCTTCCCGCAAAAAGTCCAGGCTCGAAAAACTGAATGGATCGACGACGGATAATCGTTCAGCCAGTACATGGTCCCGCACTTGCATCCCGACCCATTCGGCAAAATCATTGGGGTATGTCTGTTCAATGAAACGCTGTCGGAGAAAGTAACTGTGCGTATGGAAGTAGACCGAATCGAGCGGAACGTCCTCAAGCAGCTCTGCCAACGCGCGTTCATCGTCAGCCTGCTTTCCGAGAATCTCCTGAATTTCGCTGCAGCCAATGAATCGAAACACGTCGTCGCGATTTCCTGGTTCCATGGTCGATGAGGCCTCTCCGTCTCCTCTATTGAGCACGATGAACTGTCATCGTCTGCGTCATTCTCACACTATCACTACATCACTGGTGAGACCCGAGTAACATGCCGAGGCATGTTTCATCACTCACAGGCTTTTTGTGTCAGACTTCGGATGCCTTGGAGCGGAATCGCCAACCACTCCGGCCTATTGCGCAACTCGTACCGCAATTCATAGAGAGCTTTATCCAATTCGTATACCTGAAGAACCCGCAGGGTATCGTCCCAGGTGGCTGGCAAAAATAAGGCCGCTCCTGGCTGAACAACCGATCGATATCCATTGAGAAACGTTTGACGCGCCGCGTGTTCCCATTCCGTCATAATCGTCTGATCATCAGGGGAGATCGGCCGATGCGGTTGTAACACAGCCTGTGCAGCATAGCTAAACGAGCGCAACATACCCGCCACATCCTTCAGCGGACAGACCTTAGCCCGGCGCTCTTCAAGCGATCTCGCCGGCTCTCCCTCAAAATCGATCACCGCAAATCCATCCTCCGTCTTGAGGACCTGGCCGAGATGGTAATCGCCGTGGTGCCTGATTTTCACCGTCTGTCCCGTTACCAAGCGCGCAAGATCGTTGAAGCGATCCCGACATGCCAACTCCAGAGTCGTTGCCTCATCGGACACGAATCCAGCTGCGGTTTGTTGTTCGGGCGACATGCTTCGAAGATCGCGGCAGACCTCGGCAAGAAATTGCTGCATCCTGCCCTGCCAGCGTGTGACATCGCTCATCGTGATAGGTTCAGGACAAAACGGCCCTGACTCTCCGTCCGAAGCCAAGGCGAGATGGAGATTGCCGGTAACCTCTCCAAGCTGATGAATTTCTTTTAGAAACGCGTCGGTCCTGTTCTCACAGACCTGAGACGGATGGCTCGCCTGAGTTTGCGCGGCTTGCCTCGATTCCCTCAACAACTCCCCGAGACAAGATAGCGAATAACTCCACCCATCTCCTCTATTCACAACAAACCGCTGAAGCACCACCACCGTCCCTTCTGGGTCTTCTTCGATAGCGCCCTCCTGTTCAGTCTGGTATGTCAGGTACCCCAACAACGGCGGCACATCCCGACAGAGGGCTTTGGTCGTGAGAAATTCGAGCATTTCACGCTCAGGACTAATGCCCAGTTCTACCTTGCGGATGAGTTTCATGATCACTCGCCGGTCGAACACGATCGATGTGTTGCTTTGCTCACCCGACAGAATCTTGATAGTCGTGAACGGACCAGCGAGTCCTCCCTCCCGGTCCACCAAGGCTCTTCCACGCACCGATCCGGTCCGCCCACCCCTCTCTTTCTCGGTTGCGACGAGGTCATGCAAGGACCGCCACACGTCATCCGCCATGGTCGCATCGCAAACCCAGTGCTGTCCGGACGACCCTGGCAACTCGGCAATAGCAGCAAGGTCGACCGATCCAACCTTCGACCTGATCGACAACGGCATCATGTATCGCTCTTGGCTGCCACCTCGGTATTCGACGAGCAGAACCGCGAGTAGATAGGGGACCGAGGCGCTGGGTAATTCGATGGCATCCGAAAGACGCACGGCGGCCAATGGTTTGCCTTTGCCACCGAACCATCGTTGATTCTGGAGAAAAGCAATCAGGAGTCGTCCTCCCTCTCCGTTGATGGCGGCGAGCGCCCGATCAATCCGTTCTTGTTCTGAGGCGTTCGTCATGATCCTCGCATGACTACAGAAAGTAATCGAATTCCTGTTCTCGATGAGTCCAGCGTCGTACGGCATAAATCGCGGCCGGCTCACCTTGTGGGTCCAGTCGAACCGTGTAGTGCTCTCCTGTCATCAGATCGCGGTGATCTGTGAGCAAGTTATGCATCTGGTACATCTCGTCGGGCCTGATGCCGAATGACCCGATCGGAATCTGCAGCCGCGCTTCCTGCGTGTGAAATGGATTAAGATTCACGGCGATCACGAGGATATTACGACGATCCAAGGTGCGTTTCCCGTAGAAGAGGACATGCTCGTTGTCGGATTCGTAGAACTCGACATTCTCTAACTCGTGCAAGGCTGGATTCTCTCGTCGGATCCGATTGATGGTCGTCACGTATTCGTTGAGGTTTCCAGGACGATCCCAATCCCAAATCTTGAACTCGTACTTTTCCGAATCGAGATACTCTTCCTTTCCCGGTAGAGCCCGGTTCTCACACAGTTCATATCCGCTGTAGATCCCGTACGAAGGTGACAAGGTTGCCGCCAAGACCAATCGAAACTTGAACGCGGGTCTGCCGCCGTGTTGAAGAATTTCCGGCAAGATATCAGGTGTGTTGGTGAAAAAGTTCGGCCTAAAATATTCTTTTGTCTCGCCGCGGGATAATTCGAGCATGTAATCTGTGAGTTCCTGCTTGAAGTTCCGCCACGTGAAATACGTATACGATTGGGTAAAGCCCGCTTTGGCTAAGGCCTTCATCATTTTCGGCTTGGTGAAGGCTTCGGACAAGAAGATGGCATCCGGGTGTCGTTCCTGCACTTCTCGGATCAACCATTCCCAAAATGCCACGGGTTTGGTATGCGGATTGTCAACGCGAAAAATTTTGATCCCGTGATCCGCCCAAAAGAGAATCACGCGTTTCATTTCGTTCCACAGCCCGCTCCAGTCTTTGCAGTAGAAATCGACGTTGTAGATATCCTGATACTTCTTGGGTGGATTCTCGGCATACTTGATCGTGCCGTCCGGGCGATGTGCGAACCACTCCGGGTGCTGCGTGACGTAGGGATGGTCCGGCGAACAGTTGATGGCAAAATCCATCGCGAGTTCCATCCCCTGTGCGCGCACGGCTTTTTCAAATCGATCGAAGTCTTCAATCGTGCCGAGACTCGGCTCGATGGCGTCGTGTCCTCCGTGTTCATTGCCAATCGCATAAGGACTGCCGGGATCAGCCGGTGTCGGAGTCAAGGAATTGTTCTTTCCTTTGCGGTTCGTGCGACCGATCGGATGGATCGGCGTCAGATAGAGTACATCGAATCCCATCGCCTTGATTGCCGGCAATCGATGCTCACACTCCCGCAATGTCGAACCGTGCTCAGGATTCGTCCCCTGGGAACGGGGAAATATTTCATACCAGGCTCCGTAGCGGGCACGGACACGATCGACGACTACCGCGAGTTCGCGCTCGAACAGCGTCCACGCCGTGCGTTCCTGGTGTTGTTCGACCAGCCGGGTAAATTCCTCATTGAGGGCCACACGAAGCTGGATGTCCTGCGCATCCGATGCCCGCCACTGACTCAGGTATTCTTCCAGGCGAGTCTTATCCGATCCAACCGCTCGTAGTATCGTCCGCTCAACAAGCGCGCGGCCTTCCAAGAGCTCGCTGTCGACCTGCTCGCCAGCTTCAGATTTCTTGGTGACCTCTTGGCACCAAGATTTGAAAGTATTGGCATATGCTCCGATGGTGTAGAGATAGCGGGTGTTTTCGTGCAGGTCGAAATGGCCGGCCCATCGGTCGTTGTCGACGTGCGACATGGCGGTTTCATGCCAGGATGTTTCCTTGACCGTGCGGTACCGGAGCACGGCGGACAAGATGTCATGTCCTTCCTTGAAAATGTCGGCGGTTACCTCCAGCCGATCCCCGACTTCACGCTTGATCGGATACCGTCCGCCGTCGATTTCCGGTCGTACGGCCTCGATAATGATCGGTGACCACATCGCCGGCGTTGACTGTGTGGAGAGACTCACGTGCCCGTACCTCCCTTCAGATAACCGCTCGTGCAGGCCTCAATGCAACCGGCACCTTATCGGAATGCCCGAACTTCTCTCATGCCCGATTATCGGATCCCTCATATTATCCGCTCCAAGAGTGCAACGGGAAACTCCTTGAGGAGTTCGGCGACGGCAAGCGTTTGTTGAGTGCCGTCGGGAGTGGTTGCCAATTGGGACGCGGACAACACATTTCGGTATGGAGACCCTTGTTTCCATGACGGCATCACCACTCTCGTATCACCCCATGCCCAGCCATCGACCGACCATTCGGATGGATCTTCAACCACACCGGTCAAGAGTCGAGGGACAACCACGGCGATAGCCGTGTCCTCGTGAATGCGGGCAAACGCAAAGAGATGTTCTCGCTTAGAGCCCAAGACTTCGAGCGGCACATATTCCCCCTTCTGGAACAGCTCTGCATGCGCTCGACGATATCGCAGCCCCTCGGTCGTCAGCCACAGTTTAATTCGACCATCGGTCCGATGCGTCAGAAGATCGTTCAGAAGGGTCTGGCGGACGTGCGCAGTGTCGGCAGGTTGTCGGAAGGCATCCAGAACGCTCCGTCTCTGTTGGAAATCCACAGGACGCCGATTATCCGGATCGACAAGGGTGAGATCCCAGAACTCCGTTCCTTGATAAAAGTCAGGCACACCAGGAGACGTGATTTTTAGCAAGAGCTGAGCCAGGGAGTTGTAGAGGCCGTACTGCGCAATGCGCTGTTGAAACGCAAGAAAATCGTTCAAAAAATCGGCCGATTTGGATCGATCGAGAATCGAAGCGACAAACTGGCGCGTCCCCTCTTCGTACTCGTGATCAGAATTGACCCAACTTGTCCGGACCTTGGCCTCTCTGGTCGCTTTCGTCATGTAGGTCTGAATTCGTGTGCAAAACTCCTTGTGTCCTGACTCATCAAGCGGCTCAAACGGCCAGGCTCCGATCAATGTTTGATACAGAAGATACTCATCATCTGCAATCGGCACGACTCCTTGTTCGTCGGACACCTTCCACTTTCGGTTGAGCTTGCTCCACTGCGTGACTCGCTGATTCCACGCCTTCGGGACTTCGGATAACACCGAGATTCGGGCACGCACATCCTCGCCACGTTTGGCGTCATGCGTTGCAGTCGCCGACATGGTGGCCGGCCATCGGCCTTGTCGCGTCTTCAGCTGTTGATGGGCGAAGGTCGGTGTTACCCCGAACTGCTGTGGATCGGCACCGACCTCATTCAACGAGACCAGCCGATAGTACCGATAGAACGCCGTATCTTCAATGCCTTTTGCCGTGACCGGACTCGTCGTTTGCTGAAACTTCATCACGAAACGAAGCCGCTCGACATCATGGGCCTTCCCTAAGTCCACCGGTTGCAAGAGCAGGTCGCGGACGAAGTCAAAGACCACTCCGCTCAGTGCCGGATTCCGTCGCCTAGCCTTCGCCACAGCCTGCCGAATAAACGCCCGGTCTCGATCCAGAATGCCATTGGCCGTCCCGGTAATATAGGTCCGGTACACAGGGAAACAGGCAATAATCTCTCGAATGGCGTGGGTTAAAATATTGAGCGTATAGTCCCGAGACCGTCGATCTTGTTCGGACAACCGATTGAGCTGATGGCCTAAGACATTCAATTCGCTGGCCATCGAGACATTCATAATCAACCGTTTGCATTGGTAGGCGAGTTCTTCGAAGGGATCTTCGCTATCCACAAAACGGGCATAGGCTGAATTGATGTGACGCTCGTTGGCTCGATTGACGAACAGCCCATTCACAAGAGCCAAGAAATCGTACCCCGTGCTTCCATACACCGGCCAGGTCTCCGGGAGTTTTTCAGTGATGCCAAGAATTTTCTCGACAAGCACGTACAGTGGCCGCGCCTCTTGCTCATCGACCTTCGGCAATTCCTTGTGTGCCCATCCCTGAAGCTGCTGAAGATAGTCGGCCGGATCATACAGTCCATCGACATGGTCGATCCGAAGGCCCGTCACCGATCCCTCTTTCAAGAGTCGAAATATCAACCGGTGCGTCGTTTCAAACACCTCCGGGTTTTCCATGCGAAGGGCAGCCAGCTCGTTGATATCGAAGAACCTTCGGTAATTGATCTCTTCGGCCGCCACCCGCCAATCGGCCAGGCGATAGGCTTGATCGTCGAGAATGTCGTGGAGCAGATCGAAACTGGACGGGTCACCTTTTGTTCCGTTGATCAATCGAACATTTTCCTCCAGAAACCGCCTGATCTGCGCGCTGCTTTCTACGAGGGCGACCAGCCGACGCCGGATAATTTCTTTTTCGCGGTAGCGCTCGGCAACCAACGCCGGCGCTTGATCCTGTCGAGACGGCAAATGCTTCATCGCGGTGATGATGCTCTGCAGCTCCATCACATGCGGAATGTCTGGACCGGTTTCTTCGATCAGTTGATTCAGACGATGGGTCAGAATATGGGAGGATGGTTTCGGAGCAACCGGAAGGCGGTGACCGTAATACTGAATGACAAATCTCCCGGCTTCGTACATCAACTGGAGTTCGCCGTTTTCCAGCACCACGCCATAGTGATCCCCAAGAATGGGCAGCAATACTTTGTGTCGTAGCTCGGCCTTGAGTGGATCCCAATCGATATCAAAAAACGACGCATAGGGTGAAACGGATCCGTTCTCAAGTACATCCTGCCACCATGCGTTGATTTGTTGCGCAACCCCCATGTGATTCGGCACGACATCCAGCAGATGTCCCATGCCGTGCCGATGCAACTCGTCGATCATCATCCGATAGTCGCTTTCGCCGCCGATTTCTGGGTTCAATAGGGTCGGATCGACGACATCGTAACCGTGAGAACTGCCGGGCACAGCTTTAAAATAGGGAGAACTGTAGAGATCGGTGACTCCCAGGTCGTCCAAGTACGGGATCAGCCGCGCCGCATCTTGAAATGTGAATGCGCGGTTAAACTGCAAGCGGTATGTGGCAATTGGTATTCGTGGCATCATGCAAGACTATCGAGGTAAGGGTCTCTCGTACGGTGAATCGAGTCTCTCCGCCTGTCCGCTGCAAGGTCGTACAAAGTCGTCGACCAAGCCCCTGCCGGCTCAGCCAATCTCCGGTTTGTCCGAGGTCTCACAGGCCTGTAACCAGGGTAATAACAGGCTTTCTTATCGTCGGTCGTATCCTCCTGATGCGATGCGTACTGCCTGCACGCTCTAGTTCCTCCAACATCCCCCAGGCCGATTCCGCCAGGATGTAGCGCTGTGCATTCACCTCTGCCCTCGGCAAGTGTTTCTAGGCACGCATGAATCCACCTCGCTTATGCCCGGTGACCCCTGCGATGATCAGTGCCGATTCCACGGAGTTGCCTCGGCAATACCACCAGGTTGGATCCCGATACATGATAGCGTTTGCGATCCTTGGCCGGATTCAGCCCAATTTCTGAGCCGGCGGGAATAGTATTGAACCGATCTGCGATGACTCGTCGCAGATGCGACTTTGCGCCGACCACGGAACCGTCCAGAATAATGCATTCGTGGATCTTGGTGCCGGGCTCGATCCGAACATTGCGTCCGATGACCGATCGTCTGATGTCGGCATCGAAGATCTGACTTCCCTGTCCGATCATGGAATCCTCGACATAGGCCTTTGCCAGACTGGCAGTCGGGCCATCAAATGTGTCGGTCAGGATAGGCCAGTCCCCATTGTGAAGGTCCAAGATCGGACATTCACCCAGAATGTCCATGTGTGCCTGCCAGTAGGCCTCCAGCGTACCAACGTCCCGCCAATAGCCACGCTCCTCATACGGTTTGAGTCCAGGGACGATATTATCCATAAAGTTATAGGCAAGCACGCGGCTCTTTTTCATGATGGCCGGAATAACGTCACGGCCGAAGTCGTGCGATCCTCCTTTCCTGGCGTCGTCCGCCAGGACCTTCAAGAGGATCTCCGTTTTGAACAGATAGTTTCCCATCGATGAAAAGGCACACTCAGCGTCGCGGACCATCGGTTTTGGATGCTTGGGCTTTTCTTCAAACCCCACGATGCGATCGTGCTTATCGGTTTCGATAATTCCGAACCCACGCGCGGCATGCACCGGCACCGGTCTGGCCGCAACCGTGACGTCTGCCTGATGTTCGCGATGGAACTGCACCATCTGCCCGATATCCATCCGGTAGATATGGTCGGCACCGAATACGGCGACGAGATCCGGTGCAAAATCTTCGATCAGGTTCAGGTTGTGAAACACCGCGTCGGCGGTTCCTTCGTACCACCCGCCGCCCGCCTTCATCTGTGGGGGCACGACTGTAATAAAGTGTTGTTTGATCCGCCCGCCGATTCTCCACGCCCGCCGCAAATGCTCGATCAAGGATTGTGACCGATACTGAACCAGCACATACGTCGCCAGAATGTCGGAGTTTAAAAAATTGCTCAGGACAAAATCGACGATACGATATTTCCCGCCGAACGGAACCGCAGGTTTACTCCGCAGTTCCGTCAGCGGCATGAGTCGTTCGCCTTTTCCCCCGGCCATGATCATGGCAAGGACACGGTGGCCTGAGCTACTCACTGTTGTGCTTCTCCTTTGTCGATTCGCCGTGTGACAGCCGGTCACCCGGCAAAGGCGGGGGGGGAACGCATGCGCCGAGGCGCTTCGGCGCATGCTGAGCCAGTGAAGTCGTGCTCCTCATGATACGGCTCTCCTCACCGCTGCCATGCGACCGGGAGTCTGTCTGAACATTCCAAACCGTTGTTCGACGACAGCCCAGTCAATCGCATTCATGAACGCCTGCATATAGGCTGCTCGATTCAATCCGTAGTCCTGTAGATAGGCATGTTCAAACACATCCATCACCAAGAGAGGCATTGCCCCAACCAGCAGTCCTGTATCATGTTCGTTGATCCACACGTTGAAGAATCGGTCTGCGCGCGTATCGTGGGCCAGAATAACCCATCCGATTCCACGCATCCCACCGACGCCGAGAAAACTCTTTTTCCATGTGTCAAGCCGACCGAAATCACGTCGCATCCTATCTCCAAGCGCAGATTGCTTGTTCAGAGGCGTGGATCGCTTGATCAGGTTCTCAAAGTAGAGCTCGTGCAACCGCATGCCATTGAACTCCCAACCGAAACGCCGTTTCAGTTCGGCGTATTCCGGATGCCCGTTTTTTCCCAACCGGTCCATCCGTAGAAGCGCTGTTGCAAGGTGGTTCGTCTGTTTGACGTATCCTTGATAGAGGCTGAGATGATTTTTCATCAATTTCTCGCTGAACCCACTCAAGCCCTTCACAAGATGATCAAAGTTGCGAGCTCTGTATTCCATTACGATCGTTCCTTGTTCTCTCGTTCAGTCGTTCATGGATGTCGCAATCAATTCACGCGGATCGATCAGATCGCATAGTGCGATTCCGTCCGCCTGCTGTATCAACAATCGATCGTCCCCTGGGCATCCCGCTAACGAGACGCCTGACCAGTGCTCAGCAACGACTGCAGACTTTCTTCCAGGGTCAGGAGAAAATATTTACGCCGCCGCTTGATGCCCGCTTCTCCTTCAAAGAGTACATGATAGGTCAGCAACCCTGATGTATAAGCCGCAATCGCCGTAGCCAGATCGCGCGTACTGCCGCTCCCATCCAATGCGGGTTTCACCAATTGAGCCAGTTTGCGAAGATGGTTATTGTAGATATCGCTCAACTCTTTGGCCACATCGACATCCAGTTGCATCATTCCTCTGACTTGGTGAAAAAACAGGAGGAATTCCGGATGACTCAGGAAAAAGTCGACGCGAGCTTCGATCGCCGCTGCGAGAATCTTGCGACCGCCCGAGACCTCCCGCACGGCCTCCTCTGTTCTGACCGACAACGTGTCCAACCCTTCTTCGAGTAAGGCGTGAATGATGGCCTCTTTCGAGTCAAAATATTTATAGAACGTTCCCTTTCCCTGATCCGCCAATTCCGTGATGTCCTCGACCGTCGCCCAATAAATACCTTTTCTTGAGAAAAGCTGTCGCGCGACTTCCAACAGTCGCTGGTTGGTTCTTGCTTTTCGTCTCTCGACCCGCGAGAGCGATGCTCCATCTTCCACCGGGGTGCTCACGGCAAGCGACATGCCTCCTTTATGAATCGGGCGCACAAGTCTCTTCAGGACGTTTCCCGACTTCACGAATTGAGTTAAAGGTCCCGTGTTCGTTGACGACTCGTAGTAGATTCAGTGGGTCCTCTTCCCAGCGCTCACCGTTCACCACGAATTTGTATTGATACGTACCCGGTGCCAGTCGGATTTTGACTTTCCAGAGGCCGCCCGGATCCCGCTTCAGCGGGCTGACCGTAGACGTCCATTTATTAAACTCTCCCACCACCGCCACGACCTCGGCGGCGGGGTCGAAATATTCAAACCAGACGATCTCCTTGGGCGAGGTCTTTCGCGTACGGGCCGGTCGTGACAAAGAGGCTTTTCGTTTACCGGGCTCTTTCATGTGCTCCTCCTTAGGATAACCGTAAGGTGCCGTGGATACCCACACAGCACTCAGAGTGCAACTTGGATATCTTTGCCAATATTCATTTACTCGAGAAAGCCCCGTTGCTGCTCACCTCCCTGATGGAACCGGAGGCCGCTGCGTCACGCAGCCGTGCTCCGTCCAAATTGTCCCGGCACGACCCGTTCCCACATGCGTCGGTCTCGCGTTCGGCCACGATAGGGTTCCAACGGTGTATCAGCTCGATGGGTCAACACAACCGGATCGACAACTTCTCCGCAATTGATGCAGCGCCAGCCTTCGAACCATACCCGCCCTGTGTCATCCTGAAGATCAGAAAAAGACTCCTGCATCATGCATCCCCCGCAACGTTCACAACTCATGGTCTCACCTCCTCCATCATGTCCCGGTGAAGACTCATCCTCGAGCGATGGCTCTCGTCGTTTACGTATTGACGAACCGACGTCCTCGGTCGACCGCCTTTTTCACTGCCACGGAAGCTTCATCTGTAAGATCTTCTGCCTTTTCCTTTACATCCTCCGCGAAATCCGTCAGTCGACGTCGCGTTCTTACCCCGGACTGCGGCGCATACAATAACCCCGCGATGCCGCCGATCATACAACCTGCAAAAAACATGATCATTTTTGCCAGTGTCTCATCTCGTTCGTTCGCCATGATCGGCTCCTTTCTCTTATCCGTCGGTTCCCAAGATGAGCGGTGCCATAGACTGATTTCGTCCGCCCATCACAAGTGACCAAATGGTCTTAAGTGACTGTATGGTCACTTTATATCGCTTCTCAGTGTCTCTGTCAACCCTTTTTCATGTCAACGGCTACGTAAGGTTGCTCAGGCTCGTATTGTGGCGCATATGCATATGATGGTCTCATGATTTAGTCGGTCGTTGCGCACATCAAGAGATTAACGAGGCGTCACAAACAAGATACTCCTATCAGGAACCTGGATGAAGGCTCAATCAGCACTGAACAGGAAAACAGGCCGCATATCTCAACGGGGTCATGGAGGACAGTTTCAGTTATCGTCTGTGAGATGATCGTGGGGTAGAAGGTCGCTCAATCCTGACGTCTCTCCCAGTTAATGGCCGTGGCTAGTTTGCGCACTCGATCAAGCCTCTTCCAGTCTTCCCATGAACTCCCAGGCTGACCGGCCTTTGCTTGCCATGAGGGATAGGCATGTTCGCCGGGAATATTCGGGGTCTCAAGATCTCCCAGTAGATCTTCTAATGAGATCAGCATGATTCGACTCGGCGTGCGGGCAATATACGCATAGATGGCTCGAAAAAGCTCCTCGGTTAGTTGCGGGACAGCAGCAGCCTTTCGGGGGCATTCTGGTGGTAAGAGTCGCTCTTTTGCCAGTGCATCCAGCAGCGATTGTTTGTCACGCGCGCGTGTCTCTGCGTCGCGCGTGCGCCATTCGGGTTTACGATAGAGGCCAAGTTGAGATTTAAGTTCGATGTCGCGGCCGAGCCAGAAGCCGCGCAATGTCGGTAAATCGTGGGTCGTTACGGCGGCGGCGGCATGCTGAGGAAAGCGAGACGGGCTTGCAAACCGGCCAGGCGACGTTTGCTCAAACGGAAGCAACCGATAGGAGAGCAAGCCTCGCCCCGCTAATTTATCTCGGATCGCCGTGGTCACCGTTCCCAGATCTTCACCGATGATCATGACGTTGTGACGAACGCTCTCGAGCGCGAGGATTCCCAACAGGTCATCCACCGGATAACGCACATATGTTCCTCCGTCCGGCTGAAACCCTTCGGGGATCCAAAAAAGACGGAACAGACCCATCGCATGATCGATTCTGATGATCCCGCAGTTCTGCATGATACTTCTGTAGCAATCCGCGAACAGGCGATAGCCCTCGTTTCTAATTTGACGAGGATGAAACGGGGAAAGATTCCATCGTTGCCCACTTGGAGAAAACAACTCAGGTGGGGTTCCGATCGATGCCCGTGCGACCACTTGTCCCTGAAATGCCCAGGAATCTGCCCCGCCCGGGTCGATCCCAACCGCCATATCTTTATAGAGACCGATCGCCATGCCGACACGCTTGGCCGCCGACTGCACGGCGTGCAACTGTTGCTGACACTGCCACTCGATATACTGAAACAATTGCACGCGGCTCTGATACCGTGCAGCGATTTTTGTGACGGCAGGCGAATCGGGATGCTGATATTTCGTCGGCCATGTGCGCCACCCCTGTGGACCAGTTTCAGAAAGTGTTCGACGACCTCGCATCTGTTCTTCCAACACCCGGAACAAGGCAAACCGTTGCAGTGCTTCACCTTGATCGCGCACAAATCGATGAAAGGCACGGGCTCTGGAGGTGTTTTTCGTAAGATGCCGCCGCTGAAAGTGGAGAAACAGTCGCTCCAACATCTGTTGCTTCATACGGGTTACGGCTGCGTATTGCACAAACTGGCTCCGTCGCAACGCAGCCAGTTTCGCCTGAAAAATCGAGGCCTGTACGGTCGCCTGAATGGACGCCAGTTCCCGAAACTCAGGAATCCCTTCGATGTCGAGATAGAGGGGATGGTGAAAAAGTCTGCTGGAGGGCGAATAGGGACTGATTGTTTCGGGCGGCAGCGCATGGAGCGGATTCACGCCAAGGAGATCTGCACCCAATTCACGTCCGACCCAGCGGACTATTTCCCGGAGGTCTCGAAAATCCCCGACTCCCCAATTTTTCGCGCTGCGCAGGCCGTACAGTTGGATCGTGAGCCCCCATGTGCGACGGGAACCTTTGACTGCCGGATGGAGATAGCTCTGGGCCGGAACGACCGCAAGGATCATGACCGCTCGTCGATTGATTCCAGGTCCGCGCACGTCCACAGTCAAGGAATGGTAGCCTAGCGGCAAGGCTCGAGGAAGCGGCAGCGCCACCTCGCAATACGCAACACGCTCCACTTTTTCCCTATTGATAATCTTGGCGCGAGCTCCAGTGCTCTGTCCGACTAGGGTCCCACCTTGTTCTTTCTCGAGTTTCCACAGAAACGCGACGCTCTTCACGTGATCGGCGGCCATAGGAAGACGGATGGTAAATGTGTGGGGCAGGCGATCCATCGATACAACCATCACGGGTTCCAGCATCTCAGCCCATCGTTCAGACCGAATCTCCTGCATGCTTTCCTTCACCTGTAGCGCACTCTGTGCCGCCACTCCCATCACCGAAAGAACCTGGCGAAGACTCTCGTCGCTCACCTGGCGGCGATCACCGACCTCATCAATATAGGACGTCGCCACTCCGCACTCAGTTGCGAGTTGATGCAGGTGATGGTCGATAATCGTGCTTCGACTCGTTGTTGTTCTTCGTGCTTGATGTGTCTTCATGATTTGGTTTTCCTAACGTGATATGACGCGGATGCGTTTTTTTCTCACCCCCCCCTTCCTTAGCACGAGTCATCTGCTTACGATAGAGGGGAGTTCATGAAACAAGGAGGACTACGAATGGAAACATCCGAACATATCGCACGGCTCATCAAGGCCGAAAGTTGGAATCCGAGCGAGTTTCTCGGTCCTCATCGAGCTTCGATAAACGACACAGAAGCCTTCGTGATCCGAGTCTTTGCACCGGAGGCAAGTAGCGTGCGGATTATCCCGGACACAGCGGGCAGCAAACAGATCCCTATGACACGCACCCATGAAGCCGGCTTATTCGAAACGCCCCTGCACGCATCGATGAAAACCGTGCCCTATCGAGTTCACATCACCGATTCTCAGGGAATCGTCACGGAACGTCATGACCCCTATGCGTTTCCGCCTATGATCAGTGATCACGATCTCCATCTCTTTTCCGAAGGAAGGTTGTATAAAGCGTACGACCTGTTAGGAGCCCATCTCCGAACGGTGAACGGGATTACCGGCGTTCATTTTGTCGTCTGGGCTCCCAATGCCAGGCGCGCCAGCGTGATCGGTAGCTTCAATCAGTGGGACGGCCGTCTCCACCAAATGAATAGCCGTGGAGCAACCGGATTATGGGAGCTCTTCATTCCGGATCTCACTCAGGACACGCTCTACAAGTACGATCTTCTCGCCCGAAACAAGCCGACCTCATTCCTGAAAGCCGATCCGTATACCTTTGCCGCCGAGCTGAGGCCGAGCACCGCCTCCGTCGTCCACGACCTGTCGACTTATCAATGGGGGGATCGAGATTGGATGGAAGCTCGTTCGCACGTCGATCCGCTGACCACCCCCATGTCGATCTATGAGGTTCACCTCGGATCGTGGATGCGAGTTCCGGAAGAAGGTGGGCGGTGGCTCACGTATCGAGAGCTCGCCGATAAGCTGATCCAGTATGTCAAGCACATGGGCTACACCCACATCGAGTTGATGCCGATCACAGAACATCCCTTCGATGGATCTTGGGGCTACCAAGCGACCGGCTACTTTGCCGCCACCAGCCGCTATGGCTCTCCGGAAGACTTCATGGCATTCATTGATACCGCCCATCGTGCCGGCATCGGGGTCCTTATCGATTGGGCTCCGGCGCATTTTCCGGACGACGCACACGGGCTTGCGCTCTTCGACGGCACGCACCTGTACGACCACGAGGACCCCCGTCTCGGCTATCACCCGGAATGGAACAGCCGAATTTTCAACTATGGACGGGTGGAAGTGACTAACTTCCTCTTGAACAGCGCCCTCTTCTGGCTGGATAAGTATCATATCGACGGTTTGCGCGTCGACGCCGTTGCCTCCATGCTGTACCGGGACTATTCCCGCAAGGCCGGTGAATGGATCCCCAATCAATTCGGCGGCAACGAGAATTTAGAGGCGGTCGCCTTTCTCAAGGAATTGAATGTCCTGGTCCATAAGGAACATCCAGGTGCCATCACGATAGCCGAAGAGTCCACCTCCTGGCCCGGCGTTTCGAAGCCGACGTATACCGGAGGGCTCGGCTTTACCTTTAAATGGAACATGGGCTGGATGCATGACATGTTGAGTTACTTCGAGCTGGATCCGATTCATCGGAAGCATCACCAGAATCAGATCACGTTCGGCTTGCTCTACGCCTTCCATGAGAATTTCGTCCTCGTCCTGTCTCATGACGAAGTCGTGCATGGGAAAAAATCTCTGCTCGACAAAATGCCCGGCGACAACTGGCAGCGCTTTGCGAATCTCCGTGCCCTCTACGGCTATATGTATGGCCATCCCGGAAAGATCATGCTCTTTATGGGAGGGGAATTCGGTCAGTGGCGGGAGTGGAACCACGACGACAGTCTGCAGTGGCATCTGTGCCAGGACGAGCCTCATCTGGGCCTGCAACGGTTCGTGCGCGACCTTAACTGGCTCTATCGCAGCGAGCCGGCTCTGTACGAAGTGGATTACGATTGGACGGGGTTTCAATGGATCGATATCAATGATACGGAGAATTCCGTCATCTCGTTCGTCCGCAAAGCCAAAAATCAGAACAATCAGATCATTTGCATCTGTAACTTCACCCCGGTTCCTCGCTACGGCTATCGAGTCGGTGTTCCGATGCCGGGATGGTATCGCGAGCTCTTGAACAGCGACGCGCACATGTACGGCGGAAGCAATCTTGGGAACGGTGGCGGCGTAACGGCGGAATCGGTCGCCTCGCACGGATTGTCGCATTCCATTGCGGTGACTCTGCCTCCTCTGTCGGTCCTATATTTCAAGGCGGGGTGATATGTGGATGCCTTTTAGTCCGAGATCAAGGATGTGTTGCAGAAGAGCAGGGTATGGAAGACCCGCGCGCCGACGGCAGAATCCGAAAAGTCCTCGGTCTTGGCGATCCTGGAGTTAGGGGTGGTCTCCAACACATTTTTGCAATCGGTCGTCATCCACGATGGAGGCCTGCGAGATACCCCGCAAGGTTTCTTCCGAAACGACTACTATAGGCCAATTCGCTGTACGGCTGATCGATCTGCGTCGTGATCTGACTTTCTTCAATAGTGAGCGCAAGATTACAGAATCGTCAGTTCAGTAACTTCTGGTCAGGCCACCTTCAGCCCATTCGGGATTGCTGAGCGAGGTCGGCCGCCGGATTTACTGGCCGTCGACCCACGAGTCACATGTGATCGCGCCTTGGACCTTATGTGTGGCTCCATCAATTTGAGGTCGGTTGTGCCTGTGGCAATCCGGCCACATAGAGTGGAGGCGGTGTTCCCTGTTTCGGTTCGCCCCAGTAGATGGTGTGGTGAGGGAAGGGAATTTCAATGCCTTTGGCATCGAACGTCTTCTTGATCCGGCGATTCATTTCTCGACCGACTCGCCACTGTTTGCTGGGCTGAGTCTTGATCCGGCATTTGATGATCACGGCCGAGTCGGCGAATTCATCCACACCCAACATATCCAAGGGCTCAAGAATATCGTCTGCAAAGGCAGGGTCTCGGCGCACATCCTCGGCGATCTCACGCAACACCTCCATGACGTCATCAACATCTTCCCGATAGGCCACGCCGATGTTGAAGAGATAAAAGGCGTAGAGTTTGGTCATGTTCTTCACTTTGTCGATGACTCCGTTCGGCACGATATGCACGTTCCCCGATACATCCCGCAGGACAATAGTCCGAAGTTTTACATCTTCAACCACCCCTCCAACTCCCGCGATCTCGACGATATCTCCGACCCGAATCGAATCTTCCAGAAGAATAAAGAACCCCGAAATCACGTCTTTGACCAAACTTTGAGCGCCGAAGCCGATCGCCAATCCTCCAAGCCCCGCCGCAGCGAGGATCGGCTTCAGGTCGACGCCGACCTCCGACAAAATCATCATGCCCGCCACAGCATGGATGACGACGCGCGCGACATCGCGGATCACAAAGGTCAAGGTTTTTGCCCGCTTGGCTTGTGCGTCGGTGGGCAATGCGCCTTCGTACATTTTTTGGAATCGTTCCATCGCCCGCATGAGAATCGTGAGTGCGATGGCCGCCATGGTGATGATAATCATGATGCGCAACCCAGACGCGGCGCCCCATTCGACCAGTCGCTCTATGAATCGCGTGACGTACAGATCCGACATGCCCGACCTCCTCGCATTAGATGCTTCGTGCTGAATAGAGAACCCAGACTTACCTTGACGCCGTCAATAAGCACTCTCCGCTAAGAATATAGAAATACGGCTACTCCATAGGCTGGAATCGTGACCGATGTTCCGTGAGAAGAAATAGACAGCGATGTCGGCATCATCTCTTGGCCGGTTCCGCCGAATTCCTTGTCCATGGAGTCAAGTTGCGAGATCCAGGTGCCGTGCGGTTCGCTCAAGGTCACGGTAACCGGCGAGGTGTTGAACCCAAGTACTAGAAGCGATGCGCCGTCTGTCTCGGTCCAACGATGAATCAACAGAACCTGTTTCTCTTCGAAGGCCCAGACCTGATGACGCTGTGCCACATGGTTCCCCGCTCTCAGTGACGGCAGGGTTTTTCTGAGTCGGATCAGAGCTGCGCTCCATCGCAGTATGGCGGCTTGCCGATCATCGAGCCGTTCTCGTTGCAATCGGCTTCGTTCAAACGTCCGGACGTCTTGAGGATCCGGAATATCCTCGGGGTTCCACCCGAACGGGGCGAACTCGCGGCGGCGGCCTTGTCTGACCGCTTCGACCAATGCGGGATCTCCATGCTCGATAAAATACTGAAACGGTGCCGTTTCCCCGTACTCCTCTCCCATGAATAGCAACGGGATGTTCGGTGAGAGCAAGACCGCCGCTCGGGCCGCTTTCAGCGCCTCCCATGGAAGGCGGGTGCTCAGTCGATCACCGATCGCCCGGTTTCCGATTTGATCGTGATTTTGCGAGAATACGACGAAGCGGAACGGGTGGCATTGTCGCGACGAATTCCCATGATGTCGTCGCCGATGAGCCGAGTATCGCGCGCTGTACACAAACCCGTCACGAACTGCCGTGGCCAGATCGGCCAGCCCGTGAAAATCTTCATAGTATCCCTTCCGCTCATCCGTCAGGACGACCCGCAGGGCATGATGAAAATCGTCGTTCCATTGCCCATCGAGTCCATGCCCTCCGGCTGAAGGAGGTTCAATGACACGGACATCGTTCAAGTCGCTCTCGGCGATGAGCATCACCTGGCGGTTCAGATGTTGAGCTTGGGCATGAACGGCAGACGCGAGGTCCCGCAGAATGTGTTGCGCGCTGAAATCAAAAATGCCGTGGATGGCATCCAGCCTGAGCGCATCAATGTGATATTCGGTCACCCAGTAGAGCGCATTGTCGACGACATACTGACGGACGGCATCACTGTCCGGGCCGTCATAGTTGATCGCAGATCCCCAGGGCGTTCTGTATCGATCCGTAAAATAGGGGCCGAATTCGCCGAGATAGTTTCCTTCCGGTCCCAGATGGTTGTAGACCACATCGAGGATCACGGCGATTCCGGCGGCATGGCAAGCATCCACGAGTCGCTTCAATCCCTCAGGCCCTCCATAGCTCGACTGAGGCGCGAAGGGAAACACCCCGTCGTACCCCCAATTTCTTCGGCCAGGAAACTCTGCGACCGGCATCAATTCAATCGCGGTGATGCCGACGGTATCCCTCAGGTAAGGCAAGTGAGGAATGATCGCCTCGAAGGTGCCTTCCTTCGTAAAGGTCCCGACATGCAATTCGTAGATGATAAACGCGTCCAACGGCATTCCGTGCCAATCCTTATCTGTCCACTGGAATGCGAGTGGATCGACCACCATCGATGGGCCGTGGACACCGTCCGGCTGAAAGCGGGAGGCAGGATCAGGTAGTTCCTTGGCTCCATCTAAGAGATAGCGATAGCGGGTTCGAGGTGCAGCTCCTGTCACAACGGTTTCAAAATATCCCCGCTCGTCTCGCTGCATCGGTGCCGGAGCCTGATTGTGGTCGGCCAGTTTCACTGAAGCAGACTTCGCAGAGGGCGCCCAGACACGAAACCGTACGGCATTACCAGACAGCGGTGTGGCGCCGATTTTCAAGGACCAATCTTGTTGCGATATCGTCGTCATGTTCGTCTCGTCCTCCTTCAGCCCCATTGTGCAGAATTCGCTGGCCGTAACCAAGCCCGTGCCGCACTTTCCTTACTTGCGTAGGCTCATCGTCTATCTTATATAGAGACTTATATAGAGAGAGGCTCACGATGTAGAATTGGTCTGCGAGTCAGTTCGATTGGAGGCACGCATGAGAATTTGGCCAGGGAAACCGTACCCATTGGGTGCGACGTGGGACGGCGAAGGGGTGAACTTCGCGATTTTCTCGGAACATGCCACAGCTGTGGAACTTTGTTTATTTGATGCGGCCAATTCCATCACGGAATCGCATCGCATCCGCTTGGAAGAGCAGACCGATCAAGTCTGGCATGCCTACATTCCGGGTCTCTGGCCCGGACAACATTATGGCTATCGAGTCCATGGGGCCTATGTGCCGCAAGAAGGACTGCGGTTCAACCCTAACAAACTGTTGATTGACCCTTATGCCAAGTCAATTGCGGGAACGGTCGAATGGTCCGATGCCATGTTCGCTTATCGCCTCGGCGACCAACAAGAGGATCTTTCGTTCGACACCCGTGACAATGCGGCAAACATTCCGAAGTGTGTGGTGATCGATCAGGCCTTCACCTGGGGAGGAGACCAATCCCCCAAGACTCGGTGGGACCGCACTGTCATCTACGAGGTGCATGTCAAAGGTTTCACGGCGCAACACCCGGATGTCCCAGGGCATATGCGTGGAACCTATTCCGCCTTGACTTCCCCGGCTGTGATCGATCACCTACTGGAGCTTGGCGTCACCGCTGTTGAGCTGCTGCCGATCCATCATTTTGTGCGGGATAAACATCTGGCCGACAACGGCCTGACCAACTATTGGGGCTATAACACCATCGGTTTCTTTTCGCCCGATATTCGCTATGCCGTCTCCCCAGTGCGAGGCCGGCACGTTCGGGAATTTAAAACGATGGTGAAGACGCTTCACAGCTCCGGTATCGAGGTCATTCTTGATGTGGTCTATAACCATACGGCAGAAGGCAACCACCTCGGCCCGACGTTGTCGTTCCGCGGGATCGATAATGCGGCCTACTACCGTTTAGTCGACAACGATAGCCGTTACTACATGGACTACACCGGCACCGGGAATACCCTCAACGTCACGCATCCGCGCACGCTTCAGCTCATCATGGACAGCCTGCGCTATTGGGTCACGGAAATGCATGTGGATGGGTTCCGATTCGACCTCGCGTCTACCCTGGCAAGGGAGCTGCACGCCGTCGATCGACTCAGCGCGTTTTTCGATATCCTGCACCAGGACCCCATTTTGTCGCAGACCAAATTGATTGCCGAGCCCTGGGACGTCGGTGAAGGTGGCTACCAAGTCGGAAATTTTCCCGTGGGATGGGCCGAATGGAACGGCAAGTATCGGGACACGATTCGCCGATACGTGAAAAGCGACGGAGGACAGGTCGCCGAGCTGGCCTATCGACTGACCGGCAGCAGCGATCTCTATAGCATGAGCGGGCGCAGGCCGTTCGCCAGCATCAATTTCGTCACCGCGCACGACGGTTTTACGCTGAACGATCTCGTGTCCTATAACGAAAAGCACAACGAGGCCAATGGAGAGAACAACCGAGACGGCACAGATGACAATGCCAGCTGGAACTGCGGGGTCGAAGGTCCGACGACTGATCCTGCCGTTCTTGAGTTGCGGGAGCGCCAAAAACGGAATTTCCTCGCGCTCCTGTTTCTCTCTCAAGGGGTCCCCATGCTCTGCGGAGGAGATGAGATCGGACGCACGCAACAGGGGAACAACAACGCCTACTGCCAGGACAACGAGATCAGCTGGTTCAACTGGACGCTCGATCGCGCGCAACTCGACCTGCTGGATTTTGTGAAACGACTGATCGCGCTTCGAAAACAACAACCGGTTCTGCGCCGCCGCCGCTTCTTCCAGGGACGTCACATCAGAGGGTCCGAAGTCAAAGACCTCTCATGGTTCAAGCCGGACGGCAAGGAAATGACGGACGAGGATTGGAATGCAGGGTATGCGAGATCGCTTGGACTCAGGCTTGCCGGCGATGCGATCGCTGAGCGAGACGAAAAAGGACGACCGATCTCCGGCGCGACATTATTGATTCTGTTGAACTCGAACCATGCGCCGTTGGCGTTCACGTTACCGGCTCATAAACGAGGCATCCGTTGGCAGCCTCTCCTCAATACCGCGGTTGCACTCGAGTCCGAAACGACCGGCACCCTTTTAAAAGGAGGGGAACCCTATGCGATGGAGGCGCGATCCATTGCCGTGCTGCAGCTGAATGAAAAATAGTCATTCTGTCATGGAGCGGATCCGCTTCATGACGCAGATCTTGCAAAAACGGCGCACCCACCGTCTCTAGGCTGAATGGATTCTTTGTCCGGTCGCCCGATCAAAGAGATGAACGGGTGACCGGCCTACCGACACAGAAACCATATCTCCCACGTTCGGCACGAAGTCGACCTCGGCCAATCCAATGACCGTGATATCTTGGGCGTCATGAAGATCCACCGTGACCCACATTCCGGCTCCTGCTGGCTCGACTAATCGAACGACCCCGGACACCGTCTCTTCTCCTGTTACTGCAGTGGGTGTAATGGCCACCGCTTCCGGCCTGATTCCCATGGTAAGGGGTTGATCAAGAAGATGCGATGATCTCGTCTCCGAGAACGGCAGTCCAAGGGGTCCGGCTTGAAGCGTCTGGTTCTCACGATGCGCGTCAAGAAGGTTCATTGGTGGATAGCCCATGAATCCAGCGACAAACACGTTGGCGGGGCGTGCATAAATCTCATGAGGGTGGTCGATTTGTTGCACCTCTCCGCGATTGAAGACCACGAGTCGATCGGCCAACGTCATCGCCTCCGTCTGATCATGCGTCACATAGATCGTGGTGATCTTGAGCTCTTCGTGCAATCGCCGCAGTTCCGCACGCATCGCCCCTCGCAGCTTTGCATCGAGATTCGATAGCGGTTCGTCCATCAAAAATACCCTTGGCTTCCTGATGAGCGCCCGACCGAGCGCCACACGTTGTCGCTGGCCGCCAGACAGTTCGCGCGGTTTTCGATCGAGCAACGGGCCTAATCCAAGAAATCCGGCTACTTTCTGAACTTCTTCTTCGATGCGGCGCCGATCAAACCCATGCCTGCGCTTCGTCACCTCAAGAGGGAACGCAAGATTGCCGCGTACCGTCATGTGCGGATAGAGCGCGTAACTCTGGAAGACGAGCGCGATGTCACGCTCTCTCGGCTCTAATCCAGTCACATCGTCTCCGTCAAACAAGATGCGGCCGGACGTCGGTTGATCCAACCCGGCGAGGAGATTCAGTAACGTCGACTTTCCGCATCCCGATGGACCCACGATCGCAAAGAGCTCTCCTTCGTTGATTGTCAGCGTCACATCGGGGAGCACATGTGTCGTGCCGTATCGTTTCGAGAGATGATCCAATCGTACTTCCGCCATTGTCGTTACCCCTTTACACTCCCGGCCGTTAACCCGGCCACGATGTGTCGTTGAAATAAAATGGCTAAGGCTCCCACGGGAAGTGTCACCACAAGAGAGGCTGCCGCGATATCGCCCCATGGGATTTCATAGAGCCCAGGAAATAACGCGATTGCGACCGGAGCCGTTCGTGCTGAATCACTGGCCGTGAGGGTCAAGGCGAACATGAATTCGTTCCATGAGAAAATGAACACCAACAATGCCGCAACGGCGAGTCCTGGGCGTGCCAACGGGAAAAAGATCGTGAGCAGCGCTCGAAGCGGTGTACAGCCGTCGACACGAGCGGCGTAGTACAACTCCGCGGGCAATTGCCGAAAGAAACTCGTCAAAAGCCAGACGGCGAGGGGAAGTGAGTACACCGCATGAGTGAGTCCCACGGCCATCAGCGTGTCTCGCAGGCCGAGCTCACGCATCAATAAATACAAGGGGCTGATCACCGCGATCGGCGGGAACATTGAGGTCGACAGCACCAACCCAAGAATGATCGGCTTGCCTGCGATCGGGAGTCGTGCCAACGCAAACGCACAAAAGGTTCCCACCACGATGGAGATCACGGTGGCGCTGGCCGCGACCACCAGACTATTCATCAGCGACTGGGCGATCGGAGATCCAAATAAGACCCGCTCATAATGGGAGAGCGTCAGTTGCTCTGGGAAAATCGGCGGTATTCGCACAAGGTCCTGATCGAGTTTGACAGACGTCACCGCCTGCCAGAGGATCGGCCCAAGGCAGAAGAGGCCCACAGACAGGACGATGCCTACCTTCAGACTGATCTGCCGCAGGGTTCTCACCTTGTCGTGTCGTCGACCGTCCATCGCTTCCGACATCACACACCGTCCTCAAAATGGCGTCGCAATAGAAATAAATACAGCGCGGTGAGGCCTGCCACGATAATGAACATCGCCGTCGCCAACGCGGAGCCATACCCAAATTGCAGGGTCTGAAACAATGTTTTGTACGCATAAATCGACAGGGTTTCAGTTGTGTTGCCGGGACCGCCGCCCGTCAGCACGAACACCGCATCGAACACGCGCACCGCGTCCATCGTCCGAAACACGAGCACGATCACGATGATGGGCATCAACAGAGGAAGCGTGATCCGGCGAAACCGTTCCCATGGCCCGGCACCGTCGACCTTGGCCGCAGCGTACAGGTCTTGAGGTAAGGCTTTCAGCCCCGCCAACAACAATAAGGCCGCGAACGGTGTCGTTTTCCAGACATCCATGACGACGGCCGCATGGATCGCCCAATCCGGATCGGCGAGCCAATCGATCGGGGCATTGATTAATCCGACCTGGAGAAGCAGATAATTCAGCAGGCCGTAATCCGGTTGATAGAGCCACAGCCAGATTTGAGCCGACACCACGGTCGGAACCGCCCAGGGCAAGAGGATCATCACTTGCCCCCATTGCGACGATCGCCCTGGTTGGCTCGTCAGCCGATCCAGCAACAACGCCATGCCGAACCCCAACACCAATTCAGCGGTGATCGAGAGCGTCGTAAAATACAGCGTGACTCGGCACGCGGCCCAAAACCGATCGTCGCTCCACAACTGGACATAATTTGCTGCACCGATAAATTCATCGATGCCGAACACCGGCATGCGACGGTACAGACTCAACCACACGGCCGCTCCGATCGGAGCGAGCGCGACGAACCCAAGCAGCACAAACGCTGGAGCCGCCAAGAGATAGCCCCAGGCTCGCTCGGATAGGTGACTCACGCGTCTGATCCCTCCTGCTCTTGTCGAGTGTGGCTCTGTCACTGTCGTGCTCCGATGACCGGAGACTCGTCGCCGTTCGCATACCGATCGGCTTGACGGCGAACCGCGTTCAGCACCTCTCGCGGTGTTTTTCGTCCCACGACAAGGGCGCTGACTTCCGGCTGAGCGGCTTGAGACAGCAGGATGTAAGAAGGTGTCACCGGACGAGGCTGTGACTGGAGAAGCGTCGGATAGAGAGCCGTCAGTTCCGGTCTGGCTTCGAGTACCGGTGCGTCCGAATACAATGCCCGGCGTGTCGGGTTATACCCCAGCTTGACGGCGATCAGACGCTGGGTCTCCGGTGAGGTGAGGAACCGGATGAGCTCACCAGCCATCTGTCGTCGAGGAGATTTTTCCGCGACCGCTAGCAACCATCCGCCCAGGACCGGCGCCCCGGTATGACCGGGCACGGACGGAAGCGGCACCATACCGATCTTTCCACGGACGGGAGAGCCCTGGCGTTGCAACAACGGCCATGCATAGGGCCAGTTGCGCATGAAAACTGCCCGACCGGCGCCGAAGATTTGGCGAGTCGATTCTTCATCGGCCATGCTGGTCGATGGAGGACTAATGTTGTACGTTGAAATCGTATCGCGTAAGAATTGAAGACCGCGCTCGGCCTGATCGAGATCCCCTGTCCACAAATCCGTTCCGTAACTTCTCAGCACATCGAGCGTCGTGCAGATTAATCCTTCATATTGCTTTCCTTGCCACACGAATCCCGACAATTGGCGATCTTGTTCTGCGTTCACGATCAACGTTGCCGCATGGACCAAATCGTCCCAGGTTGAGGGAGCTGTGAGACCATAGCGGTCGAGCAAATCTTGCCGGTAGTACAGCATGCCCGCATCGATATACCAAGGCACGGCATAGAGTCGTCCTTCAAATGTTGCCGCCTCGATCGCACTCGGGAAAAAGGCCCCTTGTTCGCCCATCGGTACGATGTCATCCAGCCGACCGACCCAACCAGCCTTGGCGAATTCCTGTACCCAGACGGTATCGATGGCCAACAGATCGAACGGCGCTTTTCCCCCATCTAAATTCATTGCATAGTATTGATGTTGTTGATCCGACGACGACGGCAACAGCTCTTCGCGGACGATCAGACCGGGATGGCGTTGTTCAAACTCATGGAGTAGGCTCGGCAGGACCGTCTCGTCACCGGATAATTTTCCGTGTTTAAAGACCAACACGGTGGAGGGAGAGGCGGACTCTTGTCCACCTTGCAGACAGCCGAATGCCGTCAAGGCCCAAATGGACAGAACAACGCCGGTCAGCATTGGCGGCACGCGTCGTTCCGCTCGAAGCTGTGCGTTTGTGCCGACATTCACCACGCCACCGTCTTCGTTTCCACGCGATGCCGGTGGCATCGGTGCTGCGAAGATATGGTGAAGCTGTGTCATCATGGTCATCGTCAGGATGGCATATTCCCGACGCTTATCCTACATGGAATATTTGGGAAGATTTCGCAGAACGCCCAGGCTAAGCAATCTTGCACAATCATGAGCGTGCGACAGATCGGCCTGTCGATGATTCACAGATGGTCCTGTTGACCTGTTATACTGATTCGACTCTCCATCCGTTCATGCGAGGACAGGGTTGCATGAGCACGCCGACCTGGGATGAATTCGCTGAACTTGCGCTGAAACGCATAGCCGCGTCCGGCGCGGAGTACGGCGACATTCGTATTCAGGATAGCCACACGGAACACATTGAAGGCGAAGATCGGCGCATTGCCTCGATTCGAGATATCAGGGACACAGGCTTTGGCGTACGGGTGCTCTATCACGGTGCATGGGGCTTCGCAGCGAGTTCCGTTCTGTCGCTGGAAGAAGTCCCGCGGGTGGCGGACTTGGCCGTCGAGATAGCCAAAGGGTCCACCTCAATCGCGCTCGAAAAAGTACGATTAGCACAGGAACCGGTCCATCGTGATCGTATCGTGACGCCCTGTCGCGTCGATCCCTTCGGCATGCCGCTCGAGAAAAAAACCGATTTGTTGATGAGTGTCATGGATCTGTTGCATCGGCCGGCTGGTGTCGTACGGAGCCGTGCGAGTCTGTGGGCGCGGCAGGACCGAAAGCTATTCGTCTCGACCGAGGGATCTCATCTCGAGTTCGATCTGTTGGCCGGGCAAGGAGAATGTACCGCGACTGCGCTGCACGAAGGCCGGTTTGCGTCGCGCAGCTTCAATACGCCGCATCTGAGGAAAGGCTATGAACTGATCGAAGAGGCAGACTTTATGCGAGAGGCGTCGCGTGTTGCGGAGCAGGCGGTTAAAAAGGTCAAGGCACCCCTTGTGGAGGCCGGGGAGTACGATCTCGTCCTAGATCCTGAGCATCTGTCGCTGACGATTCACGAATCCTGCGGCCATCCGAGTGAACTTGACCGTGCACTAGGGTACGAAGCCAATTATGCCGGAACCAGTTTTTTGACAACGGAGAAATTGGGAACTTTTCGGTACGGCTCTCAGCATGTGAACCTCGTGGCCGATAACACCGAACCGGAAACACTCGCGGCCACCGGGTACGACGACGATGGAGTCTCGTGCCAGCAATGGGACGTGATTCGAGATGGGATCTTCGTTGGCTACTGTACCAATCGAGAAGTTGCACCGAAGATTGGCGCCACACGTTCTCTTGGGTCCAATCGCGCCGATGGCTGGGGCAGTGTACCCATCGTCCGCATCGCCAATATCGGACTCGAGCCGGGTTCGGCGACCGTGGATCAGCTGATCGCCGACGTGAAGCATGGGATCTACATCGAAGGCCATGGGTCTTACAGCATTGATCAGCGACGGTACAATTTCCAATTCGGTGGCGATGCGTTTTGGTTGATCGAAAATGGCAAGCGGACGCACATGTTGCGGGATGTGATCTACCATGGGATCACACCGGAGTTCTGGAACAGCTGCGACGGCGTGGCGAATCGATCGGTTCGTCGCCGGTATGGATTCATTACCTGTGGGAAAGGTCAACCCGGTCAATCTGGGTGGATGACCCACGCCGCTTCAACCGCGAGATTTCGACAGGTACAGGTGATCAGAGGAGCAGAACGGTCATGACCGGCGCGAGCGGGAAGTCTTGGCCGCATATGACGAGTCGCGATGAGTTTCATTTTCTCAGCGATCTGGTCTTCACACGTTCGTCCGCCGATCATACGATGGTCAGCCTTCATGACCACCATGCCGGAACCACTCGATTCGCCAACAATCAGGTTGTGCAAAACGTCGATACGAGGCGTGGGACCTTACGTGTGACCGTGGCGTTTGATGGGCAGCACGGAACAGCCAGCACGACGGATTTCACAGCTGGTGCGATTCAAGATACCGTGACTCGTGCCGAGCGAATTGCCAGGGTCTCTCCGGTCGATCCCGAGTATCTTCCCCCCCCGAAACCCTGTGAGCTTCCGGTCCGAGAGACCGCAAAACCTGAAACAGTGGCAGCAGGGCCATCACGACGTTTGGAGTATGCCAATGAAGCGATCGGCCAATGCCGGATGGAAAATCTTCTGGCAGCGGGAGCGGTGTCGTCTTCAATGACGGCGGTCGGGGTCGCGGCTGACAACGGGCTCTTCGGGTATGAGCAGCAGGGGGCTGCACGGTTTAGTCTCACGGTGCAAGCCGGAGATACAACCGGCTGGAGCGCAGCGGCTCATCGGTCGATCGATCACCTTAGGGTCCAAGAGCGGACGTTGGCAGCCATCCGAAAGGCCAAGTGTGGTCGTGAGGTACAGGATCTACCAGCAGGGACGTATCCAGTCATCCTTGAGCCAGCGGCTGTGGCCGGCCTGTGGGCGTGGCTGCTCTGGTCGCTCGATGCCAAGTCCTATGCAAAGGGGGTCAGTCCCTTTGCCGGGAAACTAGGCCATCTCGTGGTAGATGAGCGGATCAGTCTTCGGAATAGTCCTGATCATCCTGATCTTCTGGGGGATGGGTTTACTCGGGAAGGCCTCCCGAGTTTTGCGTCGATATGGATCGCTCAGGGGCGGTTGCAGCAGCTGGCCTATGATCGGTTTACGGCCAAGGTTGATGGCGTGGATCCCATCCCTACACTGGACGCTCCGGTCTTGTCCGTAGACGGATTCCCAGTCGCCTCAATCCAGGATCTTGTGAAGAATGTAGAGCGGGCAATCCTGGTCACGAATTTTTGGTATATCCGGCCCGTGAATGACCGAAGCCTGCTGCTGACTGGGATGACACGAGATGGGACCTTCCTCGTGGAGAAGGGTGAGATCGTGTCCGCTGTGAAGCACTTCCGCTTTCATGAAAGCCCGCTTGCGGCATTTCAGCAGGTCGAGGCCTGGACACATCCGATGGAGGCGGTGAATTCGGAGACGGGGAAAATGCTCGTTCCAGCCATGACATTACCGCGGTTTCATTTTTCCAGTGCGACCCGGTTTTAATGTGAATAGTTATGAATACGAACACTTTTGAGCGTATAGTGAACAAAAAGGTTGACACTTGACGTTGGGAGGAGTAGGTACATTAAATACATGTGACTAGGTCCGAACAGAGGGATCCACCCAATGCCTCCCCGGTTCAATAAAGAGCCAATCAACCTGATCCATCGCATCCCGTCCCAAAAACAAATTGATGAGGCACGGCCGGTCCCTCCGGCATACGGACAAGTTCTTCTTCAGGCAGGGGTGATCTGCATCCACAAAGTCCGAGATTTCTTTACATATGTCACCCGTTATGTCGGAGACGCCACTGCCCGAGTGAGGAAACCCCTCGCGCTGCCCGATCATACAAAAGAACGGTTCGAGACAGTTGAGCGGTTTGGTGGTCCTACTGCGGCACGGGGGAACGCGTTCGAAGAACACACACCAGTCGTAGCCGATTCGTTGGCATCACATGTCACCATTCTCCCAAACGCTGCTCCGGTCCAGTCTGGAGAAGTGGCTGATCTCCGAGCCTGCTTAGTTGGACAACAGGATGAGATTGCCCGACTGACGTCACACATTCAAGAGTTGACCTCGTTGGTGAGTGCCCAGCAGCAAGTTCTGGTTCATTTAGGAAAAGAGCTTGAAACTGGCGCATTCTCACCTACGTCCAATGGCACAGCGGCTGCCACGGTGAAGCGAAACCGCGTCGGTCGAAAAAAGCCCGGTGCCAGTGAGCCCCAGACTCACGCCCAAGGCAATGAACACCCTTATCACCCTCAGGAAACTGAAGGCCCGTCGCTCAATCTCTAGCTGTTCTGCTGAAGCCTCACCGGTTATCCGTTCCACTCAATTCATTACGTGGAACACGAATCAGATCGCATCTGACTTATGACAGTGAGGTAGCGCCTTAGCCCGGATAATTCACGACTGGTGACAGAAAAGAGCCATCGGGTCTCCAATCTG
>CABVRZ010000038.1 GCA_902500775.1 uncultured Nitrospira sp.
AGACGGAGCATCGCATATTCAAAGACTGTTGTCTATATTCCTGACTGGTGAGTAATATACGGCCACCCGCTAAACTCCAGTCGATTCGCTAGAATGTTCAATCGGCCTAAATGTGGGACTCGGCAATGATCTCCCATTCGTATCAGTAAATAATCCCTCCCACCACCCAATGCCGATCATCCGGGATATCGATCAACAGTCGCGTGAGGTTCATGCGGGCGAGTTGGGCCTCTGTGAAGGTGACTCACTCGGAGCCCTGGTCCGACACGTTGGTCAAGCTCTTAAGAAGGAGGGCCCAAAAAGTTGGGCAACTATGCAGCTGATCGCTTTCGATGTGCAGACTTTTTGATGGAGCACCGGGATGGTTGAGTTGACTTACCAGCCGCGTCACACAAGACCCGCAAGGCTCGATTCACGGAAGCCGAATCCGGAAACACCTTTGCTAAGTCTGAGTCGACGAGCACAAGATTTGTTCCTGCCATGACCTGCTTTTAATACTTCCCCCGCCCAACTTTTTTCAGTTTGGTCAAGTCGTATTTGGATCGAAGGTCATCTTTCATCGCATGAGTACCCTCCTTAGAGCAGCGTCTGCAGCTTACTCAAAGTTTCGGTGAGCACGACAGATGAGACGACACCTTTCTTGACCGCTTGTCGCATCCTCCAGTCAAGGCTCTTGACTTGATCCGCCAAAATCACGCTTGTTCGATGGGGGTCATCACTGACCAACACTTCGAAGGGATAGCCTTTCCTGTGACTGGTCATCGGACAGCACAGCATGAGGCCACTGGCCTTATTATACCTGGCCGGCGAGAGAACAAGTGCCGGACGATGTCCCGCCTGTTCGTGACCAGCTTGTGGATTGAACTGCAGCCAGACGATCTCACCACGGTCAGGGACATATCTGGACTTCTTCATCACCAGCTCTCCCGACCCACCGGTCCACCTGAATCGACTTCGCCGTGAATGTTCTTCTTGGTAATCTGCTTCACTAGATGGTCCAGCAGATATACCCGGCGAAGTTGCGGTTTCAAGACGACATTGCCATCTCGAACTTCGATGTCTAAACCATCTTGTGCTTTGAGCCCAATTTGCATGGCAACACTCTTCGGAACTCGTACCGCCAAACTGTTCCCCCACTTCTGCGCTCTCGTTTTCATACGGCACACTCCAATGTATCTACAGTGTAGATACTATGACGATCGATCGGACTCCGTCAAGAACCCCTTCAAAATCCCCATCGACCACCCATTCTGGGTCACATCCTGCGTCGGATCATCTGAATCTGGCAATGAAAGACTGAGTCTTCCTTCTCCACGCCTAATAAATAATCCCTCCTACGACCCAGTGCCGATCATCCGGCACATCGATCAACAATCGCGTGAGATTCATGCGGGCGAGTTGGGAGCCGATCTCATCCTCTGAAAAAGCAGCCAGCAGAGAATTGTAGAAATCGCGGCGTAAGATGTCCGGCTCACTGGCGGCGTATTGATTGACGATGGCCTGAGCTACTTCAGGTGAGTCCGGACGCAGCAGATCCATTACCAGTACCGGCGCGCCAGGCCTCACCAGCTGGCGAATCTTCTGCCAGAACTGTAGTGGGTTCGGCAGATGATGAAGCAGACTGTTAGAGATGACGGCATCGGCGATTCTTGCACCTGGGATATCTTCATATCGTTCACAGCGCAGCATAATGCGATCAGCCAAACCGGAGTCCTTGACCGCCTGCTCTCCAAGCTGAATCATCGGCGCTGACGCGTCGACGCCGATCACCTGACAGGCTGGATACAATTTGGCGAATCGGATCGGAATATCTCCAGGGCCGCAGCCAAGATCCAGGATAGTCCCTTGTGAAAACTCCGGGAAGTATTCTTTAAACCGCTCAACGAAACCTTGATTCTCTTCTTCGAAATCCGCTCGCGCATAGGCTTCCGCCTGCTTCGGATCATCCATCAGCTCTGGCTCAAGTATTCGCTCCATCAGCTTCATCCTTCGCTTCACGAAATACGGTTCACAATTGAATTGTCACTTCGTCTCCCGGTCGGACGATCCCACCTTGTACCACTTTTGCATACACCCGGCTCCATCCTGGGTTGAGTTTCTGTGAAATGCGCGAGAAGTCCTCGTCACAAAACCAGCGTCCATTGTGACTGCAGGGGGTGGTATAGCTGGTCACTTCAAGCTGGATATCGGGACCGATCGTCAATCGGACGCCAGGCTTCACAAGATCCCACTCCAATCCGGAGAAGGTTAGGTTTTCCCCGGTGGATCCGGGATCAATCGGATGGCCTTCATCCTGAAGCCGCTCGATCAGCTCGAGCGAATACAAACAGACGGCTCGGTTGGGTCCCCCATGGAACTTCAGATTACGCTGTCGGTCGCCATCCAGCCCCTGTTTAGTCAGCTTGGCTTCCAACACAGGAAGCTTCGGGACTCCTCCATCGGAGATGCTAATCTGATGCACATGGGGATAGGGCGGTTGGTTGGATATCATCATGCTGCTCCGTCACAGGATTCTGGTTTCAAGAACTGGATTACGACCCATCCCTCCTCATCCCGCCGGCTGACACAGGCAAGACCCAGGGTGGACAACCGTTCCACGATCTCAGATTCTTGCTCGAGGAGAATGCCGGAGACCAAAACCCTCGCCCCTGCCGACGCGACAGACGCCAAATCCTCTGCGAGGCTCAAGACGGTTTGGCGATCAAGATTCGCCAACACCAGATCGATAGACTGCCGTTTCTCTTGCGGCAGATCGACCAGTGTTCCACACACAATGTCGATCTGATCAAGCAACCCATTCTGCTCGACATATTCTTTTGCACAGTCGACGGCAACCGGATCAATTTCGATACCGATAGCGGAATTTGCCCCAAGTTTGACCGCCGCCATCGCCAAGATCGCGCTACCAGTTCCCACATCCACAATCCGTTCACCCCCGCGAAGGTCCTGTTGCAACCACTCCAGGAGCATACGCGTGGTCGCATGGTGGCCTGTGCCGAAGGCTTGCTTGGGATCTAAAATAATTTCGAGGTCACTGGGCCCAAGCCTAACCGGCTCCCAACTGGGACGAATGACGAATCGACCGATGCGAAGCGGTTTGACGGAACGAGCCCAGGCTTCGTTCCAGTCTTGCGCCGGCACCAGTGTCACGGACAGTGCCTGCTCTCGACTCGATCCCACCAGACCTGCAAGGGCCCCACGGAGCGCTGACAACCGCTCCTCATTCCACTGGGCTTCCGCCCAATAGAGATGGACCTCGCCCCTATCTTCCCAAGCCCCCTGCACCGTGGCATCATCAAGGCGACGCAGCAGTTCACCGACATCGAGATTGTCTTGGATACACACATCTACCCAGCCATTCCCCATTTTGTGTTGTCGTTCCTCTGTCAACAATGCGCGCAACGCAAGATTCTTGCACGTTACGCTTCACGCTCATCGCTGCACGATTTGACGTCCCTCACCTGTTCCAGTAAGGTCGCCTAGTATGGCCCGCTCACGCGTCACCCAGATTGAGGCGATCATCAGACGAGCGGACCGCCTCATTGCTCAAGGCACGAAGACCAGCGCCCTGTTCACCAGATCTCGGCTGGCGATCTTCCTGATCGGGCTCATCTGCACTGTCACCCTCTATAAGCTCAACTGGTACGACAGCGGCAACCTGTCACTCGCGCTCTTCCTCGCCATCTTTCTCGCCGTGGCGGCCTATCATAACAAGGTGGAGACGCAGATTCATCGGCTCCGCCAGTGGAAACAAATTAAGCAGACGCATCTGGCCCGCATCGCCCTGGATTGGGAGCATATTCCGGTACGATCAACTGATGTACCGGGCCCTCACCCCTACGCGGTAGATCTCGATCTCTTTGGTCCCCATTCTCTGACCCATCTGCTCGACACCACGGTCTCGGATCAAGGCCGGGAGCGGTTGCATAGCTGGCTCCTCAATCAGCCTCCTCCCCCCACCCTGTGGATCAGCAGGCACGCGCTTATCAAGGAATTGACTCCTCGCTCCCTCTTGCGTGATCGGCTCACACTCGATGCCACACTCACGGGCGACCAAGAGATCAACGGCAAGCGCTTAGCCGCGGTCATCACGCACCGACTCGGCCTCCCCCATTTAAATACCATCCTAGTGATCCAGGCTCTTCTTGCCCTGACGACAATCGGGCTTGGCCTCGCCACTCTGTTCGGACGGCTGCCCGGCTATTGGATGTTTTCATTCGCCGTCTATGCGCTGGTCTACTTCATGACCGATCAGGGAGAAGAGTTGCTCGAGCATGCGGTCGGACTCCATCACGAAACTGAGCGGCTGGCCACGGTCCTTGGCTCGATCGAGCGGTATGCCGCACGGCGAGAGACGACGCTCGCATCAACCTGGGCCGCCCTGATCGGTACCGTCAGTCCAACGCAACAACTTCAGCAGGCCGCACGCACGTTGCACGCCATTAGCATCAAAGCCCATCCCCTTGTCCACCTGGCGATCAACGCCATTGGTCCATGGGACCTCTGGTTCCTGCGTCGCCTGATCCACATTCAAGACCAGATTCAACAGGCGCTCCCGCAATGGCTCGACGCCCTGGCAGAAGTCGAAGCTGCGTCGGCGCTCGCGACCTTTGCCTATCTCCATCCTGACTATATCTGGCCGACTCCGCTCACCGCCGCTGATGGGCGACAGGAGGGGCCTCCGACGCTCCGTGCAAGCCGACTCGCGCACCCTTTGCTGCTGCCACGTACGCGTGTCGCGAACGATGTGCAGATGACTGAACTCGGCTCGATCTACCTGATCACCGGCTCAAACATGTCCGGGAAGAGTACGTTCCTGCGAACGATCGGCATCAATCTCTGCCTGGCTCAAGCCGGCGGGCCGGTTTGCGCTGGCGCATTTGAATGGACCTGGAGTCGACTCGCCTGTTGCATCCGTGTCGACGACTCGCTCGATGCCGGTCTCTCGTTCTTCTATGCCGAAGTCAAACGGCTCAAGACGATCCTTGACGCCACAGAGGAACGCGCCGTCCCTCCGGTGCTGTTTCTCATCGACGAAATCTTCAAGGGTACCAATAACCGCGAACGGCTCATCGGCAGCCAGGCCTATATCACCGCCCTCTCGAAAGGGCATGGATTCGGCCTAGTGAGTACGCATGATTTGGAGCTTGCGGACCTGGAACAGGTCATCCCGCGATTACGAAACGCCCACTTCCAAGAAACGGTGTCAGCCGGAACCCTCACGTTCGACTACCAGCTCAGGCCAGGGCCTTGCCCGACGACGAATGCCCTGCGCATCATGGAGATGGAAGGATTGCCTATTTCCCCAGCCCCTCATAATCGGGCACAATAACCCGTACGAATGACCACCACGGCCGGTTCGGACCAACAATCTGTTTCCCGTTCTCTTCGTGGCCTCCTGATTGCGCAATTCTGCGGGGCGTTCAACGATAATGCCTGGAAACTGATGGTCGCTCTACTAGCCATCAGGCAGGCGACTGCGGGAATGGCTCACGGGCCAGAGCTGGAAACCGTCGCTCAAACCCAAACGGCCACGGCCTTTGTCATCTTCACCCTCCCGCTCGTACTCCTATCACTGGTCGGTGGCACGCTCGCCGATCGTGTGAGTAAGCGGACGGTCATCATCACGATCAAAGTCGTCGAGATTCTCTTGATGACAGCTGGCACCGTCGCGCTCTGGATCAACCCTGCCGGAGGCATGCTTCCCCTGATCGTCCTCTGCGGAATGGGTGTGCATAGTGCGCTCTTCAGCCCGTCAAAATACGGCATTCTTCCAGAGCTGATCCCGCATGAACGTCTGGCTGCCGGCAACGGTCTTCTCGAGTTGTGGACCTTTGCAGCCATCCTGACGGGAACGGCTTCCGCCGGCGTGCTGCTACAGATGGCCGGATCTCACACGTGGCTCGCACCGCTCGTGCTGACTGGATTGTCGGTTGTCGGTCTCATCACCGCCTTATCCATCCCGCCGGTGTCTCCCGCTCGTACAGAGGGTGGCGTGGGTGCCACGATTCGCGTGGCCTGGGAAGCGATTCGCGCCGAGCGCATGTTGCAGATGGCGATTCCCATGGAGGTTTTTTTCTGGACGATCGCCAGCCTGTTCATGCAAAACGTAATCGTCTACGCCAAGGCAGTGCTCCAACTCTCCGATGCGATGTCTGCGCTCCCGCTCACACTCTTGTCGATCGGCATCGGGATCGGCGCCATCCTAGTGGGGAAAATTTCGCGCAACCGGGTGGAGTACGGGCTCATCCCTCTCGGAGCCATCGGCGTCTTTCTTAGCCTGCTTCTTCTCGGTATCGTGGCTCCCCCACTCTCGGGAACATTTCTCCTCTTGGGTGGACTCGGCATTGCCAGCGCCTTCAGCTTTGTCTCGTTGAATGCGATCCTCCAATGGAAATCGCCGCCCGATCGGCGCGGAGCGGTGATCTCGATGTCCAACACCTGTGTCTTCACCGGCATCCTTCTTGGCTCACTGTCCGGCGGATGGCTGGCTAATGCCGGACTCTCAACCACCAACATCTTCCTGGCAACGGCCGGAATGACCTTGGCCGGCATGCTCTATTCTCTGTGGCTGCTCCCCGATACCATTCTTCGTCTGATCCTTGTCCTGCTCACGAACACGCTCTATCGCCTCCGCATCCTCGGTGGCGAGCATGTGCTGCCATCCGGAGGAGCCCTGCTGGTTCCCAACCATGTCTCGTTTGTAGATGGGCTGCTCCTGATCACCAGCCTCGATCGTCCCGTGCGGTTTGTCGTCGATGCCCAGTATGCTGAACTGCCCATTTTCAAACCCTTCATGAAAGCGCTCGGCGTCATTCCGATCTCGTCGCATGGCGAGGTGCGAGTCATTCTCAAGGCACTCCGGGAAGCAGGTTCTGCCCTCGATAAGGGTGACCTCGTCTGCATTTTCCCCGAGGGGCAAATTACCCGCACCGGCACGCTGCTGCCGTTCCGTCGTGGGTTTGAACGAATCGTCAAGGGACGAACAGTTCCGATCATTCCGGTTCACCTCGATCGCGTCTGGGGCAGCATCTTCAGTTTTAATCATGGGCGTTTTCTGTGGAAGTTACCGGAACAGCTCCCCTACCCCGTCACGGTCTCATTTGGCGCTCCACTGCCGTCCAATACGTCGGTCCATGAGCTGCGCGGGAAAATCCGTCAGTTGGGTGAGGCCGCCTGGCAACTGAGAAAGCCCCATCGCCGTCCACTCCATCGAGAATTTATTCGCTCGATGCGGCGTGCCCCATTCCGTCTGGCCATGGCCGACCAGAATCGCCCCCATGTCTCATCATTGCAGGCCTTAATCGGATCCATTGTCTTGGCGCGAACTCTACGCCCCTATTGGAACGACCAGGAACGTGTCGGCGTGCTCCTGCCACCCACGGTCGCCGGTGCCTTGGTGAATGTGGCAGCTCCCCTCTGCGGGAAGACTATCGTGAACCTGAACTACACGGTCGGGAAGTCCGGATTGGAAGCCGCGGTACAGCTCGCCGGACTTCGTACCATCGTAACCAGTCGTCTGTTCATTGAGAAGGCCAAACTCGACCTGCCGGAGGGACCATCGATCATCTGGCTGGAAGACCTGGCAAAAACGATCAGCAAAGGCCATAAATTGCAGGCCGCCTTGTTGGCGCTCTTCGCTCCCTACCGCATCATCGAACGGGCTTGTGGACAGACTACGCCGCTCACCCCTGACAGCTTGGCTACCATCATCTTCAGCAGCGGGAGCACCGGTGAACCCAAAGGCGTCATGCTCTCTCATTTCAGTGTCGACTCCAACTGCCAGGGTGCGACACAGATGCTTCATCTGTATCAGGATGAACGAGTCCTCGGTATCTTGCCCTTCTTCCATTCGTTCGGATACATGGTGTTCTGGTTCGTGATGTCCAACAACGCCCCGATGATCTTTCATCCCTCGCCACTTGATGTGGCGGCCATCGGCGAACTGATCAGGAAATACCGAGTCACCTTCCTCGTCACCACGCCGACGTTCTTACAGCTCTATTCGCGCCGTTGCACCCCGGAACAATTCAGTTCGGTTCGGGTGATCCTGACCGGTGCAGAAAAGCTCCCGGCCCGTCTTGCTCAGGCGGTCGAAGATACGTTTGGAGTCAGTCCGATTGAAGGCTACGGCATCACAGAATGCGCCCCCGTGATTGCCGTCAATAGCCCGGACTTTCGCGCAGCCGGCTACTACCAACCGGCCTCCCGCCGAGGCACTGTCGGCCAGCCTCTCCCGGGTGTCTCCGTTCAGATTGTCGATCCTGACAGTTACACCCCCCTGCCTTCGGGAACACCAGGCATGTTGCTGGTGAAAGGGCCAAACGTCATGAACGGGTACCTGGGCCGAGAAGACTTGACCGCTCAGGTAATGCGGGATGGATGGTACATCACCGGAGACATTGCTGCGTTGGATGACGATGGATTCCTGACCATCACCGACCGACTGTCTCGATTTTCTAAAATCGGCGGAGAAATGGTTCCCCATGGAAGGGTTGAGGAGGCCCTGCAGCAAGCATCCGGCGCCGAGGTGCAAGTGTTTGCCGTCACCGGCCTCCCCGACGAAAAAAAGGGAGAGCGTCTAGCCGTCTTGCACACGTTGGACGACACGACCATTCCCGACATTCTGTCGAAACTCTCCACCATGGGGCTTCCAAATCTCTTCATTCCCTCTCGGCACCACTTCGTGAAGGTGGACGCGTTGCCGGTCTTGGGCACCGGGAAATTGGATCTGCGAGGTGTGAAACGGATCGCGATGGAACGACTCCAGGGGGGATAAGCCCGTTTCGGGTTTCAAGGTCGAATTTAGAACGCAAGCCTCGAATCAGGGTTTAACCCGAAACTCGAAACTCCCAGTATGGTATCCACTCCTGAAAAGACCCTGATCGACTGCCATGTCCATCTGGCCGCCCTGCCGGACGGAGACAATGGGTGCTTCATCTCACCGAAACTCCTGCGTGGCCCGCTCTTTCGTTTCCTCCTGTGGAGACAGGACCTCTCACCAGCACACCCGCGTGAGGCAAATCAGCGCTATCTGGACCATCTGCTCACGGAGGTACGCACTTCACGGTACGTGCAGAAAGCCGTGCTCCTCGGCATGGATGGATTTTACGATCAAACCGGCCTGCTCAATCGCCAACACACGGACTTTCTGGTCAGCAACGACTATGTCTTCAAGACGGTGCAATCTCATCCAGACCTGTTTCTGGCTGGCCCCTCAATCAACCCACAGCGTGAGGATGCGATTGACGAAGTTCATCGTTGCGCCGATGCCGGCGCGGTCCTGATTAAGGTCTTACCAAACGCCCAACATTTCAACCCGGCTGATGAGAGATACAGACCGTTCTATCGCGCACTGGCTCAGCGCAGATTGCCGTTCTTGAGCCACGTTGGGTATGAATTTAGCCTGATTGGGAAGGACCAATCCCTAGGAGATCCCGAGTGCCTTCGACTGGCACTGGACGAGGGAGTCACCGTCATTGCTGCTCACGCCTGCAGCTATGGCCTGATGTTTTATGAAAATTTTCTTCCGACGTTCCAAGAACTGTGCGATCGTTACCCCAACTTCTATGCCGACATTTCGGCCCTCACGCAGCCCCATCGGTTAAGAATGTTGCTGCATCTCAGGCATCATCCTGAACTGCAATCCCGCTTGCTCTTTGGAACTGATTATCCATTATCGGTCTTCCATATGGCCGCCTGGGGGCGCGTAGGATTTGGCAAATTGTGGACGATGATCGGCACGAAGAACCGCTTCGACCGGCAAGTCGAAGTCTGCGCAGGGCTCAATCTCCGTTTCCGATCAATCGGAGAACTAATATATGAGCCTACAACCACTTCCATCACTGAGCAGCAATGGACCATGACCAGATACTGACTGCCCTTCGCGAAAGGATTCTTGCCTTCGCGACATCACGTCTATCGAGGGATCAGGCCGAGGACCTGACACAGGACGTCTTAGCCGTCCTGCAGGAGAAGTATTCCCACGTGATCGAATTGGTCGAGCTCGTCCCCCTGGCGTTTCAAGTCCTGCGGTACAAGATGCTGGATGCCCATCGCAAGGCCTTGCGTCGTGGTGAGTACAATCAGGAATCGGTAGACGACTTGCAGCTCACCGATACCGGCGACAATCCTCTGACACAACTCGATCAGAAACAGCGAGTTGACCGGCTCCTGACAGCTATCGCGCAATTGGGCGAACGCTGCCGGAACTTGTTCACATGGAAGTTAGAAGGAAGAAGTTTTCCAGATATCCAGAATTTAATGGGGCAAACATCAATCAACACCATCTACACATGGGATCTTCGGTGCAGGAAGCAACTCCTCGGCTGGCTGGGAGGATCGTGGGAGTGAAAAAGTGCTGAGTTGTGAGTGCATGAACTAATGAGTCACGAACTTGAAAAACTGCTGGGTGGGTTTGCGGCAGATACGCTGACGCCGGAAGAGAAGCAGCAACTTTTTCACGCTGCGCTACGTGACCAAGATCTCTTCAATGCGCTCGCCGATGAACAGGCGTTGAAGGAATTGCTGGCCGATCCCGCCGTACGTCGCAGGCTCCTGCAGGCCTTGCAAGCAACTCGCGCAGAACGCACCGGTGGTTCATGGTTCGATTGGTTCCGCCGACCAACCGGACTCGCCTGGGCTGGTGGGTTTTCCGGTGCGGTCCTTGCCGTCCTGCTCGGAACGCGTATCTACCAAGAGAGTCTTCGACAAGAATCCCAATTAACCGCCAAGGAAGAGGCCACGGTACCTGCCGCGTCACAGCCCGTTCCTGCTCCCCCGCAACAGCCCTCTCCTCCAACCAACGAACCTCAGGCCACGTCAGAACCAACGTCCCCTCCGTCGCCTCCACCGATAAAAGAGGCGCTCGCCGACAAGACAGCAGCTCCCATTCCTCCCTCGCACACAGCGCCAGTAGAACGACGCGCCCGTCAGTCACGCCATGACGCTCCAGCGCCACATATCGAAGCAGATACGATCCGCAACAAGACCGAATCGTCCACCAACATGTTGAGCAAATCATCTGACGAGCCCTCGCAGTCCGCATCTCGACCAACCGTATCTACCCCACCACCATCTCAGCCAGGTTCCCCATCCCTGCAAGGCCAAACCGAAGTAGACAGCATGGTGCTCTCAAAGAAACGTGCTTCTCCGAGCGCCCGTTCGCTCTTCTATGGAGCAGGACCACAGCGTGAAAGTCAGTCGACGGCACTGGATCCCCGACGACGGGAGAAGGCTATGAGCGAGTCTGGTCAGCCTCCAGCTCGGTCTGAAATCACCACTCAACCATTCGCGATGGCCAAGAGCAAGCGCGCCTCCCCTCAGCAACCAGTAGGTATTCGGTATAATCTTACCCACAGAGAACCGTCAGAACACTTCCAGGATGGTACGACAGAGACGGCCACGCCTGAAATGTCCTATAAACTTACGATTGAGTCGAATCAAGACGGCTTTCTGCAAGTATGGATGCACGTTGGCACCGCAGAGCCCCAACTCCTTTTCCCCACCTCAGGGATGGACCAACCCCGCTCCAAGCTCACAGCCCATACACACCTAACCATTTCCATCCCATCGACACCTGGCATGCTCGTCCTTCGATTCTCTCGTATGGATAATATCCCCCCGACAACCTTCGATAGAGCACTACTCAATGATTCCACTCGACATCACCTACGGGAATCGGTGCTGACCGACGAAACCTCCAGCTTCCCGACTCCGATCCACTACGCCGTCAACCAAGACCCTTCTCTGCCGGAGATCGTAGTGCACATCGCTCCCTGGCAACCATGAGCAGAATCGGACAACCCAAGCAATTGCGGCCAAAAAAATGAACGGGCCGTCCTCCCGTGAAGGAAAACGGCCCGTTCCATACCCGACGAACGATGCTCAATAGAGTTAGGGGCTTACTGAAATTCGGTCCTTAATCAGATCGAAAGTTTCCTTTGGCACGACGTTCTTGGCAACCAACTCACCCTTCACACGATAGGGGCGATTGCTCACAATACGATCTGCCTCATCCTGCTTCAGACCGAGGAACAGCACCATATCGTTGGCTGGCACTTTATTGATATTCATCGCCGCCGAGGCAGCTGCCGGAGCGGCCTGAGTCGTTCCTGAGGAAAGTTGATTGGGAGTCACCGTGGCGCCCCCCGCCGGGCCAGTATGAGAACGATCTTTCAGTTCTTTTTGATACCGAGCCACGAGCGACTTTAACGTATCGTTATTGCGCTTCACATCCTGATATTCTTGTTTCACATTCCGGTTCTGAGCGGAGAGCGCTTTCACCTTCTCTTCAAGCTCCTTTGTTCGCCCTTCGATCGCCCCTCGTTCTGTGTCACGCCCATGCTCGATGCGTTGAAGTTCATCGCGAGCCGCCTGGGCCTCATTGCCGAACTTCACGTTCAACTCTTTGAGTGTCCGGACCTGTTGTTCCATGGCGCCCTTCTGCTGACGAGCTTTCTCCAGCTCCATCTTGGCAGTATCAGCTTCGGTTAACGCCGCTTGGTACTTCTTGTTGGATACGCATCCCGTGGCCAATACTGCCCCAATCAGCACTACCACCGTCCACTCACGTCTCATGCGATCCTCCCTCCATCAAATCCTACCACGTGTCTTTGTATTGAACCCGTACCATGCATTGTGTGTATGCCAACCTCCAGGCGTTGTCAATATATTTGCTGTTGTACGAACACTCCTTCCTTGGTCATGTCACACCTCATGCTTCATCTAGCGCTTGACGGATTACCACGACTCTGTGATGATCCTTCACGACTTCTCAAAGCCAGCCAGGGAGGGTCATACCTCTATGTCTTTTATTCCTCGATGGTGTACGCATGAGCGAATGGGGCCCGGTTCTCGCCGTCATTCTCGGAGTGGTCGAAGGACTAACAGAATTCTTACCAGTCTCGTCCACAGGTCATCTGATCCTGGTCGGCCATGCATTGGGCTTCACCGGCGACACAGCGGCCAATGCTGAAATCTCTATCCAATTGGGCGCCATCCTTGCCGTTATTGTCTTCGAACGGGACAAGATCGTCCGACTGCTGTCCGGTGCCTGGCAGGAAAAGCAGACGCTCTGGTCGTCTCTCGGCAACTCGCCCTCCACGACATGGGCAAGCCGTCTCAAGGCCTCCACGCAGGAGCATCCTAACCTATGGTTCATCATCGGGCTAGGCATTGCGTTCCTGCCAGCCGCCATACTGGGCCTGTTGGCGCATGGATGGATCAAGGCGTATTTATTTACTCCTCTCACAGTCGCGTCCACATCGATTGTGGGGGGATTCATCATCCTTATCGTAGAAAGACGAACACGCACCGCGTCTGCCAAGAGTCTCGAGCACGTCACACCACGGCATGCCTTCTGGGTCGGGCTGGCGCAATGCGCCTCGCTGCTTCCCGGCATGTCGCGCTCTGGCTCTACGATCATCGGCGGACTGCTTGCGGGACTGGATCGAAAAGTGGCGACGGAATATTCGTTTTTTCTCGCGCTTCCGACGATCATCGCTGCCACGCTGTATGAAACGTGGAAAGCACGCGGGACATTCAACGATCACGACTTTCTGGCACTGGGCCTTGGGATGGTGATCTCCTTCCTGGTCGCCTGGGCTGTCATCGCCGTGTTTCTGACCTATGTCCAACGGCATACCTTGCGCGTCTTTGCCTACTATCGTATTATTCTCGGCATTGTGGTTATGTTGGTTGTCCGCTGAAAGGAGTTGGTCATGTCTTCGGATACGATTCACGTCTACGATACCTGGGTCCATGGAAAAAGTGGCCGCATCCACTTTGATGTCATGACGACAGATGAGCCCACCGCACTCAAACTCGCCAAGGAATACCTGGTCAGCATCGGAGAACCAGATACAACGATTACGACCAAGGAATGTCAGTTCTGTCACAGCGAACCGCTATTCATGTTCTCGGCAGAACAGCAAAAACAAGTGAAAGAAAATGGCGGGTTTATTGTCCGGATGCCGGCCTAACTCAAGTGCTGAGTTGTGAGCTTCGGCTCAGCACTCATAACTCAGTATTAAACACTCTGACAGGGTTATGGAGCCGAGGAGGCTTCCGGCTCCGTGGAGTCTGTTCGTTTTTCGAACGCAAAGTGGATGATGAGCGCGATCACCCCGAGGGTGATCGCGGAATCCGCGACGTTGAACGCCGGCCAGTGATAGTTTTCGACATAGACATCCAGAAAATCGATCACCTCGCCGAACCGAAGCCGATCGATCAAGTTGCCGATTGCCCCACCAAGAATCCCGGCCACACTGACCCGCCCCATCCAATCTTCCTCGGGCATTCGTAACAGGATGGTCCCCAGCAGACCAAGGGCAAAGATCGAGGTCAGCCCAAAGAAAACCATACGGAACGCATTGCTGCTGCCTGCTAAGAGCCCAAAGGCCGCTCCAGGGTTCCGGATGTAGGTCAGGCTGAAGAGATTGGGAATGACAGGGATCGACTCATGGAGTCGCATCGTCTGCATGATCTGTTGTTTAGTCAGCTGATCCAGGATAATAATGCCCCCGGTCACCGAGGCCAACGCCATATTACGAAGCATCGACGCGCTCAACGAACTGCCTCCACACATCGGTCACAGAGGGTCGGGTGGGTGGTATCCCTCCCGACGGCTTCTCGATAATTCCAGCAGCGTTCGCACTTTGCCGCATTGGATCGTTCAACCGAAATATGAAGGTCCTCCAGGTTGCTCTCTGCCTTCTTGACCGTGACGCGTGACACAATAAAAATTGTACCCAGATCCTCCGCATAGGAGGTCAAAAATTGGTACGCATCAGGTCCGGCCTCGATGTGCACATGGGCCTCGAGCGAGGAACCAATCACCTTCTCCCGACGGCGAGCTTCCAGCTCACCCTGAACCAGTGATCGATAGGCCAGGAGTTGTTCCCATCGTGCCGCCAACTTCTCGTCTTGCCAGATCGCAAGATGCTCCGGGAAGGGGGTGAGGTGGACGCTCGTCGCCTCCTTCCGCAGCACTTCAGGCAACATACGCCATATCTCATCGGCAGTAAAACTCAAGATCGGCGCCATGAGTTTGACCAACACCACGATGATGTCGCATAGGACCGTTTGGGAACCTCGTCGCACAGGAGAGTCCGCGCGAAATGTGTAGAGCCGATCTTTGAGGATGTCCAGATAGACGGCACTGAGATCGACGGAACAGAAATTGTTCAAGGCATGGAAGATGGCATGAAACTCAAAGTCGTCATAGGCCTGCCGAACTTTCGCAATCAACTCCCCGAGGCGCATCAAGGCCCATCGATCCAATTCCGGCAACTGCTCGTACGGGACACGATGAACATCTGGATTGAAATCGTACAAATTGCTCAGTAAGAATCGGGAGGTGTTGCGGATCTTCCGATAGGCCTCGATGAGATGGTTCAGAATCTCTTGCGAGATGCGGAGGTCTTCTCGATAATCCTGTGCCGACACCCACAAACGCAGGATCTCCGCGCCCGACTGTTTAATAACATCCTGTGGAGCCACAACATTCCCCGCCGACTTGGACATCTTCTTTCCCTGTCCATCCACCACAAAGCCATGGGTCAAGACGGCTTTGTAGGGTGCCCGACGATCCGTGGTCACCCCAGCCAGGAGGGCACTGTGGAACCAGCCACGATGCTGGTCGGACCCTTCGAGGTACAAATCAGTCGGCCACCATTTTTTGGGCTTCGCCACAGCCGCGTAACTCACCCCAGACTCAAACCACACATCGAGGATATCCCGCTCTTTCTCGAACGTCGCTCCTCCGCAGTTTGGACAAGTGGTTTCTGCAGGCAGCAGTTCAGCGGCCGACCGTTCGAACCACACATCCGCCCCTCGTGACTCCATCAGGGCCGCAATATGCTCGATCACCACTGGATCAGCGAGGACATGCCGGCAGCCTTCACAGGTAAACCCTGGAATTGGCACACCCCACACCCGCTGGCGCGAAAGGCACCAATCTGGTCGGTTCTCGATCATGCCGAAAATCCGGTCACGGCCATAGCTTGGAATCCACCGAACCTGTTCGATCTCTGCCAGAGTCGCCCTCCGTAAGTCGTTCCTCTCCATGGACACAAACCACTGCTCGGTGGCGCGGAAGATCACGGGACTCTTGCATCGCCAGCAATGGGGGTACGAATGGTTCAATGAGCCATGGCCAAGCAGGCGTCCATTCGCCTGAAGATAGTCCACAATCTTCGGATTGGCCTTAAAGACATGCTGTCCGGAGAATTCCTTCACGATGTCGGTGAACCGCCCCCCGTTATCCACCGGCGCCACAATCTCAAGCTTTTCACCTGGTGACGCCTTGGCATTGTGCTCAAGCACGAGAATATAGTCTTCCATTCCGTGGCCAGGCGCGATATGCACACAGCCGGTGCCTTGATCCAGCGTGACGAAATCTCCAAGCAGGATCGGCGACAATCCCGTGGAAAGTGGGCGTTGGGTTTCCAGCCCCTCAAACCCCTCTCCGCCCTTTTTGACTCCCAGTACACGATAGTCCTTGATGGCACAAGCCTTCGCGAAAGCCTCCACCAGTTTCTCGGCGACAATCAGCAGCTCATCGCCGACCTGTACAAAAGCATAATCAAACTCGCGATGCAGGCAGACAGCTTGGTTAGCCGGCAACGTCCAGGGTGTCGTGGTCCAGATGACCACGGAAACCAGCTTGACTCCTTCTGGAAAGTCCACGCCTGGAAAGGTTTTTTCCAAGACGGCTGGTGAGGTCACGATGGGAAATTTGACATAGATCGATGGCGAGACATGGTCGTCATATTCGACTTCTGCTTCCGCCAGCGCGGTTTGATCCTGTGTGCACCAGAGGACGGGCTTGAGCCCCTTGTACACCCCCCCCTGCTCGACGAATTTCCCGAACTCCCGGATAATCGTCGCTTCATAACTCGGCGTCATCGTCAGATAGGGATGGTCCCACTCTCCAAGGACACCAAGCCGCTTAAACTCCTCCCGCTGAAAATCGACATACTTCTGCGCATAGGCGCGACAGAGTTTACGAATCGCCGACACATCCAAGTCTTTTTTCTTCTCGCCCAGCTCCTTCATGACCTGATGCTCGATCGGAAGGCCATGGCAGTCCCATCCCGGCACATACGGTGCCTGGAAACCAGCCATCGTTTTCGACTTCACGATGATGTCTTTGAGCACCTTGTTCAAGGCATGTCCGATATGGATACGACCGTTGGCATAGGGAGGACCGTCGTGCAGGACATACCGAGGCCGTCCCTGCCCCAACGCTTGGATCTGGGCATAGAGCTTCTGCTGCTCCCACCAGGCTAGCATGTCCGGCTCCCGCTGCGGCAAATTGGCCTTCATCGGGAAATCGGTTTTCGGAAGATTAAGAGTCGCTTTGTAATCCATGGACGTACAGCGTCCTCGAAAAGAAAAGAGAATTGACGGGTGAATATACCTGAATGGTGGGCGAGGTACTAGTCCTTAGCCTTTGTACGGGATCATCAAAAACGTCTTTCGACAAGGCCGCAGCAAGTGAGAATGCGAGGTGTACCCTTGCGGCACATTGAGCTTGTGAACGACGAGCGAGTTACGCGGGAAGCGTTTTCACGTTCCGGTTAACTGACGGCCATCATGCGATCCAGCGCGACCTTCGCCCAGTGCTTGTCGTCCTCGGGCACAACAATCCGGTTGACGACATGCCCGTCAGCCAGATTCTCCATCGCCCAGCAGAGGTGGGCAGCATCGATTCTGAACATCGTGGCGCACTGACAGACCGTGGAGGAGAGGAAGAACACCTTCTTGTCGGTCAATTCGTGTTTTAAGCGATTGACAAGATTCAATTCGGTGCCGACCGCCCAGGTCGTCCCTGCCGGCGCAGCCGTGACGGTCCGAATAATGAACTCGGTCGACCCGATCAGATCCGCCTTATTGACCACGTCCTCATGACACTCAGGATGGACAATGACCTTGCCATCCGGATATTGCTTACGAAAGTGATCGACATGCACCGATTGAAACATTTGGTGAACACTACAATGGCCCTTCCAGAGGATCAGCTTGGCCCTTTTGATGGCCTCCTTGGTATTTCCACCGTTAGGCTGATAGGGATCCCAGACAATCATCTGCTCACGGGGAATCCCCATCTTGTTTGCCGTGTTCCGACCCAAATGCTCATCGGGGAAGAAGAGGATCTTCTCTCGTCTTGCCCATGACCATTCGATCACGGCTTTGGCGTTGGATGACGTACAAGTGATTCCGCCATGCTCCCCACAAAACGCCTTGAGGACTGCCGCTGAATTCACATACACCGCCGGCATCACGGTTTCCTCGACCGAAACGACTCGTCCTAACGCTTCCCAACATTGATCGACTTGCTCAATCGCCGCCATATCAGCCATGGAACAACCCGCAGCCATATCGGGCAGAATCACCGTCTGCTGGGAACGGCTAAGGATGTCAGCTGTCTCCGCCATAAAGTGGACACCACAAAAGACGATGTAGGGACGTTCGGAACGCTCTGCGGCAAGCTTGGCCAGCAACAGCGAGTCTCCACGAAAGTCGGCATGTTGAATGACTTCATCCCGCTGGTAGTTATGGCCGAGTATCATCACGCGCGTACCAAGCGCCTGCTTCGCCGCAGTCGTCCGCCGGAATAATTCATCTGCTGAGAGCGACTGATAGTCAGTGATCGGCTTGGGTAACGTCGAAGTTGCGGTCACAATGTTCCTCCCATGTCAGGAGTTGATTCTACGATAGGCCCCTCCGACAATCAATGAATCCTCCCTTGTGGAAAAGTCCTACTCCTCTCGCCCCTAAAGGAGAAGCGTCGGCATGGGCCTAATAGCCGATTGACATCGGTGACGTGGAGTACTACGATCATCCATTCATAGCTAGGGGAGCCATGAGGCTGAGAGTCCGTGCACTCGGACGACCCTCACAACCTGACCTGGGTAATACCAGCGTAGGGAAGCCGACAGCTGCGGTCGTTGTGAGCACTCAGCCGTACCTCCCCCTGGAGTACGGCTTTTTTATTGAGGTGTCCTCTCAACGCTCCTCATCTCAGAAAGGATGCGCCCATGAGCGAATATACTGGTAACGGACAGAAGCCCACGACATTGACCACCGAACCGTTCCCAGCCTCGCGCAAGGTCTATGTGGCCGGCACCCATACCGGTGTGCATGTGCCCATGCGAGAGATCAGCTTAAGCCCGACCAAATCCATCAACGGCCAACCCCCAACGCCAAACCAACCGGTGACCGTCTACGACACGTCGGGGCCCTATACCGACCCTTCTGTGACGATCGACGTCCGAGCAGGACTCGCGCCGCTCCGCCGCTCCTGGATCATGGGGCGGCAGGACGTGGAAGAACTGGCCGAGATCTCGTCCCACTACGGTCGCCAACGCGCCGCTGACTCCAAACTGGACAACCTCCGGTTTCAACATATCCGCAAGCCGCTCCGCGCCAAGGCCGGCCAGAACGTCACCCAGATCCACTACGCCCGCAAAGGCATCGTAACGCCGGAGATGGAATTTATCGCGATCCGTGAAAACCAGTCGCGTGAAGTGGCGCGTGAACGCGCTGAGCGAAACGGCAAGGGCGGCGGCATAACCCAGCACCCTGGCCAACCCTGGGGCGCCAGCATTCCCGCCGTCATCACCCCGGAGTTCGTCCGTGATGAAGTGGCGCGTGGGCGCGCGATTATTCCCTCGAACATCAATCATCCGGAAAGCGAACCGATGATCATCGGTCGAAACTTCCTGGTGAAGATCAACTCGAACATCGGCAACTCCGCTGTCGCCTCGTCCATCGAAGAAGAAGTCGAGAAAATGATCTGGTCGATACGCTGGGGCGCCGATACCGTGATGGACCTCTCGACTGGGAAAAACATTCATGAAACGCGCGAATGGATCATTCGCAATTCGCCGGTCCCGATCGGCACGGTGCCGATTTATCAGGCTCTCGAAAAAGTGAACGGCAAGGCAGAAGACCTCACGTGGGAAATTTTCCGCGATACCTTGATCGAGCAGGCGGAACAGGGCGTCGACTATTTCACGATTCACGCCGGTGTGCGCCTCGCCTGCGTCCCTATGACCGCCAAGCGAATGACCGGGATTGTTTCGCGCGGTGGCTCAATCCACGCCAAGTGGTGTCTCGCGCACCATCAAGAAAACTTCGCTTACACCCACTTCGAAGAGATCTGCGAGATCATGAAGGCCTACGACGTGTCATTCAGCCTGGGCGACGGGCTGCGCCCAGGTTCCATCGCCGATGCCAACGACGAAGGCCAATTCGCCGAGCTGGAAACGCTAGGCGAATTGACCAAGATCGCCTGGAAACATGACGTGCAGGTCATGATCGAAGGGCCCGGCCACGTGCCGATGCATATGATCCAGGTGAACATGGAAAAACAACTCAAGGAATGCCAGGAGGCGCCTTTCTATACGCTTGGGCCTCTGACGACCGACATCGCGCCAGGCTATGACCACATCACATCCGGCATCGGTGCTGCCATGATCGGCTGGTACGGCTGCGCGATGCTCTGTTACGTGACACCGAAAGAACACCTCGGCCTCCCCGATCGCGACGATGTGAAGACCGGCGTGGTCACGTACAAAATCGCGGCTCATGCCGCCGACCTGGCGAAAGGCCATCCTGGCGCGCAGATCCGGGACAACGCGTTGTCGAAAGCTCGGTTTGAGTTCCGATGGGAAGACCAATTCCATCTCTCACTCGATCCGGATACCGCGAAAGAGTTCCACGATGAAACGCTGCCGGACAACGCCGCCAAGGTCTCGCATTTTTGTTCCATGTGCGGCCCCCACTTCTGCTCGATGAAGATTACACAGGACGTCCGTGATTACGCCGCACAGCTCAAAGTCGATGAACAGCAAGCGATTCAGATCGGGATGAAAGAGAAATCCGAAGAGTTTAAAAAATCTGGGGCAGAAATCTACCGCTGATCTGGTAGAGAATTGCGCATTGAGAAAGACGTTTATCATGAACAAGCCAACACCCGCTCCGTTACGAGAGAAAGATATTACCCGGCAGATTGCCCGGGAATACTATAGAGAGTTCGATCAGCTGATCGAGAGTGACGTCATCATTGTGGGTGCCGGACCGTCTGGGCTGATTTGTGCGCGCGACTTGGCGACAAGAGGATTTCGAACGCTCCTGATTGAGCAAAGTCTGGCACTTGGAGGCGGATTCTGGTCCGGCGGGTACCTCATGAACAAGGCCACGATTTGTGAGCCTGCCAATGAGATTCTCGAAGAGATCGGCGTTCCCTGCAAGAAGATCACCGAGTGTGCGGGTATGTACATGGTTGATCCACCCCATGCCACCGGTGCGCTCATCGCCGCCGCCTACAAAGCTGGGGCCAGGGTCATGAACCTTACGAGAGTGGTGGACTTGATCCTTCGCCAAAATGCATCATTGGAAGGCGTTGTGGTCAATAACACAACCGCCGAGATGGCAGGGCATGACAGCATCCATGTCGATCCCATTGCCCTCGAGAGCAAGATCATCGTGGATGCCACCGGCCACGATGCCGTCCTGGTTGAGCTCCTGCATAAACGGAATTTGTACAAGCCAGTACCAGGCAATGGGGCCATGTGGGTTTCGCGCTCCGAGGAAGAGGTGATGGATCGCACCGGAGAGGTCTATCCGAATTGCTTTGTTATCGGATTGGCCGTTGCAGCCGTTTATGGCACACCACGCATGGGGCCAGCCTTCGGATCGATGTTGTTGTCAGGCCGGTATGGAGCAGGGTTGATTGCAAAAAAACTGAAGAACGAATAGGTTTGAGTCGTCAGCTATCGATGGGAGCTAACAGCTGAAGGCTTTCAACTAATCCTTATGAATATCCAAGATTTTCTCGTCCAGGGTGATGGACACGAAGAAGACAAACGCCAGGCGTGGGAGCTCTTTCAACAAGCCTTTGCGCGGCAGATGAAGGGCGAACTCGAGGAAGCCGTCAACCTGTACAAGCAGTCGATCGCCACTCATCCAACCGCCGAGGCCTATACCTTCTTGGGCTGGACCTATAGCTTCATGGGACGGCTCGACGATGCTATTGAGGAATGCCAAAAAGCCATCGAGCAAGATCCTGACTTCGGCAATCCCTACAACGATATCGGCGCGTACCTGATTGAGAAGGGAGAATTCGACGAGGCGATTGCCTGGTTTCAGAAAGCGATGCAGGCTAAGCGCTACGAAAGCCCTGCCTATCCCCACCTCAACCTTGGTCGCGTCTACGAGCGAAAGGGGAGCTGGACGGAAGCCATCGACTCGTATAAGGCGGCGCTCACCCTGGATCCTAACTATGCACTCGCCAAGAAGGCGCTGGGACGGTTGGTGAGCTCGTTGAATTGACGGAGTGTATTTGCCTCCTTTCGTTTCATCTTTCTTCGGTTGAACAGTATTCCCTAAACACCAGCTCAACTCCATGAACCAAACCAACCAGAAAACCATTCTTGTCGCGGTGACTGACCTCTTCTTCTACACCAAAGTCAGGGATGCATTGCGTCAACCGGACTATCAGCTTGAAAAAGCACGTGTGCAACAGGATATTATCGACAAAGCACTTGCTGGGAGTCCGAGTGCCATCATTTTCAACATGAACGACTTGACCCTCGACGCCTTGCAAGCGCTGGAACAGCTCAAGGCTGACCCACAGCTGAAACATATTCCGACGCTGGCGTTTGCCAATCACGAAGAGGTCGAGACCTGGAACCGTGCGCGAGCACTCGGTGTGACGAAGGTCGTCTCTCGCAATGAATTTTCTGCTCGGACACGAGAGCTCGTAGACGAAATGATCGGGTTAAAATCCCGATAGGCACGGATACCATAACCTCACATGAGAAACCCATGAAACAATCTCGCCTGCACACCCAACATGTCAAACTCGGAGCGACATTCGGAGAGGTCGCTGGTTGGGAGATTCCGACGCACTATGGCGATGTCGCCGCAGAACACCGTGCCGTGCGGGAAGCGGTGGGTATCGCCGACCTCTCCCCTCGTGGCAAGATCAGAGTGACCGGCGAAGATCGCGTGAAGTGGCTTCAAAGCATTATCAGCAACGATATTCTTTCCCTGCAACCTGGACAGGGCCGCTACTCAAGCTTTTTGACACACAAGGGGAAGATGCTTACCTACTTCCGCCTGTATCTTCAGACCGAAGCCGTTATGGTGGAAGATGTCGGGGAGATCGGAGAGATCACGTTTCAAGCCATGCGCAAATTCCTGCTCTATGGCACAAAGGCCAAGATGGAGAACTGTGCGGAAAACTGGGGGCTCCTGTTGATCAGCGGACCGAAAGCCGCTCAAGTGGTGCAGTCCGCATTCGGTGTGGATGTCTCCGATGTAAAGCCGGTCGATTTTGTGACAGCTCAGATCGGTGGACATTCCGCGCTGGTGTTACGCACCGAAGAAACGGGCGAGATTGATATCGAGGTTCTCCTTCCGGCCGAAAGCTTACTCACGGCTTGGACGAGCGCGTTGCAAGCCGGTGCCAAATTTGGCATCAGAGCCATTGGAACAGAGGCTCGAGAAGCTTTGCGCATGGAAGCCGGCCTCCCCAAAGCTGGCCCAGATCTGAATGAGGAGATCGTTCCACCTGAAGCCAACCTTGAAGGAAAAGCGTTCAGCCTCAATAAAGGATGCTATCCAGGACAAGAAGTTGTCGCACGCATGGATACCTATGGCAATGTGCGCCGAAAATTAGTGGGGTTGGCACTTAAAGACTCCGTTGTTCCGTCGCACGGAGCTAAACTCTACAACGGCGATCGCGAAGTGGGCTGGGTCAGCAGCGCCGTCCATTCCCCTCAGTTCAACAAGACCCTTGCGTTCGGATTTCCACTCAGGGACTTCAGTGCACCGGGTACAGAATTAGCCGTGGAATGTGATGGTAATAAGCACATGGCAATCGTCCAAGCTCTGCCCTTTTACACCAAGCCATAACCGTATCCCCTATCAACACTCCTGAACACTGATGTCCACTGATGAACAGAAAGATAGCGCCCACTCTACTCCATACCAAGCAGCTGGTGAGTTGGCCGGAATCACACGCCTAGTCGACGAGTTTTACGCCAATATGGATAGTTTGCCGGAGGCCAAAATCATCCGAGACATGCACCCACCTGATCTCGCAGAATCCCGCAAGAAATTGACGTACTTCCTCTGCGGCTGGTTCGGAGGCCCGAAACTCTTTCAGCAGCACTATGGGCCAATCAGCATTCCTAGCGCACACAAGCGGTTCCCGATCGGGTATGAGGAACGTGATGCTTGGCTCCTCTGTATGCAACAGGCCCTTGCGGTCCAGCCCTACAGTAACGAATTAAAAGACTACCTCTTAGCGGCGCTCAGTATCCCCGCCGAACGGGTTCGACAGGTGAATGCCGGAGAGCTCTAATACCGCCCTTCCCTGAACTGCAGGCGCAGACTAGCTCACTTCCTGGGTTACCTTCACGCACGTTTAGATGCACCCTGTATCCTTCTATATACATGGCATACGCATCATGAGATCAATTTGAGCCACCATTACCCTTCAAAATCAACGCAATGGTCAATAAACCTCTACCTGGCACTCTCCTTGCTGCTGCAATAGACCAGTGCCAGACCTGAATTCGTGAGGTAAGAACTGGCTACGGCTCACCAGCTGGAATGCACGCGTTGAAGTCCAAAGTAGGTCAGACCTACGAGAGAGGAATAGGCAGATGAGCACCTACGCGGTAAGGTTCTTTCAAGTCAATAAAGGATGAGATGACTTTCCTCTTCAACAGCTCAAATGACCTCCACCTCCAGACTGAACCGATCTCCGTCGGCTGTGAAGCCTGGATCGACGTGGGGCGTTTTTGCGCTACGGAACAACCAGCACACCAAGCCGCTAAAACTTCATCCAGTGACACGATCACAGAGTCCTTCACCAATCTCCGTAGAAAGTTTCGGAAAAATTCATTCGACGACATAGGCTAGCCTCGACCGAAACTCCATCCGTCTCCCTTGACCAATTGAGAGGTGGCTCCGGTTCTTTGGAGAGTCTCTGCCGGTTCCTAAGTGGTGCCTGGCGGTTCGCATCTTCTTTGCGGCCTCGCATTGTCCCTGGCAACGCAGCACCAATGAGAACACAAGTGGGCTGCTGCGTCAGGACTTGTCCAAGGGGACAGACTTGTCGGGCTACACCCAGCCTGAGCTGAACGTCATGGCGCATCGGTTGAGTACGCGCCCACGCAAGTGCTTCGGCTTTACGACGCCACGGGAGAGCTTCACACCATTGCGGCATCATTCACCCGTTCCACTTGGACCTTGAAACCACCTGTCACACAGCGAACATGGAACCGCAACCTCCTCTCTATCTAAAACCCATCAATTCATCAGAAGCCAAGATCGAGATCACCTACAGCGTTAATGGAGACACCGCCATTTTTGCTTCAGGCCGAAGAGGCAGCATTTCATCACCAGGAGCGTCTTATAACTTCGATATCCTGATGGCACACAAGGTGAAGGAGAGTGGCAAGCTCCAGTTCATTTGGGACCGAGCATTGATCCGACTGTGGGCCCAAACATCAATACGTCTCCCTGGGAGCTGGAGCCGAGTCGCTCTGATGATGGCAACGTCATCTATTTCACGCGATACCAGCCTGGCAATCTCTCGACCGGTGACCTATATGTGACACAAAAAATCAACGGCGTCTGGCAGCCAGCCAGAAATTGGAGCGATGTCCCAGAGCTTCCTCACATCAATACGCCAACAGACGAAGAACACTGTCCGATCATTGCCTCCGACAGCCTCATTTATTTCAACTATCAGCAACCAGGAGTTACCCAGGATAGCGATATCTGGAAAGTCGAGAAGAAAGATGAGATCTGGCAAAAACCTGAGAGCTTAGGCCCACGCCTCAATTCAGCCTACCGTGACCATATGCACTGGACCGGTCTATCGAGGAACGGGAAGAGCCTCATTATCACGAGTACACGTCCAAACATGGGATCGCGCAGTGGACATGACATATGGATTTCCTCCCAAAACCCAAAGGGCGAGTGACAAGAGCCGCTAAACCTTGGCGATACCATCAACACAGCCGGCGAAGATAGGTGCTGGACCTTTACGCCAAACAGCAAAACATTCACTGGAGGATCAGACCTCCGAGATTCCCACAATCACGATATTATGTGGGTCGATGAAGACCATGTTCCGCTGTTAAAGAATTTTGGCGCTTCCGGGTTCTCCGTGGGTAGGGCGAAGGGATAGGATGGTCGGCCAAGGAGGGACCGACCATGCAAGACACCGCGCTCTAGCAGTATCTGTTGGGCTTACAGTCGCCGTGGACGGTGAGCTGCGCGAAGCTAGCCATGAACGAGCAGCGCGTGGATGTGTGGGCCGATCATCCGAAAGACGTGGCGTGGGTTTGTCCTCACTGCACCAAGAGGCTGCCGTTGTACGATCACGCCGAGGAGCGGACCTGGCGGCATCTTGACAGCTGCCAGTTCCAGACCCACCTGCACGCGCGGATTCCCCGGGTGGCCTGTGGTGAACACGGCGTCGTTCAGGTCACAGTACCATGGGCGGAACCGCGGTCGCGCTTCACCCTATTGTTTGAGCGCCTGGCCATCGACGTGTTGCGTCAATGTGACGTGAGCGGGGCCACGCGGATCGTGCGGATCAGCTGGGACGAGGCGTGGGGGGGGATGCAGCGGGCGGTCGCGCGGGGACGAGCCCGTAAGCGTGCGCGGATCGTGCCCCGAATCGGGGTGGATGAGAAGGCGGCGGCCAAGGGCCATCGCTAGCTCACGCTGGTCTGCGACTTGGATGAGGGCACCCTGCTTCCGATCTTCGGCAATGTACTCCACCGTAGTCTTGACCGCTACGACACGGGGCTGACGCCGGAGCAACTCAACGGCATCGAGGCCGTCGCGATGGACAGGTGGGAGCCCTATATGCAGGCGACGTGGGCGCGCGTGCCTGAGGCGGCGGAGAAGATCGTCTTCGACCGCGTCCATATCATGGGACATCTCGGCAAAGCCGTAGACACGATCCGTAAGCAGGAGCATCGGGCATTGATGGCGTCAGGCAACGAGACGCTCAAGGGCAGTAAGTACCTGTGGCTCTATAGCCAAGCGAATGTGCCGGCGCAACGGCGAGAGGAGTGTGCCGCACTGAAACGCCAGGAGCTCAAAGTGGGACGAGCGTGGGCGATCAAAGAGACCTTGCGGTGTCTCTGGCACTACGTCTACCCGGCGTCAGGCTGGAAGTTCTGGAAACGGTGGTACTGCTGGGCGATGCATAGTCGGCTGGAACCCATTCGGAAGGCAGCGGAGACGATCCGTCGACACATCACCAACATGGTGACGTACTCTCAGCACCCGGTGACCACCGCGATGAGTGAGGGACTCAATAGCCAGATTCAGAAGATCAAGAGCATGGCCTGCGGCTTTCGGAACACGGAGAACTTCAAGACAGCGATCTACTTCCACTGTGGCGGACTTGATCTGTACCCATGCTAAACCCGGAAGCGCCTAAATTTTGAGTCGATCGGACCACCTCCGAATCTGCTTACCACTAACAACAAGGCTAGCGATCCGAAGAGGCAATATTGCTCCAGTCAGGCGAATTAGGTAGGATCAGTATCGCCACTACTGGTAGTGCTGGGCTTGAGTGAGAAAGAGGTTGTTGTAGAGGCCTTGCTGTGCCATTAATTCGTCGTGTGTCCCTTGTTCCACTATTTGTCCCTGATCTACGACAAAAATTCTGTCCGCCATCTTGACCGTTGAGAGCCGATGACTGATCAAGATCGCCGTTCGTCCCTGAGCAAGCTCGTGGAACCGTTCAAACAGTTCTGCTTCTGCCTTGGCATCCATCGCACTGGTCGGCTCATCGAGAATAAGAATTTGTGAATCTCTCAAGATCGCTCTGGCGAGGGCTACTTTCTGCCATTCACCGATACTCAGTTCATGTCCACCATCGAAGAGCTTGCCGAGTAATGACTCGTACCCGTCTGGCAATCGCTCAATGGCCTCGTGGATCCCAGCCTGTCTCGCTGCCTGAACGATGGCGAATGAGTCGACCGCTGAGGCCCTGACACCCAGTGCAATATTGTCTTTCGCAGACAACTGAAACTTCACAAAGTCCTGGAAAATTCCGCTAACTGCGCCTCTCACCTCGGCGACAGGGTAATCACGAAGATCCGTCCCATCAATTGTAACCCGCCCGCTCGATGGATCATATAAACGGCACAGGAGCTTTACCAACGTTGTCTTCCCTGCACCGTTCGCCCCAACAAATGCAACGTGCTCACCGGGTTTAATTGAAAAGGTGAAGTCTCGAATGGCCACGCGTTCTTCATGTGGATATTGAAATGATACCCGCTCGAACACTATCCCTTCGGTAATGGGGCGAGGAAATACTCGTGGACATGTTGACGCTCTCAATCTTGATTGCAACCCCAAGAATTCATCCAGCGTGTTGAGGAAGAGATTGCTCTCATACAGGCTCGCTACGCTCTGCCCAAGTCCCTCCAAGAATCCGGAAGCGCGTTGTACAGCCTGTAGACAGATGACAAGGTCTCCAATGGTCAGCAGTCCGTCAATGGTTCTGACAACCAGCACACTGCAGACACCAAAGACCCCAGCAACACCGACAATCTGTGCAACAAATCCAGAAAACACCCAGCGTCGCTCCAACGCGATTCGTTCTTGACGTAACACTAATCGCGCATCGGCAAACCACTGCTGCAAGCGGCGGCCGAGGTCGAACAGCCGAACCTCCTTCGCCGCGCCAGCCTGAGTCAGCAGCATATTGACGTACCATGCCTTTCGGTCAAGTGGTGCCCGCTCCCGTTCCCACACATAGAGTTGAGAGGACTTTCTCAGCTTGGCGAAAAAATATGGAATGGCTGTCAGGATCAGGATCGGAATTACGCCCCAATGCATCCACCACAGTAGGACAGCCATCGCAAGCAATGAAATGGCGTGTTGCCCCATCTGGAGTAGTGCATTGAGAATGGCGGTTGGTCGATAGGGCGCTTCTTGCTGTGCCAAATGCAGGGTATCTTGATAGCGTGCATTCTCATAATACTCGAGATCGACTTCAACTGATTTAGCCTGAATCACCGCATACATATGATCGGTGACAGCATCTGATTGTATTTTTAAAATTAGCCCAGCAACAGCAGTGAGGGCAGCACTGATTGCGGCCACACCGGCCATACCAGCGAGAATCGTGAGGATATGGGTCAACGACGCATCGTCCCAGGGTGCCTTCAGTCCTTCCGTCACGGCATCGATCAAAAGCTTCGTCAAATACAACGCCACGAGCGGAAGGAGTCCCTGAATGACGCGTACCACGACACTCGCACTAGCCAAACTTGGGCTGCTCTGCCACACAAGCGATAGCGCTCGTCCAACCGTGTGCACGAAAGGTCCAATCCGATTGAGCATTGTGTTCATATTTAGTAACACCGCCCTTACCAATTCGCCTTACGACTCTATCGTTCACAAGGCTGTATACCGACCTCCCGATCCTCGGGTCGTTTCACTGGGCCAGGAGGATAGGAAAAGGTGGTCGTGAAGTCTTGCCAGAACGTGCCTGGCTCATGAAATGTCTGGGACTCAAGTGTCAGCCATGCATGGCCTTCCAGACCAGAAAAGCCTTTTCTGACTCCACAATGGAACTGAACCGGATATCCCCGACGGCGAGCCAGTCGATACAACGCCAGTGATCGGGGGAAGCAATTCCCTTTCTGATTGTATGGGAACAGCTGTAGCCATCGATCTACATAGTAAGCAAGTTTCTTCATCTCGGCTTCGTCTGGATTCCCCATCTTTGAGCCAAGACTCAATTGACCAAGCACCAGAGGCAGACTTGTTAGACGCAAAAGCAGTCGAACCCATAAAACCAACAGAGCAGTCCGAAGCACGGCCAAGTATTTATCTACCCGTGCCATCGTCACTACTTTCAGTGTAGCAGACCCTTGTTCCAATACATGCCATTCCACGAACCACCACGGACTCTAGCTCGCAGTTGTCGTTACCAAATCATCGCTATAATATACCGCTGAAGGCAGCCAGCAGGTTTCACAGAGGTCTCTGCCTCAGAAGCCTAAGTAGTATGTGGCACCCACCGATTGATTGCCCCTCGGATTCCAGAAGAAAGAAACCGTTTCATCACTCGATGCACCGGATGAACGAGACGAGCAAAACGACATAAGGAGCTACGCCACTGAAACCATGTGGGAGGGGTAACGGCTACCGGGCTCTGGAGACGGCACAACAGAAGACCAAACCGCCAACGGGCCCACCACGAGTCTTTTAATGAAAAGTAGAGTGCGGCAGACTGTTCTTCCCACACACCTTCATGACCATCGACAAGTAACGTGGCCGGCATGCGCTGTGAAAGAACCTCTATCTCCACCTCCCTCTGAATTCTTCTCACCACTACATCAGGGAGAGGGGCATCCAGGAGTCGATGGGCAATTGACAGGCCCATCATGACCAACCGCTTGCATCCCCATGCTGATGAGCGGGTTATGACAGAGTTCCAGTCCAAGGTTCGATGGGTGCGAAGGAGTTCTGCCACGTCACAAACCCATTTCAGATGCTCCCATGCGTGCTTCGACCCATGCACACAAAGTACGATGAGTAAATCTTCCGGTGCCAATCCCGGGACTGTCCGATTGTCAATGACTACCTCAACCCGTCGTTCCCAGAATTCTTGGCGATCTAATCTAAATGCGAAGTGTGGGTGAGACATCATCCACTGAAGGTCGACACGACAGAGCGTCCGCCTCTTTACAAATACCTGGTGCGGACCCTCATCATGGTGTGCATCACTCTGGCCGGCTACTACAGCTCTAGGTTCGTAACCAAGCCGAGCGAGAACTGCCTGAGCTTCCCCGGCAACTGTTTCCGGAATAAGCAAATCAAGGTCTGTAAAATCACGAAGACCAAGATCACCATAAGCCACCGCTGCGAGGGTAGCTCCTTTGATTGGAATCACGGGGACTCCCTGCGCAGCAAACTCATCGCACAACTTGATAAGCTCCTGAGCCAATGATCGGTTCAACATGTTCCCGACTTGCGCCTTCTGTCGCAATCGCGTCAACGAATCGGCAGGTACCAAATCAAATGCAACCCTGGAGAGGCTTGCGTACAGTAAAGGTTCCACACCATGATATTCCGCCAGCTCATGAAAGACCGGCCAGTCGACTAACTCTTGGACTCTTCGACGGATTCGCGCCGTGAGATCTTGCGTCATCCCTGTCCGTGCACACCAGACAAGCAGTTCCGCCTCTGATCCCAAGGGAATTCGCCGCGCACAGGAATAGCCTGTCATCACATTCTCTCCTCAAGTAATGGTGCGATGAGTTGAGGGAGCTCCAGAATGTCACGACCAAAGTGTAAGCGATAACAATCCACCTGTTTGATAAGTTTCGCTAAAACCTGAAACTCTCGTTTCGCAACCTCTGAGTCGTACACCAATAATGCCTGAGGAAGAAGGATCTCCAATGCACGACTCTTAGGAAGCAATTCCAGATGGCTGTGAGGTGCATCAATCACGTGAGGGAACAGTACGAGCGCTGGTCGGCAACAATCCCCGGTTGAAGTGGGATAGAGATCCTCTGCATAGAAGGCTCGTTTTGGAAACCGAGGCTGAAGCACCTCAGCAGACGCAGTGCGCAGCTCAGGGAAAAATCCCACGGTTTGTTCAGTCACATTGATCTTGATCGGAAAAGGAAGCAGATCAATATGTGTCCCGGCATCTCGTAGCAAAGGATGATCATCGGACAGATAGCGATAACCCGATCGAAGTAGTGAAAGGAATGATGTTGTCTTCCCACGCCCACTATTACCAGGAATCAAAACTCCTCTGCCATTCTTCTCCAGAGCCGTCGCGTGAATGGTGTAGAGTCCTCGACGTCGCAAGAGTTCGGTCAAGGCGAGATGAAACAAATATTCAATCAAACCGTCCGGCATCATCTGAGGATTAATCAAATAGCCATCAGCTCTCCCCTTTGCACTATCAACCACCAACACCCCGACACCGAAAAAGTCGGCGATTAACCGCCCATCATCAAGTATCACCTCATACGGCAAATCGGTCTCCGGACCACCTTCACCCGCTGCCCCTATTTTGATAGCCAGTTGATGTGCGGAAGATGAGATGATCACTGGAATATCAGCTCGATGGTCAACTGCATGGAAATACAAGGTGAGTGGAACCGACGACTGAAGGACTTCTTGCCGAAAATGTCTCAGGAATTCATTCACTGGGGTAGCAAGTACGGGAGAGGCTGTAACATATCGTACCTGCGTACCATACAGTGAAAAGTGCAACTCGCTTAGAGGCCGTTCAACGACAGTCATCGTTATCGTTCCCTCACATCGTTCTTTGTCACTTCCTCTACACAAGGCGTTAAGAGGTGGGCTGGCTGATCAGTGGAGCCAACCAGCCCATTGGGCGATCAGGATGACCGCCGCCCCCATAACCCCTATTGAGGTCTATGAGCAAACTTGTTGTAATGGTGAGCTATCCGCCCACCACCAAATCCAGAATGCCCTCCAACGATGCTAGGACGCCCACCACCGCCGCCAGATCTCTGAGCGGTGATGTCCCGCAAGAGCTCGTGCTTGGTAACGGCTGGCTGCACATATGTCTCTTTCATCATATTTGTTTCACCTCCTTTACTCTACCCTGCTGATTTACAAGCTGGCTGTAGAATTGGCCAGCCCGTCAGGTCACACGCTAGTAATGCCGATTCGGTTAACGGGTGACGTCATAAAAGGATGACTTTCCTGGCACACCATCGTAACCACCGTTACCAAAACCGTTATTGCCTCGCGGTCCACCATGGCCAGACATCTTGGCGGTGATATCTCACAAGAGTTCGTGCTTGGTAATGGCTGGCCGTGCATACGTCTCTTTCATCATGTAGTTTCACCTCCTTTCTTGTTGAAGTAGCCCCTCCTGGGTTAGCTGATTAGCCAGGATGACGAGATCGTCAAGAGCTCGCTCGGGGAGGACCTCAAAACGGTTACAAAGGGCAGTATGAATGTCGCTGATAGTCTGCTTGCCGGTACAGAGCTCCCAGATCAGGCTCCCTGCCTGATTGAGGGTATAATATCGACCGGTACTGAGATCCAAGAGCACTGTCTCTCCGTCCATATTAGTAGCCTGTACATCGGGGTTTTTCATCAGAACGACCTGATGCAATAGAGTGGGATCAAGGTGGGAAACCGCAGTATATGTAGAACGGGCCCGCAGCGTGTCTGACATGGCATTCCCTCCATCAACCATGATGCGTTTTGTTCGACGGTCCCATTCACAGGCACCATGACAGGTGTAGCATGCGGAAACGGCTACGATAGCCATCCTTTCGAGGGAGAGGGTATAGAAGAAAGTAGGGTCAGGGGGCCTCAGTTTCACCCATCCCATAAACTGCAGAGACTCTCACCTTCCTAACCATTGACAGGCGCTACACTGCCCTAGGAGCAGAATCCACCAGATCCGACGATCTTTGGCATTTGCCCATCCACGCGACACTAGGCTGATTCCGGATGAATCAGACTCAAGACGTATTAAGATTGTTAGGTGCTTCAGCAACCAGGATCTGGTTCGCTATGACGAAGGGTGGTCACGAGTAACGTGTTTCTGTTGAGCGGGCAATAGTTGAAAAGATCAAACCATATTTTTCTGTCTCGTTCAGTATTCTGCGGGTAGATAATCTGCGGAGGACTGAAGGGGATCCCCTATGTATTCCGATATGGTCTTCAATGGAGGGATGCCCGAAGAACTATAGTTCCAGAAAAAGCGTTCCAATCGATTGAGGCGTTGGAGCCGGCCAAGAACCTTCAACAAGTTCTTGTGCAAGTTGGCACGACAGTTCGGAGCAAGAGACGGCCTGATGATCAATGCCAAACATCCGCCTGCCAACCACGGCTATGACGCAAATTGGTTCATCATCGCCTTGAAGAAGCTGAGTGTCAGCCTATACATCCCGCCACGTAAGGCCCGCGAGTCTAGACACTTCCAAGGATGGTCTCGGGCGTCTGTGAGAGATAGAATGGCGCAGACCAGGGGGAACCGTCAAAGCACCAAGTACTCATTGCATCAACATCCAACCGATATGGGTTGAAAAAAGATCAATCGATGATCTGACTTCAACTCAGGCCGCCGAGGCTATACCACACTTCGGCTCACACTCTTCACGAGCTCCTCAGACACAGCTTTGAACTCCAACCTAGTACTCTGGATTTCTCGCCATCGTAACGGCTGAGGCAAACTTCAGCAGACTAGCCCGCTCCTCGTCGTCCAAGGCTAATAGCAAGTGTACTTCTTCACCGTGCATCAGGCGGAGGCTTAAGAACGGCTCTTCCCGGCGCTTTTCTCGGTTGTCCCACATGGCGTCGATGAGCTGAACTTTATCCAATTGTCCAACCGAGACTACATCGTATCGGAAGTAGGAGTCCCCAATCACAACATCAAACACCACATGCCCTGCTGTCAGCAGGACCAGATTGAACCGTCCTTGGTCTTCATACCCCTCCGGCAAAAATTTATTGACATGGCAGAGCGCGATCTTGCGATCACTCAACATATGGCGAAACTTCAATTTCAACGCGTCATAATCGATCTGTAAGGCCTTCTCATCCGGACCCGTTGCTGCTACAGCCGCCGCCTCCGCTCTTGAAAATACATCATCGGCGGACATCAATCCTGACATGGTGTTCCTTTCTGTCTCGTTGGAGAGAACATAACGAATGACTATGGAGCTCGTACGGTACCCGTCACCATGCTTGGATTGCAAGAGGCAGAAACCAGATTCCACCTTGTTCTACTGTGCCATAAGGCGGTGGGATACCCGTTCTTTGCCCGTCTCATCCACCATGCTCACATGGAACTCGTACTTTGTCGCCCTGGCCAGACCAAAATTATGGTACCCAGCCTCATAGAACAGCTCAATGGGGTGAAGTGCCGTTTGAGTTGATGCGAACCTCCCCGATGGGGCAGAGAGTGGACCGGCGATGTATTCATGAAAATCGATGACCCCGTCCTGGTTCGGATCATAGGCATTGGCTTGCACCCAATGAACATCCCCGGAGAGAAAGACCACGTTATTAATCTTATGACTAAGGATGGTATCAACAACCACCTGCCGCTCTCGCTCAAATCCGGTTCCATCCGGCCCACCGGCCCACCCATCGTTTCCAGGAACAGTGCTATCACCCCCCTTTGGAATCGAGAGAGGAACGGACGTCGCAATGACTTTCCAAGTCGCAGTTGACGTCTGAAGCCCGTTGAGCAGCCATGCCAATTGCGCTGCCCCAAGCATCGTCTTGGATGCACTATCCTGATCTACATTGCGACTCCGGTACTGTCGAACATCCAAGATAAACAACTCAAGATCGGCACCGTACCGAACTGTCCGATAGAGGCGATGCGGATCTTCACGGGGAGAGTCGATCGGCCAGTATTCACGTAGCGCTTGCCGACCAACTGGCATCCGCTCGTCATACGGGCCAGCAAAATTATTCCGGACTTCATGATCATCCCATATCACGTACACCGGCGTATCCGCCAAAAACCGTCGTAATGCATCGGCGCCACGTTGATAGCGATGGCGCAACCGATAGGTGTCCAATGTCGTAGCCTTGAAATCCGCCCCTGGCTCGTTAAGAGGCGAGGGACAGACATGGTCACCATACATCGTATCGCCAAGGAACAAAAAGAAATCAGGATGGTATCGATGCAGCACATTAAAGATCGGATAACCATCCGCGCCTCGGCGACATCGTCCTCCACTGCCAAGATCTCCACTCCAGGCAAACGTCACAGCTGCAGAAGTCCTTTCGTCCGGCAGTGTGACGAATTCACCAGTCACTGCTGGTGTTCCAGATCGCTGCCCCGTGGACAATTCAGCAGGACCGACCACCACGTGATACCGATAGCGAGTCGCGGGGGTCAGACCTCCAAGAGGAACCGTCAGTGTATAATCCGTCTCCGCCACTGTCTTGAGAGGTGCAGTCCGCGATAGCGGGATCACGGTCGTCGCCGAGGCTGAAGGCTGCTCCGACGCCGACAGCGGCACCCATTCTACTTGCACAACAGCAGCTCCATCAGTACGTAACCATAACAAAGCACGTTGTGAACTCACATCGCCGATGGCAACGCCCTGGGGTAGGAGCCCCGATCCTGACACGGAGTGCCCTTCAGACGCATCTCGGGAACCGATGCTCTGACTACCCCCTGCAGGACAGCCACCTAACACAGAGCAAACAGCAACGAGCCCAACAAAAACACACAGTAGACGCATCAGCACTCCTCTCCGCTCAGTACTCCGAAAAATTGTGCAACAGATCCAGCATCGAGCTTGAAATTCGGTAGGGCTGACCGGCATACTACACAGAACTGAAGGACCTTCGATGCACGATACTCATTGCCATGTCACAAACTGCCTAGCAAGACCCTATGCGCCAGCGGGCACACGCTCCGTCTGCAAAGACCATTTCCTCAGTTTCCTCACCTGGCGACGCCGTCGCGGACCACAAATGTTCTCGGCTTATGCCGGTATGTCAATGGCGGAACGTGATACCATCACCGCCGAATGGATGAAAACCATTCGGATTGATGAGGTCCCGACCCCCGCGCCGAAGCTATAGCAACAGACCCTGGACAGCGGGCACCGGAGACTACCGGGCGGCTCGCATCTCTCCCTTACCCCATCACCGGTGATCCATGGTGGTGGATCATGAGCCACTCATCACCAATGAGTTCATAAAGGTTGGTGGCAAGGATTTTGGCCTGTTGTGGCTCCTCTGCTTGTTGGGTCACAAGATTTTCCACACAGATGACCCAGGCCATATCGCCTGCTACCTGAACCATGATATCGGCCAACTCGAACTTCATCGAGAACGTGTTGTTAAAGATCAGCACCCACGAGTCGCGAACGGCCGGCCACCCAGAACGAATCGTCCACCCGGGATGAATACAGGTGACATACTCTTGAGGTGTCCAGACCTCATCCATCTTGGCGATATTGAGACTTTCAAAGGCCTCGTAGAACCTCCGATTCGCTTCCGTAACGGCTTCGATGCGCTGTTTCAACACACGATACCCCTCAATTCAAGAAGCCGTATCATACTGCAAGAGAATCAGGCGCTGCGAGGACATTTCTCAAGGGTGGCGGAGGGGTAATCACCTCAGACCGAATCTAGGCTCGGAGGGGCATGCGGCTTCCAGTTAATCTATTCAGTTGAAGAGAAGAAGCGGCTCGAAGCAAGACGAGGACATTGGGGATCACAATTGACGGAGCGATATTCACAGCGCACTCCACGAAGGAGTGGGATCGAAGCAGGTTACCTATTTCGCGGCATAACTTGCCCCTCGACCCACCTTCCGCAAGGCCGGCGGCTTTCTCAACGGTGGCTTCAGCGAACCTTCGCTCTGGAGAAGGAACGCATCAAGGCTATCAGAAAACCGTGGAAGGCTTTTAAAGAGATCATCAAGGGTGACTAACACGCCTCCAACGATTCGGCGAAGCTCCTGTTCCGAACATTGCAATGGAACCAAGCGCCGCCGCTGCCAGCCTCGGAGTAAGAAGGTCCTGCCCGGCTGAGGCGAGAGCTTTTCATAGGCCATCACAAATTCACGTCCTTTATCGTCTTCGAGAATAAACCCTTTGACATTCATACAGACTCCTTGGATTCTCCGAGGACCAGCTTCCTCAAGCCTTCTTTACGGACGGTGGCTCCTCAACTAGGCAACAGACCCTACCGGAACCGCCTGCTCTGGTCGATGGGGCGCCATGATAAAATTCACAACATCTCCCTCATTCGCACAGCGGCAAGACTCTCCATAGGCATAAACCCATTCCTCTACCCTACCCGTCACGCCATTTTGACATCACTCACAGCCCCCCTCTCACACTGCCTTGTCCCCGAGTGATCGATCTCCTTGCGTTCCCGCTCTGCTCGGGAAAAGCCTGGTCACGGTTGGAATCAATTCCTCGTATAACGCATCCTTTTTCAACACCACATCCGCCATTGAATGATCGTCATGTGCATAGACTTCGTCCATATGGAAGAAGGACATCAGAATAACTTTCGGACCGGAGCCATCCTCCTTGATGCGTGCTGTCGCTTCATACCCGTTCATCACCGGAAGTGTCACATCCATGATCACGAGATCGGGACGTAGTATCTTGCATTGCTCGAGCGCATCGACTCCCGAGCTGGCTTTCCCCACAATTTCCAAATCTGGGTGTGTGGCGATCCACTTGTCCAATCGTGCAAGACACTCCACATTACTATCGACGAGAACGATCCGGATGGCCGAACTGTGCGTCATTGAGATGGTCATCGCTTCCACGCATTTGCCCTTAGAGACATGGGGCATGGATACAGCATGACAAATGAGGCGAGAGCGGCCTATCAGGAAAACCCTGGTGAACACGCATGGAGTGCCTGAAGCCCCACAACAAGGCTACTGAAAGGCGTTAGAAAGTGGAGGGGGAAGAACAGGCTTAGGAATCGGCTCGAACCAAGCCCACACGAATCGCCAGACGAACGAGTCCCGGCACATCGTGGATGTCAAGCCGCTCCATCAACTGCGCCCGGTGGGTTTCCACGGTTTTGACGCTGAGATTCAGGCGCTGGGCAATATCTTTCGTCGTATAACCTTCGGCGATCAGTTGCAAAATCTCGCGCTGACGCCCGCTCAGTCTGGCCAGCGGACTGGATGGCTCTCCGGACTTGTTTCGGTAGACATCCACGGCATACTTGGCAACGGCGGGGGTCAGGTAGGTTTCACCACGGCTCACCGTTCTGATGGCCAATTCTAATTCTGCCAGCTCAGCACCTTTCAACAAATATCCTGACGCACCGACCTGCAGCGCCTGCCGGAGATATTCTTCATTGGCATACATCGACAATAAGATGACACGCGTGGTCGACGATTCCTTCACAATCCGGGACGTCGCATCGAGTCCGTTCAATCCCGGCATGGCGATATCCATCAGGACCAAGTCAGGAGCATCCGCTTGGACAGCTTTCACGGCTTCCCACCCATCCCCGACATCAGCCACAACGTCAATTCCATCGAGCTTCTGCAAGAGCGCGCGCATCGCGGTCCTCACCAATGCATGATCCTCGACAATCATGACGCGGAGATCGCTCATGAGGCACTCACCTCCCGCAGGGCTCCATGCGTCGCCTGAGGGTCGTCTCCAAGCGAGAAGCGCAGCTCGAGACTGGTCCCCCGACCCGGTTCCGACAGCATCGACAAGGAACCGCCTGCTAACCGGACACGTTCTTCCATCCCAAACAGTCCCATAGTCTCTCCATCCCTCGCACGTTGCCGCGCAGCCGTGATGTCAAACCCGACACCGTCGTCATGGATCACCAGGATAACTTCCTGGGCAGGTCGATGCAACGTCAGCTCAATGACCTTGGCTCTGGCATATTTTGCCACGTTGGTGAGAGCCTCCTGTACAACGCGAAAGCAAGTCACCTCGATCAGGGCCGGAATCCGCCCGATGCCCTCGTCGATATTCAGACGGAGCGTCCAGCTATTCCGTTGCGCTTGGCGGTTGGCATACCATCGAAGCGCCGGAACTAACCCCAGGTCATCGAGAAGAGACGGGCGTAGATCCAACGCCAGCGTCCGCACCTGGGTCAGGAGCCGATCCACCAGTCCCAGGCTATCCGTGAACGCCCCCTCGAGAGATGGCCCGTTCGCACCATGTTGAACGGCTTGCAAGTCGATCTTGAGCGCCGTGAGTAACTGCCCGACTTCATCATGTAAATCCCGCGCAAGCCGACTACGTTCTTCCTCTTGGACTTGCATCAGGCGACTGGACAGATCTCGAAGGGAGCGATTGGCTCGACTGAGTTCAGCTGTTCGTTCTTGGACCTTTACCTCTAATTCACCAAGCGCCTGGTGCAATAACATCTGTGACCGTTTTCGCTCGCTGATATCTCGAATAATTTTTGACACCCCTAGAATCCGGCCGGCCCCGTCCTTAAGCGGTGACATGGTAGTCGAGACATCGAGACGCCGCCCGTCCTTACTGATCCTGACCGCGTCATAACTCTGGACAGCGCCCTCTCCTCGCAGCAGAGGATGTACCCAGGATCCGTTCACCTGAGCGTCCGCTGGGAGAAGTCGATCAATGGAATGCCCCACCATCTCATCCGTGGAATACCCAAACATCCGTTCCGCTCCGGTATTCCAGGACATCACAGTTCCATCCAGTGTCACACTCACGATGGCATCATCACTGCCATCGACGATAGCCCCGAGGCGTCTCGTTGCATCATCCAATCTAGAATTCTTCAATCGAACAACGAGCGTGGCCATGATCCAGGCATACGCAGTACAGGCAACTCGGTTGAAAATCGCAACCTCAGGTTCGATCGTCCCGGGCCTCGACAGAACAAACCCTATCGGGAGGAGAACCGTCGCAATGCCTGCAACCACATAGGGAGCCTTCGCCCGCTCAACCCACAGAGTCAATAAGACCGCAAACACGTACCCCACCCAAACCGACATGCCCAACGGCGTCAGCGCATCGGAGACAATAGTCAGGATGAGTACAACGACGATCAGGAGTTTAGCCAGATAACTAGTCATCACAATTCTTGGGAAGCCACATCAGAATCCTGTGTCCCCCCCAGCGAGAGAACGAGAGGCCGGTGGGGCTGGAGGGAATGAATGACCCATGATACTACAAGCCGCGAGCAGGATCACACCCGAGGCAGCACCGATGAGAATGGAAAGCGCCTAGCAGTCTGCTGAAAACCCCTTCGTTCATCCTTCGAGAGCCTCAGGAGGAACGGGGCAGCCCTTGAAACTATTGAGGTTTTCCGTTCGTGCTGAGCTTGCCGAAGCAGACATATCGAGTGTTTCAGCAGACTGCTAGCTCTTGAGCTCGGCTGTTTGGCGATTGACGACCCAGACACCGGCAAGGATGAGACAGATACCGATAACTTCAATCAAACCAACGGCTTCCCCTAAGATCAGGGCAGACAGCCCGATCGCTGCCACTGGGGTCAGATTCCCTAACACCGAGGCCCGAGACGGACCAACGCCTTTGACGCCGAACAACCAGGCCTGTTGCGCCACCGCCGTCGCAAAGACGACAAGGTACCCAAGCGCCAGCCAATCGGAAGTCGTGACCGATTCCATCCCGGCGTTCATCATTTTTTGATCTGTCCAGAGCAATGGGATCTGAAGGACCGTAGCCACCATCAACGTCGTCCAATTGACCGTCAAGGCCGACATCCGCTCCATGAGCGTGCGACTGCCGATGCTATAGAGCGCCCAGCTGACCACACCGAGAAACACCAGCGTGCTACCCAACAACGGCTGATCTCCGGCCGCTTGAAAGCCCACCACAGAGACCATGCCAACCCCTGCAAAGGACAGCAATGCACCAGCCCAGACCGCGCGCAACGGCACATCCCTGATCAACATGGCCGAGAGTACGGAGGTCACCACCGGACTTGATCCAATGATCACCCCACCAACCGCGCCGCTGACATAATTCAACCCCATGAGGATGAGCAGGTGATTTCCCAAGACCCCAAGTCCCAACAAGCCAAGCAGCCGCATATCAGCACCGCTCAGCCGCACGGCGCCACCCTCTTTCGACCACCAGGTCACAAGCAAAATCGCCAGCCCTCCGATGTCACGAAGAACTGAGGCCTCGACCGCGGAAAACGAGGTGAGTGCCATCTTCTGCGCGACAATCGACCCACCCCAGAGCACCGCCGCAAGAACGACCGATCCATACGCGACAGTGGTGGTTGGTTGAGACATAGTCTCTGGGATACCGTCGTTTCGACGTCGCCGTCAAGCAGTATTCTCCCGGCCAGTCCTTGACTTGACGGCGTTGACGTTTGTCAGTAGCCTGCGTCTAAGGAACATGGCCGACCAACAGGGAGGGTGTTCATGATCTGGAAACCAAGTCGACAGAGGTGGGGTGCATTGCTTGTCTGTGCGTCCCTGCTCCTCACAGGCTGTACTACAGCGCTTGTCCGAGATGACGTCAGGTATCCGAAAACGCAAGCCCATTGCTCGGGCTCTCAAGGAGTCGATGACTCCTCCATCGCCGTCCTGCCGGTCCCGGTGGTGGCGTTTGTCGTGCCTCATGCCAACCTCCATGACATCAAGGCCGACGACTATCTAAAGCGATGTGGGGATCCAACCAAGTTGATCAATCGAAAGGTCGAGGTGAACCGTACGGCTTGTATCCCAGCCGGATTCACCCGGATCATCACCCTCGGCATCTGGCAATGGTGCCCTGCGAACATCTCCTGGGAAGCAGACGTGAAGCCCTAACTCATACTCTGTCGCCGCCATGCCATCGACCATCTGTCTACACGATCTCGTCGAAAAAGACGTACATGTGCCATACTATTTTGAAGCTGCGTAACGGACTCTCCCGCTGGATTCGACTGACCTGTCCTGTGTCCGTCGAAACGCTCACCAGGGCCATGGAGCAACAAGAACTAAGGTGGTAGGTCAAAAGTCCACGAGCTCTGGAGCACCTAATTTTGGTACCATAGCCTCATGAGTGGCATGATGAATCGGCAGAATTGGATCGGCTCGATCCTCCTTGTCCTGGTTATCGTCCTGCTCGGTATCGGATTGGCGGCCTGGAAGTACGAATCCATACAAAGTGAACAGGCCGCCTCAGCCAATCAGGCAGAACCAAGCGAATCGATCACTATCACGGTCGCACGAACCATCGATCATCGACCGACGACCACATCAATCGGCACCGTCCTCGCACTTCGATCGATTTCGCTGAAGAACGAACTGGCTGGTACGGTCCGTGACGTTCGCCTCACCCCTGGACAGATCGTGGAAGCCGGCACCCTGCTGGTGGCGCTTGATGTCTCGGTGGAGGAGGCAGACCTGCGCGCACAAGCCGCGCAGGCGGCACTCGCGAAAACCATTCTCAATCGCCGACAAAATCTGAGTCAGGAACTGGCGACCACGCAGGAGGAAGTGGATCGAGCACGTGCCGATTTGGATGTGGCCCAGGCCCAAATCGCTCGGACCAAAGCCGTCATCGCCAAAAAGACGATCCGTGCGCCATTCCGAGCCAGAGTCGGGATTGCAGACGTCCATCCCGGTCAATACCTGGACGAAGGAACGCTCTTGACCACCTTGCAAGGAGTGGCCGAAGCCGTCCATGTGGATTTTGCGGTGCCACAACAGGTCGCCGGAGGCTTGCGGGTCGGCGAGACCGTCGAGGTCATGACTGCTGGCGTCGCCTCGCCTATCAAGGCCAAGATCATCGCCCTCGACGCTCGCGTGGATCCAACCACGCGGAACGCCATGGTCCGGGCCAGGATCGAGAGTACAGGTTCCATACCAGCTCCGGGCGCCTCCGTGCGGGTTCGAGTCCCAGTCGGTTCGTTACACAAGGTTGTCGCAATTCCCGTCAGTGCCCTGCGCAAAGGACCTGGGGGTGATCAGGTCTTTGTCGTCGCACAGGGCCAAGACGGCCAGACCAGGGTGCGCGTCCGCCAGGTCGAGAGTGGGCCGATGTCCGGCGACGAGATCGTGATTCATGAGGGACTCACGGCCGGTGAACAGGTCGCCGCAGTGGGTTCCTTTAAACTCCGTGACGGTGTCCGTGTCACCATTGCAGCAGGCCCCGAGAGTCCGTCGACAGACACAGCGCACTGAGTGCACAACTTGCGATGGTTCCAACCATGAAGCAACCTGCTCCCCATAGATCCTTCACTGATCTCTTCATCGTCCATCCGGTCTTGGCCATCGTCGTGAACTTGGTGATCCTCCTTGCGGGATGGAAAGCCTTAACCGCCCTCCCGGTCCAGCAGTATCCGAAGATCGAGAACTCGCTGGTGGTCATCACCACCATCTACTACGGCGCCAGTGCTGAAACCATTCGTGGATTTATCAGTACACCGATCGAGCGAGTCGTCTCGGCCATCAGCGGCGTGGATTATGTTGAATCGACCAGTCGGTCCGGCGTCAGTACCGTCACCGTCCACTTGAAGTTGAACCACAGCAGCACAGCAGCCCTCGCTGAGGTCACGGCGCGACTGCAACAGGTGCGTGCGGAGCTGCCGCCTGAAGCCGAACCGGCTGCGATTGAAATACAGCGGGCAGATCGCCCCTATGCCTCCTTTTACCTGAGCTTCAGTTCTCACGAACGCACGGTTCCCGCCGTCACCGATTGGCTCCTGCGCACATTGCAACCGCAACTGGCCACGCTGCCCGGCGTCCAGCGAGTCACCTTCGAAGGTGAACGGCAGATTGCTATGCGGATTTGGATCGATCCCGACCGTCTGGCCTCGTTCAATCTCTCTCCCGGTGACGTTCAAGGAGCACTCCGACGGAACAACTACCTCGCCGCCGTCGGCCGGACGAAAGGCAATCAGGTCCAGATCAACCTGCTGGCCAATACCGACCTTCGCTCGACGACTGAATTTGAGGAACTCATCATCGCTGACCGAGACGGTGCCATCGTACGGCTTAAAGATGTGGCGCGAGTCGAGCGCGAAGCGGAAGAAGCTAACATCATCGCCAAATACGACGAAACGGAAGGCGTGTACCTCGGCATCTGGGCGGTGCCCGGCGTCAACGAGATCGAGGTCGGACACCGCCTGCGCGACGAGGTTGACCGAATTCGCCCGACGTTGCCGAGCGATATCGACATGAAACTCGTCTGGGACAGCACCATGTTCATCCGAAACGCCCTGACGGAAATCTCCAAGACACTGTCCGAGACCATTCTGATCGTCGCGGTGGTGGTGTTTCTCTTCATGGGATCAGTCCGCACGGCTCTTGTGCCACTGGTGGCGATACCGGTCTCACTGATCGGAGCTGCACTTTTCTTGACCGCCTTCGGGTTCAGCCTCAATCTGCTCACGCTTCTCGCGATTGTGTTGTCCGTTGGGCTGGTTGTGGATGACGCCATCGTCGTGGTGGAGAACGTGGAACGACACGTGCGTCTTGGCAAGTCTCGAATTGAAGCCGCGCAGATAGCCGCGCATGAATTGTTGGGCCCCATCATTGCCATGACCATCACACTCGCCACCGTCTATGCTCCCATCGGCTTTCAGGGCGGACTTACCGGATCGCTGTTCCTTGAGTTTGCCATCACACTGGCCGTTACCGTGGTGTTGTCTGGAGTCGTCGCCATCACCCTCTCACCCGTGATGAGTTCCCGATTCGTGCATCCTCAGGGAAAAGAAAGTCGGTTGACCGCGTTCGTCAACCGCCGGTTCGAGGAAGCACGGAGGATCTATACCTGGCTGCTCGACGGCGCCCTCACAATGAATTGGGGAATCGTGGCCGCTGCCATCTTCATCATGGTTGCAGCCTGGCCGCTGTATCATTTCTCCCGCCTCGAGCTGGCGCCTGTTGAGGACCAGAACCATATCAGCCTGTTTTTCGAAGCCTCACCGGACTCCACCGTGCACGCGACCAACCGCCAGCACTTTCAGATCGTCAAAGCGATTACTGCCATCCCTGAAACAGATTACACCTGGTCACTCACCACAGCCTGGGGCGGCTTCGGCGGAGTCGTCACGAAAGATTGGCATGATCGCGCACGATCGACCGAAGCGATGTACGACGACGTGTATGGCGCCGTCTCGCAAGTGCCAGGACTGCGTGTCTTCCCCCGACTCGATCCACCACTCCCCACCCCCGGGCAATATGATGTCGAATTGATCCTTGAGAGCGACGCGCCGGCCGATCAGCTGCTTGAAACCGTCGGAGCCCTGCTGGGTGCTGGATGGCGAAGCGGAAAGTTTCTCTACGTGGACACCGATCTCAAGCTCGATCTGCCGCAAGCGAGAGTCGTGCTGGATCGTGAGCGGCTCGCAGATTTAGGATTCGATTTGGCTGGGGTCGGTCGTGAGTTGGGCACCATGCTCGGTGGAGCCTACGTCAACCGATTCAACTACTTCGACCGGAGCTACAAAGTCATCCCCCAGCTCGGCGACAAAGACCGCGCTACGATCGACCCGTTGCTCGACTTGAAGATCAAAACTCCGGGCGGCCAATTGGTACCCGTGTCGACCTTCGCCCACATCGAAACAAGTACGGCACCACGCAGCTTGAACCGCTTCCAACAGCGGAACGCCGTCCGCATCTTCGGTGGCCTCAAACCAGGTGTCACCAAAGAAGAAGGCCTCCGGGTGCTCGAAGAAGCAGCCGTATCGGCCGGCCCACGGATCATCCTCGACTATGCCGGCGAATCGCGCCAACTCCGTCAGGAAGGATCGGCCCTCACCGTCACACTCGGTTTTGCGGTCGTGCTGATTTATTTGGTCCTGGCTGCCCAGTTCAAAAGTTTCCGCGATCCGCTCATCGTGCTCCTCGGCTCAGTCCCACTCGCCATCTCCGGGGCATTAGTCGTCAGTTTTCTCGATCTGACGACCATCAATATCTACTCTCAAGTCGGGCTCATCACCTTGGTCGGACTCATCGCCAAAAATGGGATTCTCATCGTGGAATTTGCCAATCAGCTCCAAACTCGGGGTCTCTCGAGACTCGCCGCCATCCGCGAAGCCTCCCTGACCAGACTGCGACCCGTCCTCATGACCTCAGCCGCGACCATCTTCGGCCATTTCCCACTGGTGCTCGCCACCGGACCTGGGGCTGCGGCCCGTAACAGCATCGGCATGATGCTCGTGACAGGTATGACCGTTGGCACTCTCTTTACGCTCTTTGTCGTCCCGGTGTTCTACTCGTTGATAGCGGCACAACACCAATTGGCTGTAGTATCAGAAACCGAGACAGGGACAGCACTCATCCCAGCAGAAGCCGACGCCTAGACCACTCGTGGTATTTGATGCGACGTGAACGATCGGGAATGACCGGATCACATTTTTTGATCTGGTACGGACGCGGAACCAGAACATGTGCAGCTTGCAAACGCCCTCGTCTAAAAAAGAAAGGGGCGGAGTCCTTGTTCGGAACCCCACCCCTTCGTTCTCCCGGTCTCGTGCTTACCGGT
>CABVRZ010000039.1 GCA_902500775.1 uncultured Nitrospira sp.
ACCGTGACTCGCATCAGGCGCGGTCATCAGGCAGGAACACAGTCGCAATCAACGAAGGGGAGGATAACAAGGTATTTCTCAAGAGTCAAGAGGGCGATCCGTGTATAATTTAAAAATTATGACACAATCGAAAAATAGTTGCCCCATGCGTCGCCGAACACTCCTTGAAGCCTTCGGATTGGGAATCTTAGTCGGAAGCACCAGCGGCTGCGATGCCGTCGGCGGAATATTCGGCAGGATGTTCGCAGTCCCGCCGCGCGACACGACCTATTTCACCCCGAACAACAAGTTCTATGTAGTTAATTATGCTGATGGTGCCGTCTCGGCCTCTCGCGAGCTGAACATTGAGCAGTGGAAAGTCCACATCACAGGCGCTGTGCACACTCCACTGTCGCTTGGCTGGCGCGATATTTTGAACCGCGACTCCTACGATCAGATCTCCACACTCATGTGTATCGATACCCTCCCCGGTGGCGACAGCATGGGCACGGCGACCTGGCGCGGTATCTCGCTGAAAAAACTGCTTCTCGACTGCGGCGTGGATACCGAGACCGCGCGTGACGTCGTCTTTCGCGCCATTGACGGCTATGACGACAGCATTCCATTCACACGCGCCATGCAAGATGACGTGATGCTCGCGTTTCTGATGAACGGAGAGAAATTGCCCAAGGAACACGGCTTTCCACTCCGCCTCATCGTCCCGGGCCTCTATGGGATCAAGAACGTGAAATGGATTGTCGAGATTGAAGTGTACCCAGGCGATTACAAAGGATATTGGCAGCGCAAAGGATGGACCGACGATGGCACAATTAAGGTATTTTCACGCATCGATTCCCCTGGGCATTATCAAACCTTGCGCGGGCCTGAACATACCTTTCGCGGTATCGCGTTCGGCGGACCGAACAGCATCAGCAAAGTGGAATTAAGTTTCGATGCCGGCCGCACATGGGCTGACTGCAAGATCGAACCGCCCATGTCACCCTATTCATGGGTGATCTGGACCTACACCTGGCACCCACCCAAGCCGGGAAAATTCCAAACCGTCGTGCGCGCGACGGATACGAAGGGGCAACTTCAAATTGCCGAAATCGTGCGACCTCAACCAGCCGGCGCCAGCGGATACCACACGATCATTTCGGAAGTGGCGGGACTTTAAGGCAGGCCATAGCCTTGCTTCCAGTTGTTTCCCCACGTCAACAGCGAGATTTCCCCGCATCACCATTCGGAAGGGCAGCAACGTATCCTACTGATCGGCCTAAGCCTACCGATTTAATCGTCCTATTTTGTCTTGAGGAAAATACACCCTGTATGCACATTAATCTCGTGAGGTTTGAATGGGACGAAGCCACACGAAAAGCCAATATCGCCAAAGATGGCATTGATTTCTGGGTTGTTCCGGAGATATTCGCGAGCCCAATGCTGGTTGGCACTGACACGCGCAAGGACTACGGAGAAACCAGAACGATCGGGTTTGGATTCATTCGGGGATGGCTCATCATGATCATTTTTACTTGAACGCAAGCCGGACGTGATTCGAATGATCTCAGCCAGAAAGGCGAACACACGTGAAAAAGCCTACGACCAAGAAGCGATCGCGGACGAACTGGGCAAGAATTGATGCCCTTAATAATTCGGAGATTGACACGTCAGACATTCCGGAGCAAAGCAAGGCATTCTTCAAGCGTGTCATACTCAGACTTCCCGAACGAAAAACTGCCGTCACAATCCGATTGGACCGTCAGGTCTTGGAGTGGTTTAAAACAAAGGGACCTGGGTATCAGACAAGAATCAACGCCCTACTCCGCGCGTACATGGAAGCGCACAAGGCCTGAGGAGCTCAGCACTAACCAGCCAGCACCGGCACGAAGTTACGATTCTTTCAGAAGTGGAATCGATTGGCTGATCATTCCCTGAACTCAACTATCAATGATGAGGGATAGAGAGCGAGGTCAATATTTAAGGAACAGCGTTTATGTGTTCTTCGGTACAAGCTGGCGCGGCCTCTGAAATGTCTGAAGCACGAGCAATGCGACGCCGACGGTAATACACACATCCGCCACGTTGAAGATGCCGGTGCGGAGGTTCCCAATGCCAAGATTCATGAAATCGACGACACGCCCATCATGGAACACACGATCCAAGAGGTTGCCTACTCCACCGCTCAGCACGAGACACCACGCAACCATGTGCAGCGTTGAGGGAATCTTGGTGAACAAGAGATACAAGGCCAGCCCGACGATCCAGATGGCTGGAAACACTTGAAAGACAATGACTCGGACTTCCTTCGAGAAGCTGCTGCCAAGACTAAGGAACGCGCCTGTGTTCTCAGCGTACTCTAGGCGGACTGTGTCATGGAACCACGATTGCGGAGACTCAAGGGCCAGATACTGCTGTGCTGCATCTTTTGTGAGTCGGTCGCAGCCCACACAGAAGAACAGTAGCAAGAGAATCACTATGCTCTGCTTGAAACGAGGCATGGGCCATATCCTAGAGCCACTGCGAGGGCTCAACACCGAATCGCATAGACCTGTGAGGCCGGAGCTCAAGTACCTCGTGTCGTCAAGCGCGCAACCTCATCGGGACGATTGGGCTTTACGCGGACGTCCAACTGGCAGCTTCCCTTTTCGCTTCTTGAACCGCTTCCCCTTTTCAAGTTTTGCGAGCGCGGATTGGATCGCCGATTCGACGACACCCGTGAGCGTCAGCTTAGGACTCCAATACACGACGGTTCGCAACCGTTCAACCATATCGGCGGAGAGCGATAGCGTGACTCTCTCCTTACGTTTCGTAATGCGCTGTTCCTGCCTCATTGGACCATCTCCCTCCCGATGTACTCACTCCCACCATAATCGTCTATGCTTGCATAGCATGCCCCGTTCTATGCACGCAAGGGGCATCGACAGCAACCCAACATTATTGCTTTCTCAATATGCACTTTTTCTCTTCTGGTAGGAGCCGTACACCAGACTGCCGCGAGGGTAGTGGGTCCCTTTCAATTGAGTAGCCCAATAATTTCTTCCAGGCTCCACACGTGATCGGCAACCCCTGCTTCCATAGCGGGAGTAACGCGGATCGTTTGGTGAACTTTAGCAAAATTATAGTGCATAAAGTGGATCGCCACGGCATGCGCTTGGTTCTCAAGCTTCTTACTGAAGGCATTGGTTAGCCTGGTCATGCGCCGCAGACTCATTCGCATAGTCAGGTTTTGCCGCTCAATATAGCTGGTTGAGATATGGGCCTCCTCCGGATTGCCCTGGATCTTAACCTTCCTCGCTCCGCAACATTCAGCCGGGCTATAACGGGCCTGTCCTTCCCGAGGGGGAGCGGAATAGATCTTCTCTAGCATCGCATAGTCCACATCCGCACCGAACGCTCCCTCAACCGCTCGCAAGTAGGCTTTGTGTCCATCCGTGGTCAATTGAATGCGGTTAGCGAGCCGTGAGGCGAGATCATGAATAAACTTACTGGCATATTCTGCGCTCCGCCCACCAACAAGATAGGACACAATGAGCTTTGTGTCGGCATCAATCGCTACCCAGGTCCAGATATCGCCGAATCCAAGCTTGCCCTTATACTCTTCAGGAACGTTCTTCTCCTTCGCATAGCAGAAGCTCCAAATTTCATCACACTGAATACGCTGACAGGTTAACCGGCGAAGATGCTCATCTTGATAACGCGCACAGGCCGAACCGAGATCAACCAACAGCTTCAGGACAGCCTTCTTGCATACGCCTGTCATGCGACAGGTTGCCCGAACACTATTCCCCTCAACTAGGGATGAAATCACTTGAACTCGTTTGGCTTGCGTCAGTTTGTTCATGGCTCCTCCGTTGTGACATGCGCATACTACTTGAGCGCTCAAGCATGAGTCAATAGTCCTCTGAGGGTACGTTTAAAATAGGGGCCGCCAGGCCGATTTGACATGCAATGTCCTTTTCTGCTAATTTTATTAGCATTAAATGGCCACTATGTCCAGAAGGAGGTTAGGATGGCAAGTCTCAATGTGCCGACACCGGAAGAAGTTAAAAAAGATATTGAACCAGTGTTCCCAATTATCCACACAGCGCTTGAGCAAGGCACATTGCAGGCACGAGAGTTTTTTGAACGAGAGGAAAAGGAAAAGCAGATCGACCGATATTTAGCGCCGAACTTAGTTCGCTGGTGGGCCAAGAGATATTTACAACAGGCTGGCTATCAGATTTCTGACGATCAGATGGATTATAGTTTTCAGTCCCTTCCTAATAACGGCTTGTACATGAAGGCTGGACGATACCGACTCCGGATACTGAAATCAGACGATGGTGATGCGCCCGTTCCAGGAGATTCAGTATCCAGACAGAGTTTTTATCAGCAAACCAGCATTGTCTTTACGACCGAAGACGGTGTTGAAGTCCAAGAGGATGTTATTAATCTTCTAGTTCTCTGGGACACAGATTTAATGTATAACCTAAATAATCTTTCGTTGGCATATCCCAAGTCTGGCGGTAGCACCAAAGCCTCTGTACAGCTTTATTGGCACGTTCCAATTAAGCATCCCGCGTTCTCCTTCACTGTAGACGCAAGCACCGAACCAGTACAGGAGACTGATAATTTGCCATTGACCCTTAAGAGAATCGAAGAAAAGACAGAAGAGGCAGGATGATATTTGGTGAACGTGTACGGCAAGCAAGAGAATTTCGCGGACTCACTCAGAAACAGCTAGCTAACCGGCTGAAGATAAATCAGTCCGCTATTGCCCAAATTGAAACCGGTCGCACACAGCCAGGCGATGATGTACTGGATGGCATTGTTTTGCAGACTGGCTTCCCTATTAGCTTTTTCAGAAAGCCTCCAACGACGGAATTTCCCCTGGGCACGCTATTGTTTCGTGCCAGGGTCCTCAGCATGCGACAAAGACGCGAAGCCCATCAATATGGGCAGCGAGTTTATGAACTTCTAGAAGCATTGGAGCACCACTTCACTCCTATTCCCGTGTCCATCCCAACCGTAAGCGATGAGCCTAAGGCAGCAGCGCAGTTGTGTCGTTCAGCAGTTGGGCTCAGCCCTGATACGCCTATTGAAAATCTCACTCGATCTATAGAGAAAGCTGGCGTCCTAGTTCTTGCTCTTCCAACCAATCTAAAGAAAAGAGACGCATTTTCATTATGGGGTGGAAGGGATTCATTGCGTCCAGTAATCGTACTATGCGGGTATCCATCTGGGGATCGATTGAGATTTAGTCTCGCCCACGAGCTGGCACATTTAGTTCTTCATCGAGCAATCAAGGGCGACACGCCAGAACTAGAAAGAGAGGCAGATTCATTTGCTGGTGAGTTCTTAATGCCCGAAGAGGCAATTCGGAGAGAACTTATTTTGCCGATTACATTAACGACGCTGGCCAAGCTGAAGTCGCGATGGAAGGTATCAATTCAAGCTCTTGCGCACCGAGCATATGAACTGGGAATCGTTTCTCAACGGCAGTACAAATATCTAAGGCAACAGATTATCAAACAAGGATGGCTAAAGGATGAGCCTATTACTATCCCAATTGAAAAGCCGAGGGCACTTAGCCAAATGGCAGAAACTCTTTATGGAAAACCCATGGACTATAGAAGAGTAGCGAATGCTGCCTATTTGCCTGTAAGTTTAACACGAGACATACTGCAAGCTCATGCTGGAGGCAATCAACAGGAACATACCGGCAAGAGTTCACCAAGGATTCTTAATTTCCAGAGACCTTAAATTATTTTTGACGACTCCAACGAGCACGAGCTGCCTCTTTTGCAATAGCCTTACGTTGTTTAGTGGTAAGTTTAGCCGCTCTCGCCTTCCCGCCCTTCAACCCACCTAACCGGCCAAGCGCAACAGCGGCAGGATTCTTTTCTGGTTGGTCTACCTTCTTGTTTTTAGGGGGTTCTTCAGTAGGTTCTCCGGTCGCAGCCTTGAGGATCTCAAAGGCGTTGACATTCACATCTGTGGATAGTTTCTTTTTCTTCATGCTCCTAGCTTACATGACCGCTTAAGCAGGAACAAGGTGGGGGCTATTCAAAGGGACCCACTACCGCCGCGAGTACTTCTTCTTGGTTGTCTCATAACAGAACACTCCCCTTCCACAGGCCCGATTCTTCATCCGATCGAATCCCTCATACACAATATGAAATGAAGAGACACCAGCCTGTTCATTTCCATGCCGTAATCTACATTGCTTTCCTAAGATTTATGCCCTAGTAACACTCACAAAATACTTCCCTATGAGACCGTTTTTCTACTTGGCCTTGTTTCTTGTTGTTCATTCCAATTAAAAGACATCTCCAGACGTTTACAAAGCCTTTCCAGCCTCGTCAAAGGGGAGTCAGGTAACGGACGGAGAGATATGTCTGTCGGTGCGAAGGAGACGCTCATGGGGATGCGGCATATGACCGTACCAGGGAACATCGTCGTGGCTGGCATCTTTCTGATGCTGCTGATCATTTCATCCTGCAGGACGCACCAAAACATCGTGATTCATCAATCGGATAGCCTCTCCGTTCTTCTGCGCGAACTCCCTGCGGGCTACCCTTCGATCGAACCTTTTCATCATCCTCGTACGATACCATCCGAAGTGGTATTCAATATCCTGGAGCCCCTGACCTATGATGTGGATGCTCTTTTACCATTTTCTAAAGCGCAACCCCGGAGGTTGTTCTCCAAACCTCAAGCAGAACAGTTAGCACCTCTCTTGTCCAAAGCCTTGAGCCTTGCCCCTCCACAGCAGGCCACAGCCTTCACCATTACCGAGATGGAAAAACCGGATCGGCAAACGACAGGCTTCGCGTTTGTGCTCAATAATGAGATACATCTCATCATTGAAACCTTGCGCCGTCCCTTGTATGAAGGGGAGCAGAAAGCCTATCAACACCCTGTATCCCGCTGGAGCCTGCGGACAGCCGTCAACCAACGCCTTTATGCGCGCCACGCCGAGGGAAAGGGAGCTATGACGAACTGGATCATCACTCCCCTTCAACAAGGACCGTGATGGCATGAGACGACATCAACCCTCGTTTCAGAGATATTTCGCTGGCAGGGCATCCGTCCGCCACGTCATTGTGTTCGTCGTGCTCCTTCTGTGCCCCCTTGTTCCGAGCCTACTCTATGCTCAAACCTCAAGCGCGCCTGCTAGGACCGACAAGGAGGATTCCGTTGACCACCTAAAAGAGCGGCTTCACCAAATAGAAGAACAGCACCGTAAGGAACTCGCCGATCTCAAAGAGCGCCTAGGCGTCGTGGAACAACGTCAGAGCAGCTTGTCGGACGAACTCACCCAGAACATCCGAGTCGGTGCCTACGGAGCCGTAGCATTTGAAAATTTCCAGGATCGGCGGTCAACCCATGATGGCAACTTCGAAGTCTTAATTTCAGGGCAGTTCCATGACCGGATTCGTGTCTACACCGAAATTGATCTTGGCCTTCCCCATGGAACAGCGGATGCAGAACAAGCCTATGTCGATCTTCTCCTCGCACAACCTTTCAATGTCCGCGCAGGCGTACTACTGATCCCTTTCGGCAAATTTAATCTTGATCACTTCGATCCACGCAGAGATCTGACACGCCCCCCATCCGTCGCACGGCTCGTTACCCCCACCACATGGTCTGATTTAGGCTTTGGCGCCTTCGGGTTCGTCCCGATCTCGGACAATATCAAAGGCACGTACGAAATCCAGGTGATCAACGGGCTGACAGACAAATTCCTTGCGACACCTGGCCATCTCCCCGATCCAGGCCTACAAAGCGCACGGTCTGGATTGCGCCAGGACAATAACGGCGATAAGGCCGTCGTCGGTCGAGGAACAGTGAAGTTTTTCGATCAGTACGAAGTTGGATTCTCAGGGTACCGTGGTGAATACAAGCCTGGGTCCAGTGATCTGATCACCGGAATCGCGTTTGATGCCGAATTCAAGCCTCGCAACATCAAGATATGGGAACATTTCCAGCTCAGAAGTGAATTCGCGCGTTTCGACCTCCAGGGCTCCACCACACCATCGAGCCTCTGGGGGTATTACATCCAGCTCACCTATCGATTCTGGCCTGCAGCGCTGAACTCCACCATCCTGGGACGGCACTTCAACAACCCAACGTTCGCACTCGTCGGACTCTATGGCCGCACCAAGATGAATACGACGGCAAGTCCAACCGGGAGTCTGACTGGAGAGCAAATCATCATCGGATTCAACTATCGACCCGTGGAAGATTACGTGTTCAAGATGGAGTATCAGTTTAATAACGGCCAGTTCAACCAGTTCCCGTCGGATGGCTTTCTGACATCCATCGCGTGGATCTTCTAACGACTATCCCATGAACAGCCCAACCTGGACAGGAACGCGCTGGCGAGAGGCGCTGGCAATTATGCTCGCGCTGTGGCTATCCCCTGCCCTAGCCCACGCCGACGCCCTGGCCATTATCGCCAACAAGAATAATCCCAACACCGAATTGAGTGCGACGGCTGTCGCCAGCATGTACCGGGGAGAGACCCTCCACTGGCCTGGGGGCGACCGGATCAAGTTGGTCAACCGCGAAATCTCGGCTGAGGGAAGAAAAGCATTCTACTTGCGAGTACTGAATGCAATGCCGGATCAAGTGTTCTATCGCCAAGGCACACCTATTCCCGTGCAGAGCGTGATTGAACGGTCGGATGAAGCCATCGTGCGTTTCGTTGGCGTTATTGAGGGAGCCATCGGCTACGTCAGTCTGTCGACGTTCAAAGAACTAAACGATGGTCAGACCAAGATACTCCTCATTATCGAGGACTGATAACGCCATGACCATGCCAATCGGACAGTGGTTGCGACATTCTCTGATACACAAACTGATGACGCTCTTTCTCGTCGTGTTTTTCTGTGCGGTGTGTGGCTTGACCTACTTCGCCTATACCTCCAGCCGCAATGCCATGTATCAAGAGTTCCAGATACGAGGTCGAATGCTCGCCAAAACCATCGCGACACAAACACAAGTGTATTACCGAGAGCAAGACATCGAGGGACTGACCTCCCTACTCCAGACCCTTGGTGAGGGTGAAGATGTCGTCGCAATTCTCGCCTATCGCCCCTCTAGAGCGCTGTGGCTCGAATTTTCTGGGATCCAACTCACCATAGAAGACCTTAACTTCCCGGATCTCGGCGATGTCTGGCAACGCGATCTCATTCTCCAAAGAGGACATCGCATCTCAGAGTTTGGACACATCGTGGTCGACTCTTCCCAACAGAACAGCGCGTTGATGGCTCAACCCATCGGATCGATCCGAATCTTTTTGGATCAGAATGCGCTGGAGCAACGACTCAACGGCTTGGTCCAGCAAACCATGGTAATCAGCCTGTTCACTTTGCTGCTTGGAGGCGGGCTCTTTGTGATCCTGCTCAAGCGATCGTTGCAGGTCATTGCCCCCCTTACCGACGCGACAAAGAAGGTGGCAGAAGGTGACTTGCATACCACCGTGCCCGTATCCAGCAGCGATGAATTGGGCGAGCTGGCAAAATGCTTTAACAGCATGACCGAGCAGCTCTTGCATACGACCGTGTCAAAGAACTACGTGGACAACGTCATTCGATCCATGACCGATCTTTTGATCGTCTTCAATCCCGACAGCACCATACGAAGCGTCAACCACGCGACACTCAATTTACTGGGGTATGAAGAACAAGAATTGTTAGGCCAAGCCGCAACCATCCTCTTCTCGCCACAGGACAACCCGCTGAGCGGAACAACGCATCAGACTATCCTGAGGCAGGGCTCGATTCATCAAATTGCAACCACCTATCTCGCAAAAGACGGACATACCGTCCCTGTGTTTTTATCTGCGGCTGTGATGCATGGGGAGGATGGTCACATTGAAGGCATCGCCTGTGTCGCCAAGGACATGACGGAGTTGAAACAGGAGGAAGAACAGATTCGACTACAAGGGACCGCACTCGAATCCGCCGCGAATGCGGTGATGATCATGGACCGCATCGGACGCATCACCTGGGTCAATCCTTCCTTCACTTCATTGACCGGCTATACCGCTCACGATGTGATCGGCCGGAACATCCGCAGTCTGTCATCCGAACAGCAGGCCCAGCCGTTCTATCAGAACCAGTGGCTGACAATCATGCGCGGCAAGGTCTGGCATGGCGAAAGCACCAATCGCAAAAAAGACGGCAGCCTCTACACAGAAGAGGAAACGATCACTCCCGTCCGTGACCAGCACGGCGAGATTAGTCACTTTGTCAGTATCAAACAGGATGTCACGAAACGGAAACAAGCGGTAGAGACGATTCAAGACGCCCATCAGAAGCTGAAGACACTCGACCAATTGCGATCGCAGTTTTTTGCCGACATCAGTCATGAACTCCGGACTCCCTTGACCGTGATCAGAGGCGAGGCTGAGGTAACGCTCAGAGGGAGAGAGAAGCCGATCTCCGAATACCAGGCCACACTGGAACGGATCGTCCAGTTGTCGAGTCAAATGAACAAGTTGGTTGGCGACATTCTATTTTTGGCTCGGTCCGAATCGGGCACGTTACAGATTGATCTGAAGCCAACCCCGCTGATCTCGCTTCTCGATGACGTGCGCCGAGAAACAACCATTCTTGCGCAATCCAGAAGCATGACTGTCACACGCGACGGGTGTTCGGATGAGGTGACCGTTCGAGGAGATGTAGAACGGCTGAAGCAACTCTTCATGATTCTCACCGACAATGCCGTGAAGTATGGGCGAAAGGACGGGACGATTGCGATTCACCTGGAAGCTACCGATCGTGAGGCATCCGTTACAATAGGCGACAATGGGCTTGGAATTTCCGGAGCCGACCTGCCCCATGTCTTTAAGCGCGCCTATCGAGTCTGGCGAGGTCGTCCATCGGCAGTGGGTGGTGCAGGGCTCGGCCTACCGATTGCGAAGTGGATCGCCGAAGCCCACCACGGAACAATAGCGATGACCAGCGTGCTCAACCGTGGAACGACGGTGACGGTTCGACTTCCTCTTGAGAACTCCACCGCACGACCATCCGCTGATGAAGTCGAAGGTTCTACACATCACTCGCAAAGGAACTAAGCCATGGCAACCACACATATCCTTGTGATTGAAGACGACGAGCGAATCTCCAATTTCATTAAACGCGGGTTGGAGGCAGAAGGATATTTGGTGGATGTCGTCCACGACGGTCAAGAGGGCGTACAACGAGGCGTGGCTCCGTATGACCTCATCATCCTCGATCTCCTGCTACCCGACATGAACGGTCATGAGGTGTGCCAGACGTTACGGTGCGAACAGATTCACACGCCGATCCTAATTCTGACGGCCAAAGATGCATTGGAAGACAAATTGAGCGGCTTCGATCACGGAGCCGACGACTATCTGACGAAACCATTCGCCTTCGAGGAGCTCCTCGCGAGAATTAAGGCGCTGCTCCGACGCAGCCCCTCCTACAATGAACCGCCAGACCAGGTCTTGCAGGTGGTAGACCTCACCCTCAACCAAAGCGCGCGCGAAGTACGCCGAGGAGGCAAGACCATCTCCTTAACCCGGAAAGAATTCGACCTTCTCACATTCTTGATGTCGAACCCCAATAAAGCACTGAGTCGCACATCGATCCTGGAACAGGTCTGGGGCTATCATTACGACACCCTCACAAATACGGTCGATGTCTACATCGGTTACCTGCGCAAAAAGATCGACGGTCGCTCAAAGATAAAGCTGATTCAGACCGTGCGAGATTTCGGCTACAAGATCTCAGACCACCAACCATCTTAGCTGTCACGAGGGGGCTCGAGTCACATATCGGAAAGCCCCACAAGTAATCGGCTTAAGGGTGGGATGGGCTTGGCATGCGGACAGAGAGAGGCTATAGTAATGATCCACCATGGCTCACGCCACGCCCGTCCGCGCGCTGTCCGCTGCCACACTTCAACTGCTACGGCCATTGGTCAAAATCCTCCTTCGAAACAATGTGTCTCATCGCACTTTTGCTGACTTAGCAAAGCAAGTCTATGTAGAGGTGGCCAACGCCGAGTTCGCAATCCCTGGCAAGAAGCAAACAGTGTCGAGGATTGCGATCCTCAGCGGATTGACGCGCAAGGAAGTGCAACAGCTCTTGACGCTCCCATCCAATTCTAAATTCATCGCAAATGAAGAATACCATCGAGCTTCGCGAGTGATCACCGGTTGGCTCCGCGATCCTAAATATGGAGATGGGAGAGGGCATCCTCGTCCGCTTTCCATGGAGGGAAGAGGAGGCTCGTTCAGCCAGTTGGTTAAACGCTACAGCGGAGACATTCCTGTGCGAGCGTTGCTGGACGAGCTTGTGCGCGTCGGTGCCGTGAAACAATTGAGGGATGGACGGATTGGCCTGGTCACTCGTGGCTATATTCCACAGAACGGGTCGGTGTCAAAATTACGGGTACTGGGTACAGACACCGCCGACCTCATTGCGACCATCGATCATAATATTTATGGAAAGCCCTCCAAGCCCCGGTTCCAACGCAAACTCATGTATGACAACGTCCCGCTCGAGGCCGTCGCGGAATTTCGCTCCCTCGCTGCCGCAGAAGGACAAGAGCTCCTCGAGAAGCTCGATCGTTGGTTAGCCCATCGAGATCGTGATGTGAATCCGACCTCGAAAGGTACTGGTCGTGTGCGGGTGGGGCTCGGGATCTATCAGTTCGAAGAGCCAGAACCATCTGACTAATTTTAGCCGGAAACAATGCTCATCATGGGCCAGAGAAAAGTTCGAGATCTGTTTGCCGCGCTGACGTTGTTCGTCGTGCTGGCCTCGTGCAGCCCCGGTCCACAAGCCGGTGGTGGCATCGGCGGCACCGGTCGCCTGACCTCCGTCGCGTCAGGCCCCATCACTGGCTTCGGCAGTGTGTTTGTCTCTGGCACTGAGTATGAGACGACGGATACCTCCATGCTGATCGACGGACAATCTGGCAGCCAACACGATCTTAAACAAGGGATGCTGGTGCGGGTCACGGCCAGGGTGTCGGAAGGATCGGGCACAAACGGACCGCTGCGGACGGCTGATACCCTGATATATGAAGATACAGTTGAAGGAGTTGTTCAATCAGTCACGCCGACGGGCTCACATCTCCGGGTCCTCGGTCAGTCAATCACGATCACGCCGGCTACACTGATCGATGCCCGCATCCCAGGAGGCACCGTTCGGAATCTCGTGCCTGGTCGAGATGTGCTGGAAATCAGTGGATTCGTTATGGGTGACGGGATCGTCAGAGCCACCTTAATTGACCTCAAACCGCTCGATGCCATGACCCCCACGCCGGATTATCAAGTGAAGGGACTTATCACCCACCACAAGTCCGAACAACGCACCTTCGAGATCGGCGCATTGACGGTGGACTACCAGAATGCGGTGTTACAGGATCTGCCTCACCAGGCAGGTGGTGTTTGGGACGGACTGTTGGTCGACGTCATTGGCAAACAGGTTTCCTCAGAAGGCGGAAGTTCTTCTCGCTTTCGCCTCACCGCAACCCGCGTGCGGATCGAGGGATTGGGATCTTCAGACAGCGAGGATGCTGTGGTTGAGGGATTTGTGACCAGGGTGCCCAAGCCAGGCAACTTCTTTCTCGGCAACCTGCAAGTCGTGTCGAATGCAGAGACGATCTTCCAGGGCGGCACCAGCGCCGACATCCTCACGGGAGTGCATCTCGAGGTCCATGGCCGTTTGAGCGGCGGAATCCTGACTGCAACCAAAGTGGAACTGGAAGACGCGGATCTCCAAGGCGCCGTGACGCAGGTGGTTAGCCCGGGTCACTTCTTCCTTGGTAACGTCCAGGTATTCACGAGCGCCGAGACGACTTTCGAAGGAGGCACCATCAACGACATCACGGCAGGCGTGCATCTGGAGGTATACGGATCGGTCGTTGACGGCACCGTGAGCGCAACGAAAGTTGAATTTGAGCGTGTGACGAGCCTTCCAGAAACACGCCTTGCCGCAACTTCTGCCAAACACACTCTGCCATAACTGGTTCACCAGTGCCTATCAACCGCCTCGACGAAACGACATCGCTCCGCTGAAACAGACAGTGGGACCTCACCTGTCGGTTGGTTGACCATCAACACCCGCGACAGGCCATCTCTGGGCGTGAGCTCGCCCTCACTGTTCCTGTGCCACACGAGTCCCTCCCAACCCTCATCGGCATCGCCCGCGACAGACTATTTCCCGTATCTGCTATCAGCTTCAAATCCAAGCCGTTTTTTAGATAGGGCTCCGGTGCGCTTGTCGCATCAATCAATTTACGCGCGCGGACACCGCGCGTCGCTGTACAGTTATTCATTCCATTTATGGGAAAAATATCCCACTGTCTCAAAGTGAAACACACAAGAGGAAGGCGTAGCACTCCAGGCGCCGCAACGTGATCAATTGTATGTATGTAGGCATCCTCCTGCATCACGAGAACCGACCTGGCCATCAGCCAACCTTACTCCAAGAGTAACAGTTGCGCCCTAGACTAAGTTATTTAAATTGGGATATATTTCCCAAATTATGTACAAACCTCGCTGCTGTACCTATTCTGTTTCCACAGACTGGAAGCGCATGAGATGGATGCAGTCATATTCCTACAACCACGCTTCTGCCAACAAGAAGCGGGATCGTCCATCAGTTCCTCCACCGAATGGTGCTCTCGTTATAATTGCCCGCCATTCCTGTTGGTCCATGCACGGAGTGAAGACGCAATTCGTCGGCAGGTGGACAGCGCGGCATCGCTCTTGCTCTCACATGATCCAACGAGTCAATCGTTGCTTGAAGTTTCTTAGGAGTTTCCCATCCCGCACTTAACCGATTCTCATGTTGTACCCGTAAGGTTATGGCCGCAAGTCATGGCCATGGAGTTACGTCTGCAGAAGGAAGGAGCGCCGATATGAACGCCATTCATGCAGGCATAGCGCTGCTCTTCACACCGCTCGTGCTGTGGCCTGCGACCGGTAGTGCTACGGATCGGAAGACCCCAACGGCTCCGCACGAGTTTTTGACGAAGACGAATCCCGTAGCCGCGACCGCCGACACGCTGCAAGAGGCTAAGAGCCTGTACGAGAACCGGTGCAGCAAGTGTCACGGCACCAGTGGGAACGGCAAAGGATCCGCCACGAAAGACTTAGACGTCAAACCACGAAATTACACGGACAAGGCTCTGATGGAAACGATACCGGACGGACAATTGTTCTGGATCATCTGCTATGGCAGCGATCCGGAGGCCACCGAGATGGCGGGGTACAAAAAGAAGCTCTCGGAAGAACAGATGTGGAGTCTCGTGCATTACATTCGGTCGTTTGCACGGTAGCCATTTGAAATCTACAGGGAGGAATCATGCCTCGTTATGTCTTGTTATTGACCATTCTACTGAGCATTCTGACCTCGGGCCTCGTGGAGCTTCTCGCGCCGCAGGAGGCGGAGGCCATTCCGGCGTTTAGTCGCCAAACCGGAGAATCCTGCTCAACCTGTCACGTGGCCTATCCTAAGCTCAACCAAACGGGCCAAAACTTTCGCACGAATGGGTTCCGCTTTCCGGAAGACAAAGAATGGCAGGATGTCCAGGACCTCAAACATGTCCCACTGTCGGCTGAAATCGAAGTCGAGGCGGAATACACGAAGACCCGAGGGGCAGGGGCGAGTGGCCAAGAGAGCTTGTTAAAGATCGACGAAGTCGAACTCTTAGCAGGCGCCCCCCTGGGGAAAGAAGGCCGGTTTTCTGGCTATGGGGTCCTCAGCTTTGCGGAAGGCGACGTGTCCGTGGGGCAAGCTTATGGTCAAGTCAATGACCTGCTTGGGGAAAAGGGCCACGGTCTCCTCAACGTCAAGGTCGGGCAGTTTGATATCGCTCTGCCGTTTCTCTCCTCCACCCAACGGGTCATTAAACAGCGTTACTTCGCGCAGGAAGCCCTCGGGATTCTCGGGGCGCGACGACAAGGCGGGAGCACCGAGAGCGAGGCCGTCGAACTCTATAACACGGGCGTCGAAATCAACGGACAACTCGTTGCGAAAGAAGCAGATGGGATCACTCATCGCTATGCCATCGGGCTGTATCAACCGAAGTCTCTCGTGAATGGCAATCACCTGGGGTTTCCGGGCCTCTATGCCACCTACTCGATTCACTTCTGGGAGCGATTTACCATCGGTGCCATCTATAAACGCGATGTGGTGAATTCGGCCTTGGATCCCTTCACGCCAGAAGGCAAGAAAGGCGTGGACAAATGGGGAGTCGCGGCAGAGGTTAAACTGGGACCCTTTCTGGCGACCGCCGGATATTTTCGGTCCGATGGGCTCCCGTCGACCGGCGATGGGGCCCTCTCGAACGCTACCCACAACCGGGCCCTCCAAAACTATATGGCGGAGGTCTTGTTCATCCCCCACGATATCCCATTCATTCCCAACAAGAAATTTGTGCTGGGCGGCCGCTTCGACCATATCGATCAGGAACTCGCACAATCAAGTAGTCGGACGACGTTTATGGGTCGGTACTATATTCTACCCAGCGTCTTTGTTCAGGCGGAATGGCGCGTCCATGACGGAGGCAGTGTCGCGGGGACCTCTGGGCAGGACTCTTATGCGGCCCGAGGCTTTCTCGTCGCCGCCTTTTAGGATGAAATGTCCGTCAGAGGTGTGCACGGGATCCTCATGCATGTTGTATGATCTCACTCAGACAGGCTACGTTTGGTCGATCACCATGATCGATCGCGTCACGAAAACAGAGACTGTCGCAGCTCTGGATGAATGACCATCTCACGAACAGCCGCTTTATGCCTCACAGGAAGGATTTGTTGTGCGGTTCAGCTTCATTTTGACACACATCTGGCGCAGTAGTTCAGCCATCGTCTGCATGGCATACCTGTTCCTCAATGCCTGTAGCTTCACGCGTCCTGCTGAGGACACCGTCTTTGTGGATGGTCCCCGAGGAACCGTGTCGCTCCGCAGTGTGGAGGATTCCTGGTTCAAAACCGCCCACCCAGTCTCGATGAATCCTCTCCTGTTGACCCATGTGTTGCGTGGCGTCCAGGCTCAACCAGCACCCAATGACCAGACCACGACTCTGCGGGTTTTTTCTGAGGAAGAGATAGCTTTTCTCGGCCCGTTGATGAGCACGGCCCTCTCCAAAGCCACAAAGAATCAACTCGTGGACTTTCGCGTCGTGCGTGACAGGAAGGGAGGGAACGAAACAACCGGTGGGCTACTGTTTGCACGGGGGCGACTCTTCCATCTGTGGCTGACTCACTATCGGGCACCCAGTGCTGGAACTGCGCCAGGCGCCGGGCAGGATCGCCAATCTCGTAATCCGCAAGGGCTGACACCTCGCCAGCTGCGTTTTGTTCCAGAAACGGTTCAGCAACCCAGTTACAACCAACAACCGGACGTGATTGATCCTCCTCCCCTCGCCACACTCGTGATCGACTACCCCATGCTCGCTGCAGCATTGAATCTTCCGTCGGAGTCGACACACGCGAATTCGATCCATCGTGAGCCTCCTTCCCCTATCGAAACTGAGCCGCAGGCCGCTCAGCCCGAGCCGAGCAGCCGCACTTCTCACGAGATCCCATCGGCACGTGCCGAGGAGACACAGGCACTGAAAGAACGGGTGAGAGAACAAGCTACTGAACTTGATGTGCTGAAGGAAGACGTGCGTGCGCTGCGCAACAGACTCTCCGAGATAGAGGCACCGACCTCGGACCGAAGGAAACCAGCAGCGCCGCCCCGTTGAGAAGGATTCCCAGAGCCCGGCCAACGATCAACACGCTATCGTCGTCCCCTGTTCCGCCGCGTGCGCCGATCACTTCCATGTCGATGCGGTTGAAGTCAGGAGCACCAATGCCCATTCGGTGTCGATGTCGGGAGTGGCATGAGCCGTTCTCCGGACATTTACACACGGCTCGGATGGAGGGATCCCTCGGTGCCCACTGGGTGTCGCGTCTCTCGTCCCCCAGGAAAGACGCCCCTCCATCTTTTTCGTGAGGGGCTTCACCGACTCAGACTGGCCAAGAGTACCCCCTTATTCACCAGAATCGTGTGTGGCGGTCTCAACAGGACCCAGCAAAATCCGTTCGAACCACATGTCGGGTAATCGAGGGAGTTGCGATAGCCTTGAGAGGGCTTACAATAATAAGAGTAGACCTTTACGCGAACAAGTCGATAGACCATGTATTCCCGAACGAGCATGATCATCATGGGGCTGGCGTGCTTCGGAGGCTTGGAGGTAGCCTGTCCGGAAGCCACGGTCGCCATCCCCGCCTTCAGCCGACAAACCGGCGAATCTTGTACTACATGCACGACGTTGTTCCAAAGCTCAACCAGGTAGGTCAGACATTCCGAGCCAACGGATTCAGATTTCCATCCCCCGCTGCACAGGAACCCCTTCAAGAGCTCAAACAGATACCGCAGTCGACTGAGACCGGGATCGAAGCGAAGCCTGAACCTGCAGAGCAAGCGACCACCCCTCCTAAACGCTGAACGTGCGCCGCGCACCTGTGCAGCATGTTGACCTGCACAGGCCCAGCATGGAGACACCCCGATGGCCAACCCAAGCCTGCCAGCTGACCAATGCGTGTGGAACAAGCACCCGTGAGCCGAACCTTCGATATGCCCCCTAGCTCGATCCAGTTTCTTATGAAATTCTCATTGCACTCTCAGGAAGCTCTCATCTCTTCCACGTACACTCCCCCCACTGAACAAGTTGTCCGGTTAAAACCGAAGAGGGAAGACGGTGCATATTCTCATTGTTGAAGATGATATGCGGATTGTCGGGTTCATGAAACGCGGGCTTGAAGCCGAAGCCCATGACGTAGACATCGCCTCAAGCAAGCTCCAGACGCTGGAGCTGATCACAATCAATGCCTATGACGTCGTCATCCTAGATATCTTTCTTGGGCCTGATGACGGACTCGACATCTGTCGAACACTCAGGCAGCAAGGGGTGAGATCCTCCATCCTGCTCATGACGGCCAAGGGAACGGCCGAAATGGAAAAAGCGAGCAGGAGTGCTGGTGCGGATGCCTATCTCGCGAAGCCTTTCTCATTCGATGATCTCATCGCAACAGTTGTGCGTCTGGGCACCTCGGGTATCCCTACCGACCAACTCAGAGCAACCCTTGAACCGCCGGCTTGCTCTCAAGAAACCCATTCGGCTGAATCGTTTACGAAATCAGATCAGATCCGTCCAACGACCATGACCTTAGTTGAAACGGACAGAAGCAAATGTATCAGCATAAACACAAGCCGAGTATGGGAGCAGTCATGACCACGCGTCTCTTCGATCGAACCCAAGAGGGTTCAGAGAGCGAAGGATGGAACTGACCCTATGCTGATCATGCTCTACTCGCACGACAGTTACGGCCTCGGCCACATTCGCCGAACGCTGGAAATCGCAAGCCAGTTGGTGGAGCACATCCCTGATGCTTCGTTGGTTATTTTAACCGGCTCCATGCAGGCCCATACGTATGCGCTGCCTCCCCGCACAGAATACATCAAGCTCCCGACGCTCACCAAAAATGAAGCCGGGCTCTACTGTTCCCGATCATTGCCTCACCCAATCAACATTACCATCGAGCTGCGGCAGAGAATCATTTGGGACAGCTTGTGCATGCTGAAACCAGATATGTTTTTGGTCGATAAATCCCCTGCGGGCATTAAAGGCGAATTACTCCCTGCCCTGCGACATTGCAAATCCTTCCTTCCTGAAACCAAGCTCGTGCTCGGCATGCGTGACATTGAAGATGATCCCCGCCATGTAGCGGAGGAATGGAACAAATCCGGCGTCATCCCATTGCTTGAACATACCTACGACGCAATTTTCCTGTACGGTACCCCTTCGCTGTATGATCCAGTACAGGAGTACCGGCTCTCACCTCTCATCGAACAGAAACTCATCCCTTGTGGCTACATCGGCCGTAGCCAGGGTGCTTCCCAGAAAGCACCTATCCGACACGAGCTTGGCTTGCGCACGGACCGATTCGTCCTGGTCACGCCCGGTGGCGGCGATGACGGATTTGCGATCGTCGATACCCACCTCCGCATGCTACGCGAAAAGATTCAGCCTGGTCGCCACGAGTTTGATTCACTGATCGTCACCGGACCATTGATGTGTTCGGAGAAACGCCGTGTGTTGAAGCAAGCCGCCGATGAAGATTTGGCTCTCACAGTCATCGATTTCACCCCACATCTTTACGATTACTTGCGCGCTGCGGACCTCATTGTGTCCATGGGTGGATACAACACCGTCGTAGAAATTCTGAGCGCGAACCAACGCGGCATCATTGTGCCACGGGTCTACCCACGACTTGAGCAATGTATCCGAGCCGAACGACTGGCCGCCAAGGGTCTACTCACCATGATTCACCCTACGGAGCTTACTCCGGACAGTCTGTTCCGCTCCATTACCCAGTCATTACAAGGACCACGGCCTCCTCGCTCCCAGGACATCGGTATTCCGCTCAATGGTGCGGTCACTGTTTCCAAGGCCGTGAAACAATTATTCCTCGCAACCCAACAGCACAAGATGCCTGCAACGAATGTCCGTCACTTGTCCCGTTTTCGCGGGGTCGGAACCGTGATGGCACAGGAATGGACGGTCTGACCCATGCTCAGCCAACCCTCGACGATAAAAATTGGATACCTTGTCAAGATTTTCCCCAAAGTCTCGGAGACCTTCATCCTGCAAGAGGTTCTGGACCTCGAAGCGCTGGGCCTGCATCTCTCGATCTTCGCACTTGAACGGCCTTCGGATACTGTCACCCATGATCTGGTCAGCCATGTCCACGCAGCGGTCACCTACCTACCGAATTCCATCGCAGGCACCCAACACAATCCGTTGTGGGCACATCTGCGTCTGTTCATGTCTGATCCTCGACGGTATTCCACAACACTGCAGTTTTGGTTTCGCACAGGCGAACGTCCGTCATGGTCAAAATTTCTTCAGGCTGGTTCTCTGGCCGCTGCACTCCAAGACGAACAGATCAGTCATCTCCATGTCCATTTTGCGAATGCTCCGACGAGCGTTGCCGAACTGGTACATCGGCTGACCGGCATTCCCTATAGTATGACGTGCCACGCGAAGGACATCTTCTTGACGACACCCGAGACGCTACAACGGAAAATGCAGCACGCGGAGTTTGTCGTCACCTGTACGGAAGACAACCGCCGGTACCTCGAAGGCCTCGTGAGCAACGGCACTCCCCTATATCGCCTCTATCACGGCCTGAATCTCGCTCGATTCGATGCGTTACAGAAAGACCATACAGGCATACGGTCGACGATCCCAACGATTCTGAGCGTGGCACGGTTCCGAGAGAAGAAGGGATTGCTCACGCTCATACGCGCGTGCCATCTCCTGAATGTCCGTGGGTACCAATTTCGGTGCTGTATTGCTGGATTCGGCCCGCTGCAAGTCACGATGGAGGCATTGATCCACGAGTTGAATCTGTCCCACGTCGTCACATTAGTTGGGCAACAATCGCTCGAAGATGTTGTCGGTCTGTACCAGCGCGCGGATGTGTTCACGCTCCCCTGTCAGGTCGCTCAAGACGGCGATCGAGATGGGATTCCAAACGTCCTCATGGAGGCCATGGCATGCCGACTTCCCATTGTTACCACGCAGGTATCCGGGATTCCAGAGCTCGTCCAGCATGAGCTGAACGGGCTCCTCATTCCCCAACAAGACCCTGAAGCCTTAGCACTGACTCTTGGCTATCTCCTCGACAATCCGGCCACCCGTCAGCGCCTCGGACAGGCCGGCCGCGAGACCATTGAACAACGATTTTCATCTGGCCACACGAGCCATCGACTGAAAGCCCTGTTACTCAAGGAAGCGACAGTCGATCCCTTGCCCCTCGCGAACGAGCTCGAACCATGCTGTCGTCCATCACACGACGAGGGCCCTCGACGAATCGGGTATATCTTGAAGGGATTTCCTCGCCGCTCGGAAGCCTTTATTACGAATGAGATTCTGCTGCTGGAGCAGATGGGGCTCCCGCTCCATCTTTTCTCAGCGTTCCCTGGCGAATCTGCCGCGACCAATCATGGGAGGACACCGCACTCACCACTGACCTACCTGCCCGAAGACCGCAAACACACGGACAGTGGATTTCTTCGCTGGCTGATGGCAAACCTTCCTCGCTATCTCCCTAGCCATCTTCGCCTGCTCAGCACAGCCCCGAGGCAATATCTCAATACCGCCGTGGAAGCCTGGAAACTCAGCATGCGCTGCCGAACAGGCATCTTGTCCTGGCCGAAAAAAGTGTTCTACAAAGACTTTCTCCGCGCCGGTTTTATCGCCGCTCAGATAATCGACGCAGGCACCATCCGTCATCTCCACGCGCACTTTTGTCATGGCGCGACCACCCTGGCCATGTTTGCCGGCATGCTCACCGGACTTCCTTTTAGCTTCACGGCCCATGCCAAGGATATTTACCTCCCCAAGCTGAATCCCGGAGATCTGCTGTCGATCAAGCTACGCCGAGCGAAGTTTGTGGTGACCTGCACCGGCGCCAATCACCACCACTTGCAGGAGCTCTCCTCACAGAGTGCCCCGATCCATACCATCTATCACGGAGTGGATACGGCTCGCTTCGCACCATCCACTGATCAACCAGTTTCGACAATTCCAACGCTCCTCTCGGTCGGACGCTTCGTCAAAAAGAAGGGCTTCCCCTTTTTGATCGAAGCCTGTCGGATCATTCGTGCGCAGGGGCTTCCGTTTCACTGCCGGATTGTCGGTGAGCCTGATGAACAGACCGACTTGGTGCTGGACCTCATTCGACGGTATGGCCTCGAGCACGAGGTCTCGATCGACCCGGGCATGACTCAAGAAGAGCTCCGTAGCGTCTATCGTAGCGCCACGATCTTCGTACTCCCCTGCCATATCGTGGAGAACGGTGATCGGGATGGAATTCCGAATGTCTTGGCTGAAGCCATGGCCTCCGGAGTTCCAGTGATTTCCACATCAGTCTCCGGTATTCCGGAGATCATCGAGGATCGACGGAACGGCCTTCTGGTCACCCCACGCGACCCGATGGCCCTCGCCAAAGCCATCGAAGAACTGCTGATTGACCATGACTTCAGGAACAATCTTGCTCAAGCCGGACGTGAAACGATCTGCCGAATCTTCGACTCGAGTACGACCACGAAACAACTCTTCGACCTCTTTTGGATGGGAGCGATCGACAGCACTATCCGCCGTCAGGAAACCCATGTTGCCTGCCATTAACCAACACGCAACGGGTAACCAGACAGACCGTCGGACGATCTTCATGGCCCCCTTTTGTGATCTCACCGCGGACACTCTATTGGAACATTTCCGCACCAGGGCAACAGTCCACTACTTCCCAGTTCCTGACGCCGTTGAGACAGCACGGCCCAGGATCGACGACATCCTGAACAACCGCTTTGAGTTCAATGGCGAAAGTCACAGCTTCCCCACGTCCCCTCTCTGGCTCACTAATCTCAGCAGCGATAGGGAATGGCTCATTCTCCTCCACAAGTTCTATTACGCCGTCGGACTTGGCATCGCCTATCACGAGACCGACGATGCTCAATACGCCGAGAAATGGGTCGACCTCACAAGCTCGTGGGTCAAAACCGTTCCACTCGATTTTCTCCCCAGTGATGTCGCCGGACGAAGGATCCAGAATTGGATCTTCGCCCACTATTATTTTGTAAACACGAGCACGCCGCATTGCGTCACACCAGAATTCTACCTGGCTTTCTTGGAGTCGCTACATAGCCAAATTGCATATCTGCGTGACCATGTCACACCGGCACGCAATCACCGGACCCTCGAGCTCTGCGCTCTTTTCTTAGCCGCCATCGTATTTCCAGAATTTACTGAGTCCAACGAATGGCTGGCCTGGTCCAGAGACGAGCTTGTGCGGAATATTCAATCCGATCTCTTACCCGACGGTGTTCATTGCGAACAATCCACGGATTACCATCACCTCGTGCTCAAGAATTATCTCTGGATCACAAGACTGGCACGCCTGAACCAAATCGAGATGCCCGAACCCTTTGACACCTTAGTAAAGAGAGCACTTACGTTTGCGCTCTACTCCCACAGACCAGATGGACTGATCCCCGCGCTAAGCGACGGTGATAGCCGCTGCTTTCTGGACCTCTTGCAAAAAGGCTATGAGCTCTATGGTGGAGAAGACTTGTTATATGTGGCATCGCGAGGAAACAAAGGTCAGCCACCTGCGGCCCGCTCAAAGGGGTTTGCCGACAGCGGGTACTACATTCTTCGGAGCGGCTGGGGTGATCAGGATGACAATTATCAGGACGAACGTTATTTGATCTTCGATTGCGGACCGTTGGGAGCGGGCAATCATGGACACCTGGATCTGCTCAACCTCGAAGCCTCAGCCTTTGGCAAGCCGCTCATCGTAGACCCAGGCCGCTATACCTATGATGAGTCAGGCCCCATTAACTGGCGTGTCCATTTTCGCGGCACGGCCTATCACAATACCGTGCTGGTCGATAGACGCAATCAAACCAGCTACGCATGGCGAAAGAATCGCTTCAAGATTTCCGGTCCTGAGCCGGATCGGGAACTGGTTTCTTTCGTCACCGAGCCCAAACTGGATTATCTGCATGGGATCGCACGGAGCCATGAATACCCGGTGACTCACGAGCGAAAGGTGCTATTCATCGCTGGGGAATACTGGATCATTGTCGACCTCCTCAGGGCACAAGAATCCCATCGATACGATCTCCTATTTCACCTCTCGCCCATGGCAGAGGGACAGGTGTCAATCGCCCAGTCGAACCGCACCCTCGTCATCCAGTCGCCACAGCTCCTGCTTGTACAACCGCTCATCCCATCCCTGACATCGTCGATTGAGACAGGGTTTGTATCCACGTCCTATGGGAAGAAAGAACTAGCACCAATAATTCAACTGACACAACAGGCCTCCTGCGCATGTTTTTTCACCGTTGTGTATCCCTACAAGAAACAGGCCCCTTCAATCTCCATCCACTCACAGAACTTCGAGGAGGATGGCCGAATGCTTCTCGATGGTAAAGAGACCACGATCCCGATCACCATTACACACGAGGGACATGACTCTCACGACACGATCCTCTTCACCAACCAGGCCACCCGAGAAGGTGAGCCAGCTCTGAAGTCGATCGAGGGTCATGTGCAGATATTGCGGACCGATCACAGCGGCCGCCTTCTGTTTTGTTGCCAAGCGTAAACCATGATGGAACATTCACGACTTCATCCCGGTGTAGATACCGGGTCTTCCAGCCGGAAGACAAGCATCACCGTTCCAGCGGATGCTGTGCTGCCACAACTCCCTCTGGTCTTGAACCCAGAAACCATGAAGCGAAGGTTCCAGGATCACCTCTCAACCTCGTCCGATGAACAGTCACAGGCTGCGATCCGGGATTGTGAGATCATTCAGGTTCGATACAAGCCGGAATCATCCTGCATGGTGAGTTACCGCTTGGTGATTGAAAACAAGGCAACGGGGACAGCGGAAGAACAAATCCTCTGTGGCCGTGCCCTTCCAGAGGGACGCTCACGATCACAGTGGGATACAGCCAGTGCTCGTGCTTTGGTTCAGCCTCGATTTGGTCCGCCGCTGGTCTATCTGCGGGACTTGGACATGGTCCTCTGGAGCTTTCCCAACGACCGAAAAATCCACAACCTTCCATCCGCGATTGAAGCCACTCACGGCACACCGGAATTTTTACCGAACTGGCTCGCGTCACACCTGGGGATAGAATGGCGCATCGGCAGCACAACGTCTCACATCATGCACTACGTTGGGGAGCACACCTGTACCGTCCGAACATCGATTGAGCTCGTTCACCCCTCTCAGAATGTCCGCCGAACTATCACGCTCTTCGCCAAGACCTATTACGATGGAGAAGGGGCACTCACGGATCGCGTGATGCGACAATTGTGGGAGAGCGAGGCCAGACGCAGCGGCCGGCTCAAGATGGCGCAACCCTTGGCGTATGACGAGCAATTGAAAACACTCTGGCAACTAGGCCTTCACGGCAACACACTTGAAGCCTCTAACACGGAGAGCCAGCGATTTTCTCACGTCCTCCGTGGAGCTGCCGCGACTGTAGCCGCGCTCCACTCGACGCCGCTCTCCCATATTCGACTCATCAACATGGCAGATCTGCTGGAGCAACTCGATCGAGTCACATCGATGCTGATTCACTGCAGACCGTCGTGCCAACCGATATTGGCTCCACTTGCCACCCGGTTAAAGGCTCAAGGTCAGCTGATTTCAGCCTCCCCTCTGGCAACCCTCCATGGTGATCTCCACCTGAAGAATCTTTTCCTGACGGATGGGGACGTCGCCTTGATTGATCTCGACAACGTCTGTGCGGGACCTCCCGGTCTCGATCTCGGCAGCTTTTTCGCAGGCCTTCACACGTGGGGCATGACGAACCACGTGCCGCCTTCACAGATCACGCGTCAAGCCCAGACTTTCCTGGCAACCTACAACCAACAAGCACCCTGGAAGTTAGAAGAATCGGTCGTGGCCTGGTTCACCGCCCTCACGCTTGTAATCGAACGTGCCCACCGATCTGTCACTCGCCTAAAGGACAGTCAGGCAGGAATGCTGACTCCGCTGCTGCATCTCGCAAACGCGATTTCCATGACCTACCCATTGGCCCCCACGAATGGCCGTTCGGTTCGGTCACGGAGGAAACGGCAATCATGATTGGTTGTGTATCGCCTCGCTCCACCATCGTCTATCTCGTCCGCCATGGAGAGAGCCTCTTGAACCGGGACAAACGTGTGTCCGGCCAATTCGACACGCCGCTTTCTCCGGAGGGAGTCCAACGCAGCCAGGCTTTGGCAGATCAGCTGCGAGAGGTCCGCTTAACGGCGATCTACACCAGCGCTCTAGAGCGGACGATTGAAACTGCCCGCCCGACCGCTGAGACTCATGGCTTACCGATTCGGAGCACCATCGCGTTGAACGAATTGCATTTTGGGGTGCTGGAAGGACGCTTTCGAGATGACCGAGATCCAGAAGCCAAGGTCTTATGGGAGGCACGCAAACGAGACAAACGACACTATCGCTTTCCAGAAGGAGAACGCTTCCTTGATCTGGCAGAACGGGTGACAGCGTCACTCAAGAATATTCTAGCCGACGAGGACGGCGGAACCATCCTGATTGTCGGACATCGGAATACAAACCGAGCCCTGTTTGGAATGTTGATGCGTCAACCGGAGGACCAGTGGCCGGATGTCACGCTCAAAAGTCAGTATATCTATTGCCTCACAACCGACTCCCCGCCACTGCTGACCACAATGGCCATCAAGAGTAAACAGACAGGATTGTTGCCCACAACTAGGACAGTGCAATCGAAGCCCCGACTGACACCATGATGGAACATCGAAACATCGTGCATCCCGAACTCGACGTGCCCCGCGCGGCCTTCGCGCGATTTACCAACACAGGGGCCATGGGAGCCCTCCTGTGGCGTCGGCTCGCTGCGGGCTTCGAGAGCCATGACCTCCCAACTGCCTGCGCCATCGTCTATGCGCGCTACAAACATTTGGAAGCGCAGTCCTGGCACAAATCTTCGCTGTCCATTTGTTACCGGCTCGATTTGGCCGGCCGTCGGGATGACCGACACGAGGCCCTCTTCTACGTCAAGGCCTATCTCGGCGGTCGCAGCCGGAACGAATGGGAGAAGTTGGCCGACTCGAGCCGCACCGGCCTAGGCTTGGGAACCTTTCCGACTCACGTCCCGGAGCTGGACGCCATCGTCTGGAGGTTCCCACACGACCCTGTGCTCACGCATCTATCAGAGGTGATTGATGTCGAAAGGGTCAGGACTCACCTACCCTGGGAGCTGTTGCCGAACAACGCGCCTGGACCAGGCGACCTCACGGATCTTACCAACAGAGTGGCTCATTACCTACCAGAGAAAAGCTGTACCACACGCTACGACTTGCGCTGGCAAGAGGACAGCACCCCACACGAGCTTATCCTCTACGGCAAAACCTTCAAGGGCGAGGAGGGCAAGGAGATTTACGAGCGGATGGTGCACTTCTGGCGCACATCGCGCCAGGATCCCGGAAGCATCACGGTCGCTCAGCCGATCGCCTACAGGGAAACGGTCAAGACCATCTGGCAACGCGCCGCCAGCGGTGTCCCGTTGTCTTATGTCATCGACGAGAACAATTACGAATGCTATCTCGTCGCGGTGGCGACGGGCCTCGCGACGCTCCACAAGAGCCGCCTGGCCAGCTCTCGTACCGTGACCATCGATGATCATCTCGTCGAGTCTCGTAAGAAATCGCTCAAACTGGGGCAGGCCCTCCCCACGTTGACGAGACAGCTGGATGCCCTGCTCCGGAGCCTGGAGGGTGATGCACCCTCCGTCATTTCAGCTGACCACACGCTCATCCACGGAGATTGTCAGTTGGGCAACCTGCTGGCCCAAGATGACCGGGTGGTGTTCCTCGATTTCGACGACTGTGTGCAAGGGGATCCGACACGGGACGTGGCAACGTTCATCGTATATCTGCATTTCTACGACTTCGCTCCGACAGTTCGGGACGCTATGAGTGAGGCCTTTCTCGCGTCATATCGGCGCGTGGTCGAGTGGGAGGTGTCGATTGAGCGTCTTTCTTGGCATCTGCGCGTCCAGTTCCTCAACAGAGCCTATCGGTCTTACTTTCAACAAGCAGCCGGGACCGAACAGGAGGTCCTGCGAATCTTGGATCTGGCTAGGAACGCCACGAGGCTCGCCTCGATCGCGACTCCGACAGCCCCATGGAGTCGAGACGTATGTTGAAACAGGTCCATCTGATCAATCCAATGGGGAACGCATCGGGCGGCAGCGAGTGGCGAACCCTGAGACTGTGCAAAGAGCTCTCGAAGTACTGCGACGTCCATCTCTGGAGCTCCTCGAAGCCGAACCCTCGCTTCTCGGGCTACCCGATGCGCAGACTCAGCCTCTCGCGCTTGTCCTTTCCGATGACCGGCACCTTCATCATCGTCGGCGTCTATCACGAGCTTGGATCCTGGATTCACCTGGCTCGACCGACTCGCACCATTCTCATCTACAACACATCGCGACCCGACCTGCTCCGGGCCCGCCTGCAGACGCTGCAACGCTTCGGAAAGCCGAAGGCGGAAATCGTCTTCGCGGCACGGTGGCTCATGAATGCCTGCAGCCTCTCCGGACCTGTCGAGATGTCTCCCCTAGATCTGCAACAGTTCGCGCCGGACGAATACGAGCGCGACGATAGACCGAACGGGCGTTTCACGATCGGCCGGCTGAGCAGGGACCACTCCAAGAAGCACCACCCCAACGATGCCGGGATCTATCGCCGCCTTGTCTCGGAAGGCGGCACGGTGAAGATCATGGGGGGCCGATGCCTGGCCGGCGAGCTCGACGACGTGCCCGAGATCACCCTGCTCCCGTCCGGCGCGCAGGAGCCAGACGTATTTCTGAAGAACCTGGATTGCTTCTTCTACCGCACGTCGGACAAGTACTTCGAGCCTAGCGGCAGAGTCGTCTCTGAGGCCATGGCCTGCGGGCTACCCGTCGTATGCCACAGGAGGGGCGGCTACAGCGAGTATATTGAGGACCGAGTCGACGGCTTCCTCTTCGACTCTGACGCGGAAGCCGTCGAGATCCTCCTGACCCTCAAAGCCGACCCGGCGCTGCGGAAGCGTGTGGGCCAGGCCGCAAGGAAGAAGCTGGAAGCGTCCCTCGCGCCGACAGTCCGGGACGAGTTTCTCCGATTTTATACGCGGTGAGGATCAACGCTTCGGTGTGAGAGGAGCAACGTGAGACAGTTACGCACGCAGTGCACTGACACGACGATCCGATGTGAGCGAGTGGGACGTTGATCATATGCGGATCATCTGTACAGCGAAAATAGCCGATGCCACAGCAGGCCATATCGACAGCATCATGGCCTACCCAGTTGGTCTGCAACGGCTCGGCCATGAGGTGTACGTGATGGAGCATGTGGGCCGTGGACGCTGTACAGACTCATCCAATCAACAAGTGCCTTTCGACCAGTGGGATGGCCGACGACATTTCGAAGCGGTGATGAAGACGTACGGGATGTGGCCACGCTGTTGCTTGATGTACAGGAACGGAGAGGCAACGCACGGCATGCCGTTCGTCGAAGCCGTCAAAGTTTCCAAGACCTGTGACCTCTTGATGACGAGAAGCGGCGAAATCCATAAGGCTCACGAAATTTTTTCGAATCCGAGATGTCGCCTCTACATCGACGGCAATCCCGGCAATACGCAGGTCTTTCTTCAACAACATGGCGGCGAGTACGAGGCGTTGGATCACTACGAGCACCTGTTCACCTTGGGTCTCAATATCGGTTCGGACACCTGTCGCATACCGACAGGAAACCGTCATTGGCATCCGGTGCTACGTCCCGTGGTTCTCCCACTGTGGCCGACTTGCTTCGATCATGCGAGCAAGCCATTCACGACGATCTCGAGTTGGAAGGGACGAACCACCTTCCAGTGGCAGGGGACGAACTCTGGTGAAAAGTCGGATAGTTGGCTCAAGCTCATCGAGCTTCCAAAGAGAACTGCACAGAAACTGGAAATCGCTCTGCGGATTGAACCCCGTGATGCAGTCGATGGTGAGATATTTCGACAGAACGGTTGGCAACTGACAGACCCCAGGAGCCTTCGCACATTAGCAGATTACAGAAGCTATATCTCACACTCCCGCGCAGAGTTCAGCGTGGCGCATCATCGCGTCGTCGAATTTTCAGTCGGCTGGTTCAGCGACCGAAGTGCGCTCTACTTAGCGTCTGGGAAACCAGTGCTTGTCCAAGCCAACGGTATTGAATCGCACCTACCCACAGGCAAGGGGTTGCTCACGTTCAGCACGATAGAAGAAGCCCTGGCAGGCATCGAGGACATCAACGGAGATTATCCGGGCCATTGTCGTGCGGCACGAGACATCGCGGAAACCTATTTCGATGCTGATCGCGTACTCACAAACATCCTGGCACACGCGGGGTATGGATGATGTCGACCACCCACAGTTCATTCAACATCGACGCGGTTTCCCAACCATCAGGCACCTCCGATTGGTCGACCCTGCGTCGAACCTTTCACGGGTTCACGACTCCGGCAAGTGCCTCTCACATTCTTCAATCGTGCGTACCTGAATTGTCTGCTGGTTCCTTCGAGATCAGCAACTGCACGATCTTGGATGCAAGGCTCAAGACTTATCTCAAGCCCGCGAGCAGGATCAAATCCACACTGTCTGCCTGTTATCACATTCAGCTTAAGGGCCAGTCAGCTGGTCAGTCGTCCCAGCGCATCATCTACGTCAAGGTCTTTCTTGGCAACCGCAGTAGAGAGGCCTTTCACCTGTTCGTCCAGAAAGGAATGTCCCCCCCGGAGTTTCACAATTCGCCGATCCATATACCGGAGCACGATCTCATCCTGTGGAGATTCCCCCACGACCCGGCCCTTCCTCACTTGCATCAACTCATCGATCTGACGGCCGTCGAACGGTACCTCCCGACAGAGGGTCTGAACCAGATCGGCATGAGTAGGACACCGCGAGTCTTAGAAAGCCATGTCGTGAACTATCGGCCAGAAGTTCGGTGTACCAATCGGTACGATCTCCATGATCCGATCCAAAACCGTACCTACCAACTGTTCGGCAAAACTTTTCACAATGGAGACGGGCGCTCCCTCAGTCGACGCTTGGACTACTTCTGGAACCAGTCCCTTGCCAACTCGGATGCGATGGCTGTGGCACGCCCTCTGGGATATTCCGAACACACGCACACCGTCTGGCAACTTGGAGTCCTCGGTACACCGCTGCTTCAGATTCTCGACTCATCCAACTACGAGCATTACAGCAGGGCGATCTCGAAAGGGTTAGCATCGTTGCACACAAGTGATGTCGCTGGCTTACTCACACACTCGCCGGCGGACCATATTGCAGAGATTCAGAAGAAACTCGCGAAGCTCTCGGATGCTATTCCTCTCCTCTCCGGAAGATTGTACGCCTTGGGTGATGAACTTGAACGGATCGCACCGCAACCCTCGGCGATCCCGTTTTGCCCCATCCACTGGGACTTTCATATTGAGCAACTGCTCGCCAGTCAGGAGCAAGTCATCTTCTGCGATCTCGACGAGCTCATCATCGGAGACCCGGTACAAGATCTTGCCAATTTCATGGTCGATCTGCATTTCCGACACATCGACAGGCCATTCATGCGCCTGATCTCTGCGGAACTCTATGACGCTTACCGACAACAGGTGAAATGGAGCGTCCCGATCGAGCGCTTGGCCTGGCATGCCCGTCTCCAGTTTATCAATAAGGCCTACCGACATTATCTGCGTTTCGCGCCAGGCTTCGAGGACACGGTCGAACGGATACTCCAGTCGGCCGAGAGAGGATTCAGTCTATGAAAGTCGAGCCCACGTACAAAACGGATGGCACGGAGAAACCACGCATCCTCATCTATTGTCAGCACATCCTCGGGATGGGACACCTCATCCGAAGTATGGCTATCGCACGAGCCCTGAAGAATTGCACCGTTGTGTTCGTCAACGGAGGGGAATTGATTTCCGGTGTGGAGGTTCCAGCGTGGGTTACCGTCGTCAACTTGCCACCGATCACCTCTGACAGTGAATTCCAGGGGCTGAACATCCACAGTGACAACAGCACCCTTGAACAGGTTCAACTCGCCAGAAAGAAGGTATTGTTTGAGCTCTTCGATCATGTTCATCCCGACGTCGTGATCATCGAGCTGTTCCCATTTGGGAGAAAACGGTTTGCGTTTGAACTCCTCCCATTGTTGGCCCATATCCGGCTTGCCGCTCCCTCAACACAAGTCGTCTGTAGCCTGCGGGATATCCTGGTCACCAAGCCTGATCAGACTCGCCACGAGGATTGGGTGGTCAGCCTCATGAACCGATACTTCGACGTGCTGCTGATCCATTCAGATCCGACGTTCCAGACCTTGGACGAGACGTTTTCACGCTGCCGGGATCTCCAATGTGAGATTCAGTACACAGGTTTTGTGGCTCAAGACGAAGTCCCGTCAAGCGGCGCGCCAGTGACAGCCACTGATGGCGCAAGCGAGAAACTGCCGCTGGTCCTGGCAAGCGTGGGTGGCGGACGTGTGGGCTTTGAACTGCTCGACGGAGCCATTCGTGCCTCCTCGTTGCTGGCACCCACGCGTCCCCACCGCTTGCTGGTGTTCACCGGTCCATATATGCCCACTCCGCAGTATGAGCAGCTCCAAAGTCTCGCGACCCAGGCCCCGCATATTGAAGTCCAGCACTTTACCCTTTCGTTCCAATCGCTCATGCATCAGGCCGCGCTCTCCATCTCCATGGCTGGCTACAACACCTGCATGAATCTTCTAAACACCGGCATACCAGCGCTCGTCTTGCCCTTTACCGGGCATAAGAACGATGAGCAAACAATCCGCGCGAAGAAGCTGGCACGTGAAGGAGTCCTCACCTTGTTGGATCCGGAAGACCTCGTTTCCGATCGACTTGCGGCGAAGATGGACGCGATTCTGAGATCGACTCACACTCCTCCTCAGCACTCCATCAATACCGGCGGTGCCAGTAATACCGCCGTTACGATCGAACGGCTCGCCAGAAACACTGCCCGCCACTCTCCCGTGAGGAACAAGCGTCCCGTTTCACCAACCAGCCATGAATCAGAAGAATGGCTGTCCGACCTGAGACACTTCTTGACATCCAAACAGGCAGAAGGACAGGACCTCCATCTGTTCTTCCGGGACGATGATGTGGATGAGGAAGAAGACACGCTCGAGCAACTCTTAGATCTTGCCCTGGCTCATGGTGTGCCCATGAACCTTGAAATTGTTCCCGGACGGCTCACTCCCGCTGCAGTGGCCATCCTCAAGAATGTCCTTCGGGCTGATTCATCCCTCTTAAGCCTGAATCAGCATGGGTGGATCCATGCCAATCATGAATCTGAAGGGCGAAAGTGTGAGTTCGGCCCTGCACGGTCTCTCACGCAACAGCTCGATGACATCGCCCGAGGCAAGCTCGTCCTGCAATCGGCCTTCGAGGAGCGATTTTTCCCCGCCTTTACTCCACCGTGGAATCGATGCACCGCTGACACCTTTCAGATACTGGACGACCTCGGATTTCTGGTCCTGTCCAAAGATCGTGGGAAAGCTCCGATTGCCGATTACCGCTTCAGAGATATCTCTACGACCCTGGACATTTATCGATGGAAAGAAGGCGCCATCATGAAGCCTCCCGCCGAGATCGTTCGAGAGCTGATGAGGCAGATGCGTGAACTCCCGGTTGTCGGTCTGCTCCTGCATCATAAGGTGATGGATGGTGCTGCCTTCATATTCCTGAATCAGCTGCTGCGCGAACTTACACGGTACCCGGTGGTACGGATCCATACATTCCAGAGTCTGCTGCAACTCCAGATGGAACGATCAATGGTGCCACGATGAGCCAGACGGATATCACTCGCCGAGGAAACGCTCGGTTCCGCACGATCATCGTCTCGCACCTACGCTCTGCCAAGCGACATCTGGCCCTGGCCGCTAGCTGCTTGCTGGGTGTCACCCTCATGCAGCTTGTGGCGCCATGGCCACTCAAACTCATCTTCGATTACATCCTGCTCCAGAAACCGATACCGACGTCATTAGCGTTACTGCAGACGCTCTCTCAATCATGGTCCGTCGCTGTCTTGGCCTGCCTTGCTGCTTCGATCGCCGTAATCGCCGCCCTAAACGGAGCCTTCGCGTACGCCCAATCCTTCGTGACGAGCAAAATCGGTCATCGACTGGTGTTTACCATCCGACAACAGCTTTTTGCTCATGTCCAAGCACTGTCGTTGTCCTTTCACTCTCAGACTCGCTCCGGTGAGCTATTGACGAAACTGGCCAGTGATACTCAGACCCTCAAGAATGCCTTCACCGACATTCCATTGGCCGTATCCGGACACATCCTCACATTCGTCGGCATGTTCGCAATCATGTTCGTCGTCAATTGGGAATTGAGCCTCATCATCCTGGCCACGATGCCAATCCTCGTGAGCGCCCTCTTCATCTTGAATCGCAAAATTCTGGCGACGACACGCGATCAGCGAGAACGAGACAGCCACATGACCTCACGGCTGAACGAACTGCTGTCGTCCATCTCGGTCGTACAGACCTTCGGGCGAGAACGGGCCGAACAAGATCGATTCGACCAGGAAAGCACGAAACACCTCCACATCGGGCTTCGAACGGCCAGGACCACCGCTGCCGTGGCACGAGTCGTCTCGATTATCGGCGCCGTCAGTACTGCCGCCACGGTATTTATAGGAGCCTGGCAAGTGCTGAAGGCGCGCATGACTCCGGGGGATCTCTTGATCTTTGTCAGCTACATGAAGAATCTCTACAGTCCCATCAAAGATCTGTCCAAGTTGTCGGCTCAATTCTCTCAAGCCATGGTCAGTGCCCGACGCATTGCCGATTTACTCGGCAACGAGCCAGACATTCTGGATCGCCCGGATGCCGTCAAAGCCGATCATCTCCAGGGTGCTATTCGTTTGGAGCACGTCTCATTCAGCTACCTCGAAGGGTGCCCGGTGGTACATGACCTCTCTCTCCAGATTTCACCAGGCCAACGCGTGGCCCTGGTCGGCCCATCTGGAGCCGGGAAGTCAACCCTGGTCAGCCTGTTGCTCCGTCTGTATCAGCCATCACACGGAACCATCCTTCTCGATCACCGCAATCTTGCCGACTATGAGCGTGCATCACTCCGCCATAACATCGGCGTCGTGCTCCAAGACACGTTGTTGTTCAGAGCCAGCATTGCGGACAACATTGCCTACGGGATCGAGCACGCAACTCGCGAGCAGATTATCGAAGCCGCCCAAGAAGCCAATGCTCATGCGTTCATCCTGAGCCTCCCCAATGGATACGAGACCGTCATCGGCGAACGCGGCAGCACCCTATCCGGCGGGCAACGGCAACGGATCTGCCTCGCACGGGCACTCGTCAAACAACCGGCGATTCTCATGCTGGACGAACCGACCGCGTCACTGGACCATCGTTCGGCTCGATATGTCCGAGAAACTATCGTACGCATTCAAGCCGACCGCACAACGATCGTCATTACCCATCACTTGATCGGAATGGACCTGTTCGATCGCATCTTTGTTTTAGAGCAAGGCCGCTTAGTCGAACAGGGCACACACCGGGGGTTGCTGGAGCAGCATGGGCTCTATGCCGACCTCTACGCCCAACAGTCGGATGATCTGTTCCGTGTCCAGCCCGACAATGTGACGTAACACCAGCCTATTTTTCGATGATGTCTAGAAACAGGGTAACGCCAGCTCGCGATTTGCGTCTAACAAACATGCCCCGTGAGCCTATAAACCGACTCAGCCTCGTGACGGCGCTGGCTGCGTTCCTCCTCACCAGCAGTACCTATGCCGCGACCGAATCACTTGATGGAGGAACTGAGCGACCTCCAGTTTCAACCAATGCGCCGGCACCCAATGGGAACGGTCAAACCCTTCCGACCTACGGCCATACAAACGGTCAGGCACCCAGTCCTATCGTGGAGCCGTTCGATCCGAATGCCCCACCAAGAGCGACGATCCCCTTCGGACCCAATCTCTTTATGGGTGGCTATGCCTCACTCGAAGGAGAAATGAATCGGAACTATCGCTTGTCCCCGAGCCTGAGCGAAGCTGATAGTATCCTGACACCGAACCTCGCCCCCGCAATCTCCTATGAGCCAAATCAATACCTCCAGCTCTATGTGAACCCGGTTCTCGAGATCCCAGTAGCCGTGGAAGAACTCGAGGATCGGTCTCAGACCACCGAGTTGAATATGAACTTGGCCTTCCTCACGGTCAAAAACGTGGTCCCCGGGGCCAGGCTCCAAGTCGGCAGACAGCGTTTCATCGACAGCCGACGATGGCTCTTCAATGAAAACATGGACGCCATTCGACTCGGCTACCAATATGAGAACTTTTCCGTGGAGGCGTCGGTGAGCCAACTGAATCTGGTTCAACGCAATCTCTTGAGAAGAGAGGCTGAAGAGGACGAGGAAGCCTTCGTGAATTACTACATGGCTGCCAACTACAAGTTTGGCAAGAGAGACCATATCGGTCTCTTCGCGCTCTATCAGGATCAGCAACGGCTCGGCTCGGCCAAACCCATCTACCTCGGGCTGCAGTCTGGCGGAAGGCTCTTGGGGGACTTGAAGTACTGGTTCCAAACAGCCATCGTGCGGGGCTCAGATGGCGGAAGCAGTATTCGTGGGGAAGCTGTCGATGTGGGGCTGACGAAAGAATTCGCAGGATCGTGGGGGCCGTCGATCACGGTTGCGTACGCCTACGGAACCGGAGACAGCAATCCCGACGACAAGGTCGACGCATCCTTTCGGCAGACCGGGTTTCAAGGCAATTCCGATAAATTCAACGGTGTCACACGGTTCAAGTATTATGGTGAGGTGCTCGACCCAAGGCTGACCAACCTCATGGTGTTCACCGGCGGTCTCGGGGTCAGGCCGCTCAGCAAAGCCTCCTTTGACCTGGTTTACCACTACTACCTGCAAGACCATGAGTCGAAGCGGATTCGCGGGTCCGATCTATCGACCGATCCGACTGGACTCAGTAAACATATCGGTAGCGAAATTGATCTTGTGGTGGGATATCAAGGGATCCCGCATCTACAGACCAAATTTGTTCTCGGCTACTTTTTCCCCGGCAAAGCCTTCACCCAATCGTGGCATGACGGAGCCATGTTGGCCACGGTTCTTTTTCGATACAACTTCTACTAGCGGTCTGCTGAAAAACTCAATATGTGCGCTTCGACAAGCTCAGCGCGAACGGAAACCCTCAATAGTTTCAAGGGCTGCCCCGTTCGTCCTGAGGCTCTCGAAGGATGAACGAAGGGGTTTTCAGCAGACTACTAGCCGAGGATGCCACAGAAATCCTCTCGCATCATTCTCACAGCACACTCAGGACGGTGATATGTGAATGGTAAAAAGTTAACTGGAAGCCAGTCGTTGAATTGTGGAGTTGCCCGGTCAAAAGCTCGTCTCGGACTTGGGCGAGCTGAGTCGAGCCGCAACCTTGGATGGGATGGGTGAGATGTTGAATTATTTGAACGCCCTCTACCGCCAGCTCTATCGATCAAAAGCCGATTCCGAATCCTCCACCGCCACCCATTCTTCCTCCCGTCCCACCCCCGAGCCCGATTGAAAACCGAGGGCGCGGCTGAAGACGATAGTCCTGCGATTGAGTCGGCCAGGTATGAAGATGCTTCACGATCAACAGGGGATACCGATATTCAACCTCGTCAAGTGGTTCAGTCTTGGCCCCTGACGCTTCGCCAACAACCGTCATCAGGGTGCCGATGGCAATAGCGGCGGGATCGAGAAATTCCTGCTGGATTACCAGGAATCGTCCTTGTGACTGCTGGCGGTCGAGGATCGGTCGTTCGCCCCGATCGAGCGGCAACTGCAGCAGCTCAACCTGCGTCCCCTCCTTCAGACGCTTGGTCTTCAGGACCTCACCACCAAGGACAACCAGCTTCCCCTGATAGGTCTCCGGAGTCGCCACCAACTCAGGAAAAGAGACTGTTCGGTCCACGAGGGGTTCGAGTGAGTCAGGGATGACCCGTTGTCCAGAACAGGCGGTGAGGAGTAAAAACATCGCCAACCACCACGACTTGAAACAGACGGAACGCATTGGCACACTATAGCGTGATGGTGACGTGGTTTCCACTTCTCACGACTCACACGCTTGTCGACTTCGGGCTTTCCCCGCTGTACGTTCTTCAGTTATGATGCAGGGCCGAGCAAGGACCTTTCAGAGATGCAGACAAACTCATTCCCCGACGCCCTACTCACATAGAGAGGTATACATGTTGAGGTTGGTTCTAGCCGCCATGCTGTCACTGATTCCCTTGAGCCTCTCCTCCTGCGATAAGGCCTATATGGCCACGATGGAAAAGATTGGGTATGCCAAGCGTGACATCCTGAGCACTCGCGTCAAATCCGCTCGAGATGCACAAGAGGACGCCAAACAAGAGATTCAAACCACGCTCGAGCAATTCGGTAAAGTCGTCTCCTATGAGGGTGGCGATCTGGAAGCCACCTACAAGAAGCTGAATAGCGAGCTCGAGAACAGCGAAGACAGTGCCAAGTCTGTCCGAAAGAAAATTACTGATGTGGAAAGTGTAGCCGACGCCCTCTTCTCGGAATGGGAACAAGAACTTGGCCAATATTCAAATGCCGACCTACGCCGGAAAAGCCAGGCCAAGCTCACCCAGACCAAGAGCCGCTACCGAGAGATGCTGGGTGCCATGAAGCGGGCGGAGCAACGCATTGAGCCCGTCCTCAAACCGCTACGCGATCAAGTCCTCTTCCTGAAACACAATCTGAACGCCCGGGCACTCTCTGCCATCAAAGGTGAACTCGTGAAGGTGGATGCGCAGGTAGATCAGCTGGTGAAAGAGATGAACCGCTCCATTGCCGAGGCCGACAAGTTCATTCAAACGATGGAGAAAGAATCTGACTAACGGGCTATTGTCAGAATATTCTCACACCGCATACTGAGAGCCGGCAGGATGTTCACCATGGTCCTTCAGCAAGGCCGCCGCGAGCGAAGAGTCGGAACCGTACTCCGGGGTCGTACGGTGAATCCTCAAGCCCTGCGAGAACGATACTGACGGCCTTTTCAACATCCTTCCCAAGAGAGGGTACTTATGCGTATCGATGACCAACGTGAAAGCGACAACATTGAAGATCGCCGTGGGATGGGCCCTGCCCGCATCGGAAGGCGAGGAGGACTCGGCATCGGCACGATCGTACTGGCCCTAGCTGTCAGCTATTTTACCGGCGTGAATCCATTGACCGTCCTGAACGTTCTGACGGGTGTCCAGGGTGTGACCGAGACCGTCGCTCCATCGGCCTCATCCGAACCAGGCCAAGTCGGAGCCCCGAAAGATGAACTCGGGAGGTTTGCATCCATCGTCCTCGCCGACACAGAAACGACCTGGCGGGAACTCCTTGGTTCACGATACGAAGATCCGCGCATGGTGCTGTTTGCCGGAGCAGTCCAATCGGCATGCGGCACCACGTCCTCAGCCGTCGGTCCGTTCTATTGCCCCAACGACCATCGGGTGTACTTGGATCTGGCCTTCTTCAAAGACATGGAGCATCGGCTGGGTGCGGCTGGCGACTTCGCCCAGGCCTATGTGATCGCGCATGAAGTGGGCCACCATGTACAAAACGTGCTCGGCGTCGCAGAAAAGGTCCACCGTCTCCAGCAGCGGGCCTCTGAAGCAGAGGGCAACGCCTTATCCGTTCGCATGGAACTTCAAGCCGATTGCTATGCCGGCGTGTGGGGCTATCATGCGAAACAGGGCAGAAACTTGATCGAACCCGGCGATTTCGAAGAGGGGCTCCGCGCCGCAGCGGCCATTGGTGATGACCGACTGCAAAAGATGTCGCGTGGGCACGTTCAACCTGAAAGTTGGACCCATGGGTCGTCTGAGCAGCGAATGACCTGGCTCAAGCGTGGCCTGGAGTCCGGTGACCCGTCGGTCTGCAACACATTTGAGACGAAGCAGCTATGAGCAACCCAGCACCTTCAGTGAAAAGCAGCTTGCTTGCAAAAACACTGGGACCTCTCCTGTCCGATCCGCCTTGGGCCGCTAAATCATTTCTGGCTGCTGGTGCCACAACCGTGGCCGGGATTGGCGCGTGGCTCTCCGATATGATGTCGCCGGCGCTTGCCCGTGGGGGGGCCAGCTTCATCGGTGGATTTTTACTCGGCTGGGCCTTTCGGAAGACTCTCAAGATTGCGCTGATCATTACGATCTCCTTGGCGGCGCTCGTCGCCGTCCTGAAAACCACGGGCTGGATCCACCTCGAGTGGACCTTGATCGAGAGCGATGTAAATCGCACACTCGGTTGGGCTCGAGGTCAGGCCCAAAGCTTGAAAGAAATTGCGGCCGTCTATCTCCCTGCAGCCGGCGCCGCTGGGGCTGGTGCATTTTTCGGGTTCAGGGGGAAGTAGCGATAGTCCGTACTGTATCTGCAAATCCTGATACTACACAGGCGTTTTTTCAGTTCTTCTTCACCGCTTTCACATCCAACCTCCCCAAGTAATGCCCCTCAACTGTGACCTGATCGCCGTCTTTGAGAAGGACCGGTCCCATCTGGCAGAGCGCCGCATAGCTGGCTTCAATCATTCCGCTGCCATCATCAACTAGAAAACCCTGAATGCACTTCTCCAACTTCGAGTTGCTTCCAATGAAGTGTTGCATCTGATACCCAGTGATCATTCCTGTCACTTGGACGACTTTCATCTTGTATGCTTCGGGATAAGCTTGCAGGGAGCTGATCGTAACTAGATCCGCTGCCCGTGCAATCGGGAGCAGGCAGGCTAGGCTCACCAGCGTCACTGCGATAACGTGTAAGCTTCTATTGATCAAGATACCTCCTTTTCTTGAAACCTGCACTTTATAGGAGCGCTCCAGATTGTGACGGCTCTAGGGAATCTGACGCAGAGCTTGCCCGGTGGTGGCGCTATAGGCTTCCCTGAGTGTATGCACCTCAATCACCTGAATGGAACGTTCTGCCCCGGTAAACGCAAGATGGCTATTATCCAATGCATCGGACACAATCATGGTGGTCTTCCTCAGTTCCCGACAGGCATTCATCTTATCCACGAGTCGCCCCACGGCTTCGATCTCCCCTTCCGGCTCGATTGTTCCTGACATGCAGATATCGTGGCGAATTGGATCGCCGAGTAGGGCGGCCGCAACACCCACCGCAAAAATCCCTCCGGCACTGGGTCCATCCAATCGTGTCGGAACCAAGATACGGACCGTCAGATATCGAGGATCATAACCCACCGCCTTTGATGCGACTACGACTGCCGTAGAAAATGAGTGAGCCGATACGGGCATCAAGTTCGAATCACCGAGAATCTCCGGTCCCTTCCCATCGGCTTTGTACCCAACGGCGAGTTGCGCCACGAATCCTCCCCATGAACCAGTAATGGAAGCAACCCGGTCTTGCCCGATACTCAAAAGGGGCAAGGACAACGTGACATCTGAAAATGGCAAGGGCTTCCTCCACTGTGGTGGCAGTGACAATTCCGACGAGGTGGTATTGGCAACCGGTGGGGAAAGATTGCGGTCTGGGGACGCCTTCGACGCTGGGGAGATAGTCAACGGAGAATAAGTCTTTGCCTCTCCGAGCTGCCGACAGCCCGGGTATTCACGATCCGTATACAGATCTGGTTGTCCCGCCCTCGGACAGACCCAGGTCTCAGTCGTTACTGAGCCAACACCGGTGAGAGCAATCGTAAAACCAACGACAAGGGAGAAAATTGCGGGTAGGCTGGCTGTACCGTTGGATTTCAAGAGATCTTGATCCATGCCAGACGTGCTAGGGAAGCCAGCCCCTGAAGCCTATCGCTCAAACGGGATTTCGTCAAAAAGCGCTGTATCCCCGAAAGATTACTGGCGAAGAATTATCCGGGCAGGGCTTGATACCAGTCGTTGGCTTGAGCGAGCGTGATTTTACTGTCGAAGAGTCGACTAATATGATTGCTGGTCAGCAACGTTGACTTGGGACCATCGACAACGATCTTTCCCTCTTTGAGAAAGACGACTCGATCGATCTCCGGTGGAATTTCATGCAGGTGATGCGTCACCAGCAGCACAGTCTTGCCCTTGGTGATTTGCGTACGCAACAGATCGAGATATTGAAAGCATGCCTTGGGATCGAGGCCGCTGGTTGGCTCATCAAACACGAGGACGGGGGGATCATGCACCAGGGCTCGACCCAAGAGAAACCTCCGCTGCTCACCGGTGGACATGTGGCCGAAGCGGCGACCAGATAAGTCCATCACTCCCAATTCCTGCATCACCTCATAGGCCCTCGTCATCTGCGTTTTGTTGAAGTCTTGATGCGCATAGGTATCGTTGCTCGCATAAAATCCTGACAAGATCACGTTCAGCCCTTCAGCACAGATCAAATAGTCTCGTTGCAGATCATGCGACACGATGCCAATTTGCTTTCGCACATCCCAGATATTCCACCGTTCCTCACCGAAGAGAGCCCAGCGCGTATTGTCCCTCGGCATGGCATGGACTTCTCCCGACAACAACTTGAGCAGCGTGGATTTCCCTGCTCCATTGGGACCAAGGATTGCCGCATGTTCACCTTCATGCAGGGCGAAGGAAAAATCCGACAAGACGCAGGTGTCTCCTCGATAGACCGTCGCATGCTGAATGTCGACGATCGCCTTTGTCTTGACTGAAGGGCGAGCCGGTTGGACTGGACCCGCCGCTGGCCGATTGGCTGGTTTCCCGCCTCCGCGTGCCTGCTCAAGCCCGGCTCGAGCTAGCGCATCAACTCGTTCATTCTCAGGATGTCCATTGTGCCCCCTGACCCAATGCCATTCGAGAGTATGGTTGGCAGCCAACGCATCAAGCCTCCGCCACAAATCCTCATTCTTGACTGGTTCTTTGCCGGCAGTCCGCCAGCCCCGTTGCTTCCAACTATGAATCCATTCGCTGATGCCTTTTTGAACATACTGCGAATCAGTATAGACCCGCGCCTGCACCGATCGAGGGAACGACTGCAAGGCTTCAATCACGGCGAGCAACTCCATCCGGTTATTGGTTGTTGCCGGCTCGCCACCTGAGAATTCCGTTTCCGTCTTCCCGTCGCGCACTAGGACACCCCAGCCCCCTGGCCCAGGGTTCCCACTGCAGGCTCCATCGGTATAGATTTCGATCATGTGCCTGTTCTGCGTTCGGTTAACTCGCTTTTGCTGTCACACGTAATTTTACACGCGCCTTCTTCTGGAGGGCGCAGACAATGCTAAAGAAATTGTCCGTGCTGGGATTACCACGAGGTGCCAACATCCGATGTAAACTCTTACTAGGCTTTCTCAGAGTCATGGCTAGTTCTTCGAACCCGACCGTCGCATTGACGAGATCCCGCAATATTGCCTTTCCCACAGTCGTATCTCCAGAAAAATATGCATTGAGCGCCTCAGTAAATAGACCTTCACGAAATCGAGGATCACGTTGTACTCGGGCCGCTACGGTATGCCTAAATTCCCTCGTCAATGCCATGTTGCCTCCCTAAACGTCAACCTATCTTGCTACTCTTACGACGTTTGTAGTCTGCCTATCGCTCTACGGCCATCTTAATCGCCTGCTGCTGTCTCTGCTTTGTACTGCCTCCCAATAGAATAACGAGTTGGACACCGTCCTTACCAAAATAGATTCGATACCCAGGCCCCGCATTGATCTTTCGCTCAAAGACACCGGATCCCACACCCTTTACATTTGACCAATTGCCAGTAGTAATCTGATAGAGCGCTGTCGTTACCTTAGCGGCAGCCTCAGCATTCAGCCTCTCAAACCAAATAGAAAATGGTGAGCGAGCCTGCGAATCAAGATATTCAAGTATACGGATTTCCAACATGCTCTATAGGGCACCTCTATTAACCGCTAATTGAAGCCAGAAAATCATTTCTCAAAAACAGGGGCTCTTGCCAGCCGGTTTTTTGTTTTCTGACACCCTGATTATCTCTGCTCCCCACTTGTTTTCGTCTTTTCCGTTTCATGGTTTCTTCTTTCCAAGGTCTTTTCATCCCCCGGGCCCATTACGCCAGTCTTAACCTCAGGATCTGTTCGTATCGGGCCAGGTTGTACACCAGATTCAACAGTCCGATCCCGGCGGTGATCCGCGACATCCCAATCCATCTCATATTCAACCCATCTTTCATCGTATTCGTCATGAACCCGAAAATATGCTCCACACGAACCCTAATTTTGCTCTTTTTGCGATTCCGCCTCTTCTGTGCCGTCGTCAACGGATGATTCCGGTACCCCTTCTCGCAAATCTCACCCTTGACCCCGTGCTCCTCCAGGATCGTCTCGATGGCTTCACCCGTATACGCGCTGTCCGCATGCAAAATCCCGTCGCCTATTTCCACCAGATTTTCAACCACCTGACTGTCGTGGACACTAGCATCGGTGACTTCGTAATCCTCGATCAGTTTGGTAGTCCGGTCCGCCTTCACATGATTCTTGTACCCGTAATGCACTTCCTCGCCCTTCTTCGCCCACCGGGCCGCCACATCTTTCTGTTCCATCCGGTTCTCGTTCTGCTGAAACGACTCAGGCACCTTGCCCTGTTTGATCTCCTCATTCTCTTCACGGCTGTTTCTCTGCCGCGGTACATCCACAAACGAGGCATCAATTATCTTGCCCTCGCGTCCCATCAATCCGGCGTCATTCAAATGTTTTTCAAATCGCCTAAAGAGCTTTTTGACCTCTCCTCTCCGGATCAATACTTCTCGAAATAGCCAGATCGTTTTCTGGTCTGGAACGGAATCGGACAACGTCAGCCCCAGAAACTTCTGGAACGAGAGCCGGTCGTTGATCTGGTACTCCGTCTGCTCATCCGAGAGATTGTAGTATCGCTGCAGCACGAGCACCTTGAACATCATCACCACATCATGCCGGGGGCGACCGCCGGGCCCCCTGGCCTCATTCGCAACGGCGCGGTCCAGATCCTTTCGAAATATCTTCCAGTCAATCCTGGCGTTGAGCCTCGCCAGTGGGTCAGGGCCGCGGTCCAGCGTCTTCATGCGGCTTTCGTAGTCGAACAATCCGGGCTGTTGTTTTGGAATGGTTTTCATGCCGTCTTCTACCACATCGCCTCTCGTCGCTCAGCTGGTTTTTGCGCGTTCATCGAAACATATTTGAGTTTTTAGAGGTGCCCTATAGTAACTCATACGTTACCACCATAGTAACACAGGACGCAATAAATTACCGCGCAGCATTAAAACAAGGTCGCGAGGGACAAGAAACAAGATAGACCAACAATTCCCCCTCTATCAGCTCTCATCTGTTCACGTGACTCAATTGACGCACTTGAGTACAATGGGACGTCAATCAAACGTACCTTTTACAGCGAGTCCAATTCTGCGAACACTGCTCCTCATTGGCACCGGTGGGTTCATCGGCTCAATCTCTCGTTATCTCGTGAGTGGCTATGCTCAACAGCTGGGCAAAAGCCTCCAATTTCCATTTGGCACACTCATCGTCAATCTAGCGGGTTGTGTGCTCGTTGGATTCTTAGCCGAGCTGGCCGATCAACGAGGCATGGTCTCAGGAGAAACGCGAGCCTTTCTGATCGTTGGTCTCTTGGGTGGATTCACCACCTTTTCTGCCTTTGGCAACGAAACGATGAATCTTCTGCGAGGCGGAGAACCGTGGCTCGCTTTCTGGAATATCATCGGCCACATCACTCTCGGGCTGTTCGCAGTGTGGATCGGCTATTCGACTGCCTCTCTGCTCTGGAAATGATCAATACACATCGCAGATTCAACTTCCCAGCGCGTGAAAGACCTCGTTGGGCGTTTGAAAGCCGAGTGATTTACGGGGACGCCGATTGAGCAGGCGCTCCACCTTTGCCACGGTCGCTGGATGGA
>CABVRZ010000040.1 GCA_902500775.1 uncultured Nitrospira sp.
ATGAATTCAGGCGGCGGTCCTCTCCGGCTGATGGTCCATGTCATTCCTCTTATGTTCTGACTTCAGCCTGATCCCGTCCTTGAACGGCATGCCGGAGGCCACCAGCGGCAACAACTCCGGCGCGTTCAGCTTCCTCCACGACCGTTCGGCGACCCGGAGCATCTTCCAGATGATCGCCTTGGCTCCTTCCACGCGCTTATAACAGCGGGACGCGTCCGTACGGAGCCGCACCGAAGCGAAGGGGGATTCCACAATGTTTGTTGTCCGCAGATGGCGCCAGTGCTCTCGGGGGAACGCGTAGAACGTGACCATACGGTCCCAGTCCCGCAGCAGCGTGTCGACGGCTTTCCCCTCCGTCCGCCGGTAGGTTCGTACGCATTCGTCACGCCGTCGCTCGCATTCGGCTTTTGTCTTCGCATACGGCATCGCTTTTAGCCACTCGGCCGCCTTCAGTTGAACCCGCTTCGGCAGAGCGTCGAGGACATTGGTGATCTTGTGGTTCCAGCACCGCTGCTCCTCGCTGGTCGGATGGATCTCGCCACAGGCCGCCCAGATGCCAAGGTGTCCATCGGCCACGGTGAGTCGTGGGAATGTCAGCCCACGGTGTTTGAGGTCGCGCAGGAGCTTGAGCCAGCTCTCCTTGCTCTCACGCTCGCCGCTCTCGCAGGCCAGCACGATCTTCTCACCCGTGGTGAGTGCGCCCACGATCGTGAGCAGTGCGCTCTTGCGGTCCTCAATGCCCGCCTTGACGTAGAGGCCGTCGGCCCACCAGTAAACGACCTCAAGATCCGACAGATCCTGCTTCTTCCATGTCTCGTACTCGAGCTCGAAGCGAGCCTTGAGCCGCTGAAGGGAACTGGCTGACAGGGGCGCCCCCTTGCCCAAGAGGCCACGCAGCGCCAGCTCAAAGTCGCCGGTGGACAGCCCGTGCAGGTACAGTTCCGGGAGCAGTGTGCCGACTTCCTGAGTCCGCCGCTTGAACAGTGGGAGGACCTTGCTCGCAAACCGTTCCGTCAGATCGCGAACTCTCGGGCGCCGTACCGTCACGGTCCCACTCATCATCGAGAAGGTGCGTGGTTTGCCGTAGCCGTTTCGGCTCCCGGTCGGTGGATCGATTGGCGACACCGTTCCTCGGCGCTCGTGCCTGGCTCGACCGAGAAACGTCGTCACTTCCTCCTCCAGGAGTTGCTGTAACTGCGCCTGAATCTTCCCTCGCGCCCACTGCTCCAACGTGGAGTAACATGCCTCGCTTGACTCAATGGCCTCCGTGCTGGTTCTCTTCTCCATGGTGGCGTATCCTTTCCCCTCGGCTGTAACCGAGGCGTTGGTTGATTGCTCAACCGAAAGGCTACGCCGCCGTTATCCTCTTTCCACACCTAAAGATGATACCTCCCAAGGGTATGCCCTCTACTGTTCAATCAAACGGATACAACAGCCAAACTCTTGAGGCCGAATCCTTCACTTTTGTCCCGCAAGCTGATAAATCGAAAACCAACCAGTCTAGGGGACAGCCCCATCCCTCTCTGAACAAGCTCGCACACAGACCCCATTCTTCAAAAAGATACTATGCGTCATTGTGATCGACTTGATTAGAAATCATCGAATAAGCAGAGCTGGTGAGGATGACTGTTACGTCGCTTCCAGTGGGAACGCCTACGTTTGTTCCTGGGTTTTTCTGAAGGCCGACTGGGGAGCTGCAATACGTCCGCTGGGATCCAGGTTCCAACCAACTCAAAATGTACAAGGTCCGCCTCTCGGAGTACTATACTTCCTGATGAAACCCCTTTGGTTCGCATCCCCACTGGTCGATCCAGATATCGAAGCTGACAAGACCACCCTCCCGTCCAGTTAGCCCCAACCTCATGCACCACCGCGATAAGCCCGGCCGGACTACCAAACCAATCGGTGATGAGTCGGAGATAAGTACCCTCGGCAATATCCACACGTGTCATAAGCGGTAACCAATGGTTACACATCGAGAGGATAAACGTCAAGCCAAAGGATTTTTACCAAGATTATCGGCCCATGTAATTTCACCAGTCCCTAGGCTATAGTATCAAATAATGATAAACTAAGTATTATAAGCTATATTAATCTCCTGACACCCAGGCACAACTCGATTATGGCTGCTCGGATTATTCCGTTTGGATTGTATATATTGTTTTTATTCCTAGACCAGGCAGTCAGATGGTCGGAACAGGCTACCGGATGGCCCCCATCGCTGGGTAATACCGTACGCTTATGGCTTTATCCGTTCAAGACACTGGTGGTTGTCATTGCGTTGGTCTGGTTCTGGCGTCAGTACGATGAACTCCGGTGGCCCCCCAGACTGTCCATTCGAGCACTGATGCTCACCACCACTGTCGGAGTCCTCGTGTACGTCGCCTGGGTACGGATGGACTGGCCATGGGCCATGCAAGGATCGTCATCTGCTGGCTACAACCCTTTTACAGCCGACGGATCATCTGGCTATCTGCTCGCAGCATTTCGCCTTTGCGGGGCGACCCTTGTGGTCCCGATAATGGAAGAATTATTTTGGCGGTCGTTTGTGATGCGGTATTTGATTTCGTCACGGTTTGACAGGGTTCCGCTTGGAGCCATCACGCCATTTTCCTTCGCGGCCATGGTAGTGTTGTTCGGCATCGAACACGATCTTTGGCTGGCCGGCATGATGGCGGGAGTGGCCTACGGGCTCTTACTCGTGCGAACCAAGAACCTCTGGGCCTGTATTGGCGCTCATGCCATCACAAACTTGGCATTGGGAATACATGTGCTCGTGACGAAGGAATGGGGATGGTGGTAGCCGCTAGCCTGTGTTTTTCGAAAACCTGCTTTGCCTCTTCCCAAGGGTGCCCACTTTAACCATAGCTTGACTCAGAGTCCCTACGGCTACTCTCTTCCGCTCTTTCTTGTAGGTCTCACTAAGAACTGAAGTAGCTCACCGTCTGTCGTTTTCGTCATCACGGAAAGGGGTCCGGACATCGGCTGACGACGAATCTTCCATTCTCTATACGAAACAACTCCGGCCACCATCGTGACGAGCCCACCGAGCAACCACCAGGTGATCATGCATCCTCCTAGATCTTCAGGTTCACCGTGCCCCTTGTCTCCAAGACTCATCTACGGGCACGCGACATCTGGGAATAGCAAATCGAATTCACTATCCCCCGCCGCTAAGAAGCCGGAGTGTAGCTCAAGCCCATCCTACTCAAAACCCATTCTCTCTTTTACCATAGTCTCAGGGAAATGCATAACGTCTGATGCAGCATAGCTCACTGTTGGGATGTAGCTTTTCGCATTGTACTTGATCCTCGTCCTGACGTCACTCGGATCCAAGACATGTGTGGCGTCGACGGATTTCCTGTTACACCACGTCAATGGACTCCATACATGGTATGATTTTAGGCACAGGACAACTTCGGTAGCATCCGAGTGCGATCTGGCACCACGAGTCCCCAACGCATGACTTCTACTGTCGTCTCCCTGCAATGATACCAACCATGCCGTCATAGCCACATTATTCATCGTACCCCACAAACATATCGATGTTCGCTGAGGCGTGATGTCGACCCAAACGCCACGCGTCTTGATTCTGGGTGGGGGTTCGGCGGGATGTATGCTGCCCTGGAGTTCGAACGGGCGCTCGAGCATGGGGCGAACCTTGACGTCACTCTCGTCAACCATGATACTTTTTTCTCTTCACCCCCATGCTACACGAAGTGGCGGCCAGTGACCTTGATGTCACCAATATCGTGAGCCCCATCCGCAAGTTGCTGTGCACAGTGGCATTCTTTCATGGCGAGATCGAAGCCATCGACCTGGAACAGAGGCGCGTCAGCCTCTCGCATAGGCATGACAAACATTGCCATGCGCTGCCATACGATCACCTGCTGTTGGCCCTTGGGGCCACCCCGAATTTCTTTGATATTCCTGGCTTAACCGACCGTGCCTTTACGATAAAAACGCTGAGTGATGCGATTGCGCTGCGTAACCACCTCATCGCAAATCTGGAGGAGGCTGACTTTGAATGTGGGACTGCACTGCGCGCTGGCCTCATGAATTTCGTGGTGGCCGGAGGCGGGTTTGCTGGAGTCGAAACCATTGCGGCCATGAACGACTTTCTTCGAGAAGGCGTGCGGTTCTTCGCGCATTTGCGGGAAGATATGCTGCGAGTCATTCTTGTCGGTGCAGGACCAGTCATCTTACTCGAACTCGGAGAGAAGCTTGGGACCTATGCACAACGCAAACTGAAAGAGCAGAAGATGGAAATCCATGCGAACTGCAAGGTCACCAGTGTGACAGACCATGACGTCACCCTGAGTGATGGCACGACGGTCACGACCAATACACTTGTCTCGACCGCCGGCATCAGTCCCCACGCACTGTTGGGCACGCTGCCCTGCCTAAAGTCGAGGGGTCTGGTCCTTGTGAATGAGTCCCTGGAAGTCCCTGGATGACCAGGAGTCTGGGCCTTGGGCGACTGTGCGATGGTACCGGATCGCAAAACAGGTGCATTTCATCCACCAACGGCACAACACGCGCTCCGCGAAGGACGATTGGCGGCGAACAATATCTTGGCGACGGTTCGACAGGAGTAGAAGCGACCGTTCGTCTATTCTACGGTCGGGCTGCCGGCCCCAATCGGGAAACGGACCGGTGTCGCAAACATTCTGGGCATCAACTTTTCCAGCTTCATTGCCTGGTGGCTGTGGAGAACGATCTACTTACTAAAACTTCCTCGTTTCGAGAAGAAGGTGCTCGTCGCCTTGGACTGGACCCTCGACGTACTCTTTTCGAAAAATCTAGTCCACTTCGGAACCACACGTTTGCTTCCCCCACCACAAATAATGCAGGAAAAGAAACTGAACTGACTCGTTCACCATCGCATCAGAAGAGTATGATCGGGCTTCGGTCAAGACTCTACCGCCTGTGTTACGAGTCTCCCAACAATGGGCGGATACTGCACAACTTCCGTGGGGAGATCGACCTGACTTTGGTCATTGATCCGAACCATGTCCAACCCGGCTGTATGAGAACGCCCCACGCGGACAACCCTTTTACACAAGGCCAACCCTCTCTCGCGGTGACCTATCAATGAAAGTATTCCTAATCAATGCAATTATTCCCAGACAATGCAAGTATTAATACGACCTATCATTCTAGTCCTAAGATTAAGTAAGATTCGCAATATTATGGATGGGGTAGAGTGGCGATACTGAGAGAGTGAATCCTTTTCCATACAGCCGCACATCAAATCCATACAGAAACCTTGCGCCTTCTATTTCTCAAGTACTTGCACCATAATGCTTTTCACCGAGCCAGTGACGGCATCCCTCATGCATCTCGTTCAGGCCTGACACTGACGTAGAGTAAGTAGAGTAAAATGGTTACCACTGAAACCGCCACTAGAAGCCCTGAGAGTTCGCCATTGCCTTTTCGTGCAGACATCGAAGGCTTACGGGGCGTTGCCATACTCCTGGTCGTCCTTTACCACTGCAACGTACCAGGATTATCAGGTGGTTACACCGGAGTGGACGTTTTCTTTGTTCTATCCGGATTTCTGATCACCGGAATCTTGGTGCGCGAGGTTCAGACGACTTCACGGCTCAATCTCCTAGAGTTTTACGCCCGCCGCGCTCGGCGATTGCTCCCAGCGTTCGCTGTTACGCTAGTCACGACCCTTCTACTTGGGGTCATCCTGCTGCCCCCTCAGGAACTGGACCTAGCCGCTCGCGCCGCCCGATCGGCGGCTCTTCATATGAGCAACATATTCTTCGATAAGAACACGGGAGATTACTTCAGTCCAAATATACAGTCCAACCCCTTGTTACACACCTGGTCATTGGCCGTTGAAGAACAGTTCTACCTGTTTTGGCCTTTATTGATCTTACTAAGCGTACACTGGTGGCGATCAACCAATGCGCTCATGACACTCCTCTCTGGGCTCACGCTCATTTCATTGGGAATTGGAATCGGGTTCACCATAAAGGGTGGAACATTTGCCTTCTATGAGCTACCAGCGAGGGCCTGGGAGTTCGGTATGGGAGGACTCGCCCTGTTCCTTTCTCAAAGAACACCAAGAGTCTCTCCACTGTGGTGGTCCACCATTGGGTGGGTCGGCTTCCTAGCTATTCTTGGTGTCGCTCACTTTCTCACACCCCTGGATGCCGCTAGCTTCCCTGGTTGGATTGCGCTCATCCCCACTCTCGGCACCGCCGTCGTACTGATTGCAGGAACAGAATCTCCGTCTCGCGGGGTGGGATCCCTCCTGACTTCGACACCTTTGCGGCAACTCGGGAAACTCTCCTACTCGTGGTACCTCTGGCATTGGCCATTGTTAGTGTTCGCTGAGGCGCTCCTTCCAACGGGATCTCTTGCTGGAAAACTGGCTGTCGCTGCGGGATCCTTGGCCATCGCAGTAGTCACTTACCATTTCATTGAGCGACCGATTCGGTTTCATCAGGGTCTGCTCAAGCGTCCCGCCCTATCAGTAGGCCTGGCGGCAATCGTCATGATGTTTTCATTAGGCACCTCACTGCTCTCTCTGAAAGTTGCTGAAAACTTGGCAACGCAACCGATGATGAGCACCATTACCGCAGCGAGTCAGGACAGTAACCATATCCTATCGGAACGAGACTGTTACCCATCGCTAGAATCACCAGAAGTAAAACTGTGCACCTTTGGCAATCAGACATCAGAGACTCACCTCATCCTGTTCGGAGACTCCCATGCCATGCATTGGGTCGGGCCATTGAGCCAAATTGCAGATCTGAATGGATGGAGGTTGACCACCGTTGTAAAGCCCTCATGCCCCGCCTTTGATATCAGACCTAGCACCTTTAAAGCCCATGAGATTAGGCAGTTGGATACCTACAATGTTGCCTGCGCGCAATGGCGAGCGGAGGCCTTGACCACTATCAAGCAGCTGCATCCCACTCTAATCCTCCTCGGGAATGCTACCAGTCATCTTGCCCAGCAGTATGAACACCTCTTCGCAAAGCCCTCACAACCGTCGCTCGAGGAATTGCGTGGCGGGGTACGGAATACCCTGAACGCATTGAGTGGACACCTCCTCGCGGTCCTGCGTGACGTCCCACATTTTCCGTATAATATTCCGACCTGTCTTGCCAGATCCGTCCGCCATGATGAGGATCCTCAAACGGCTTGTGATGCCGATCCATCGATAGTCCTTAACCCAACTGTCTATGAGTCGGAACGTGCGGGAGCCAACAACATCTCAGATGTGCACTTTATCGACATGACCGATCTGATCTGCCAGAGCGGAACCTGCCAACCCATTCAAGGTGACACCATTGTCTACAGAGACACAGACCATATGACGACCGATTTTGCAGGCCATCTGATCGCCGGGCTGACTAACGCGTTGCAGATCATTTTAGAGGCTCACTTCCATCAGGGCTAGACGGGATCCTCGAGGCCCAGTCCGACCGGGCGTTGGACGCACCATCACCATCCTACTCAAACGTTGAGCACCCGAGTGCAGGGGGAGGGACTGGAAGTGCGCATGTCCTCTTTCAGTCCCTGAAATATCCCAGTACAATGAGCGGTGTATCCTAAGCATGCGTCTATGATGTCACCTCCCATTCCGTTCTATATTCTTTGCGGCTCACTCGGCGCAGGCAAAACAACGCTCCTGATGCGACTGCTCGAGTATTGGAAGGCTCAAGGTCAGCGAGCCGGTGTCCTCATGAACGAGGCCGGGTCGGTCAGCATCGATGGCCCTCGAGCCGGCACGCTCGCCGAACAGGTCATGAACCTCGCTGGTGGTTGCGTCTGTTGCGACACAAAAGAGGACCTGTCCTGGGGCATTGCCCAGCTCGTACGAGACGTTGAGTCGGATGTGCTGATTCTTGAGTGTTCCGGCCTGGCCGATCCAGCTGAAGTCATTGATGCCGTTACCGATGCCTTTACCACCCGCTTAGCGGTTCTCGCGCGAGTTATCGCGCTTCTCCATCCAGTCTCCACAGAAGAAAGCCACTCAAGCGCTTACGTGACCGCTCAAGCGATCCGCTGCGCCGACGAATTAATCCTGAACAAGCGGGACCTGTACGTCCCCGGCCATTGGGAGCAATTTCGTGCCGGGATCATTCAACAAAACCCCTATGCCCGCCTCTGGGAAACGTCACAAGCGCGACTCGATGTCGCCGCCCTGCTGGCTCCCCATTCATCAAGCAAACCGCCAGCGCCGACGAATGTCCTCTTCGGCAAGTCACAACCAGCACTCGCTCACCATACGGGCTACCATCCCATCGCCACCACAGTCCCGTTACCTGGCCCGTTAAATCGCCAACGCTTCCTAGCGTGGATCAAGACGATCCCCAAGGAACTTGAACGGGCAAAAGGCTACTTCCGGTTTGCACAGGAACCGGAGTTACAGGAGTTTCAATATGCGTTGCCAGCACAAGCCACTATTTCCCCACTCATGCTGCTGGATGAACCGGAACCGACACTGGTATTCATCGGGCGAGGATATGACGTGGAGCGTCTACGTGATACGCTCTTGGCGACGGTGGAAAACCATCGGGTGGATCCATGAGTACTAGGACTTTGCTTCTACTTCGCCAACTGGTCCTACCAGTGTCTTCTCCTTCTTTCTGAATCTCGACCACTGAAGGAGCGCCCAGGCAACCCCGCCACCAAGCACTCCTCCAAGAACCCACCCACCAAGCACATCGGTCACGTAGTGGGCGCCGACATACACCCGGGCAAATCCGATAAGCGCCACAATTGGCCACGTCACCCAACCAGACTGAGGATAGAGGATTTGTAAGAATGAGGCGATAGCTGCAGTATTGGCCGCGTGGTTGGATGGAAAACTAAACAGACCTCCACACCCACTGGGTTCAATTTTGACCGCCTCGCTCAGGGCCCGGCAAGGTCGGACCCGCTCAAACAGCCATTTGAGCTGCCCTCCCAAGAAGTCTGCCAGCCCGACGGATGCTCCTAACATCGGGCCTCCCAGAAGGGCCTCCCGCGAGTTGCGCCACACCCAGTAGGCAATCGCGCAGGCTCCTGGCACATAGAGCATACTGCGATTTCCAATTTGTAGGAAAAAGTGATCGGCTGCTGCCGACTGACCTGCCAAACCGTTGATTGCGAGAAAGAGAGTCTCGTCAATGCCCATGCGTGCGACGATAAAGCGTTGGCCACAACTCGTCAAGCATCAACCGAGGTCTTGCCCGGCTTCCGAATTGAGGATAAACGAGGACTGATCGTTACCGCGTGCGGAAATGAATACGGACCGTCAGCTCACCATCAATCGGATCATCGCCCTTCATTTGAGGGTCAAAGGTCCATCGTCCCAGTGCATTGACTCCAGCGGTCGTCAGCTCGCGGTGTTTGCAGGGCTCAAGAACAACCACCGTCACCTTCGCATGCTTCGAGACCAACAGACGCGCTTTCATCCAATCATCGATTTCCTGCCCACCCAGCGAGGCGGGAATACCAGGCCACGGCGTAGACTTGGCCACAGGCCCCAACTGTTGATCCTTATTCAGAGACAATCCATGGACGTGCACCTCTGGAAGTTCCAGCACATCCTGCTCATGATCACTCTCATGTGTGGCCTCGTCGCCAACCACCGCATAGACCACGGCAGGCCATGCCAAGACGACAGCAAGGACTATCCTACCTATACTTCGCATAGGCTCCCATTCTACGCTATCACCGATCGGATGCTCAAACGGGCCACAATGCTCACCCCCCCCACCGCAGCGCCAGAACGCGCTACGCTGAAAGAGTGGTCCCGCCGAGTCTCCAACGACTCTCCACCAGATGCCCAACAGGATCATCCAGCAAGGCCGCAGGGAGTTCGCCGACTGAGGCATACCCTTGCAGTACGTCGCAGGGAGACGAGCAACTGAGAACGATCCTGGTGACCATGTTCGGCACCTGGTCAGAAGAACCACTGGCCGCGAAAGAAGAACGATCGCGGCATCCCAGCGTGAGACACACCGAGGCCAATACTACCCTCACCATGGTTGATGAAATACTTTTGATCCAGCGCATTCACAATATCGAACCCCAGCACGAACTTCTGGCCGTGCCACGGCAAGGGGATGACATGGCTAATCGAAAAGTTATAGATCGTGTAGGTCGGACTATGGCTCGAGTTGGTCTTGGCCCCTTCTTCCGCCGTCCGCAGTCCTGACGCAAACAACACCTGGCCGGTGAAGGTGGTTCGCTCGAATAACCGGTAACTCAAAATCCCCGAGGCAGTCAGCGTCTGCTGGTGATCGCAATGGACGCCGCTGCGCGAATTGATATCGGCAATTTCCTCAAAATGCACCAGATTATGCCCGGACTGTAAACCATAACCCTTACACTGTCCCCAGGCGATGTTGGCACGACCCGTCAGATTCTCCATGAACCAGACCTTGAGCGCGGCATCGGCCCCTCTGGTCCATCCTCGTTCAAAGGCAATGTAGTTCAGCAAGGGAGTCGTGCCTAACTGGTGTGCATCCGAAAGATAATTGGCGAGCTTATAATACCCTGTGAGCTGGAGAGTCGCCCAATCCGTCAGGGCATGGACACTGCCGATTTGGAAGTAATGGGCCCGCTCGGCGCGCGGCAGATTATTGGTGGTATCTTCCGGATTCGCTTTCGTTCCCTCGGTATTCAAGCTGGTAAAGGCAACCCTCTCGAGATTGGGGGGGGTAAACATGCGCCCATAGAAGACATGGAACGCATGGGCGGGGTTATACCGATACGTGACTCCGATCCGCGGGCTAATCTGCCCTTCACTACGTTGATATTGGACCACATCACCCCGAACCCCTATGTTAACGGTCCAATGTTCATTCGGACTCCACTGATCCTGAATCCAGAACTCCTGTCGCCACCCAATTAACCGGTTATCGCCACCGGCGTTGATCACACCTCCGGTTGGGTTTCCCGCACCGTCATCGAGAAAGGTAAATAGCCTCGTCTTGTTGATCGCCTGGGTCCGATCGATCTGGAACCCAGCTTTAATCAAGTGTTCCTTGCTGTGAACATAGGTGTAATCCATACGCACACCACCGGAATAACCCGTGCGATCTTGACTCCCGGCGGAGAAGGGTTCTCCTATATCCGGCACATAGCCAAGAACATTCAACGGGTCGGTCCGGAACGTCGCCCTGGTGTGACGAAAATACCCCGCCACACTGAAAAAGTTTCGGGTGTTGATGTCATGCCGCCACACCAAATGACCATATTGATTGTTCTCTTTCTGATTCTCATCGATCATCTCTGATGGCACCGGGGTAAACCCGCCAGGCAGGAGGCCTGCAACGGTTGGATTCGGCTCCTGCCCGGGCTGCGTGGGGATCTGATATTTCGCGATCGAGTTCAGGAACAAGAACGTCAGATTATTGTTATTGTCGAATTGATAGTCGCCGCGGAACATCGTCTGGTTCCGCTCACTCTGACCATGAAAAATGGAGTGACCGACAGTCGGAGGCTCGATGCCTCGATTTGTCGCCGTGTGGCTGTTCAAGAAATAATAGCGGAACTTCTCACCTATCGTGCCTCCATATTCGAATGACGGATTGATCGTCTTGTTCGATCCCCCGAACATTTGGACCGACCCAAATCCCGGCTTCGTGCCGCTCTTCGTCGTAATATCGATGAGTGCAGCCGTCTTATTTCCCACGTTGGCTTCCATCCCGCCCAGCACGATATCGGCTCGTTCCCACGCCCGCGGCGAAATCACATCGGAAAACGTTGAGGAGACGGTATCGGGAATGGGAACCCCGTCGATCCTGAGTTGCAGATTTGCGTGGTCTTGCCTGATATGAACCTGTTTGAGCGAGCCATAGGCTGCTCCCGGTATCGTCAACAACACATCATGAAACTCGTTATTATTCCCTCTCGGGAGAATATCAATTTCCTTTCGACTGACTGAGTAGGTCTCGCTGGACGCCTTTGTCTGGATCGGAGGTAAGGGCGAGACGACCTCCAGCGAGACCTCCTTGGTTTTAGAAAGAGTTAGAGTCACTGGCTTGGAAGGTTCATCTCCCACTGTCAGCACCACATATTCGCTGCGATAGGTCTCTTGCACCGCGCTGACGGAGTAGGTGCCTGCCCCGGACAAAGTCATTTTGAATTCACCTGCGTCGTTCGACACGCCGGACGACACCAGTTCGCCTTCTTGATTTTTTACTTCGATGACCGCTTGCGGCACACGTCGAAGGTCCTGGTTTTGGACAACCCCTGTGATCGCCTTGGTCTGTTCTTGGTCCTCAGCAGAGCTGATGGAACACGTTCCACATATGACTGCGGCGACCATCAATCGAACCGTCACCTTCAACATACGTCTTACAAACGAATACATTCTGTCCCTCCTCGCTCACAAACCCACCGGTGATGAAACAGAAGGGGTGGAAAAGGCGTACGCAAACCGCACGGCCAATCAACCCGTCCTGCCTATTGGATTATGATTGCTCGGCTATACTTGTGGAGGAGCACGGGAAGGGCCGACAAACGAGAGCGTAGACGATGGAAGAATGGATTCGGAAGGGAGTTCCTGTTGCCGAACCACGTCACAGATCGCAAATCGCGGAACATCCAGATCAACCGACCCGGCAATATGGTGCTGGACCCACTGACAGATGTCGGTGTCCGAATGTTCATGGCCATCCATATCGGCAGCGGCCAATTCATGGTGAACGTCCTGGGCCACGGCAAACGGAGCCAACCCTAGGATGATACAGACCATCCCTAAGGCCACTCCAGCGCGGAGTAACGAATAGAGATATGGTAACCTTCTCAACAACATAGCCGTAGAATAGGCCCCAATCGGTCAGAATTGCAAGAATCACCGAACCCAGCCGACAGACTCCTCCACACACAGTTTTCGTGAACCAATATGGACTTTTCTGGTACGATTCGTTAAAGTTGTTCCCCCTCAAGGCCGAGACCGCCGAGAGTAACTAAGGACGTACCCCTTCATGAATAAGCCGATTGACAATCAACATGTCATAGAAATCAAGGCCCTTCCCTCACCGCGCGCCATTAAGACCAAATTGCCGATTACCGAACAGGCCGCAGCGCTGGTTGTCGAGACCCGGGAAGCGATCCGCCGTATTCTCCATGGAGAGGACCGTGACCGGCTGTTGGTCATCGTGGGCCCCTGCTCCATCCATGATCCCGATGCCGCCTACGAATATGCAACCAAGCTCAAGCCTGTGGCTGATGCCCTGCGTGATCGTTTCCTGATCGTGATGCGGACGTACTTTGAAAAACCACGGACCACCGTGGGCTGGAAGGGCCTCATCAACGATCCGCACCTGGACGGAACCTGCGATATCGCAGCAGGAATGGAATTGGCGCGTGAAATTCTTTTGAGAGTCAACCAATTAGGCCTTCCCTGTGGAACAGAGCTGCTGGATCCGATCAGTCCGCAGTATGTCGCCGACCTCATCAGCTGGGCAGCGATCGGGGCCCGCACCACGGAAAGCCAGACCCATCGAGAAATGGCCAGTGGCGTCTCCATGCCGGTTGGGTTCAAAAATGGAACGGAAGGCAGCTTGCAAGTGGCCGTGAACGCCATGATTTCTGCTTGCGCACCACACCATTTTGTCGGGATCAATGCCGACGGTCAGACCGCCATCATCAAGACCATGGGCAATCCCGATCGCCATATCGTCCTTCGCGGTGGAGGTGGGCGCACCAACTACGAGGCGCAAGAGGTCACCAAAGCTGAAGCCGCTGTTGCCGGTGAAGGTATCGCCAGACCGATCATGATTGACTGTTCTCATGACAATTCCAAGAAAGACCACACCCGCCAGGGATGTGTGGCCCACGAAGTGCTCAAGCAATTCCGCGAGGGACGCCATTCCATCATGGGACTCATGCTTGAAAGTAACCTGAGTCCAGGCAAGCAAGCGTGGAAACAAGGGGTCAAACTCCTCCATGGTGTCTCCATCACCGACGCCTGTCTTGGTTGGGATGAAACAGCCCATCTCTTAACCGAACTCGCCAGAGTCGTCACGCCCAAGCCAGTCTCCTGAGCGCTGTTCGCCCTGACTCCTTTACACAGGTATGTCACTCACACGATCACCTCGTGATAGGATCCATAGATGTTGATTGATACACACACCCATCTGGACGACGCCCGCTATAATGACGACCGGGAGGCCATGATTTCCCGAGCACGAGAAGCCGGGGTTGAGGCCTTCCTCACCATCGGTTGCGATCTGGCCACCAGTCATGCGGCTGTGCAACTCGCCGACCGATATCCTTTCGTCTACGCCTCAATCGGTGTCCATCCGCACGAGGTCAAACACATCGGTGACGGTTGGTATGACGAGTTCCGTCAGCTAGCCCCCAACAAGAAGGTTGTGGCCTACGGGGAGATCGGATTGGACTATCACTACAACCATTCCTCGCCCAAAGAACAGCGCGAACGGTTTCGTGAGCAAATTCAGCTTGCCCGAGAACTCAGGCTCCCCGTGATTATCCACACGAGGGAAGCCCAGGAGGATACGATCGCGATTTTAAGAGAAGAGAAGGCATCAGAAATCGGCGGGGTCTTTCACTGTTTCTCCGGTGATACCTGGCTGGCGAAGGATGCCTTGGATCTTGGATTCTATCTATCCTTTTCAGGCATCCTCACATTTCAAAATGCTGCGATGCTGCGAGACATCGCCAAAAACACGCCACTGGACCGCGTGTTGATCGAAACAGACTGTCCATACCTCACCCCTATTCCCTACCGGGGGAAACGCAACGAACCGGCGTACGTCTCACATGTGGCTCAACAATTAGCTTCCATCCATGCGTTGCCATTAGATGACGTTGCCGACCAAACGAGCAAGAACGCAAAACGGCTGTTCAAAATCGCCTGAGATGCCGGTTACGCTGCCGTTGAGACTTGGGGAGCTTTCTCGGGTTCCCTTTTTTCTCAGGCCCGCGACGTGTCGCAAGGTCTTCTCCTGTATCCAGCTCTTTGTACGGCACCTTCCCGCTTGGTACCGCTGATGTCCGTAATTTTGAGGCAAACTCCTGAGCGCTCATAACAAAGGCACCATGGGCCCGAGCCGCGTTCACGATTTCATGGTCTGAGCTGACCACGGCACAGTCGGGACCATGTTCCCGCGCAAGCCGTTGAATGACCTGATCCGCTCGCTCCCCTCGCTTGGAATAAATCACCTGCACTCCAGAGCGATGCTCCCGCTGTTCCGATGGTTGGCCCTGCTGCCATCCATCAAACACGACAGTGATAGGATGATTTTTGTGATGGCGGTAACTCGCCAAGTCACGCAGCAATTGCTCACGAGCAGCTTCAAGATGCCCAGAAAACGCTCTCCCACCTGACAGGAGGTTATACCCATCAATAATCAGGTACGTTGGCATATCTCACGCTACCACAGCCTTCAACCGACCGTCACCGTGGATCTCGTCGATCCAACTCGCGTAGTTCTTGACAAGGGGGAGGACATCTGAGAATAGTTTCCCATCATCTACCACTGAAAAGGGGCCACAAAGGGTCCATGCAAGAACGAGAGCTCCGGCTGTTTTCACTCAAGCCCCTCACGCTCATCGTGGCTGGTACCCTCTTCTCTCTCTCCACTGGGATGGTTCCCCAAACTGTGGCGTGGTCATCCGATAAACCACGGACACTGTCGATACAGGGATCGAAACAGAGCCATGTCAGGGGGACCACCGCTTCCCTCGCTCCGGTAACCATCCGTAACGTCCGCGCGACAACGAGTCCCGAGAAGATCAGACTCGTCCTGGATCTCGATCGTCCAACCAGAGTCATAGAACAGCATGCAGGAGATCCAAACAAGGTGCTCATCGCACTTCCTGATGCCTGGCTCAGCCAAGCCGCGCAGGGAAAAACTCTGGACGGAACGATCCCCGTGCCCTTCATGGTCACTCAAATCACCCCTCAGGCCGTGGCTGTCTCCCTCCCGATAACCTCGTTCCAATCATACAAGCACTTCCTTTTATCCGATCCTCCCCGCTTGGTCATTGATGTCACCCTTCCCACAGAGCAGGATCTTCACGCTGCAGATACGCCTCAGGAGGTTCCAAAACGTGTCATTTCCACGGCTCCTCAGCCTATGACCCCACGAACAAAGGGATACACCACCATTGTGATCGACCCAGGCCACGGAGGGAAAGACCCCGGTGCTCGTGGGCTCCACAAAACCGAAGAGAAAGACATTACGCTCAAGGTGGGGCTCCAACTCCGAAAGCTCCTAAGCAAGCACCCCGGCATACGAGTGCTCATGACCCGTGATCACGATGCGTTTGTGGAGCTGGAAGAACGGACGAAGTTCGCCAACAGCAGCGAAGCTGACCTCTTTGTCTCCATCCATGTGAATTCCCACCCTTCACGGATGGTGAAAGGGATAGAAATCTATCACTTTGGAGAAGCCAAAGATCAGCGAGCCCTCGAGGTGGCCGCACGGGAAAACGGAACACCGATCAACAATACAGGTCTGGGATGGGAGTACTTCGTCGCCGATCTGTTGACAGCAAAGAAGATTGAGGAATCGCTCGAGCTCGCCTGGAATACCAAGGAGGCCATGGTGGCTCGGATGAACGGCCAGTATGAGTTCGAAGATCATGGGGTCAAGACGGCCCCCTTCTATGTCTTGAGATTTACGAGTATGCCCAGTATTCTTGCCGAAATCGCCTATATCTCAAATCCCCTCGAAGAGGAGCAACTCCGAAAACCAACTTTTGTCCAGGATGTGGCCCAATCACTCTACCAGGGCATTGCCTCCTTCCTTGCCACAAATAAACTAGAAGGGCGATGAGTCAGTGTAGCCGTCTCCTCTCCCCTCAGCAACGACATGCCCACCATAAAACTCACGCTCGAATATGACGGTACATCATATGCCGGCTGGCAACGACAACCCAATCAGCCGACCATTCAGGCCGCCATTGAAACGGCCATTTTTGGTGTCACTCAGACCACTGTGCCGGTCATCGGTGCCGGACGTACAGATTCTGGAGTGCACGCCCTGGGACAGGTCGCCAGTTTCCGCATGAATCGCGACATGACCCCACGTGAATGGACGAGAGCCCTGAATGCACATCTCCCTAAGGACATTGTGGTCAGATCGGTTGAGCTCAGGCCAGACTCATTCCACGCAAGGCATTCGACCAAGGGCAAACTCTATGCATACCACATTCTCAATCGACCAGAGCGTCCAACCATTGAGCGTGCCTATTGGTGGCATGTCCACCAGCCCCTTGACGACACGGCCATGCGTAACGCCGGGAATGCGTTAATTGGGACACATGACTTTTCTTCGTTCCAGACGCAACCGACCGACAACGATGATCCCATCTGCCATGTGCAACGATTCACGGTCTCTCGGGAAAATGACCGGTTGCGGATTGAAGTGTATGCAGATCGATTTTTGAAACAGATGATCCGTTCTATTATTGGAACTCTCGTAGAGGTCGGCCTGAATAAACGTGCCCCGGCAAGCCTCGCAACCATCCTCAATGCGCGAGACCGGTCGGCTGCCGGAAAAACCGCTCCGCCACAAGGGCTGTTTCTCGTGCGCGTTGATTACGACTGAACCAAAAACCATGAACAAGTACTATTATGCGTGGAGAATCACCGGCGGCACACCCTGATGGAGGGTCTACCTCTGAGATCCGATAAAATCCATGAATGCCTGCTTGTTCTGAATCGGACTAGTCGCCGGTCGACCCAAATCTTTTCTGGCTCCTCGACGTACACGAATCTCCAGCAGGCTGGGACCAACCGAGTGTTTAAGGTCTGTGAGACCACTCGCAAGTTCTTGCTTCGTCTGAGCTCGTAGGACTTGTCCGTAACCGGACGCCCGAGCAACATCGAGAAAGTCGATCTCCAACCCCACGGTCGGTTGCCCCCCCACTGAATCATGCGCTCCATTGTTTAGAATAATGTGCTTGAAGTTTCTGGGTTTCAGTGTTCCGTTGAGCGAAAGGGCGCCCATATGCATCAGCGTCGCGCCATCTCCATCCAAACAATAGACCGAGCGATCAGGTTGTTGGAGTGCGATACCGAGTGCAATGTGGGAGGCATGCCCCATGCCACCTACGGTTAAAAAATCCCGGTGATGGCCGCTTCCAATTTTGCGCCGATAGTCATAAACCTCCCGAGAAGGCATGCCGGTGGTCGACACGATCACATCACGATCATCCAGCCCATCAATCACCTGCTGGATAGCCTCCTCACGCGACAGTGGGAACGACACGTGGTCAGGCTGCACGGTCTTAAATGGTTTGAATGTGTCCTTTTTAACAATAAGCGCGTAGGGAGCACTGGCCCTTCGTGCATGCACCACGGCCTTTTTGAGGATTGTATCCGCATGATCAAGCTCTGGACTCAACAGGGAAAAGGGAATTTCCATTGCCTCCAGCATGGGCAGCATCACACGACCCTGCTTCTTGTGTTGTGGCTCATCGTGAACACCGGGCTCTCCTCGCCACCCAATCACGAGCAACATCGGAATAGAATAGACCTCTTGATCGGCCAACGAGAGGAGTGGGTTAATGATGTTGCCTAAACCGGAATTTTGGAAGTAGACGAGAGGAAGGTTTCCTGTCGCGAGGTGATAGCCCAAGGCCAGAGCCACAGCCCCACCTTCGTTGGCGGCAACGATATGTTGATGCGCTCGACTTTCGTGCGAAAGACAGGAACATAATTCTTTCAGGAGGGAGTCAGGAACCCCGCTGAAAAACTCAACGCCATTCTCTCTCAAACGCGCAACAAATTCTTGCGGATCGATCATGTGTTCTTACCCATCCAGTTCTTTACCCACCTGCACGTGAGACTTTTCGAAAGATACTCCACATGAGTACTTGGAGAGACGAAGGATCAAAAGTTTCCTGCTTGGACGACGTCATCAAGACTGTTGATATCGAGCCAGTGCCCTACGGTATACAACACACGAATCGGTTGTTGTCGTTTCAGCAGTTCTTGTAGCAGGTGAGGAATGCCGGCTTTTCGGTTCACAGGATCGGTCATCATTGTCGAAAGGATAGCCTGAAGCTGGGCAGCCCCAGTCGGGGAAACTTTTAGAAACCCCATCCACACTCCGTGGGTCTGCTCTCTCCCGACCTTATTCCCGAGCTGCCTTAAATAGACTTTGGCATTAAACGCTTTCTTAGAATTCGGCACGGAGCATTCAACAAACCCGCCAAGGCGCACATAGCTGCTTTGGTTCTGCCAATCACTATCCACAAAAATCACAATGTCTTCGCTCTCCTGACAGAGGGCCTGCGGTATGTATTTGTTGAACAGGACATCCCCATAAGAAATAATCAAGTCCTTTGATGGGTTCTTCAGCATGTCAAAGGCTTTGTGCAGAGAATCCAACTCGCCGGTGTCGGCAAAGTCATCGTTATCCAAATATCTCAAGTTGGGCACATTGACCGCGTCCTTCTTATAACCACGGACAACCGTGATGTCCTTAATCCCTACAGCATTGTAGGCATCCACAATGTGGGCGAGAATTGGTGTGCCCTGAATCTTGACCATCGTCTTCGGCTGATGCTCGGTCAATTCACGGAGTTCCTCACCACGGGACGCAGCCAGCACAATAGCCCCGGTGTTCTCTGCTCCTCGTGGAAGATAGCGATCTTCGGCATCCTGCAACTCAGCGGCATTTTGCAAGCGAAAGATCTCGGCAACGGGAGCCACCTTGTCCTCAATAGAAAGCAACTGCTCCTGCTCCTTCAAGGTTGCGGCTGTTTTCTGCATAGCCGCGACGGCAGCCCGGAGCATATGATTGGCCCAAATGACGATTGAAAACCCATGCTGTCGAAATACCTCAGTTGGAGTGGCGTAATATTTGGTCGGCACGATCACAACAGGGCATCGACTGCCCCATTCCTGTTTGAACGACAGAATTTCATCGGGTACCGACAGTGCACTATGGATGAGGATACCGTCTGCACCGGCCTGACGATAGGCCTCGGCCCGACGCAACGCCTCTGCGACTCCCCACCCACAGATAAAGGCTTCCACCCTGGCGATAATGCAAAAGTTTGGATCAGTTTGCGCGTCTTTTCCCGCCTTGATCTTGCCGCAAAACTCTTGCATATCCGCCATCGGCTGCGCGTCTCCCTTGATGAAACTATTCGTCTTGGGAAACAGCTTGTCCTCAATGCAGACGGCGGCAATACGCCGTTGCTCCAGCTTGCGGACCAGTCGCTGCATGTTATTGAAATTTCCGTATCCGGTGTCACCATCGAGCAGGATGGGAATTCTCGCCGCATCGGACATAAACTCCAGATTCTCCAGAACCTGGGTCCAGCTCGCCTCGTTATTATCACGCACTCCGAATTGAGCTGAGATAGAAAGGCCACTGGCCCAGATACCTCGAAAACCTGCTTCTTGAACGATTTTGGCACTGAGGCCGTTGTGTGCCTCACAGATAAACTCCAGCTGTTCCGACATGAGCAAGTCCAGAAACTGGCGAGCAGGGGTGACCGCTGGTGTTGAGCTCATAGCCGACCTTTCCTCTGCGTGGCAAAGCAATCGAAGCTAGACCGTATACTAGAACTGTGCTGTGCGTTTGGGACGCACAGCATATCCTTTTCTTGAAGAGAAATCATCCTTTCACCTCACCCATCACAATAGACAGGACCCTTCACATAAGTCTCCATGTCTACCGCATACAGAGACGAACTATGGTCCGAGTGGACCCGTCAACCTCTCCATCGCACATCACCTGGAGCCCATTTACCTCAATGCTACCCTCATGACACGTAGGTATTTCTCTGTTATGATACGACCCCATCATGCACCTCACCTCTACTGCAAAGGAGATCTGATATGCGGAGTGTGCTACACACCATCACAGCAAGCGTATTTGTGCTGAGCCTAGGAGTGACTCCATTTGCCATGGCCGCACCGGAGCAACAGAATAAGATGAAGGCCTGTAACGAACAGGCCAATGCGAAAGGGTTTGGTGAAGGAAAAGGCGATGAACGGAAGGCGTTTATGAAGGAATGCCTCTCGGCCAAGTCGGCGAAAGGCGGAGGGGGTAAGGATACTCAGCAGAATAAGATGAAGACGTGCAATAAAGAGGCGGGCGAAAAGCAGTTAAAAGGCGATGAGCGAAAGAAATTCATGAGTGAGTGCCTGTCTGCATAAGCTGCAGCAAACCGGCGCGGCATGATGCCGCGCCGGATGATTTCATCGGCAAGACGATGGTTTCACTGGTTGTTATCGATGTCACTGCCCCTCAGGATTTTCGAGCCTTTTCCGAAGTTCGATTAACTCTTGCTCAAGCGCGAGGAACCGGTCGCTGATGGGATCCGGGAGATTCACCTGATCCATCGTATCATCGGGGACACGCTCACCTTGGGTCTTGATCACACGCGCAGGAACACCAATGACCGTCGAATTAGGAGGCACATTCTTCAGAACAACAGAGTTAGCGCCGATCTTCACGTTATCACCGATCGCAATCCCGCCCAAGATCTTCGCACCCGCTCCTACAACGACGTGATTTCCTAGGGTCGGATGCCGCTTGCCACGTTCTTTCCCTGTTCCTCCCAGCGTGACACCTTGAAACAGCGTTACATAGTCACCGACCTCAGCTGTTTCTCCGATCACGACGCCCATGCCATGGTCAATGAAAAACCCTACTCCGATTTTTGCAGAGGGATGAATCTCAATACCAGTCACCCAGCGAGCCAGCTGAGACAAGGCGCGAGGCACAAATGGAATATTGTGTGCCTTCAACCAGTGGGAGATACGGTAGGCAAGAAGCGCGTGAAACCCGGCGTAGGTGAAAATCACTTCCAACGTGCTGACAGCCGCCGGATCTCGGTCAAAAACAGCCTGAAGATCTTGTCGAATCTTCTCCAACATCATGTGGTGACTGTACGAGATCAAGACGGTTCGATCAAACAGACGGCATGAGCACTCATCCCCTCTTCATGCCCAACCGCATCAAGACCTTCCCCGCTCTTCACCTTGACGTTGATCAGATCAGGATCGATACCGGTTGTCTCCGCCATGCTCTTCTGCATAGTCGAAAGGTGGGGGCCCAGACGAGGCGCTTGCGCGACAATGACCGTGTCAATATTTCCTACTCGATAGCCCTTGGCCTTGAGTTTTGCCATCACATCTTCCAGCAGTTTCAAGCTAGAAATCCCTTTATACTTAGGATCCGAACTCGGATAGTGTCGGCCAAGGTCCCCTTCTCCCATAGCACCCAATAAGGCATCACACACCGCATGGACAAGGACATCCGAGTCAGAATGGCCGAGCAACCCTTTCGTATGTGGGATTTCAATTCCGCCCAAGATCAGCTTCCGACCTGGTGCCAGTGGATGAACATCATAGCCATAGCCGATGCGTGCCCCTTTGTTCATACTGATCCCTTCATGTTGTCCGACCGACGCGATGCCAGAATGGCCTCACCAATGACGATGTCTTCCGGCCTTGTCACCTTGATATTCTCCCCACTCCCTTCCACCACTACAACTGGGTAACCGGCCCGCTCAAACAGAAACGCGTCATCCGTGGCATGGACGCCCTCGGCATGGGCTTTCCGATGGACGTGCAACAACCGATCGCACCTAAAGGCCTGTGGGGTCTGAGCCAACCAGAGCGGTTTCCGATCAACGGTCTGCTCAATCCGATGTTCCGGTCCAACCTGTTTAACGGTATCGCGCATCGGTAACGCGATAATCGCCCCTCCCTCGCGGCGTGCAGCCTCAACTACCTCAGCCACCATCTGCTCCGTCAGAAACGGGCGCACCGCATCGTGTACCACGACAATCTCCGTCTCCTCCGGCACATGCTCAAGCGCATGTCTGACTGAATCCTGACGTTCCTTTCCACCGGCCACCACTCTCGTGATTTTTGAAAACCCAAAACGAACGGCAAGATCATTCAGACAATAATCGAGATCGGCCTGCGGCACGGCCAAGATGATTTGATCGATGACGGGGGAGCGCTGAAGCACACGAAGCGAGTGGACAACCAAGGGCTCGCCGCCCAACGCCAAAAACTGCTTAGGAACAGCGCCACCCATGCGAAGGCCCCGTCCAGCAGCAGGGACGAGCGCCACAGTACGGTTATTCATGAGCGTGGCTTACACTTATTGATCAGCGGATGCGCAGGAATTGAGATGCTCGACACAACCTCTGACCAATATTCCGTAGCCAATTCTTCTCTCACCCATCTAAGGACGAAGGGTGAGATAAATCGTCCGTCCCTGCCGTTTGAGCAAAAGCAAGACCGCCTGATCCTTCGGCAACTTGCTCGTTACTCGCTCAAACGTCTTGACCGACGTCACGGCCTGGCGGTTGACCTCTAGGACGATATCGCCTTCACGAACGCCCAATTCTTCAGCCGTGCTTCCTGATTTGACTCGCACAATCACGACTCCGCGCTCGCTCGACTTCAACCCATACCGACTCGCCAGCTCTTCCGTCAGGTCGCGAACATCGAGACTAGACAACACCCCAGTCGGTGTGGATGACTCTCCTCCATCCTCCTCACCACTTTGTCCCATCGACTTAGGCTGCTCCACAATGGTGAGATCAATGGTCTTCGCCTTCTTGTCACGAATAAATTTGACAGAAACCTTTTTCCCAACCGGCGTTTGCGCAACAGCATTGCGCAGATGCGTCGGCGAATCCATCGGCTTCCCGTCGTACTCGACGATCACGTCGGCCCGCTCAAAACCGGCCTTCTTCGCTGGACTGTCATCCATGACATCGCTGACAAGCACACCCTTGGTCTCGGTGATTCCAAATTGTGAGGCCAATTCCGGCGTCAACTCCTGAATCGAGACTCCCAACCACCCGCGCACGACTTTCCCTGTCTGGACGAGTTGCCCCATGACCGACTGGGCCATATTGCTTGGCACGGCAAATCCGATCCCCATATTGCCGCCGCTCTGGCTGAATATGGCGGTGTTAATCCCCACCAGCTCACCCCGCACATTGACCAAAGCTCCCCCGGAGTTCCCAGGATTGATGGCGGCATCCGTCTGGATGAAATCTTCATACTCTGCGATGCCGGCGGCTCTCCCCAGTGCACTGACAATTCCCAATGTGACGGTCTGTGTCAGTCCGAATGGATTGCCGATAGCCAGGACGAACTCTCCAACTTCCAATTTGTCCGAATCGGCCCAGAGCACGCTGGGAAGCCCCGTGGCTTCGATTCTCACGACCGCCACATCTGTTTTCGGATCGGTACCGATCAACTTTGCCTTGAACTCGCGCTTGTCCGAGAGCGTGACTCGAATCTCATCCGCCTTGCCGACGACATGATTGTTGGTAATGATCAACCCGTTCGGATCCACAATCACACCGGACCCGAGTCCACGTTCTTTTTTCTCCTTCGGGTGTTCAAACTTGCGGAAAAACTCGTCCCCAAAAAACTTTCGAAATAACGGGTCGTCGAAAGGAGCCCCACCCGACCCTTCGCCACGTCCACTCTTCGTCGCATAAATATTGACGACCGCAGGCTTTACCGACTTGGCAATGTCGACGAATGTTTGGTTCCCCCCACCCAGAATGGGCTGCGGAGCCGTCGAAACAGGCCGGACGATAGGAGGAGACGGTGTTGGCGCACCGGAGGATGAATCGGGCACGGCATGGCCCTTCGACAACCATCCCAGATCCGAGGCCACGACAAACCCAATGACGACCCCAGCCGTCAGCAAGGCGGCCGTCACAACCAAGCTTTTCCTCCCTCGGGGAGGCTTGGGGTCAAACTCGATGTGAGTCATAAGTATCCATTCGCCCTTATATCTGAGACCATATTAGAGCTTTCACTGAATCTCGCCGCTATAAATCCCCATGATCGTATGGAGGAACTTGATGGCTTCCATCTTAGGACGTTGGAACGAATTTCGACCAATGATGCTCCCAAATCCTCCCCCATCCCGTATCCCCCGAGCCTCTTCGAACACGTTCTTATCTTCGCTCTTGGCTCCGCCGGAGAAGATCACAATTCGCCGTCCGTCGAATGAGCTCTGCACGACATGTTTGACCCGCTCCGCCAGTGTCTTAATCGGGATCTGTGCGGATTCGTATACTTTCTTCGCAGCGGCCTGTTCCAAGTGCGCGGTCGGCAGCTTCACCTTGATGATATGGGCCCCCAATTGCGCCGCAATCTGTGCCGCATAGGCGACCACATCCATGGCCGTCTCACCTTCTTTGCTCAAGGCTGATCCTCGAGGATAGGACCACACCACGACGGCCAGACCACTCGCTTTCGCCTCTTCTGCAATGGCTCGAAGTTGCTCATACATCGAATTGCAATGGGCAGAACCAGGGTAGATCGTAAACCCGACGGCAGAACATCCGAGACGGAGCGCCTCTTTGACACTGCCGGTCACCGAAGGCAGCGGATCTTTATCGTCATGCAGCACATCATGATTGTTCAGCTTAAGGATCAACGGAATCTGCCCGGCAAACTCACTAGCTCCCGCTTCCAAAAAACCGAGCGGTGCCGCATAGGCGTTACACCCAGCGTCGATGGCAAGCTGAAAATGGTACTGCGGATTATATCCAGGGGGGTTTGGCGCAAAACTCCTCGCCGGACCATGCTCGACTCCTTGATCGACCGGAAGAATGACCAACTTCCCGGTCCCAGCCAATTTCCCGGACCGTAGCATGCGGGCAATATTCATCTTTGTTCCAGCGTTGTCGCTCCCGTACCAACTGAGAATCTCTTGAACCCGATCTGCCATAATTCCCTCCAGAAAGCTCGCACAAAACGATGAGTGACTATGCTCTTCCTTGCATATGCGCTTCAGCCTGCTCGACGTCGAAGCGACTCCCGATGATCAATGCTACACGTTGATGCAACTTTTTGGCTTCAACGTCCAAAATTCTTGTCGTACCGGTCGAGGCTTTTCCACCAGCCTGCTCAATGATAAACGCCAACGGGTTCGCCTCATAGAGTAGCCTCAGCTTCCCCTCTGGCTTGTCGACTTCTCCTGGATAGAGATAAATCCCGCCCCCAAGCAACAGGCGATGGACATCGGCCACCAAGCATCCGGAGTACCGGGCGCTGTACGGACGGCCAGTCGGCTTATCGCTCACTTTGAGCCAATCGAAGTACTTGCGTGTTCCCTCCGACCACTTATTGTAGTTCCCTTCATTCGCCGCATAGACCTTTCCCTTGTCTAGGATCTTTATCCGCTCATGCGAGAGCAGATATTCGCCGATGTCAGGATCCAACGTGAACCCATAGACCCCTTGCCCCACGGTGTAGACCAACATCGTGCTTGATCCATAGAGGAGATATCCGGCTGCAATTTGTTCAGTCCCTGGGCGTATCAAATCCGCTTCCGTCGGTGACTGATCGGTTCGTGCATACCTGAGCACGGAAAAAATAGCTCCGAGCGGCATGTTGTTGTCCGTATTGGACGAGCCGTCCAGCGGGTCGAAGAGCAACATGTACTTACCGTGCGGCCAATTTTTTGGCAGCAGGATAGGCTGTTCCATTTCTTCCGACGCTAGGGCACACACGTGTCCACTCGATTGAAAGACTTTGACGAAGTCGTCGTTGGCGATGGCATCCAGCTTCTTGACGGTCTCTCCCTGAACATTCGTCTCACCGGTCGTCCCAAGAATATTGATCAACCCCGCGCGCCGAAGATCTTGGGAAATCAGCTTGCCGACCAGACCGATTTGGGTCAGGAGACTGGAGAACTCTCCGGTGGCACCAGCGTGCGATGCCTGGCTCCGAATGATAAATTGACTGAGTGTCGTGGGAAATTGTCTCATCCTTCGGCTCAGTATAACGGGTTTACCCTACCTGAACAACAACCTCCTGCTCAAGACCCCGGCTTCACCTGGCTGATTCCTGACCAGCCATCAACGAGATCAGCAACGATAGCCCCAAGCACGACCTTCGCTTTCATTCGGACTGGGGTCCGTTGTTCATCATTGGTGACCCAGACATATATGTCCCCTTTATTCATGAACAGACCATGAAAGGGCATGATCACGCGCACTCGTACTGTCTCTACCGTTCCCCAGCCCCCTTTGAGGTTCTCGATTCCTTCAACCCGAACCTCAACCGGCCGGTTTTTCTTATCATGATACACGTTCATCTTGAGTGAGGCCCCTGGTGTGGGTGGCAACACGGCACGTGTATAGTACAGGCAGGAAATAATATCCTGAGTCCCAACTGGAATAGGCAATGACTCAGTCATCCCTCCTCTAACTGCCGTGACGGTCCCTTCCTTTTGGCGGAACGTGTAGTCGATGTCCTCCTTCTTTTTGCCTTCGCGCCGCCGGAACGTCATATGCTCTGGTGTCAGCGTGTCCAGATCCAAGTCCGACTCCACTCGATTGTCGACAGGGAAGAACTTCGTGATGATCGGTGTGGACTGTGCCGTCCCAATCAACTTGGCAACGGTGGAGCCACTCCTTGTGCCTTCTGTAGAAGCCACTTCCATCATGGCAATCACGGCAGGCAAGTTGAGCCAGGACACCTCATATGTCAGCCGTTCTCCGATCGTGAAGGGGCGTGATGTCGATGCGGCTGGCCCATCGGCTGAGCCCGCAGGGACTGGGAGAAGCAGAATAGCCGCGATGAAAATGAGACGATGGACCTTGTACACAATAGGATCTATTCAGGAAGGTGCCGTCGTGACAACCGCTAACATCCCAACGCTCGTTTGGCATCGGCCAGTTCACGCTCGACCACGGCACGAATGGCCGCGAGCTGGGCAGCTGATGTGGCTTCAAACCGTAAGACCAAGGCCGGTTGTGTATTGGACGCTCGGATCAGTCCCCAACCACTTGCAAAGATCCCCCGGACACCATCAATGGTTATGAGGTCTCGTAGAACCAGCTTGTCTGGCCCCAACTCGTCTTTGGTACTCAGGTACCCGGCAAACCGTTGCTTGACCCGTTCAACCACCTCAAACTTCACGGTATCGGGAAGATCAACTCGGATCTCCGGGGTGACCACTGTATTCGGCAGGTCAGCAACCAATGCGGACAACCGCTGTCCGGCCTTAGCCAGAATCTCGATGAGCCGACAAGACGCGTAGACGGCGTCGTCATACCCGAAATACCGATCGGCAAAAAACATATGTCCCGACATCTCACCAGCCAAGACTGCCGACTCCTCTTTCATCTTCGACTTGATCAGCGAATGACCGGTTTTCCACATAATGGCGCGCCCACCACGTTTAGCAATGTCATCGTACAGACTCTGGGAAGCCTTGACTTCAGAGATGATCGTGCTTCCTGGTTTGACGGCAAGAATATCCCTCGCGTAGAGCACCAGAAGGCGATCGCCCCACAGCACATTCCCTTGCTCATCGACGGCGCCAATTCGATCGGCGTCCCCATCATACCCGATTCCTACATCAGCCCGGTGCTGCGTGACCGCCTGCATGAGATCGGAAAGATTCTCGAGCACAGTCGGATCTGGATGATGATTGGGAAAGCGCCCGTCTAAATCGCCGTAGAGGGTCGTAACCTGGCACCCCAGCAACTCAAGCGCGTGCTTAGCAACCAGCGAAGCCGCGCCATTCCCACAATCAATGACGACGTGGAGTTTCTGCGCTTTGACGTGCGGGAAGCTTTTCTCAATGTACTTCAGATAATCCGGAATAATGGGATGTTCAGAAAGACGCCCACTCCCCGTGCTGAACACACCCTGTTCCATAACTCGCCGAAGTTCTTGAATCTCTTCCCCATGGATCGCCGATTTCCCGATGCAAATTTTAAAGCCGTTATACTCAGCGGCATTGTGGCTCCCCGTAATCATGATGCCACCATCAACCGGTAAGGTGAACAAGGAAAAGTACACCAGCGGGGAGGTGCAGACTCCGATATCGATGACATCAATTCCACCGGCAAGCAGCCCCTTGAGCAGAGCTTTGTGTAGCGCAGGAGAACTGAGGCGACCGTCCCGCCCGACACTGATCGTCCTCACCCCACGCTTGCCTGCATAGGTAGCGTATGCAAGTCCTACCCGTTCCGCTAAATCCTCTGTCAGCTCGGTCCCAACGATCCCCCTGAGATCATATTCCCGAAACAATCCCATTGAATGACGTGCTCCTCGTACTATCTCAATCGTGAACCGACAGACTGGCCCCCTGGTCAATCCTAGGTACGAACACTTCGGCCGTAATCGTCCTTGAACCGGACGATATCATCCTCACCAAGATACGGACCATTCTGCACCTCGATGATATGTACGGTCTCGAGCCCTGGATTTTCAAGGCGATGTTGTGTCTTCACCGGAATCGCTGTGCTTTGCCCAACCTGAAGGTCAAAAATTTCTTCACCTCTCGTCACCCGTGCTGTTCCTGCTATCACGACCCAATGTTCACTCCGTTGATGATGCATCTGCAGGGACAATCGGCCACCTGGATTGACAGTGACTCGCTTCACCTTAAACCCAGGGCCTTCTTCCAAAACCGTGTATGAGCCCCACGGCCGCTGAACAGTCAAATGCTCCAAATGCTCCGGCGCCTTCTGCTGTTTCAAAATATCGACGACCTTTTTCACATCCTGCGCCCGAGACTTCGGACAGACCAACGTCGCATCCGGCGTATCCACCACCACCATGTCTTGTAATCCGATTGTCGCCACAACCCGCCTATCGGCATAGACAATGGACCGACGACTCTCCAGGTCGACCACTCGCCCTGTCATCACATTCCCAGCCTTATCCTTCGAGGCCACCTCGTCCAAACTCCCCCAACTGCCGACATCAGACCATTTGAAGGCCACGGGGATCACAGCCGATTTCGACGAACGTTCCATCACTCCGTTGTCGATCGACACTGGCTTAATGCCGCGATAAAGGTCCTCGATAGCCGATTTGGGCGCCTGACCGAGGTGAAGTTCCCTGATCCGATCCATCGCTGTTGCGATGGCGGGTTGATGACGGCGAATTTCTTCCAAGATTGTTGCAGCACGCCAAACAAACATCCCGCTGTTCCAATAATAGTTGCCGGCTTTCAGATACTGTGTCGCCTTGGCGGCATTGGGCTTCTCCACGAACTTGTGGACTGAGAAGCCTCGCAATCTTCCCCGTTTGCCTAACAAGGCCTTGTCGTTTGGCTTGATATATCCATAACCGGTTTCCGGACGAATCGGCTTAATGCCAAAGGTCACCAAATAGCCCTCTTCAGCCAATTGGCAGGCCAGCTGAACAGCCGCCTCAAAGTCACGCTGTCCGGTGATCACATGATCGGCTGGCACCACCAGCATCACGGCGTTCGGATCCCTCCGCTGTGCCTCCAGCGCAGCCAAGGCGATGGCAGGAGCGGTGTTCCGACCTTCCGGTTCGAGTACAAACCCATCAACAAGGTCCTCTTTCCAATCGATCAGTTGCACGCGAATGAGATCGGCCTGTGCAGCATTGGTCGAAATCAGCACGTTCGCCGCCGGCGCACAACCAAGAACTCGCCGCATCGTTTGTTGAATCAGGGTATGCTCACCGCCGATCCGCAACAACTGCTTCGGAAAGAGATGCCGGCTCAGCGGCCAAAACCTGGTCCCGCTTCCTCCCGCCATAATGACCGGATATACGGCATGTGTCGTGGTCATCCGTCCTCCTTACCCTCTCCGTTTTGTTGACTTCATTTCGACGCGAGATCGCAGTATCAACTCGGCCAGCTCTCGCACTGCGCCTTCTCCACCATTTTTCTGGCAGACATAATCGACCACGTCCAGTACTTGCGGAAGACCATCGGCTGGGGCCGCCGACACACCCACAGCCTGCAAGGCTTCGATGTCGTTCACATCATCGCCGATATAGGCAATCTGCTGAAGCGAGATACCATGACGAACCGCCATCTCTCGGATCACCGACAACTTATCCATGACGCCTTGATGCAACTCGGGAATCGCCAGCTTTTCCGCTCGCCGCGCAACCAATCTGGTCCGTTCCTGCGTCACGATCGCCGTGATAAGCCCAGCCTTCTGCAGGAGTTTGATGCCCATCCCATCGCGGGTGTTAAACTTTTTCCATTCGTCGCCAGACTCAGAATAGTACATACCAGCATCGGTGAGGACCCCATCAACATCGGTGGCGACAAGACAAACCTCGCTAAGGACAGTAGGTGAAAGCTCCTTCCTTCGTCTACCGGCAGAGCGTTGTCTTGTTATCTTGCTCACCATTCCACACTTATATGCACTGAAACCCAAGCTGACATCGAGGTGCTACTCCGCTCAAATGCCATGGTCGGCTTTCATAAAAAAACGACCCTGCAGACTTCGTTCTTGTTTTCGCTGTTCCACACCGGCAAGAATTATCTTACCCGGCGGGCACGACTTTGCAAGACAAAACACGGTCACGATAGCAACAGCTGGTAAGAATTCATCTATACCCTAATAGCTCAAAGCGAGGAGACGATCTCACCACATCAAGGGATCAAACTGGTATATCTTGAGGCAACAGGTGAAACGGTCGTGGAGAAAAGCGCAAATCCCGAGTGGCATCTGCGTGGTCAAATACAAGATCCTGATTCATGCGGTCTGCCATTTCTGGAGTCCAATTGCGGGACCGTGGCAACAAACGAAATACTCTCAGTGCCAACCGAAAGAGCAATCGGGGAATTGTCACCAGATGTGGGGGCTTACCAATCGCAGTAAAGACGCGACAGACCATCTCCCGGTACGACAGAGATTCGCCGCCTGAGAGATTGTAGGTCCGGCACCCCGCCGCAAGTACGGTGAGGGCCGAGATACACGCGGTTGCCACATCATCCGCATGCACAGGCTGGCGCAAACCATCGGCTCGTCCCAATAAAGGGAAAACCCCCCATCGGCGTACAAAATGGAGGATCTCCGTCACATTCTTATCCCGCCCGTATCCATAAATCAGCGTGGGACGCAAGATGACCCACTCAACTCCACGGGCCTCGGCCCACGTACGCAGCGCCTGCTCGCCCGTATGCAGCCCCCGCACGAGCGCCTGTTCACCCTGATCTGGGGAATCCTTCTTTGCTAGAATGCTCGTGGACGACAGGGCCACCACCCGGCGAGCACCACTCCCCTCGATCATCGAGAAATACTGAGGTAGTACCCGAATCGGAGTGACACAGAGCCAATCCTTGATGGGAGGAACATCACAGGGAAAGGCCGCGGAAGCTGAGAGCTGCAGCCATGTCACATCGGGTTCAACCTTGCCATTATGAGGAAGCCTGGAAAATGCAACGATCTGACGACCATCTTTTCTCAGTCGCCGGATCGCGCAGTCTCCGACAAAGCTGCTGGCCCCAAGCACGCCAATCTTCGACGACTCATCCACGCTGAATCCCGAGATGCCGAAGTACCAGCAATGTCGAATGATATGATGCCACCAATCCAAATCGAAACCAGACACCGAGTGCCACCAGCCACATCAATGGCCCGGGGTACCGATGCTTGAAAAACTTACGATAAAACCGGATCATCCCTCGATGTTTATGCCATTCCACAAATATTGGATAAGAGTTACTACAGCCCCCTTTGCTGTGAACTATTCTAGCATCAGGCACAAACATTATTTTCCAGCCCTTGCGCCGCAAGGTCATGGACAAATCCAGATCTTCACAATGTAAGAAATAGCCTTCATCCCAACGCCCTGCGTCTCGCATCGCATTATGACGTATCAACATACAGGCACCAGAAATCGCTTCGACTTCAATGGGATGAGTCGGCAACGGCTGCTTGTGTAAGTGAAAGTCAAAAAACAGACGCGGCCATCGATCAGCGAAACGAGAGAGCCCGAATGCTCGCACAAACGACCGCCATGGTGTTGGAACCGCCCGCCTCCCTCCAGCTTGCTCACTTCCATCTGGATTCACCAGCAGACCACCAACCATTCCCACATGGGGATCCCCCTCAAGCGTCCGGAGCAACCTCCTTACGGAATCAGGCTCTAGTACGCAGTCAGGGTTCAGGAAAAACAGGTACCGACCGGTCGAAAGTTCAGCTCCGATATTGCAACCTGCCGCGAACCCAAGGTTCTCTTGATTTCGAACAATCTTTAACCTCTGGTCACCTCGAAATGCAGCTTCAAGTTGTACCAAACTGTCGTCATTTGAGGCATTATCGACTACAATCACTTCATCCACCTGCCCTAAGGCGGACGAGACGCAGGACACAATGCATTCGCATGCATTGTAATTCACGATGATCACCGATACCGCCTGAGGCCTAGAGGACTTCTCACCACTACTTGAGAAGTGTGGCGATGCGTCCGAACGTCTGTCTAGAACCCCTGTCATCAGCATGCCACCCCTTTTGCGAATCAGGCTAACACTAGTCTCACGTTTGAATGTAGGCCAGGCTTACACACAAGTCAACGGACTGATGGTCGGATAAATAACTACGTGGCTTTCAACCGGAGATACGCTGAGGGCCGCAAAGCAACTGAAGAACTGCGAAGAAAGCCTACCTTGCATGGAACCATTTGCGTGTCCAACAACCGCCAATTTTCACATGCTGTTGCGACACAGGTTGATTGAAACACTTGACGTTTACACCACATCTTCATGAGCCCCGAGAGCTCATCACGCTTGGTTCGTACGATCCGCTTCCAAGTCCCTGCAGTGCAAACCGGAGAATACTGACCAGATTCCTCCCGATATGCAGCGGCAATAACAACCAGGATGGTACTCCCGGCATGCACTTCACAAACGTCCAAGCACAATTGAGATGGCCGTGGTACGTGGTACGTGGTACGTGGTACGTGGACAAATCGCTGTGCAATCAATCATGTGCCGCCCAACTCACGATTATCAAGATTCCATTTTACCCATCCGACCTATGAGCCCATGCCACAGACCTTTAGTCATCATAGTAAAGTAGGCCAAACGAGGAACCACGCACACTGAATATAAAAGGTATCGAACAAGGATCATGCGAGCGAAATACACCTGCCACCCAAGTGGGGTATAGGACTGAGCTATTAGCCAAATTGCGTTACGTACAATGTAGTAGTGACGCAGAGGGCTGTGATTGAGGAGTTTGTGCCCAAAAATGATCAGAGGCGCCTCACCCAGCGAATGCGTCATAACCGCATTGTGCACACCGAATGACTGGTAGCCGAGCGACCTAGCTCGCAAACCCCAGTCAATATCTATCTGATCAATAAATAAGGTTTCTGTCATGCACCCTATATGACTCAACGTCTCCAAAGAAATCAGCGAGCCAGATGAAATCACAAAGTCAACGAGGACTCCTACATTGGGGCCTGCACCATCTTCGGTAAGTACCCGCATCCCGCACAATCTCGAGAACACGGCACGGTTGCAATTTCGCTCATCGACATAGCGGGGCCCGACTGCCGCCACACGATAGCCTTCCTCCATTTTTCTTTGATACACGCGTTGGAGTAGTGCAACCATACCAATCTCCGGAATGCTATCCTGGTCGAACAAAATAACAAAGTTTGCACCCTGCTCCCGCGCCCATGCAATTCCAGCATTCTGCGCCGCTGCTACACCCTGATTCTTGCCGAGAGATAGGCAATGGAGCCCTAGGTCATCACGATCAGCGAGAACGCTCTTCACATCAATTGTAGAGCCATTATCAACGACGATAGTTCGTTGAACCTGATGCCTTATTGCATCGAGCAAGTGCCCAAGCTCAGCAAGATCCGGCTGATATGTAACTACAACAGCAACGATCATATACGGGATGCTCAAATCAGCACTTGCAAGGTATTGACAAGTCTTATATCCAGGAAGGACACAACCCAATATAAGTGGGTCTTCGTGAAGTCGTGTGGGTCATTTTTTACGTTTTTCAGATCGCAGGAAGGATGCAGGTGAGGACTTTCAACCGCAGGTACTCTTCGTCCTTCAGTCCATACGCCCTGCGCTGGATGACGCGAATCTTGTTGTTCACGCCTTCAACGAAACCGAGCGACACCTTGTTCTCCACTTTACAGAATGCAGCAATCCCATCCCAATGACGCTCAATCATTGCTGCAAACTTCTCGTAAGGCGTGAGCCGCTGCCACTTGAGACTGGCCTTCCAGTTCTCGAAGAACTTGCGCGCCCATGCCTCGCTTTTGTAACTCCACAATTGGCCAAACGCCTCTTTGAGCAGGTACGCCGTGTTCAGCCGTTTGTTGGCGGCCAGCAATTTCTTCAAGGCTTGCCTGCCATCCAGCGTCAGGTTCTCCCGACTGGCCAGCAAGGTGTATTTCTGTCCCTTGATGTAGCGACGGTCTTGTCCCGCCAGCCGCGCATATTCGCTCTTTCTGACCACATCCAGCGCCGCACCCAGATGGCGCAGCACGTGGAACTTGTCGAACAGGATGGCTGCCTGCGGTGCCTGCTTCCGCGTCGAATTGCCAAACGGTTTCCACATATCCATCACTGCCAACCGGATGCCGTGCGCCTTCTTTTTGCCCAGCCAGTCATAGAACTGGTCCATGCTGGCCTCCGAGCGGTCTTGTCCTCCGAACCAGATCGGGCGTCCGCGCACCAGATCGCTCACCACGATGCGGTACGTGTGCCCTTTGCGGATCGAGATTTCGTCTATACCGACCACCTTCGGCCCGGGCATGCCTGCTCGCTCCAACTGAATGCGCATGTAGTGCTTGTCCAGTTCCTTGACCGTGTGCCAATCCAGGTTCAGTTCCCGGGCCACATCCTTGACCGTCGACTGGCGGCAGCGCCTGCCGACAAACCAGGCGAAGCGTTTGGTGTAGAGCGGGTTGTCGGCCAGAAAGTCGAGACGCTCGCGTTTCACCTTGCCGCAGCTCCGGCACTGAACGCGCCGTACCTCGATGTCCAGGTAAATGCGCGTGTCGGCACAGGACAGGTCGCGTACCCGGCGCACCTTCCGGTCGTACCAGCCGGAGTACACCTTGCCGCACGTCCCGCACACCGTTTTTTTGAGCGGCGAACGAGGGTGATCACGGGTGCCTTCGGATCGCCGAAGACACCCGTGATTGTTTCCGCCGGGCGGAATCCGGGGAATGCGTATGCGTCCCAAAGACGCCTGCGTGATATGCGTGAAGTGGCCATCCGCAGAGCATGCCACGTTCGCAGGCAACTGCAAACAGCAGAACGTCGCTATTGGCATAGGGTTCAGCCATGCACAGCCCCAGTATTCACCCACACGATTGCGCGATGAGCCATATAAGTTAATCAAACGAGAACATCGGCAAGAACAATGGCAAGGAGACTCCTTATTGGGGGGATGATTCTTTGGTACGGACCGAGTGCGGTTATGCGGCATGATCAGATGCAAGAAGCTGCAGTACTAGGCAAGGATATTTCGTGAGTACCACGATCCGTTTACCAGGGTTGCGCGCCCAGGAGATCAAGCGGACGACCAGGAATGGTGCTCCTAACAATGTGAATATCGCATGAGTGTCGTTTGCGGCAGCCTGCCAGCACGCAACCCATCAGCACAAATTATGCAACCCTCCACTGCGAATCGCCCGCAACTGAAGCACGGTCAGTCAGCAAGAGGGGCGACCCTTGGCGGCCATGCAAAGGAAAAATCCTCTCGTTCCAACGTCAGGTTGGGACTGTAAGCAGGGTCATTCAAGAGGGTGTCACCCCAACGTTTTTGCATGTAAAGCGTCTCGCGCCGGAAACGCAATTTCTTTTCTGGCGTATCCTCGTAACCGCGCGTCGCTGACTCGTGATGGTACAACTCTGCATACGGCGTCCAAATATTTCGATACCCTGCTTCTCGCACGCGCAAGCACAAATCGACATCATTGAATGCCACCCCAAGGTTGATTTCATCCAGTCCGCCGACTTCTTTGTAGATACTTCTCTTGATAACTAAGCAAGCTGCCGTAACAGCCGACAATGTTTGAACAAGTTGCGCACGCCCAAAATAACCAGGATGTCCCTTAGGTAAATGTTTATGAGAATGGGCTGCTACACCACCAATACCTGCAATACAACCTCCATGTTGTAAAGTGTCGGTCAAATACCATAGACGCGCTCCGACAGCCCCTACGCCAGACTGAATGGCGAGGCTCATCATCTCATTCAGCCATTCAGGCGTTATTACTTCAATGTCATTATTGATCAGCCCGATGTATTCACCCCGCGCCTGCTCAACAGCCGAGTTGTTTAATGCCGAATAATTGAAAGGACGTTCATCGCGCAGGACTCTGACTCGACTATCTTCGGCTAGGTCCATAAAGTAATCTAAGGTTCGAGGGTCCCCCGAATTATTATCGACAATCAGAATTTCGTAGTTCTTATAGGTAGTCTTGACAAGAATACTGTTCACGCACTGCTTAATCAGATCCAAGCCATCGCGTGTGGGAATAATCAAACTGACCAGCGGGGCTGGTTGCGGAATGTCATAACGCACACGATACATCTCAAAATCAACCAACTCAGCCTTTGCAGCACTGCCGATCCTAGCAAAGTGATCATTCAGGGCTCGCTCACCAGCAGAATATGCATGGCGCTTTTCACCTGCCGCATATACAGTGCTTTCCGGGTGGCCGCGCGAGTGATATAGCACACGAGGAACATGCACAATTTGCTGGGGCGTAAGTTGCTCGATACAACGCAAGGCCAAATCGTAGCCTTGAGCTCCTTCATAACCTAGCCTGAATCCCCTCAGTTTTTTTAATAAATCCGCTCGATATATCCCTAGGTGGCAAATCATGTTGTGCGAAAGAAATAAATCAGGATTCCAGTCTGGCTTAAAGTAAGGGTCATATCGCCGTCCGGATTGATCAATTTTGTCTTCATCAGAATAAATCAGACCGGCATCTGGGGTATTGGCAAGTGCTTGTGCGACACAGAACAAAGCGTGCGCTGGTAACAAATCCTCATCGTCGAGCAGTGCAATGTATTCGCCGCTTGCAAGTTCCAGAGCAGAGTTCGAAACGGCAGAGATATGTCCAATCTTTTCTCTTAACAACACCACCTTGATACGTGAATCTTCAACCGTGAAGTTGCGCAGTAAATCAGGGACGGATTTATCAGTTGAAGCATCACTTGCAATGCACAATTCCCAATTTGTATAGAGCTGGTTTTGTACTGATTGAATCGTCTCTTTGAGCATATCCAGTGGCGGGTTGTAGACCGGCATCACTACCGAGATAAGCGGAGCATAAGCCAACTGGCTTATACGGACCTTTATTTTTTGTTGATCAGCATCAGTAAGTGTGTCGTAACGGCGCACCCATTCGGTGTAGTCGTTATGGCGAATCTCTACATGGTCAATTATGAGAGGCGGGGGGTCTGTCGAGGCAAAAAAGGCAATGCGCCGCTTAATGCCAGCGATGCCCTCTGTGTTATAGATGCTCCATACACGTTTTACTATTCCCAGATACCCGCCGCATATTGCTTTTGCAAAGGGTACTGCTCTGAAGATCACCTTCATGCGTGCAATACCTGACATCCAGCCAGTCGAACTGGTACAGTTAACTCCCAGCTTGTAGATTCGCGTAGCTCAGAAACCGCCCGATTCAAACCTGAAATTTACCCAGCTCACGCCGCCACAGGGCGGTGCTTCCAAGGACATCTACTACGGCTGAATCAGGTAGTTTCGCCTATTTGCCGAGCCAAAAAAACATTGACGGTCGGATACTCAATCGCCGCAGGCAGTAACGCCTCCAGCCATTGAAGGTCGGAAAAGGCATCCGGGTTGAACAAGGCACTCCACTCCGATTCACCCGCAGATACCTGGATCGCCACATTGATGCCTCGTGCAAAACCGAGATTCTCGCTCTGCTTCAATACACGCGCAGATGCATAACGCCGAGCAATCTCGACCGAGGCATCGGAACTCGCGTTATCTATTACGATAACTTCTTGAGGTAGGACCGTGTGCGACAGCAAGGCCGAATAGGCAACGATCAAGAAATCGCTCAGCGTTCCAGTTAACGATGAGGGCAGTTACTTTGGCTACATCTCTTTTCACGGCTCATGCAGAGAATGTTACCTTGCAGGCCCAGATGAAGAGCATGCAACTCAACAGAGCACACTTCATAACAGGCTCAGCGAAACGACCAATGCTTGTGACCCAAGTAACTCGTAACAACAGGAGCAACAACACCGGCTGCGTGGGCGATTTCCGGCACAAATCTCGTGACGTTGAAAAAAGGGAGGATGTAATTCGCCAACCCCATGCTGATAGCCCACGTCTGCACTACAGCTACCATGTTGACGAGAGCAAAAAACAACGCTGAACGGTGAACATCTTGGCTTGTAGCCGTAAACACGAAACTCCTGGCAAGCATGAAAGCCGTTACCATCCCCGTCAGATACGCGATGATGATCGACAAGGAATAACTCAGCCAAAGGTTGTAAACAATACGGCTACCGAAATTAACCCCGGCGGCTGCTCCACCGGTGACCAGAAACAGCAAAAACTGTCGCGACACAAAACCACGCATTAACCACTCGCCATCCGCGCTAGCGCCCTGCCAAAATCGACACTCTCTGAAATACCTCGATCTTCGGGGTAGTAATACGAGGTGTCTGCTACCATTAAACCGTCCACTGGCAACGAAACAGGGGGCAACCGGTCAAGATATCCTGGTTCACAGATCGGCTGAGCATATCGGTAGCGACTTGCCCGCAGTTCGATAAAATCAGCAGGTTGCAGATTGGGATTGATTTTACGTAAGTAGCGCTGCACCTTATCGAGGAAGACGCTATCCGACTCTTGATATTTCGGATGTTCTGCAGGCATGTAAAATGGGACATAGACCACGTGACAGCCTAAGGGTCTCAAATTCGTGTACTCCACCAAACCGGGAATATCCATTTCGGGATCGTTGGTGTTCAACCAGAAATTTTCCGTCACCGGCTTTTTTAACTTGGCAATGACACACACAACCGCAATGTTTTTAACCGTCTTGAAAGCACTCAGCACGTCTGGCGGCAAATCAGGCATCAGACGGGGGACATATGGCAGTGGGACTGTGCTAATAACCTTATCGAATGGGTGGAAGTGATCGCCAACTTCGACTCCTTTTACCCGTCCTGCCTCGAGCCTGACACGGGATACCGGCATGGATAAGCAAATTTCTCCGCCCTGGCTCTCAATAAACGACTTCAGAGCCTGTAACAGGGTATTCGAGCCGCCCTCCAAGTAACCTAATTTTTCTCGAAATAGATCGTAGCGTGATCGTCCAATCCTCCGAACGCGGCTCCAAATCCAGGCAGCTGAAAGATTCCTGGCAGCGTCGTAGAATTTATAGTCAAAAAGCCGTCGCCACAACACCTCGTATGCTTCGGCACCTACCCAACGTCTAATCCAGTCAGCAGCATCTATTTTATCCAGAGACCGCCAGTCATTGCGTCTGGTGCAAAGATACGCATGTAGACCATACCGAAGCTTGGCAACCAGGCTTAAACCTTGAAACTTCAGGAGTGCAACCGGATTCCCCCAAGGCTGCACTCGCCCCTGATACCAATAGCCCATCTTCGTCTCGCTCCAACGCATTTTGTCGGCGATTCCAAGCTCATCGAGCATCTGCAGAAAGGCGTGGTCGGAGACACAATGGAAGTGGTAATACCGTTCGATAGTCAGCCCACCAAAATCAAAAGCGGCTGTCATTCCCCCTATGCGGTTGTCCGCCTCAAAGATGACCGGCTGATGACCATCACGAGCCAGTTGATAGGCCACAGCCAACCCCATCGGGCCAGCCCCCAGCACAGCAATACGCAGCCCCATCGTCAAAACTCCAAAACTACTTTCCCGTAAGTCAGATCGTTAAAAGCTTCATCGATAGCCTTGCTAAACGGTGTATAAGGAACGCCGAAAATAGCCGGCCAATTGATCACTTCAAATTCATCTTTGGCGCTCAACGCAGCCAGTTGCTGAGGGGTAAACGGGGGATTTTTATCAAAGATCCCCCACGCCCAAAGCAAGAAATAAAATAAGCTGTAAGGGATCTTCGCAATCAAGGCGTTTGCTCCCGTTACTCGCTTAATCTCCCGGATGATATCGATGTAATCAATCTTTTCATGACCAGAGATATTATAGATGCCATTCGAAATCTGATTTTCAATGCAACTAATAATAATGTTGCAGAAATCTCCGACATATAGGGGTTGCCGCATAAAGCGGCCATGACCTGGAATTGGAAATATCGGCACTTTCTTCATGAATCGGGAGAGCCAACCCAGATGCTTGCGATCAAACCACCCGAACATCAATGTCGGACGCAAGACTGGACACGGGATGCCACTTTCCAACACAACCCGCTCTTGATCCTTCTTTGTTTTGGTATAGAAATCATCAGCGACCGATTCTACGACTGAGGAACTGATATGAACGAGATAAGATGCCCTATTGACCTTCATGGCATCAAGGATCAGACGCGTGGTGTCCACATTGTTGCGGACAAACTCTTGATAGGCATTGCCACCTATCTGAGCCTGCAACATGACAATCACCTGAGCATTCAGAACGTGCTGTTGCCAATCACCAGGCTCGGCAAGGTCCGCATACTCAGCCGTGATATCAGGCTGTACTTTCTTCAATACGGTGAGATTGACACGGTGTTTATCGAGGACAACGATATTGGTGTAACCCCTGGCCCGTAGGCGTGCGGCCAGATTTTGTCCGACTAGTCCAGCGCCTCCCGGCAAGAGAATCTTCATGTCTTTCATAATGATACGTATCCGCGTGGATATCTCTCGCAGATTCAACTTCCCAGTGCATAACTTCAGCGCCGTTGAGCCAGCGCGTGAAA
>CABVRZ010000041.1 GCA_902500775.1 uncultured Nitrospira sp.
GCCCAAGTCGGTCTTCATGTCTATCTGTAATTGCGGGCTTAGCTATAGCTCGTGGGATACGAGGAAGACGTTCTGGTCTGTGTCACTTGGGTGAAAAAAGCAAAATAATTCCGGCCAGCTCAGTCATGCCTGACTAAGCATTCGCTTAGGTGGGAATGGTGAGTGGAGCAAGCGCCGGTAGCCGCAGAGTGAAAATGGAGCCCTTGTTCACTTCACTGGTGACGGAGATGCTCCCGCCGTGGGTTTCCATGATTTCCTTCACAATGGGGAGCCCAAGACCCGTCCCGGCGGCATCTTTCGCCCGCGCCCAATCAGTTCGGTAGAAGCGCTCGAAGAGATGCGGGATATTCTCCGGTTCGATGCCATGGCCGGTATCTTCGACGGCGATGGAGACCTCACGTCCAACTGTCTGCAGACGAACGGTCACGGATCCGCCTGAAGGTGTGTACCGTAGCGCGTTGTCCAGCAGGTTGATCAGGGCTTGCTTGAGCCACTGTGCGTCGCCGAGCACGGATGGTACCGGTTGAGGCTCGAACGTCAACGTAATCTGACGGTCATCCGCTAAGAGCATCAATTCATCGATGAGCTCCTGAATCAACGGCTCCAACACAAGCGGGACGAGGTTAACGGGAGGCTTGCTACTGGTGAATTTCGCCAGTGTCAACAAGGGGCGGGTTAAGGCAATGAGCCGGTCGACCTGCTGGAGATTGTTGAGCAGCACCTCGTGATACTCTTCGGTGGTCCGGGCTTTCATGAGCGCCACTTCCAGGTTTCCCTGGAGGATGGTCAGAGGCGTTTTCATTTCGTGGGCGGCGATTTCACAAAAGTTTCGTTGAACTTCACTTCCACGCTGGAAATGATCCAAGACAGAATTGACCGCCTGGGTGAGTCGACGAAACTCTCGATAGGGTGAATCGAGCGCCAAGCGTTTCCCCAGATCGGCTTCCGACATAGTCTCAGCTCCCTTGCACAGGGTCTCGATCGGCCCCAGCACTTTCTTGGCCAACCAGAGACTTCCCACCCACGCCACAAATAGTGTGGCGCCGGATCCAAGGCTGAGCAAGAACACGAGCCCATGGAGCGTTTCCTGATAGTGGAGCAACGACGTTTCTGCCTGCAACACATACCGGAGACGTCCACCTCGTACGACAAGTGGGAGGAAGAGATGTCGAGCAGGAATGCCGTCCGATGCGGTCAGCGTGTCGAAGACGAGCGTCGAAATCCGGACCCGCTCAAGCACGCGGGGTGACAGCGAGTCTTGTGGAGAAGCATGGGGGCTGCTCCACAGAAGTCGGCCATCAAGTGAAAAGATGCGAAGGGCGTGTGTGACATCGGGCAACACATGCTGTTCCGTCAGACTTTGGGTTAATTCATTCGTGGGAGTGATGGTGCGGTCATGCTTTTCGAGAATATCCGGATACTGCTCCACAAACTCGGCCAGACTCTCCGCCAGCACCAGCAGGCGCCCGTCAACGAACCGTTGCAACATGGTTTCACTGGCGACATACACAAGCCCGGACAACAGGAGAAGCACGGCCATCAGGATGAAGGCGGACCAACTGATCAGACTGCGCAGCGATTTCATGCAGAGGCATCCGGCTCTTCGAGCATGTACCCAGCGCCGCGAACCGTGGCGATCAAGGGAGGGGAATAGTCTCGATCAATCTTGGCACGGAGGGCGCGGATATGGGCGTCGACGATATTCGTCATAGGGTCGTAACTGATATCCCACACATGCTCGATGATCGCCGTTCGAGTGAGCACACGATTCTTGTTCCGCAGCAGAAACTCAAGGAGCGCGTACTCTTTATTGGTGAGAGCAATTTCGTGGCCGGCGCGCCAGACGCGGTGAGAAGCCGGATCTACACGAAGATCGGCCGCTTGAAGATGCGTTAGCTGCTGGGAGCTGCCTCGTCGTAAGAGGGCCCGGACTCGGGCGAGTAATTCCACGAAGGCGAACGGCTTCTCTAAAAATTGATCCGCACCCGTATCATAGCCCGACACCTTGGTTTCAACCGTGTTGCGTGCTGTCAATAAGAGCACGGGCGTGGAGAGGCCCTTGTCACGGATGCCACGGCAGACAGCCAGGCCGTCCAGCTTAGGCAGCATGATGTCGAGAATCACGAGATCGTACGGGTTGTCCAACGCCAGTGCTAAGCCCGCTTTGCCGTCGTTGGCCACATCGACCGCGTACTGCTCTTCCTTCAATCCTTTTCGGATGAACTGAGCCAGATCCGCATCATCTTCGACCAGCAGAATTCTCATCGCCTACCTCATGGGTGGATCAGGCAGACCGGCGGTGACGGAGTCGGTAGCTCAGCAGAGACTGCTTTTGCAATCGGTGACTACCAGGTTTGTTGCCTTTTCATCGGCATCAAGCTCAAGGGTCAACCAGGCGATTCCCACCGCCCGCTCATCTTGGTGGGCCCCACCACTGCCTTCGAGAAAGCTGACCACATAATAGCGGCCAGCGGGAATTTTCGTGAACCAAAAGTGACCGGTCGGGTTGGCCCGCGTCACACGCAGGTAGGGAAGCAGGCGCTTGTCTACCATCAACTGCTCCATGACCCCGCGAAAGCATTCGACGGTTGACGTCTGGGCCGGATGGGTCTCAGAAGCTGACGTCCCACCCTTGGACGGGCACGTGCTCTCTCTCACCTGCTTGTCGAACCAAGCGCGCGTATAGGATGAGACGGGAATCAACAGGATCGACGCGCCGGCCTGCGTGACGGCTTTGCCCGAGCCGGCACGCAAGAACACCTGCCCTGCCGCACTGCCGTGGCCTTTCGCTTTGTAGGCAAACAACTCTTTCTCATTGAAGGCCGATGGATTCGGAGGGTTCGGCACAGCGGCCTGCGCTGAGATCACAAGGGCACAACTCATCAACAGGCTGCCAGTCAACCAGCTTCTCGAGTCGCCAGGACGCCGCATCATGTTGAGGACGCCGATGCTGTGGCTGATTCGCCTGAGACAGCAGGAGCGGCGACCGCTTTGTGTTTAAGGGCACGACCCTTATCGGGAGTTGGATCCGTGACTAGCCCGTAGACCTCGCGCCCCTCGTGACCGTCCGGCAAATATTCCGTAATCGGCATCCCATCTTCCCGTACAAACAGGAGGCAGTGGCAGTATTTGTAGATTTGCATTTCATCGCACGCGCAGATCCAGCGTCGGAGCTTGGCTTCTGCCTCTTTGTCCTTGTAGAAGTTGCAAGGACAGAGTGGTTTCCCAAGTTCATCGATATGGGATGCTAATCCCTTGACGACCGCCTCTGTCACAGCGGCATTTGGATGCATCGTCGTTCCGCTTTTCTCTGCAAACCCCGTGATGAACTTCTGAATTTTCTCGAGGCTTTCTGGTGTCGGTTCCGCCATGGATCTCCTCCTCTGAGCCACAATGGGCAGAACCGCTAGTTTACAAGGATAATTCGCTCCTTTACAATCCGCCCTTCACGCTGATTCTGGCAGTCAATCATGACGGACGCGTCGAGTCGACAGATTTTGCGAGACCGGTTGGCGTCGGAGTTGGGTCCGACGGTCGCGGAAAGTCTTGTGACGCACTTGGTCCAGGAGACAGGTAAGCCAGACGTGTGTGCACAGGTCCTGACGCTCTTGGACGAACTCGAGGAGCTTTCCGAAAAAGCTGCCTGCGCGGGGATAGGAGCACTTCCAGAACTGGACCGGAGGGGCGGGCTGTCGCATGTCCTCATGTGGCTGGACCTTGGAGTGGCATTGACCGAGTCATCCGGCGCGTCCGCCCTCAAATATTTCAAGGAAAGCCCAGTGGTCCTTGGGGTGATTGAACGGCCTAAGGCCCGATCCGAAGTCTTAACGATCGGTCTGGAGATTGCTGAACAAGATGCCAACGTTACCCTGGAGTTCATGCGCCAGGCTCCACAGATTGTCGCCACCGTTCCCTCTGACCAACTGAGGCGGTGGCTCAACGTTGGGATTGAGCTGACGCAAGTCAATGTCGTCGTCGGACTTGAGTTTATCCGCCACATCTCCACCTTGGTGTCCATCCTTCCGCTTGAATATGTGCGCAGCTGGGCGCAGCTGGGCATGAGGCTTGTGGGGACAAACAGTCTGGGAAAACCAGACTACATGGCGACGATGGAATTTCTCAGAACCAGCCCGATGATTCTCCGAGACATTGAAGACGAGGCCGTTCGCGGGCGAGTCATCTCCCTGTGTCTCGCGCTCGCAGACCATTCACCTGAGGCGAGTCTGACATGGATGGTCGAATCGCCACAAGCGATGCGAGTGCTGCCGTCGACGGAATGGCAGACCAAGGTTTTGCAATACGGGGTGTTGCTGGCTGAGAACGACGCGGAGACGACAGTCCAGTATCTTCGTCGCGCTCCGGAGCTTGTGGGACTCATCGGGGACGTGCCCGAAGCGGTCTCGCGATTTGAAAGTTGGTTCAAGGCCGGCATGGAAGTGCTGGCCTATAGTCCGGAGGGGGCGCGAGCTTATTTTGCGGTGGAATCACAGAAGGCTCTCGGTTCAGTTGAAGTCGCGCTGAGTGGTGTGCCGTTTCGACAGGTTGCACGGAGAGTGAAGCTGTTCGTTCAAGGACTCTGCGGAACCGAGGTTGCCGTGGCGGCGCTCCAAAATTCAGTGATTTCTCAAGTTCGCGCGACGGTCAGCGCCGACGGTCGAACCATTTCATTGCCGGCGCTCCTTCGACGATATCCAACCGAGGCGGAGAACGAGCGTTTGTATTTCGTAATGGCGGCACATGAGGCTGGACACTTGGAGTTCGGTACCTATGGGCTCAAGCTCGAGTCCCTGGCGGATCTCGTCGACGCAGTTCAGCACCGCTATGGTCAGTCACAGATGGGAAGACCCGATACGCTAGCGGCCTTTTTTGAATACTATCCGCACCCCGCTCTTGTCCGCGACCTCTGGACTGTTTTGGAAGACGCGCGTGTCGAATCTCTGCTCCAAACCGAATATCCAGGCCTTCGACCTGACCTTGTGCGACTGGCCGGAGACGCGATTACGCCCCGTGATCCGGCCCTGGGGGTGACCGCGAAAGAATTGATGGTTGATTGCCTCTTGCGGCTCTCTACGGGTGAAACGGAAGAAACCGTTGTGCCCAGGGCGGTGAAGGAAGAAGTATCGATCCTCTGGGGTCTCTGCCAGTCTATTCTGAAGCCCACCGCAACAGCGGAAGCCACGGTTCGTCTGGTTGATGCTGTCTATGCTCGTATGGAAGAGCTGCTGGCGGCTCGTGGCGAAATGATGAGCATGGAGCAGCAGGAAGAGGCGAAGGAGCTGGAAACCCGAGAGACCCGACCTGAGCAATCGGGTGAGACCTACCAAGCTGTCGCGGATGTGGCCTATCGTGGGGCAATGCATCCGGAGTTCGTCACGTGGAGTGAGGAGCGTGTCCAAGGACAATCGGTGGAACCAGGTCAACTTCCAAATCGGGAGCGCCCTGGCAACGAGGCACGTCGGGAATCCAGCGCCATGGGGAGCGGGCATTCCTTACAATCGGTCGTAGAAGAATGCCTCGCGGTGGAAGGTGAGCAACAACCCCTTCAGGGTACGAACAGTCAGGACGAGCGGGTGACCTTGTATCCAGAGTGGGACTGTCGAATCGAAGACTATCGGCCGAATTGGTGCCGTGTCGTGGAACAGCCGGCTGAGTGTGGATCGGATGAGTTCGTGTCCACAACGCTCGCTACTCATCAGAGTACGGTCAAATATCTCCGCCGATTTTTTGAGCACCTGCGGCCTTCCGCGTTCCGCCGCATCGCGGGACAAATGGATGGGGAGGATGTGGATCTCGATGCTGTTGTCCGGCGAACCGGAGAACAACGGGCCGGGGCCGAAGGAGACGACCATGTGTACATCAGGCGAGAGAAGCATGAGCGCGATGTGGCGGTCGCCTTCTTGGTCGATATCAGCGGCTCAACAAGCCGTACGCTCGACAACGGGCGGCGAGTCATCGACATTGAAAAAGAGGGACTCGTACTACTCTGTGAGGCCCTGGAAGCCGTTGGTGATCAGTATGGCCTCTACGCCTATTCTAGCCAAGGGCGTGCGCAGGTCGAGTTTCTCACGATCAAAGACTTCGATGATCGATTGGGCGCGGCGACGGCTCACCGGCTGGGTAGCTTGACCTCTCGCCATCAGAATCGAGATGGGGCAGCAATCCGCCATGCCACGACCAAATTGATGGCACGAGCGGTGAAAACCCGCATCCTAATCATATTGAGTGACGGCCGGCCGTTGGACGAGCAGTACAAAGACGACTATGCGTTGGAAGATACGAAGGCGGCGCTCCGTGAAGCCAAACAACGGGGGGTCGAGACCTTCTGCGTGACGGTTGACAAAGAAGCTGATAATTATCTACGCCGTATGTATGGAGAAGTGCATTACCGAGTCATCGATAGCATCAATGCCCTTCCCACCAAGCTGCCTCGGATCTACCGGCAATTAACGGCGTAACGGACCACGAGTATGACGAATTCAATCGACAGGCCCACGGTTCCTCCATGGCTGTATAAGCTGTTCACGGGCCATCAGTATCCCTATGTGCGCCGACTCGCCAAGTTCGGACAGACCGTGAAACCGGGTGAAGATCGCCCTGAACCGACGAAGGACATGATCGAGTCCAAATTCTGGGAGGTCTATCCACGTTGTCGGGCGAAAGTGTTGCAGGAAGTCAAAGAAGGCATGATCGTGGTGTTTCATGACCTCGGTGAGTATCCGCCAGGCGGGTATCAAGAATTGGTCGACAATCCGGAGGAGTTTCTGGCAAACACCTACGGCAAGAAAAAGATCAAGGTCAATTTCTACGACGGAGATAATTTCGTCTGCACGATCAATTTTAAAGTTGCAGGCTGGACTGAACATGAACATACGTGAGGGGTGAGGCATAGGGGGAATGCACGCTTCACTTTTCACGCTTCACGAGGTGAGAGAATGACACGACCGAAAGTTACAGTGGTGGGGGCAGGAAACGTCGGTGGAACGACGGCACAACGATTGGCTGAAAAGAATCTCTACGACGTGGTCCTTGTCGATATCAATGAAGGCATCGCACAAGGTAAGGCACTCGATCTTTCTCAGGCGGGGCCGGTCTGTGGGTACAGTACCCAAGTGGTGGGCACCAACAGGTACGCAGAAACGGCTGGGTCATCGATCGCCGTGATCACGTCCGGCATGCCGAGAAAACCAGGCATGAGCCGCGACGAGTTGTTGGCGACAAACGCGAAGATCGTGAAATCTGTGGTCACAGAACTCGTGTCCCGTTCCCCGAACATGATCCTAATTTTAGTGACCAATCCATTGGATGCCATGGTCCATGTGGCGCTTCGTGTCAGTGGTCTTCCAAAGTCGAGGATTATCGGCATGGCTGGTGTGTTGGACTCGGCGAGAATGCGCACGTTCATCGCCGCCGAACTGAATGTGCCCTCGACAGACGTGGAGGCGATGGTTCTGGGGGGACATGGCGATACGATGGTGCCGCTGCCGCGTTATACAACCGTGAAGGGAAAACCGGTGTCGGAACTGATGGCGAAGGACAAGCTGGATGCCATTGTCAAACGCACGCGCGACGGGGGAGCCGAGATCGTGGGCCTGTTGAAAACGGGCAGTGCGTTTTATGCACCGTCTGCTTCAGCGGTTGCAATGGTTGAAGCGATTCACAAAGATGAAAAGCGGGTGATGCCCTGTGCGGTGCTCTGCGAGGGTGAGTATGGCCTCAAGAACGTCATCGTGGGGGTACCGACGAAGATTGGACGGGGCGGAGCCGAACAGATTGTAGAATACGAACTGACCAGCGAGGAACGAGCCGCATTGGACACATCAGCCAAGGCCGTTCGAGAGCTCTGTAGCACTGTCGATCGATTGATGAAGTAGACACGTCACGTGCGTCAGCCATCGCGTCTCGACAACAGACACCATCATCCTGTGATTTGTATGGCGAATGCGGGTGTTGTGTTACGAGATACGATGGCTTGACATTGGGAGAAAAGCTGTCGTACAGACATCGCAGAGACCGTCAACAGTTTTAACGAGAGGGAGCTATGAAATTTCTTGAAGATCCGATGCAAACGATGGGAGTGGGCTTTGGCCTCACCGTCCTGTTGGTCATGATATATATGGGGTTAACGGGTATTAGCGCAGGCGAGGCCGAGTGGGGCCAGGTCATCCTTCGCTGGGTGCACTTCCTGGCCGGGATCACCTGGATCGGGATTTTGTATTTCTTCAACCTGATCAATGCGTCTTTCCTAAAGAGCCTGGACGGACCAACCAAGAACATCGTGATCCCGAAGCTGATGCCGGCTGCACTCAATTGGTTCCGGCATGGGGCCACGGTGACCGTGCTGGCCGGCGTGCTGTTGTATGGCCACATGTATCACAAGGGTGGAACCGGAGCCGTGGCCTTGGCGATCGGTGGCTTGCTCGGCATCATCATGATGGGCAATGTCCATGGGATCATCTGGCCGAACCAGAAGAAGATCATTGCCGCCGTCACCGCAGCTGCGCAGGGCACTCCAGCGCCGCCCGAGATGGCGCAATGGGGACGGACCGCCTTGCTCGCGTCCCGCGTGAACTTCATGCTCTCGATTCCCATGCTGTTCTTCATGGGAGCCGGTAGCCACTTCAGATAGAACCCATTCATTGCTTCGCCGGCGGTTAACCCCGCTGGCGAAGGCAATCTCTTCGTAACCACCGAATCCTTCGCACAGGCCACCTGACCGTCTTTTCTTGCTTTCTGGAATCAATCCCCTAGAATTCGAGCTATCGGTCTGTCGTAAGCCTCAGCAAAGCGATGGGCACTCACAAGCCTAGTGCCCACTGTCGTCGATGATCGATGGGCGAATTAATGTCGTGAAGCCTAAGTCCACAGTCATGTCAACCCTCAAACCGAGACCTCAATCGGAAATCGCAAGAGTCATTTGGGGATTTCTCATTTCACCACTCGTGGGGCCAATATTTTGCCTATTACATGCTGCACTAGTGGACTGTAACAGTTAATTCAGTAATAGTTTGTTGTTTCGCTTTAATTCTAGGAATTCGCATATTCACAGTGCGCATCATGTTTCCCGTGGTCAGGATCGCACTACTGCTCTAATCGTTACAGGCCACTAGTTGTCGAAAACCCCCGGCTCCAGGATATAGGTGAGAACGCGTTGGGCTTTCTGGTCCTGATCGGTCCGTACTCATATTTTGTCGCATTGGTGTTCGGCATTCCGATTTATTTATTCATGAGATTGAGAGGCTGGGCATCTTTACCTCCTTTCTTGATCAGTGGAAGTTTTCTTGGAACTTTTACCATATTGGTCCTTGTTCCATTTGAGCGAGCACTCCTGGTAGATGGGATAATTTCAGGTGCTTTGGCTGCTGCATGCTTTTGGCTGATTGCCGTGCGCAAGGAAGCAACCGAAAAGTGAAGAGGCCGTAGGAAATCCGTGCTCTTCCATAGTTATGCCAGGCTCTAAATCACTTCACTGATCGCTTTTTTAAAGTGGAGAGCACCATATCGTGATCTGGCGTTGGTTGTTCAATCTTCTGCTTCTCTTGGGGGCAGGTTATTGCGCCTATCTGGCAACTTTTAATTGGTGGGCAGCTGGTGGTCCACCTTCGCGTTCGCAAGAGAGATACGCTTTCCATGGGAATGTCTTTTTTGGTTTGGCCTGTACGTTCTTAATACTCTTCATTGTGCTCCTGATAAAAAGTATCCAACGCATGAGACAGCATTAAATAGGCCCGCTATACCCAGTCCTGAACTAGGCCCCCTAGGCCTAACTGGTTGAGATTCAGGCCCATTTGGGCTCCGTTACCTTGACGGAGGAAGAGGCAGGGCCGTATAGTACTGTCTCTATTGTGAGGGGTTATTGACAGGACAGCTATGTCTACTGCGACAGAACCACGCCTTGTTCAAAAGTTAGATGGGGCTCCTTGGGAGATCGAGGGGTACCTCAAGGTCGGCGGCTATGAGGCCTGGAAGCGTTGTGTCAAGGAATTAAAGGCCACCGATGTTGTGGATGAGCTGAAGAAGTCTGGCCTACGAGGGCGGGGTGGTGCCGGGTTCCCGACAGGGATCAAATGGGACAAGGTTCTGAATCATCGGGTCAAAGAACGATATTTTGTCTGCAATGCCGGTGAGCATGAACCGGGCACGTTCAAAGACCGACATCTGCTCAAGACGTTGCCGCACCAATTGATCGAAGGGTGCTTAATTGCCTCCTTTACGGTGCAGGCGAAGGCCTCCTTCATCTACGTGAACCATGAGTATCATGAGGAGCAACAAAATCTAAAAAAAGCCTTGGCTCAAGCGAAAGAGCGAGGACTTCTTGGAAAAAATATCCTGGGCAGTGGCGTTGATATTGACCTAGAGATCTTTGACGGCCATGGGAGCTACGTCGCTGGGGAAGAAACAGCGATGCTGGAGTCGATGCAGGGCCGGCCCGCGATGCCTCGACAGAAGCCTCCGTTCTATCCGACGGATTTCGGCCTCTATGGCAAGCCGACTCTCGTCAACAATGTGGAGACGCTGTGCAACATTCCACGGATTCTCCACAAAGGTGCTGAGTGGTTCACCCAGGTTGGGACGGAAAAGTGTCCCGGTACGATGATGTTTTCGTTGAGCGGATCGATCAATCGGCCTGGCGTGTATGAGATGCCGATGGGCGTGACCATTCGTGAGTTGGTTGAGCGCTGCGGGGGTGGAGTACCCAATGGTCGGAAGATCAAAGCGGTCTTTCCAGGCGGTCCGGCATTCTCCATGGTGACGGCGGATCAGCTCGATCTTCCCATGGACTTCGACTCCTTGAAAAAAGCTGGCACCGGGTTGGGCTCGGCCGGGGTGATTGTTGTCGATGATGCGACCTGTATGGTGGCCAAGACGCTCCACTTTTCCAACTTTTTCAAAGGTGAGAGTTGTGGGCAATGTCCGCCCTGCCGCATGGGAACCATGAATTTAGCTGCGCTGATGACGAAGATTGAAGAAGGGCAGGGCACGCAAAAAGACCTCGACAGCATGTTGCAACTCTGTGGATTCGTCAAAGGCACGGGATACTGTACGCTGGTGACCGGTGCGTCGGTCCTGGTGCAGAGCAGTTTGAAGCTGTTCCGTCACGAATATGAAGACCATATTCGCCTGCAACGGTGTCCCTATCATGAGGCACCGGCAGGGGTCATCACCCACTCCTAGGAGACGTCATGCCACGAGTGACGTTTCTGCATACGGACGGGCGAAGCGGAGAGGTTGATGAGAACGTCTCGCTGCTTGATGCCGCCAAAGAATTGGGATTTCGCCTGAATCACGATTGCGGCGGGAACGCGTCCTGCACGACGTGCCGGGTCGAAGTGCAGATGGGGCAGGAACATCTCTCGGAGATTGATTTCGACGAACAAGACTTGCTGGATCGCGAAGCCTTGACGGAACCATGGCACCGTTTGGCCTGTCAGGCTCGTGTGTTGGGGGATGTCGTTGTGCGCGTGCCGGAAGCCAAATGGGATGAACCGCAGCGAGCAGCATCGGAGGCAAGGGGTTGATATTGGAAGAAGAGGTGTTAGACTAACATTCTAGCCAGCCGAGCAGGCTGGAACGATCCATAGAGGAGGATGACAATGGTTAACATTACGGCGGTGGCGGAACAAAAAATCAAGGAATTGATGGCCGAGGAAAAGGATATCGTCGGGTTGCGAGTCTACGTACGCGGCGGTGGATGCCATGGCTATCAATATGGGATGGCCTTTGAATCCAAGATGGCCGAGGATGATACCATCATCGAAAAGGGTGAGGTGAAACTCATCATGGATTCACAGAGTGCTCCCTTGCTGCAGGGCGCGGAAGTAGACTACGTGGACAGTGTGCAAGGCTCGGGCTTTTCGATCAAGAATCCCCAGGCTAAGACGACGTGCGGCTGCGGCAGCTCCTTTAGCGCGTGAGCGTCGCTACGGGATGACTATAGGTATGCCGAGCATGGACTCTCCAGTCTAAGACTGCTCGCCCATCGGGCAGTCTTAGCGTTTTCACCCACACTACGAGTGACCGGATTGAATGTCACAGATCTATGTGACCAGACGCTATCGTTTTTGCGCCGCCCATCGGCTGCATACCGATCTCCTCTCACCTGAAGAAAACTGGGCTGCCTTCGGTAAATGTAACAATGCGAATGGTCATGGGCATAACTATGTAGTCTTGGTGACAATTCGCGCCGGAGCAACGGAGAATTCGAACCACCTGAGTTCTCTTGACCAGCTTGTCACCGATACGATCATCGAGCGCTTCGATCATCAGGATCTGAACAGTGACCCGGCCTTCTCTGCCCTGACCACGACAGGAGAGAATCTGGTCAAAGTGATCTGGGACATCCTCAAACCGCTCCTGCCTGCCGAGAGTCTGCACAAAGTGGGAGTCATTGAGACCAGAGACAACTATTTTGAATATACGGGCGCTATATAAGCCGAAGGGGAACACCGTGAGAAAGTCACAAAAGAGAGAGAAAAGACCCGCCTCGGTGGAAGACGCGAACGGAAGTGGAATGGCTCCAGACTTACCGGTTCTTGAATCACTGGTCACGGAGATGCTCCTGGCCCTTGGCGAAAAGCCCAGTCGGAATGGGCTTCTGAAGACCCCCGAACGAGTGGCCAAAGCGCTGGCTTTTATGACGCAGGGGTACCAGCGCGATATCGACCATCTCTTGAACGGTGCGCTCTTTCCAATCGAATATGACGAGATGGTCATTGTCAAAGACATCGATTTTTTTAGCATGTGTGAACACCACCTGTTGCCGTTTTTTGGTCGAGTCCATGTCGGCTACTTGCCCAACAAGAAGGTGGTCGGCCTCAGCAAGATCCCACGCATTGTCGATATGTTCGCCAGGCGTCTGCAAGTTCAGGAACGGTTGACGGTGCAAATCGCGGAGACGTTGAGCACGAAGCTGAATGCCCATGGTGTCGGTGTCGTCGTGGAAGCCAGACATCTCTGCATGATGATGCGGGGAGTGGAAAAACAAAATACCCTTGCGGTCACCAGCTCGATGCTGGGAGCGTTCCGTAGTCAATCACAAACGCGCGAGGAATTTTTGAAATTGATTCGGCGGGGCAGTGTTGGTGATCCGGAGTAAATGCTCTGCTGAGGTTCCGCACAACCCACCTACCTACTTTGTGAGAGTTCCACAAAGAGAGCGGACGATTTGATTGAACAACTCTGGTTGTTCCAGGTTCGAGAGATGGCCTGCTCCCGGAATGACGGCCAGACGGGCATTGGGAATCCTCTCCGCCATGAGCCGGGCGTCGGCAGGTGGGGTCGGCACATCCAGTTCGCCCACAATAACTTGAGTCGGACAGCGTATCTGTTGTAGGTGTGGGATAGAATCTGGACGTTCTGCCATCGCCATGAGATCTCCGGCAATGCCACTGACTTGGTTGCCTTCGATCATCGTACGCACTCGCTGAACGAGCGCTGGCCTCGTCTGGATCGTTCCGGGACTCAATAATTTCGGGATCATGATGTCAGCGATCGCACTCGGCCCCTGTTTGTAGGCAATCTGCGCCATCTCGAATCGTGCCCGTTTTCCATCCTCTGTATCTGCCTGGGCCTTTGTGTCGGCTAAAATCATGCCTTTCACGCGCTCAGCGTACTTTCGATAGAAGGCAAAGAGGATATAGCCCCCCATAGAAAGTCCGACAAAGACGGCCTGTTTGATCGACAGATGATCGAGCAAGCCACGGACGTCGTCGGCTGCTTGGTCCAGAGTATAGTGCCAGAGTGGCGCATCGGATTCGCCGTGTCCGCGCAGGTCAATCGTCATCACGCGAAACTGTGAGGAAAGGGCGTTCTCTTGTTCAGTCCACATGCTGCGGTTGAGCGGAAACGCATGAAGAAAGACAATCGGAAATCCGATCCCCTGATCATTGAAGGCGAGGGTAATGCCATTGACTTGAGCAAACATCATTCAATCCCTTCCTGTTGAATGTCGTACCATCGGCTGCCTGCATGGTCAAGAGTTCATTTGCGCAGATGTGGCTCGGCGTATACAATTCCCAAAGCTTTGTAAGGAGTGAGATGACCCACGCTCGTGATCAGGCCCCAGATCTATTCACCATGCACGATGAACAGGCCGGTGATGCTCCGCTTGCAGAACGGATGCGGCCACGTGCGTTCAGTGATTTTATGGGGCAAGACGACATCACAGCGACAGATCGACCGCTACGGCGGGCCATTGAGGCCGATCAGCTCTCCTCCGTCATCTTCTGGGGTCCACCCGGATCGGGCAAGACGACGCTCGCCCATCTCATCGCCCGCTATACAAAGGCACAGTTTGTGTCCTTCTCGGCCGTGACCGGCGGTATTCCTGAATTGCGCACAATCATCAAGGCCGCCGAACAACGTCGGTTGATCAACGGGCAACGAACCATCCTGTTCGTGGACGAAATCCACCGGTTCAACAAGGCGCAACAGGATGCCTTTCTTCCTCACGTCGAACGAGGCACCATCATTCTCGTCGGAGCAACCACGGAAAACCCCTCGTTCGAAGTCATCAGCCCCTTGTTGTCGCGCTCAATTTTAGTGGTGCTGAAACCTCTGAGTGATGAAGCCCTCGGTGGGATCCTGGATCGGGCGCTGAATGATTCAGAGGTCGGGTTGGGACAACTCAGGCCCAATGTGTTAGCACAGGCCCGTCAACGCTTAGTGGCGTGTGGCAACGGCGATGCGAGGGCCATGCTGACGGCATTGGAGTTTGTCGTGAGGCAGGCGCCCATAGGAGCTGACGGCACCCGCACAATCGATGTAGGGATGTTGGAAGCCGCACTGACTGCGAAGGCTCTGCGATACGACAAGTCTGGTGAGGAACACTACAATACCATCTCAGCCTATATCAAAAGTCTTCGAGATTCCGATGCAGATGGGGCGCTCTACTGGTTGGCGCGGATGTTGGAGGCTGGAGAAGATCCCATGTTCATTGCCCGTCGGATGGTGATCTTTGCATCGGAAGATATCGGCAATGCCGACCCGCTCGCTCTTGGCGTAGCCGTCTCAGTGGCACAAGCCGTCCAGCTTGTCGGGCTCCCGGAGGCCCAGATCAATCTGGCGCATGGCACGACGTACCTCGCCTCACGGCCAAAGGACAACGCGTCCTATATCGGTCTTCTGGAAGCACGCAAGGATGCACAAACCCTTGGAAATCTGGGAGTTCCGCTCCATCTCCGGAATGCGGTGACGTCCGTGATGAAGGACTTGGGGTATGGAAACAACTACCGGTATGTGCATGACGATCCACAAGCACGAATAGAGCAAACCCACCTCCCATCGGTACTCAAGGACCGACGGTACTACCGCCCAAAGCCGACCTCGTAGGGCCAATTGCCGGGGTTTACACTCTCGCCTAATCTGTTATACTTAGAGCGATGAGGCAAGGAGAAGGAAAACTGTCGGCCCATGCCACGGCGTTGAGTGAACGGCGGAAATTCGTTCGTGCCGAACTGGTCGGGTCTGCTTTGGTATCACCAAAGAGCGGCAGGCGCGCCTGTACGGCGGTTCTCGACAATGTGAACAAGATCGGGGCAGGGTTTCACACCAAAGAACGGTTCCCATCGAACGAACGAGTCACCGTCTCGCTCGCCTTCCTGGATTCCGATCGAGTCGAGCAGCAGGAAAAACTCGACGGAATGGTCGCCTGGGTGAGGCCATGGGAAAAGAAGAGATTCCTCATCGGAGTCGTATGGGATGAATTGGTGACGAAAGACAAACACCGCTGGCTGTACTACTATCTGGAAGAAACCCTCAAAGCCTCCGTCTGAGCCCATTGCCTGCAATGGCCGTCACCCATCGACGGCCAGAATCCTACTCCCAGTTCGGAGACATCGCTAGCCCATCGACACCAGCTGTTGTTTGACATTCTCGAGTTCAGCCGAGAGCGATTCCCAGCGCGAGGTCAGTCGTTCCAAATTGCGTTTCCATTCCTCCTGTTCTTGATGCAGGAGGGTCCAGCGGTCGAACTGTTCATAGAGCTTCGGATCAGCCAATTCTGCTTCGCGGGTCTTGATCTTCTCTTCGGTCTCACTAATCTCTGTTTCGGCACGTGATACTTGCTTCTCCAGTCGCGCTTGCGTCTTGGTAAGATCACGACGCTCTCCACCGCGCCCTTTTGCCTGGACTTGCTGTTCCATTGCTCGTGTAGGGCCGGAAGAGGAGGGGGAGGACCCTCGTTGGAGCTCCTCGCTCGTTTCTTTGATCGACTCAAACTCTTGGGCCTTCTTCCACAAATAGTACTCGTAGTCACCGATGAAATTCCGTGCCTGCCCCTCTTCGATCTCAACGACCCGGGTGGCGATGCGGGCCAAAAACGTCGGGTCATGGGAAATGAAGATGATGGTCCCGGGGAATTCAGCCAATGCATCGGTCAGCATATCCACGGAGGCTGGGTCCAAATGGTTCGTCGGCTCATCGAGGAGCAAGGTATTGGCGGGTTCGACCAGCATGCGGGCGAGGGCCACCCGGTTTCGCTCACCCCCGCTCAACGCCTTGATCGGTTTTTTCTGATCTTGACCAGAAAATAAGAAGGCGCCGGCGATGCCACGCAAGAAATTCATCTCCGCATGTTTGGTGACCTCTTCAAGCGATTCGAGAATCGAGTGTTCAGGGTTCAAGGTTTCCGCCTGGTGTTGGGCGAAGTAGTGTAAGGTCACGCCGTGGCCCACGGTTCTGGTGCCGGTATCGGATGGAAGGACGCCGGCCAGCATCTTCAAGAGCGTACTTTTTCCGGCTCCGTTCTCACCGACCAATGCGATACGTTGGCCGCGCTCAATCGAAAAATCCAACGTTTTGTAGACGACCTTTTCACCGTAGCGCTTACTGGCTCCAGTGAGGTCCAATACCTGGCGTCCGCTGGTGGAAGGAAGCGGAAACCGGAACTTGACGCGTTTCGGGTCCCGCTGGATTTCGATCCGTTTAACCTTTTCGAGCTGCTTGAGGCGTGATTGGACTTGGCTGGCCTTGTTAGCCTGATAGCGGAAGCGATCAACAAATTTTTGAACCCGAGCGACTTCTTTGGATTGGCGAGCCGCAGAGGCGTGGAGTTGAGCATCCTTTTCAGCTTTCAGTTTGCAGAAGAGCGAATAGTTGCCACGGTACTCTTCGATCTTATGGTGCCGGAGTTCCCAGATATGCGTGACGACGCGATCTAAAAAAGCAGTGTCGTGGCTGATGATCAGCAACGTCATACCCGACTGTAAAAGAAACTGTTCGAACCAGCGCTGAGTCGGCTTGTCCAAATGGTTGGTCGGCTCGTCCAGCATGAGCACGTCGGGATTGGACAAAAGCAGATGTCCCAAGGCAACCCGCATCCGGTACCCTCCGGAGAGTTTCTCGACGGGGCGATCAAAATCCACCTCCGTAAACCCCAAGCCCATCAGGATGCGCTTCGCTTCGTGCTCAGGGTACTCATCGCGATGTGTGGCATCGAGGACGGTCTTGCCCGTAATCGTTTCCAATTCCTGCGGGAGGTAGCCGATCCGAAGGCGAGGCCGCTTGCGGATCGAGCCGTCGTCCGGTGACTCTTCACCAAGGACCATTCGAAAGAGCGTCGTCTTCCCGGCGCCGTTGGGTCCGACTAAGCCGACTCGTGAATTTGGACGAAGATGAGCGGAGGCTTCGGCGAGCAGCACTTTGGTAGAGTATTGTTTGCTGACGGATTCAATTTGAAGCATGGGCACAAACCTTCCGTGTAAACGTACATGAATGGATCATGTGAGACCAACCGTATTGAAATGAGCAGCTAGGAGGTTGGAAGACGAGAGAGCTTGAAGTTGATGAACTGCAGTGGCCGTCTCAGCAAACTCGATAGCCTAGTGGCAGTACGCATAGTGTGGAGGTCAAAACCATCGACGATGTTTCGCCAGCGGCAATCAGGGACGGTAGGACCTTAAAGAGCTACCGGCACGCGCGAAGTGATGTTTGGTGGAGCTGGCCGGGATTGAACCGGCGACCTCGTGAATGCCATTCACGCGCGCTCCCAACTGCGCTACAGCCCCACTCTCATGCGAAGAAGTCAGGGAAATTAATTCGAAAAATGAAGATGTTGAGAACGAATCGGCATGCTAACACGCGGACCAGGGCCAGTCAAGAAACCACCGGTGGGATCTTTTCCAAGAAATTATGAATACAAACAGTTCTCGATACCATGCGCTGCGACGAATGGCTTGACAAAGCAGTAGGTGATACCTACCATGAGCCCCCGTGGCTCTGATCTCTCAATCAGGTCGGAGCCATTTTTTCGTGCCTCAATCGGGACCTGGACGTCGTTGATCATATGGGAAACCTTGTCATTATCGGTGCGCAGTGGGGCGATGAAGGGAAGGGGAAGATTGTCGATATCTTAGCTCGTGATACCGACATCGTGGTGCGCTATCAAGGTGGGTCCAATGCCGGGCATACCGTGATCAACGAACGGGGAACCTACATCTTCCATCTCATTCCGTCAGGAATCTTATACCGCGGAATAACCTGTGTCATCGGCAACGGAGTGGTCGTCGATCCCGGATCCTTGATCGAGGAGATGGATCAACTGCAGGCCAAGGGCATCACGTTCGGCAAGAACTTCGCCATCAGCCCGCGGGCGCACTTGATCCTTCCGTATCATAAGGCCATCGACCGGGCATCCGAACAGTCGAAAGGATCCCGGAAGATCGGCACGACCGGACGAGGGATTGGACCGTCCTATGCGGACAAGATGGCACGGATCGGCATCCTCATGGGGGACCTGCTGAATCCAACCTTGTTCAAGAGAAAACTTGAAGAGAATCTCGTCGAAATGAACTGGTTCTTGGAACGGCTCTACAAAGTCGACACTTTTCAGGTGGACAAAGTCTTCGACCAATACATGGACTATGCTGATCGACTCAGGAACCATATTGTTGACACCACCATGTTACTGAATCGGGCTATTGAGAAGAACAAGACGGTGTTGTTTGAAGGCGCGCAGGGGACACATCTGGATGTGGACTTCGGCACCTATCCCTACGTGACCTCCTCGAGCGCCGCAGCCGGGGGGGCCTGTACCGGGACCGGTGTCGGACCAACAATGATCGACGCCGTGATGGGCATCGCGAAGGCCTACACCACCAGGGTCGGGAGCGGACCGTTTCCGAGCGAACTGACGGATGAGGTCGGACGAGGGCTGCAGGAACGAGGGAAGGAGTTCGGCTCAACCACGGGACGTGCCAGACGCTGTGGCTGGTTTGATGCCGTGGTGGTTCGCCATGCGACGGTCGTAAACGGGCTGACCTCGCTGGCGCTGACCAAGCTCGATGTACTGGATGGTTGCAAAGAGTTGAAACTGTGCACTGGCTATCGGCATGGCGGCATCATCCATAAGACCATGCCGGCCGATCTGGATGTGTTGGCCAACAGCGAGCCGATGTATCAGCGAATGAAGGGGTGGAGCACGGCAACCACGGGAACCACAAGCTATAAGCAGCTCCCCGCCGAAGCGAAACGCTATGTGGCACGCATCGAAGAGCTGGTGGAGTGCCGCATCGACATGATTTCGACCGGGTCGAAGCGTGCGGAAACGATTATGTTGCGAAATCCGCTGGATTGCTCCCGCCGACGCCCCAAACGCCTCAAAAAATAGTCCATAGTCACCGGTCATCCGGGAATGTTAGGATGGGCGGCTTGTTGCGTCACCATTCATCGAGCACCTAGAATGGTGGGGTGATTTGAGTTAGAAGATATTGAAAACGGTTGCCAATAAGGCTGCAGCGAGTGAAAGCCTGAGGCGTACGGCCGCTGGTACGTCGCAAGGGTTGAGCGACGCGAGAACGAAGTTGACGACAGATTTCAGCGTTCGATTGTGAGCCGGTAGCTCAGTCGGTAGAGCATCGCCCTTTTAAGGCGAGGGCCCTGGGTTCGAGTCCCAGCCGGCTCACCACTCGGGACCAGAGACAGAACCTTCAATAGAACCCTCACCCTCCACCTGCAGAGCCTCAGTCTAGCGAAGTCTTGAGAGACCTGAATCGCGATTCGTGGCGGTTCACAGTGGGGCCGTCGCGATTGAAATGACAACGAGCAACCCATGTTCGTTTTAAATTGGAGCGCCGAGCATCGATGTGTTAGTAGTGGAGCGCGCACCGTGTGTCGGACGTGGGCCGCGTCCTGCAGGAGTCGCCACATCATGCGAAGGATGTTCTGGGAACTTAAACGACCTGTCATGGAGACATAACGATGCCCAAAGCCCGCAGTGCCGGCCAGTGTGCTCAATGCGAAGCCGACGATCGAGTCAGGATGACCTTCATGACATGCAGTCGCTGTCGTCGGTACTTCTGTAGTGAGCATGGCACATCCCAATTAGACCAATGCGAAGCATGTATTGAAGGCGGTGAAGAGACAGAATAGCGAGTGGTCAATTCATCGGATCAAACTGGGGAAAAGCTATCAGGAGGCTTTCCTGGAGACGTCTGCCGGTAGAGCATGAATTCATAGTCGCACGTATCTCGTTGCTGCCGATGATAGCCGAATGGCTCGTCCGCTGCTTCCCCTCTCCGACCCATGGCAGTTGGTGGCCGACCCACGTTTCCTCTATTACCCATGCAGTGCCTCACCTTCTCTCATAAGAAACCTATGTTGAGCTGACACAACGGGGAAACCGCGTGGAGGTCGCCGATCCGGCATTCTCCGACGGGCTGTCTATAAATCATCTCACGCGATACAATTCAACGGTTGCGGATGGGGCAATCCATTCAAACTGTGAAGGTAATGAAAGCGACAGACTCGCCTGATGTGATGGTGTAGGCGCGTCACTGTCAGGAGGGAGTCACCATTCCCAGCCGGTTGCGCTGTCTATAGAACGATGACCACGCTGTTTCTCTTTTCGATCATCTTTGTGCTCAATTGTCTGCCCGCGTTTGCACCACCGACGTGGATGGTGGTGTCTGCGATGACCTTGTCCAGTCCCGGTGCGAATCCCTGGCTCACCGCGTTCGTAGCGGCCACCGCGGCGACTGCCGGCAGATTGGTCCTCGCAAAAATGGCGTTTCTTCTCGTCCGGCAACGATGGTTGAGCGCACGCACCAAAGAGAATGTGGATCTGGTGAAGGTCCGTCTGGAAAAGCACCGCGCGATGACGTTCGGGGGCGTCCTCGCCTATACCTGCAGCCCCTTGCCATCGAACTCGTTGTTTATCGCCTATGGGCTCACGTCATTGCCCCTGGCTCCGGTGGCGGCGGCCTCCTTCATCGGCCGCTTTCTGACCTATAGTATTTGGGTGGTCATGGCGATGGAGGTAGCACAGAAGGTCGTTGTTGATGAGGGATCGGTCTTTGCCTATCTCGGGGGGTATTTTGTCGTGACGCAGGTATTCATGCTCGCGCTGGTGGTTTTCTTCGCGAAACTGGACTGGAGGGCCTGGTTTACCAGCAAGACACTCCAACTCATGAACCAGAGAGAATCTTCTCCTCAGAAGTGATTTCCCATCGTCCCAGAGTCAATCGTGGCCTTCCTCCATCCCATCACTCCCACAATATCATTCCCGTCTGTCCCCGTTTTCATCCCCTGTATCTTGTTTCCTCTCCGATCCATGCGTTAACTGTTCCTCTTCCCTAGCCCGCATTATTCATGAACACTTCTACTGCACCCGCCGATACGCCGCTGCGACAAGCCTGGCCGCGGTCTGTCAGCGGTCAGTCGAGCAGGCTCGCCCTTCGTGACCTCGACATACTGTTGCAAGTATGCCTCGGTCTCTCAGGGCTCCGCGTGCCCGTCTCGCCTGGCGTTTTATCGGTTTCGTCACGAACTGTCATGAATAATGCGGGCTAGGAGAGGCACTGTCCCACTCAACCCATGTTCCTTCCCCCAGACGGCGCAGTCGTGGAAGGAGATCAAAGGATCTTGGCGAAGCAACTAAGCTTGGAACCGGCAGAGTTGTTGCGCATGATCCGTTGCACTGTGTCGTCCTCTGTTGCATTGCTATGGATTTTGCTCGCGGGCTGGGTGGGAGTGATCCCTCTCTGCTGGGCACAGTCGGACGCTACATCCCCGGACGCCCGGGCTATTTTGAAGCGCGGGACAGTAGAAGCAGGCGGGGTGGTAGGGTACTGGGAGGAGTTCCTTTTTCCAACCGAGGCACACTCGTCAACTCGTCGTGGCATCTTGGTGATGCCCAGAGTCGGGATGGTTGTGACCGATGAAGTGGAGGCTGGTGTGCTCTCGGGAAATCTGGCGGTCCAGTTGGAGCCAGTCTATGGTCGGTTCAAGAATACATTCACTGGTCATGCTGCTGGGGCGGCGATGGTCGTGAAGTATCAGCTCCTCTCATTCGGGCGCTGGATGCCCTTCTGGGATGTCGGAGTTGGTGTACTGTGGACGGATCTCGCTCCGCGTATTGCCGAGGACAGTAGCCAGGTGAACTTTTCCCTTGAGACGGGCCCAGGTACTCAATACTACCTGACGGCCCGCACGGCGTTAACCTTGGGAGTGCGATACCATCACATTTCGAACGCAGGGATAGGAACACGGAACTTAGGGCTGGACGCCGTGCTTCCCTATGGGGGCATATCTTGGATGTTGTCGAACTAAAAGTCATGACATCGTGCGATCTGCCACAGTCGGTTTCGCTCATGCTGCTATGAAGAAATCGGTTAGCCGTAGAAGATTTTACCAGACACTTACTATCATCGAGTTTGATTTGTCGGAGTCCTATCCGCTGGTTCTATCCGTTACTTCCTGGTTCATTCGTGACTCATTAGGTCAGCGCATGACGTATTGAGCTACGCTGACTATCCCATCGCTCGCGCCGTTCCGTTCACGCCATTCTTGTGCGTCTGATTCTCCGGTCTTCGCCGCTTCTACGCCTGAATCACCACACAGGCTCTCTGCCATGACACCGGAGGTGTCTCGGTTGAGAGGGGTGGCGGTTCTACACCTCACTAAGGAGTTCGTACGAATCAGGAACAGTTCGGATAGTTTTGGGGACCGCCTAAAGTATCGCTCAAGGCAAAGTGGGAAGGCATCACTGAAGAAGACCGTATTCAGATTAAAGGAAGCCGTGAGACGTTCGAGGCAGTCTTCTCAAAACGGTACGGTGAGCTTCGCAAAGATCAGGTGGTGGCGTGGGCCCACCGGCGCTACGGTCATTGGTCTGGGAACTACATGGGGTACAAGGAAGAGACCCCAGCGTTGTAGATCCGTACTCATGTCGGTGTTTATGGAACGGCCGTAACGGCAAAGGGAGCAACTATGAAAAAGCTCGTGATCAATAAGAGATGCGGCGAAATCTGTGTGAGCCATCAAGCGCTGATCCGAATGCGAGAGTTGGGGCAACGGGAGGCGCTGGAAGAAGAGGACACCGGAGCCTATTGACCTGCGGCCGCAGGGCCACGAGAACCAAGTCTGAAGCAATACGGAAAACTCATTCCACAGGATGATGAGCACCTCGTTTGTGTGGTGGAGGAGCTTGGGGAGGCTGCGAATGGGCGTGCCGCGGCCCTCAGCGTCGTGACATGGATGATTACCAAGACCGAGGGGGGTGAGCAGGTACGTGAAGTCCATCGCACATGGAGTGGCACGAAGTAGCAGAATGCGATGTCGGTGCAACCTGTAAATCAATCGGAGAATCGGAGATTGGAAAGGGGCGCTCTCATTGAGCGCCCCTTTTTTGGCATTCAGATCGAACATGACACGGCTGATTGTGCTTGTATCCGTCGAGGTCAGCGTGACGCGCTCGGTATTAGACCGGTTGCGAATTGGGTCCTTTGGTGAATCGACGATGGGCTCCGATCCCGATTGCGCCAAGTAGGCCCGAACCGAATAAAATGAGTGCGCCTGGAAGCGGCACGGGAGCCACCGTCAGCGACGTGAGGTGTCCATCAAGCAGAGCCACGAACTCTTGGTCTCTATGAAATGACCAATGCACCCTGTTAGCAGTAAAGATAGGCAAGCCGCTAAGAGATGGTGGGGCGAGGGGAAGCGAGTCGTCCCCGAACAACATGGGTGATTGGACGTGGAGATTGAACACTCCTGGGGTCAGGCCATTTATAGGAGGGCCAGTGAAATTGAAGCTCACGACATTGTACTGATGCCAATTCGAGGCAGGAGAGAGCCCAATGACCAGCATGGAATTATTTGCGATATAGGTGTTCCCCAACAAATTAATCGAGAAGGCTGACAACGTATATTCCCCTTCATCAGGGTTGGGCCGAAGATCAGGCGTAGTAGTGTCGACCGTATAAGATCCGGAGAATGGGGTCCCAACCGGAACGAGAGGCGGGATACTTGTAAAATGGCCCGTCACTCCCTCAAAACGAAAGCCGACTAAACCCGCCTGGGCCACAGCACTCACAGAAAGACACAGAGCCACGATAATCGATACGAGTATGCGCAAACCGCGTGTCTCGTTATGGCGCATGATTTGTGACCTCCCTTGCTCTGGCCGAGGGTCCCTCATCTGTCTTGTTGCTCTTTCACAAGAGATGCTCGTCTCATCGGTATCCACAAGCTTGTGCACCCAACCGTTGGCTGTGAGCCCATAACAATGCATATAGTACGGTATCCGAATATATGATCAAGGAGTATGCGAAAGTAAACCGGAGAGCGATACGGATGAGCAGGACCTAACTCACGATCCTCACGGCCCACAGGAAAGCGTCAACGGGGGTGAAGAGACGATGGGTGCGCTCCTCAACGTCAGGGATCGACACTTGCTCGGAGGGTCACCGTTTCATTTCGAGATCGAGCCTCATGTTATCTCACACATTGCATCACCCTTGGGATCACTCATAAGATATGAACGCCGGAGAATGGTCAGCCGATTGAGATCGATCCTGTGAGCCATGCGGTCCAACGACAACAAGAAAATCGAGGAAGCACGTGCCAATGCTCGTCGCCTGATCGAGCAGGGCCCAAAAGTATTGATAGGCCTGTTCACCATGACCGGCGTCGGTTATCTGGCAGGGTCGGTGTATACGAGATCGTATTTTGCAGAATTCGGCGCTTCCTGGATCTTAGAGGAAGTGCCGACGGCCATCTACTTCAGCCAAAACTGGATACCGTTGCTGCTTATGCTCTTCGTGGGGTATTTGGCCATGACAAACCTGGTTTTCCTGGGGAGTCAGCGCGATGTCTTAACCAGCACACGGTTCAAAATCTCACTTGCCGTGGTCAAGCAGGGCCCGTGGCTCTTGGGTGGACTCTTGGCGAGTATTCTGCTGCTCAGCTCGATTGAGTACGTGGCTGCTGCTATTGACTTGTCGATCATGGCGGTCCCCCTCATGCTGTTCCTGTTGGCTTCGGCGCTCGAGCTTTGTGTTGTCCGGTTCAACAACATTGATCGAGCTCTCGATCTCTCGACGACGTACATACTACTCGCCCTGATTGGCGTCGGACTGTATGTTGTTCCAGCACAGCTTGGCATGAACCGGGCACGGCTGGATAAACAAGAACCATCCTCTCTCCTCACCGTGTATCTTCGTGAAGAAAAAGTAATGGAGCACAAGCTGCTCTTCGCGGTTGGGGAACGGCTGTACGTCTTTCCGACCAAATATGACGGGAGCAATCCGCCGGTCAAGCGTACCATGGTCGCTCGTGTCACCTTCGTACCCCCTGAGAGCTGATCCGATCGACAATCTTAGCCGAGATTGGTCCTGCCCTTGCACATCCGCTATATTCGAGACCGCAAAGAGGCCAAAACTGTTGCATAATGCGCCAGGAAGGAAGGGTTGTTCCGTGGCAATTTGGGGCAATGAAGTCTTGTCCCACCCTCTACCATGTTTGGAGGAATCAATGACAGAAGATTGGGGCGCGATCCTCGTCGTGGATGATGATGCGGATATGCGGGAACTGGCCTATGACATGCTGAAAGACCGCGGGCATCAGGTGATGATGGCTGGAAGCGGAGAAGAGGCGCTGAAACGATTGGGCGAGGAAGACTATGCCGTGGTCCTGACCGATCTCCGCATGAAAGGGATGGAAGGGATCGAGTTGTTAGCGGAAATCAAACGCAGATATCCCGATATCAACGTCATTCTCATGACGGCATTCGGATCGGTGGAGACGGCAGTTGAAGCGATGAAACACGGCGCCAGCGATTACCTGACGAAGCCCGTGAAGAAAGATGACCTGGTTCGCGTGATTGAGCGGGTCGTTCGCGAGGCGTCCTTGCGTCGGGAGGTGAGCCGACTCAGAAAAGAAGTACATAAAGAATATAGCTTTCATCAGATCCTGGGAAAGAGTAAGGCAATCCAGGGGGTCTTCGATCTTATTCGCCGGGTGGCCGATAGTCCGACCAATGTTCTGATTACCGGAGAGAGCGGCACAGGGAAGGAATTGGTGGCGAAGGCGATTCACTTCAATAGCGACCGAAAAGATGCGCCATTTATTCCGGTCAATTGCGCAGCCATTCCAGAACAACTGCTAGAGAGCGAGCTTTTTGGACATATGCGCGGTGCCTTTACCGACGCGAAGCTCGACAAGCGGGGCTTGTTTGAAGAGGCGCAGAAGGGTACCTTGTTTCTCGATGAGATCAGCGAGCTGCCGCTCATGCTCCAAGCCAAGATTCTCCGCGCGATTCAGGAGAAGGAGATCAGGCGGGTGGGTGCGACGAAGCCCATCTCGGTGGATGTCCGAATCATCGCGGCCACCAACCTGAATCTCAATGAGGAAGTGAAGGGTAAACGATTTCGTGAGGATCTCTACTATCGACTTAATGTCATCGAACTGAAGTTGCCACCGCTTCGAGAGCGGCGGGAGGATATCCCGCTCCTGGTGGATGCCTTTCTCAAGAAATGTGGCAATGCGCGTGGGAAAGACGTGAAGGGGGTAAGCGAGGCGGCACTGGCGATGTTGATAGACTATGCCTGGCCCGGCAATGTGCGGGAACTCGAGAACGTGATTGAACGGGCGGTGACGCTGAGCCGTGGCGAGAAAATTTTGCCGGATGATTTGCCTCCGGCGGTTCAGGGGGCGCGAGGAGATCGGCGTGTGTTGGACGAAGCGGCCGAACAAACTTTACCCTTACACGAGCTTGAGAAGGAGTACATCAAGAAGGTTCTCGAAAAGACAGGCGGCAACAAGTATCAGGCCGCTCATGCCCTTGGAATCGATCGAAAGACCTTGTATCGTAAACTCGCCGAAATCGAAGGTAAGCCTCACCCAGAGGAATAGCCATCACTGTCGGATCATTGCAGCGAGACTGTGAAGAAACAGTTCCGCTTCAGGCCGGGATCGATCACATGAAGGATGTCGACCGTCTCGCCATGCGTGTTGTGCATTGGGCGATCCCACTTCTCACGATCGGGATCTTTGTCTTCGACATCCTGACTCCCGTGGGAATTGCCGTATCGATTCTCTATGTCATTCCCCTACTGCTCACGGTGTTTAAGTCGGAGGCACACGAATCGCTTTATTTTTGTGGCCTTGCCACCAGCCTCCTCTGGCTCGGATTGTTTCTCAAGCCTCCGGGTAGTTCGCTCCCGTATGGCGTGCTCAATCGGACGTTGGGAACCTCCGTTTTGTGGATCTTAGCCCTGGGACTGATCCACTTAAGACGGCTGCAACATGAAGCAGTACAGGCCGAACGAGCGTTGATGTCGGAACGTGTGGAGCGAGCCCATGCCGAAGGGTTGATGATGGAAGCGCAACAGGCACGGTACGACGCGGATCGAGAGGCCGTTCGTGCCGTCGTCGGTCGTCAAGAAGCGGAAGAGCAACTCCTGGTCAGCCGATTGAGACTGGAAAGCATCATTGAATCCGCGATGGATGCGATCATCACCGTGGACGCGGATCAGACAGTTGTGTTGTTCAACCAATCGGCCGAGCAGATGTTCGGCTGTTCCACTCAAGAGGCAATCGGGCAGCCGCTTGATCGATTCTTGCCCGCTCGGTATCGCGAAGGCCACCGCCACCATATGCGTGAGTTCGGCCAATCCGGCGCGACGAGCCGGAAGATGGGCAAACTGGGAACGGTGATGGGACTTCGCTCCAACGGAGAAGAGTTTCCGATCGAAGCGGCAATCTCGCATATCGCCGTCGAACATCAGAAATACTCTACCGTCATCCTCAGGGACATCACCGACCGCAAGCGGACCGAAGAAGCCCACCAAGAGAGTCAGCGGCAACTCTCAACCCTAATGAGCAATCTCCCAGGCTTTGTGTATCGCTGCAAGAACGATCGTGACTGGACCTTCGAATATGTCAGCGGGGGCGTGTCCGACCTGACGGGGTACACCGATCAGGAATACCTCGCGCAACGGATCATCACGTATGGCGACAATACCCATCCAGGTGACCGTGAGCGAGTGTGGCAAGAAATTCAGGCAGCGGTGGCGCAGCATCGCCCCTACGAAACGACGTACCGCATCCTCACCAAGCTGGGGGAGGTCAAGTCGGTTTGGGAACGGGGTGAAGGGGTTTACACAACGGACGGGACCCTGAATTATCTAGAAGGATTTGTGACTGACATCACGGAACGGAAGCGAGCCGAGCACCTACTGCGACAAAGCGAAGAGCGATACCGGCGTTTAATCGCCATTTCGCCCTACGCCATTCTGGTGAACAGAGGCGATCGCATCCTCTTCGCGAATGACCAGGCGATCAAACTGTTCGGTGCGGTGAAGGCTGAGGAGATTCTGGGGAAACCGGTCATGGACCTGTTCCATCCTGAGTATCACTCAGCGATTCGAGAGCGCATCCATGAATTGGTGGAAGGTCGCGTACAAGTACCCGTGCTCGAGGAGAGAATCATCACCTTGAGTGGTAAGTCGGTAGATGCAGAAGTCAGCGTGGCGCGATTCGTGGACGAAGAAGGTCCGGCGATCTTGGTTATGCTCCGCGATATCAGCGAACGAAAGCGATTGCAGGAGCAGTTGCGAAGAACAGAGCGGATTGCTGAGCTCGGAACACTCGCCTCCGGCATGGCCCACGAAATCGGGACCCCGATGAACGTCATTCTTGGCCGGGCCGAATATTTGATGGATCGCGTTACGGAGGAGCCGATCAAGAAAGGCCTCCAAACCATCATTACCCAAGTCGAGCGAATTACACGGGTGATGAACCAGCTACTCACCTTTGCACGGCGGAAAGCTCCGGAGCGCGTCCAGCTCGATCTGAAGCAAGTGATTGAAGACAGCCTCGAGATGTTTCACGAACGTCTTGCACGCAATCAGATTCAGGTTGAGTTGTTGTTGGCGGATCCATGTCCCATGGTCTTGGCCGATGCGGACCAGATGATCCAAGTCATGATCAACCTCGTCATGAACGCCGTGCACGCGATGCCGGATGGTGGGACGCTCCATGTCGGTCTTGCCGCTGAACCACAGATGGTAAAACTCACCATTGCGGATACCGGACATGGGATTCCACGCGAAGTGATCAAGAAGATCTTCGAGCCGTTCTTTACGACGAAGGAATTCGGCCAAGGGACGGGATTAGGGCTGACAGTCGTCAAGGGCATCATCGACGAACACCAGGGTTCCATCGCCGTTGAGAGTCAGGAAGGAAAGGGAACGACATTCACCATTGTTTTGCCCAAGAGTGAATAGTTGTGTCTTCGTAGTGCTGAGTTTTCTAAAGACTCGGCACTGTGCACTTTCACACTCAGCACTATGAAGTGCTGTAGCATCTCGCAACAGCTGATCTGTTCTTGATTGTGGTCATTCTCGCCACTGAATGTTTATCTGCGACCTCTTCCGTTCAAATTTCGCCGAATTATGGCTCAGTTAATTGTCATGAGCTCAGGCATCACCCTTGCTCTTTTTGTCATCAAGCCACTGGGCCTGGGTAAACCGAGATGAAGGTGGCGACTGTGGGAAATAGAAAGACGGCAGTGCTACTCATCGTCGAAGATGACCGGGAGATGCGGAGTCTCCTGTGCGATGAATTTTCGGATACAAGGTATCAGCTCCGGGAAGCGAGAGATGGAGACGAAGCCTTTCTCGCAGTTCTGCAATCCGTACCGGATTTGATTCTCACCGACCTCCGGATGCCGGCTGGAGGGGATGATTACATCAGTCGGTTGAGGACTGTGGCTCCCAGATGTCCGATTGTCGTAATTACAGGGTTTGGCGATGCCACGTTGAAGGCGCAGGTGATGAAAGCTGGGGCAAATGCCTACTACGACAAGCCAGTCCGACTTGCTGACTTGAAGATGTGTGTGCAACAATTGCTCGACCACCGACCAGGAATTGATGGCGGATAGCTTGGTCCTTTGTCCCGAGAAGCGAGATCATCTTGCCAGACTTGGAATCCCCCGGCATACCACCGCTCAATGATCCCGTCATTGCTGCACGAATTGAGGCCATCAAACAGTTGGCGCAGGGGCTGTCTGATCGGGTGGCCGTCATGGATCAATCGTTCAACGTCGTCTACGCGAACGAAGCAGCGTGGTCTGTGCGCAAGAGCACAGATACTCCACGGACCCATGCCAAGTGCTATGAAGCCTTTGCACAGCGGACCGACCCCTGTGGAGCCTGTCCCGCGATCAAGGTATTCGAGGCTCCGGATGTTCAGTGCGTATCCTGTTCGGGAGGAGGGGACGGCACGGCCTGTGGGATGCAGCAAGCCTTTCCATTAACGGATACACAGGGATTGGTCACCTCCATGTTGGTGCTCTTCCAACCGACCTCGAAACCTGTTGGAGCTGCCACAGCTGCGAACAGCTGTCCCGCACCTCTTGTGGATGGTCTTGGTGACCTGATCGGTCGAAGTCCGATCATGCAGCAGCTCTTCGACATGACACGTCTTGTTGCAGAGAGTTCCGCGACCGTCCTCATCCAAGGTGAGAGCGGAACGGGTAAAGAGCTTCTGGCGAAAACGATTCATGCGCTCAGTCCCAGACGGGATCGACCCTTTGTCGTGGTTGACTGCGGCTCATTGCCGGAGACGTTACTTGAAAGCGAACTGTTTGGGCATGTGAAGGGAGCGTTTACCGGGGCAGTGGCGAACAAACGGGGTTTATTTGATGAGGCTGACGGAGGCACGATCTTCCTTGATGAGATTGCCGATACCACGCCGACCTTTCAAGCCAAGTTGCTTCGTGTCCTCCAGGAGAGTGAGATCAAGCCGGTGGGTGGAACACGCACGGTCAAGATCCATGTGCGTGTCATCTCAGCCTCAAACAAGGATCTGACGGAACTCGTGAAAGCCAAAATGTTTCGACAGGACCTGTACTATCGATTGGCTGTGCTGCCTCTGTATTTACCGGCTCTACGGGAACGGCGAGAGGATATCCCATTGCTTGTCCGGCATTTCGTCGCGGGGTCTTGTGCACGACATCATCAGCCGCTGCGATACGTGGATGAGCGGGCTTTGCGGTTGTTACGTGACGCTCCTTGGCCGGGGAATGTCCGACAGTTGCAGCACTATATCGAACGGGCCGTGGTGACGACGGCTGGCCCATCGCTGGTGTGTCAGGATCTTCTAGACCAGTCCCTTGAGGTAGAGGACGAAGGTTTACGATCCGCGTCGCGTGGGGTGGTGGCCCAGACGGAGCGCTCCCGGATCGTTGATGCCCTGCAGAAGACCGCGGGAAACCGTTTGAGAGCAGCCAAGTTGCTCAGAATCAGCCGGGCGAGTCTCTATAACAAACTTCGAGCCTACAGCATCGAATAGGATCGGTTGTTCCCTTGTCCACGTCCTTTCCTGGGTCGTGGCCCTCTGCAGAGTGGGATCATCTCATCTGGGATCCAGAATCTTCCAGTCCGGCCAGTACTGCTGACTCTTCTCACCGATCGGATGGATTTCATTTATTGCATGCTTCCCTGATGCGATCGAAGAAGATTGTCCACATCGTTCCGAAATGATTCCGCCTCCATAAATCTGGATGCACTACTCGGGTGACATGGGGATAGGCTTGCCTTCAACGTGTGGAGCCTCCATCGATCGAACTGCAACAGGTTCATCTGCCCCTTTTCTCCTCCTCATTCCTGAACAAACGTCTATCCGTGTGGACAGCATAAGCGAGCGATATTTTGGGAAATGAGGAAATCTTGTCCGACACTGTCTAACTAAGTGGAATTTCCCGTGGAGCAGGGGCTGATCAGAGGACCGATGGGCGAGGTCCATCTTCGCGCCTGATGCGTCAATGGTTCATTGATGCGTGACAAACAAGGATGGCACGCCAGTTGCTGAATAGCTGAGTAACACAGAGGGCTCGATCTTTCTGTGGGCTGGGTGGTGATAAGCCCTGTTGCCACCCAGCACTGTCCACCCGAATGTGAGCGGTTGTCCCGACCGCCACGTGTCAAAGATGAGGGGGTCACAGGTGAGAGTGGCCCCCTCATTTTTTCTCTGTGGGCAAGACGGATTACAGATCACCGCTGGGCGACGGTGAACGGCGTGTGGTCCTGACACTGCAATGTGTTACGGATCAGCGGATGGGACCGCTGAACAAACGGTTTTTGAACATCAAGGACGCAGTCGCCTGTTTTGGCCCGGCTGCGCTGATGCGCAGGGCCAAGACGAAGCAGGTGATCCGCGCGGATGGAACCTCACCGTCAGACACGATGATCGAGCAGATAACAATGCTATTCCCTATAGGAGTTGGTGGTGCATCTCTCCATCGCGATTCCTGAAGCACAAGTTATTGACGCTCCGACGCTGTTGAGGCTCATCCGGAAGGCGCCTGCCTGGGACGTTGAGGCCGATGAAGAGGGGGCCGAATACGTGGCGTTCTTTGACGACTTTACGAGGTCTGTGGAGACCGTTGCGCGAATGATTGAGGAAGCCTGGGACCTGCACGATGTCCACATCACTCTCGAAGGTAGATCCGTCGTGAGCCGGACCAATTTCTATGCTGCCCTCCGCTGCTATCAGGAGAGCCTGAGTGCTCAGGACGCGAAGGCCTATTGCCTTCAGCAGGCGGAAAACGTTGGCGCGGAGAGAGGATGTCCTGAGCAGTCGTGCCTGTCTCACTGCCGGTTTATGTGTTCACGGTGTGTAGGACTGTTACGCGATCAAGGCGCAGCTCCGATTCCGAGTCAGCTCTTGGAAGTAGCGCGCCGTGCGGAAGTGGACTGGTGTCCGAACCTGCGCGTTGCGGACGTGAACGTGTGAGTGGTCGGTCGAGGGGTTGAGCAAGCCAGATGAGGTGCTTGCGATCGGATACTGTCAGTTGATTGCTCGAAGGAGGGCCGTGCTCCTCGAGGCGTAACCATGAGGGAGGATATCATGCAGGTTGAGAAGAGCAGGAGGAACATTCGAGTCTGGTCTGTTGCGGTGTCACTCGCCGCGGTGTTCGCTCTTGGAGCACCGGTACTGAGCAGCCCAGCGCTTGCCGCCGCCAATCCACATGTGAGCGAGGCAGTCGAGCAAGCCAAAGGTGCCGCGTCACATGGGCAGCAGGGACATGCCGACGCCTGTGTCCAGCGCGCGGAGGAAGCCCTTAAGCATGCACGAGCGGCTGGAGTGAAAAACCCGCATGTGGATATGGGCGTTATACATCTGATGGAAGCGGTGCAACACGGTAAGGCTGGGCATGCGGATGCGTGCACCGAACATGCCGACGGTGCGTCTACGCATTTGACCGAAGTCTTAACTGAAGGTACGACGTCAACAGGGAACCGCGTGTTCTTTCGTGGAGGCTATGGCGAGATGCTGAGCGATCGAGCAGGCGAGTTTATCACCGACGTGCATGGTGGACTTGGGGGTGGGCCTAAAAATACTGGGACCGGCGGCTATTATATAGGCGGTGGAGCGGAGCTCATGGTCACGAAGGACCTGTGGGGTATGATGCCTGGCGTCGCGCTCGTTGGAGAAATCGGATTGGAATTTAAGCGATGGAGTTCCAGCCGTGTCGTGAGTGGAGAAGCTCTGACGCCTGTTAGTGATCTGACTCTAGCCAAGGTGCAGATGACCATGTTGACTGCAAGCGTGGCACCCAAGTTGAAGTTCAGGCAGGGGACCGACTTCCAGCCTTGGATTATTCCTGCTGGACTGGATTTCCACGTGATCAGCCCAACTTCGAGTCAGGTTAATTATTTGGACATCGGGGTTCAGTTCGGCGGCGGCGCTGAGTTTAGGGTATGGAAGGAATTATGGCTTGGTCTCGACAGCCGGTTCCATCTGGCCTCCAACCAAACCAACACGGTGAACAATTACTGGACCGCTGGTATCTATGGGGCGATCGGGTTCTAGTGGGTTACCACCTTGCGAGCAAGGTGGTGCATGATATCTGCGAACAACGAGTGCAGGGAGCCACTTCACGGCTCCCTGCACTCGTTTCTAGCCTGATCGTCACCTGCGTCGGTCGAAGTCTCAAGGACACGTTCGATACCGTCGGCGGCCGATGCCCCGGAACTGAATGCTCGAAGGATTCTGGTATATCGCCACAGAAAGCGTGAGGGTCCGTGTCGGCCGGCCATATGCCGCCGTCCTTTGCAACCTACCTCTTGTCCTCTTTCGGGATCAGCGTGGCCTGGTGCATGCGTTACACGACCGCTGCCCCCATAAGGGCGTCCTACTCTCATCAGGTCGACAAGAAGGGGATTCCTTGCGTTGTCCGTTTCACGGATGGCGTTTTACCTCCTCTGGCGAATGTGTGGAAGTCCCGGTCCTCGGCAACCAGCCGCATCCATCATCGGCCTCGGCCTGCGTGCGGACTTATCCGGCAGAGGAACGGGACGGGTGGGTGTGGGTTTACATCGGCCACGATCGATGCCCGAAACCTTCGTGTCCACCACCCTCGTTGCCGGTTCCTGCTGATGGTAGTCGCATGGTTTCGGTACGCGAGTCCGCCCAAGCAAAAGTTCGGTGGGATTTCGCCGTGGATAGTCTCATGGATCCCGCGCATGTCCCATTCATCCACCACAACTATTTCCGGCGGCGTGAGGCGGCCAGGGAGAAAGAAAAGGTATTCACGCGACTGCCGTTTGGATTTCGCACGATCTCGAAAAATGTCCTGCTGCCGGATACCTTTATCTTTCGAGCTTTATCCCCAAGGCTGGGCTCGGCGACGACGACAGTCGATTTTGTCCTACCCGGCATCCATGTGGAGCGGTGGGAGATCGGTGGCCGGTTCGCGTCCGTTATATTGGTGGCTACCCCGCTCACTGACGAGCGAAGTCGATTCGACATCTGCGTTGGGTGGAACTTTCTGCATGCGATTCCGGTTGGATGGCTGGTCCGTCGGACCCTCAGGACGATTCTTGGTCAGGACCGGGCGGTGCTGGAATTGCAGGAACAGGGGTTCGGCCAGCACGGAAGTATGCTATTGAACTTGGAGTCGGACACACTGGCCATATGGTACCGGCAGTTGAAGAAATATCATGGCGACATGTTGGCTGGTGTGCGCGATCCTCAGCATCCGGTTCCTGAGAAGACCCTGCTTAGATGGGTGACCTGAATTGGAGCGCTGCGAACGTGGAGCATGAGCGTGCTGATGCAGCACAATAGGGTAACGGATGAATCCCTTTCCAACCCGAATCATGACAACTCACGCGTTTCAGGATCAAGCGAATGTACCATGGGGACATCGTACATGCACTGGAAGGCGGTGATCGGCGCTCTATGGGCCGTGTCAATCAGGTGGTCGCGCATGTACGGGGAACACCAACACGGTTTTCCACTCTCATAGACTGTATGAATCACGAGGACGAGTTCGTTCGCATGCGCGCAGCTGACGCAGCAGAGAAGCTCACGGTAGCCAATTCCCAGTGGCTCCAGCCGTTCAGACGGCAACTGATAGGATTGGCTGCGCAAGCTGAACAGAAAGAACTGCGTTGGCACTTGGCCCAGATGTTGCCGCGATTAGACTTATCAGGGCAAGACCGTCAGATGGCGGTGACGATTCTTCGACGCTATCTTGGGGATCACCGCTGCATCGTGAGGACGTGTGCGATGCAGGGCTTGGCTGACTTCGCTCAGCAGGATACCCGGTTAACGAAATCTATTCGACCGATCCTCTCACGGCTCATTAGGACCGAGAGTGCCTCTATTAAAAGTCGCGGATGCAAGCTATTGGCCCAGCTCGGTGCCTAGACTGCGCCCACTTATTCTAAAGTCTCCACAGATACACCGGTTACGAAACGTAACTTTTTTCAGGATGGCGAACCTCAGGAGCATGGGGGTGCGAATCCATGCCTGTAGTGATCAGGGTAAGCTCTGTGAAGAGTGGTCCTAGTAATCCTGTCCCTCCATACTGTCGGAGCGGATCCGTCGGATTTTGCTGCCCTCTATCCTTCACCCACACGGTCTTGCGTCCGCCCGAATCATGCGGTACAACAATCCGATAACCCTCTGCGGTCTTTGCATGTAGCGCCCATCGTGGACGTCTGCCAGAGCATCTCAATATCCCATGACGATCCGCCAAAGACGGTTGTGGGGCATGATCGTGCCGAAGGTTACTCCCACGGCAATGAGGTTGTGCTGTGACTGGATCCGGGTCTATCCTAATTGGACCACGTAACCAACGAAGGATGAGCAGAGTGCAAAGGATGGGCAAGGTGAAACGAGGGCTGAGAACGGGAAGCTGTGTGGCGGGATGGGTCCTCGTGGTCCTGACGATGTGTCCAGGAACAGCGGCGTGGGCCTATGAGTCTGAGCCAGTGGTGGCGGGGTCTACCGTGCGCGGCACCGTCACCTTCCTCGGAACCGTCCCACCGCCGAAAGAATTCGAGTTGCGTCGCTCTCTCGACCACGAATATTGTAGCCAGCTGTCCGATGGCCAGGGGAATCGGATCATGCGAGAATTCACCGTCAGGTCCGACGGAGGCTTCAAGGATGTCCTGGTGATGGTGGAAGGTGTAGAGCATGGAAAGCCCTTTCCCTTCGCGGAGGCCCAAGTGGAAGCGAGCCGCTGTCAGTTTATGCCCTTCGTTACCGTGGTCGGCGACAAGCGACTGATTACGGTATTCAATCGGGATCCGGTACCACACGACATCCAAGGGTATGCGTTTGATGAGACGGGGGGTGACATGGTGTTCTATCGCCCGTCCTTAGAGGCGAATGGGACTACCGATGCCGTGAAGTTGGTCAAAGGGCGGAAAGTATTCAGCATGCAGTGCAGTATGCATCCCTATATGCAAAGTTGGGGCTATGCGATCGATCATCCGTATTTTTCGGTTACGGATGCCACAGGCGCCTTCTTCATTGATGATGTCCCGCCTGGTAAGTATCGCCTTAAGGTCTGGCATCCGATTCTCGGCATGCGAGAACAGGCACTGACCGTCTCGGCGAATGAAACGATTTCATTACAGCTGTGGTTTGAAGCCAAGGACTAACCGATCCCAGCGCAACACCGTGTGCCGCTGATGCGGGTTCGCTCATCGTCCGAAGCAGGCATGAGGAGGGTCCACGCGAAGCTTGTGTACAGTCATACCCTTCCGTGACCGACGTGATCGAGGTACAGCCAATACATCTGAGTAGGCCAGAACTCCTCCTAGGATTATTACTCTACACTCAATGATGAGAGCACAGCATGTATTTCACTCTAGTCATTCTGCACATTCTTGCCGCCGTCAGTTGGATTGGTGGCATGATATTTCTGTCGTTGGTGTTGGCGCCCTTAGTGAGAAGCCGAAAATCCGTCCCAGAATTCATGGCGCTGTTTCGGTCTGCCGCGCTTCGCTTTCGGCCCATCGTCTGGGTGGCCATGGCGATCCTCTTGATGACCGGTCCGATGTTGTTGTCCCTTCGCGGTGTCCCTGTCGCAAACCCGTCCTCCTGGCCTGAAATTGTCATGGTGAAGATGACGCTGGTCGCCGTATTACTGTTCCTCACCTTACTCCATGACCTCGTGCTCGGTCCCCAGGTCAGCCGGGTCAGCGCGATTCCAGAATCTCAGCGAACGGCAGGAGAGCAGGTTGTATTCAACACCGCGCGCTGGCTTCCCCGATTGTCGCTGCTCATTGCGCTGTCTGTCTTAGTTGCGGCCACGATACTGGCTCGGTCATAACAACGGCTGAGCCTGAATCGCTCGCTACCTACCTAACGGTGTTCCGCCCTCGTGGATGAATGGAATGATCTCCTTCGTGTTCTACCCCCGCGTGTTCGAGTACGGGTGCGACAAGCGATTCAGTCTATGGCAGACGACCGTACTGGCTCTCGTGGCGGGCTGCTCGTTCGTATATCCTGTGTGCGCTGAAGATAGCGACACGCTTGAGGTACACGAAGTCGTTGTGGCAGCGACGAAAATCCCGATGGCACCCTCACGCCTTTCGGCCGCAACGACTGTTCTGACACAACACGACATTGGCCGCACACCATTTCGCAGTGGAACGCAGATCGATGACCTCTTGCGGTATGTACCGACTGTCCAGCCGAGCCTCCTCAGCAGCCGATACAATCACCCAACTGCTCAATTCGTCAGTATCCGAGGCCTGGGCACCAGACGCGCCTTGGTGTTGCTGGACGGTGTGCCGCTGAACGACGGCTTCGGCGGCTGGATCAACTGGGGACTGATCCCCGATCGGGTCGAGCGAGTTGAGATCATCCCAGGTGGCGGATCGAACCTCTATGGCACGTGGGCGATGGGCGGGATCATCAATATCATCACCCAGTCCGGCCGACCAAAGAGCGGGGCGAGCAGTGAGGTGAGTGGCGGGTCGCTTGGGACCACTATTCAGTCCGTTCGTGCGCAATATGGGAACGACCGAACAGGATTCACTCTCAGCTATCGCCATTTCGATACTGCAGGGTTTCTCACGGTTCCTTCCTACCAGCGAGGCCAAGCGGATGTACCCGTTGGGTCGGAGCACCATCAATTCATGGGCAAGCTCATCTATGAGTTGACACCCACCACGACCGCAACCGTCTCGGGCACCTATTATACGGAAGATCGCTCGTTCGGAACTCCGTTTAGCCAGGGAACCCGCACGATTGGCACCGTCTCGCTCGGCGTGAAGGGCAATCGGGGCGCATGGGGAATTTTTGAAACCAAAGCCTTTGCCCAATGGCAGACCTTCCGTAATCAGAGCGGGGCGGTTCAACCCTCACCCTTCGTCCGCCTCTTCGATCAGCTGGATCGCCTGCAGATCATCCCATCAAATGATGTCGGTGGTATGGCCCAATGGACGGTGCCCGTCCTCTCATTTTCTCGAATCGTGGCGGGGGCTGATGCACGCGCAATCCTTGCGCAATCAGAAGACAGGTTCGTTCCCTCTCAGCTGTCTCTCGTGACAAGCGGTAAACAACTTGGCCTCGGCACATTCGGTGAATGGATTATCGAACCCTTCAACACGCTGGTGTTCACGGCTGCGGTCCGGTGGGACTGGTGGAGAAACTTTGACGGTACAAAGACAACGCCGTCCGGGCTGGTCACTCACATGCAGGATAATACCGCTAGTCTCATCAACCCTAAAGTGAGCCTGCTGTACAAGGTCAACGAGCGTGTGCGAATCGGCGCGTCGGTCTACCAAGCGTTCCGCGCTCCGACCTTGAATGAATTGTACCGAGACTTCGGTTCGTCCGGTTTTACGTTTCTCAGCAACGATCGTCTTGAACCGGAACGGCTCACGGGCGGCGACGTGAAGGTCGAAGTCGACGTACTCCCACGTGGTCTCCTCGGTTTTCGGGCCACGGGCCATTACGATGTGATCAAGGATCAAATTCTCTTCGTGACTCAAGGGCCGACATCGGCCATGCGACAAAATATCGCCGAAGGCCGGTCAGTCGGAACGGACATTGAACTACACAGCCGGGTGGACGATCTGTTGTCTCTGACGGTTGGATACTCGTTCGTGGATTCGGTCATCACGAGGTTTCCCGGTAATCCCTCCCGTGAGGGGCTGCGCATTCCGAATGTCTCATCGCATCAAGTGACGGCCGCACTCACGATCGGCCGGCCGGATGTGGCGCAGCTGACGCTGCAGACTCGCTATCTGTCTCGACAGTTCGCGGATGATACGAATCGGCAGCCGATTGCGGATTTTGTTGTCTTAGATGCCTCGCTGAGGAAGCGGATCACCTCGTGGGGAGAGCTCTTCATCGACGGCGAAAACCTCACCGATCGCCGGTACATCGCCACGCAAACGGGTGGTCTCAAGATCCTCGGTCAGCCGCTGCTCATTCTCGGCGGCCTGCGAATCGATCTGTAAGACCGCTGACCGGGTGAGAATTCGAAATGGTGAAACTGGTGCTGATCGCCCTGTTGCTCGGCCCTCAGGTCAGCTGGGTCAGCGCGATTCCAGAATCCCAGCGAACGGCAGGAGAGCAGGTTGGGTTCAACACCGCGCGCTGGATCCCTCGATGGTCCATACTCATCGCCTTGCCCGTCGTGATGACGGTGGCGATGCTGGCACGGTCGTAGCGTGATTTGACGAGCCCTTTGGTTGACCTACACGGGGACATCTTCCGGCTCACCGCACCGAGCAGGAAAGAAGCCTTCCTGGCGACACAGTGAGGGCGGGGTTATATGACTCAGACCAAGCCACTCAGGGTTACGGAGTTTTTGCGCAACGAAACCCATAGCCGAGCCGCCGGCGAGATGGTTCGGCATTGTATCGGAAGGATGATCCCAAAAATTCCTGAACATAGAGCCAGTTTCCGCCCCGCACGACTTTTGATTTGCCCGTTGTCGGTCCTTGAGGATTCTTCAGTGGGCTTTTCTTGTAATAGTCATGATCATACCAGTCGTTGACCCATTCCCAGGCATTGCCGGCCATGTCATAGATACCGTAGGGGCTCTTGCCCATCTCGAACATCCCCACCGGAACCAACGCCAT
>CABVRZ010000042.1 GCA_902500775.1 uncultured Nitrospira sp.
TTCCTCGTCTGTTGTCTCGATGCCAAGAACGTCAGCATCGGCGTGAACATCGTCTCGATCGGGTCGCTCACTCTCAGCCTTGTGCATCCGCGTGAGGTGTTCAAACCAGCCATCCTGCTCAACGCCTGTGCGATCATTGCTGTGCATAATCACCCCTCCGGCGATCCCACGCCGAGCGCTGAGGATCGGATGCTTACCACACGACTGCGGGATGCCGGAGAATTACTGGGTATCAGGCTCCTCGATCACCTCATTCTCGGTGACGATCGTCTCTATAGTTTCGCCGATCAGGGCTGGCCGCTGTGAGGGGACAGCGAAAGTACTATCGTACCTCCGCTCGAAAATCCTTCTGAAAGATTCCAGGACCCTACCACTCATCGTGGTCTGTTCCTGAGACTGGGGACGCCTAAAACATAGGCAACATGCTAAACATTTCATATTTGTAGTGTCTCTCACGTAGCACTCGACTTGCTCACAAGGTTATCCCCAGAAGATGGGGACGAAGATCGTGGCCATCATGATCTTGCTCTTGTCCATCTGATTGTATTTCCTATCAAGATATCCAGGGGTCAGACTCACGCTGACACCGGTCGATAGTACTATAGCTGCTGCTGTACTCACGATGACTGGAGGGAAGCAAGTTCTTTAGCGGTGAACGTATGTGGTGCCCTCATCGCGATGCGTGCAAGCCGTTCAGGTCCTGTGATATGAAGGCGGGCTGTTATAACGAGCCCAGAAAGGTGTCCGGAGAAAACATGAGTCACGCATATTGGATTCAAATTACTAAGATTCAAGACAAGGATCAGAGTGGCAATGGGGGGGGGCTCCATTACGAAGTTACCCTCTTTGCAGACACTCCAAATCGTAGGGTGCCACCGCTTGCGAAAACTCTCTGTATGGATCTGCGTGGCATGAACATCAAGGCGCATGACGAAGCGAGGGTTTCCCAAGACCCGTACGTCGCCTATGGCAACAGGATGGCCGAGTGGCTCTTTTGTGAACAGGGTGATCGTGAACGCTTGAATTCAATTGGCCGATATCTCAAACAGGCGGAAAATCTCTTGGCGGTGAATGAGCGCCTGCGACTGCTGGTGAGTATCGAACACACACTGCTTCGAACGGATCTGACGCTCCAGGTAGCGACTTTTTTTCAGAGCTTGAGCGGTGCTGAGCACTTTCGAGTCGAAGCGGTGCGCACTGTCTGGGATGAGAGCAATGATACACAGGTGGTGAACAAGGCCCAGAAACGTCCGGTTGCTGAGAAGTTACAAGTGCTCGCGGTTCTCGCCAATCCTGATCCAACGGAAAAAAACAAGCTAGACGGATTTCCAAACATTCTCGGTCTAGAAAATGAGTTCGACGCACTGATGGACGTACTTCTTCCTCTTCAGCACTACCAGGACGCGCCTATTGTTGTGGAGCCAGTGCGTCAGGCTAGTCTGAAAGATTTGAGGGAGGCGATTCACGATAGGAATCCCCATGTCATAGTCTTCCTAGGCCATGGTTATGGTCTGGCGAAGGGAGGAGATGGTGGATTGGTCTGTGTCGAGCAGGGAGAAGCCAAGCAGTTGGGCTATGAGCAGCTCAAGGCAGTATTGAACTCTATTCCGGGAGGGGCCAACCTGCGAGTGGTTGTTCTACTGGCCTGCCAGAGCTTTGTGGCCGCTCCTGTCTTGTTGGGTCACGGTGTTTCTGCGGTGGTTGGGATGCAGCCATACGGTTCTGAAAACTTCCCCTGGAAAGGTGCCAAGCCGTTTGCGGAGCCGTTTTTTAGATTCCTGGCAGAGTTCAGGCCAGTGGGCCAGGCGTTGCAGCAAGGGATAGCGGGATTGCGAGACCACACGTGGCAAGAACAGGATATACAACAGCTTCGAAAGAACGGACAAGTCAATGAAGACTGGCTGAAAGAGGCCAGGCACCTGCGCCGTGCGGCATCTGTCATGCCGACCCTCTGGTTGGCAGGAGCCGATGATCGGTTGTTTGCGGAGACCGAAGCGCGGCAGCGTGCGGCCTATCGAAAGAAGCTCTCTGAACAACTGACAGTGGAGTGGTCAGGCTTGCAACGGCGTGTCGCACTGGACGCCGTATTTGTCGCGCCGCCATGCCAGGATCAAATATCCAATCAACCCATTGTCATCACCGACGAGATTGTTCGGACCCAAGCGGTGGTTATTCAGGGCGACGAGTGGAGCGGGAAGAGCACATTGGCCCATTGGGCGGTGCTAAATGCTTTTGCGACAGGGGACCGAACGCCGATTCTCGTGTCTCTCCGCGAGCTCAAGGCTAATGAGCATCTTGAGCAATGGTTGGCCAAGACCGGTCTGAGAGGGCTGGGGCTGAACGCCCCGGAAGAGATGGTGAAGTTGATCATGGGCGATTGTCAAAACGGGACGGCGATCCTGATCATCGATGATGTGGACCGAGCGTGGCTTGCACAGCCTCCCAACATGTTGCGGCAGCGATTGTTTGGACATGACCACTTTACTTCTTTGCCGTTAGTGGTAACTGCCTCAATTGATGAGCAAGCCTGCCATCCTGCTTGGAAGTGTCTGGTGATCCAACGGCTCACGGTGGAGCAGCAGGTTAAGGTCGCCGAGGCCTATGGGAGGGCAATTGGCGCGGAGCAGGCGACGCAAGAGTTCGTTGAGTGGCTGGCGAAGTCTGACAAACACATAACAGGGATCCCTGCGCTGGCAGAACGATCCGGGTTTCTCGTGCTCCTGTTGGGTCTCTATCTACAACGGAAAGTGTTGCTGAAGGATGAGACTGATTTGCTGGAGACGGTGCAGTACCATCGATGGCGAAAGAAAGTGAGCGAGCAGATCGCGCTGACTCAGCCGGATGAGCCGGTCTACAAGCAGCAGATCCTCGAGGCATTGGGGTTTCATCTGTATTTCTGCCGAGGCGGTCAGGCAAGCGGAGCAGAAGTGGAACAGGTACTGAGACAGGTTCTTGAACAGCAGGATGAAGGAGACGGACCGATTTATCGGCCCACGGAGGCCCCAACCATGCTTCAAGAGTACACAGACGTACGACACTTTCTCCGGGGAAACCGTCAAGACGGCTGGGTCTTTCGTTCACCGGAGTGGCTGCGATTCTATGCGGCTAGCCAGATGGCGGCACTGGTGAATGGACAGGACAAGGCCATCGTGGGCTGGATCGAGGGGACCACGTCCCTGCACTGTCAGTCCTGTGGGATTTCACTGGGCAGATGGGATGAACATGTCGCCAAAGGACAGGGTGATCAAGTCAGGGCCGCAGTCAGGGCCGCACTGGAGGAAGTCCTGCCGGCTTGGAAGCGGACAGATCCGTGGGATTGCACTGCCATTCGTCAACTGCGGCGAGTGCTGGTCCAAACGCTTCCGCTTCGCTAGTCTTGTTCGTCGACGGGAGTGCTCCAAGGTCTAGGATGTCGTCATCGGTCTGCGGAGAAACAGTTCATCAACGTACACAGGCCGGTGCTCAACCTGCCCATGGTGTTCTGCAGAGCACGCACGACTCAGCTTCTTCTGGCTTCTTTCAGACATCGGTAATCCACCCACTCTGACCACGTCAAATTCCACCCCAGCAGGGAGGATTCTTCCAGTAGGACGCAAGTTCACCGCTAATCACTAAAGGAGGAAACCACCATGTTGAGAGAAGGGAGACGAGGTACCCGTCTTGTGGGGCTGATCATGTTCTGTGCGCTCTCGGTCGGAGGCTGTGCACCGGATGAGAACGAAGCGCTGGCATCACCCGCAATGAAGCCCAGAGGAGAGAGTATTGTGAATAGCAATCTCTCAACCTGTCCTGGCCCAGGTGACGGAGATCCGGCCCGTATTCTGTATCTGATGCTGGACCGGACCGGTTCATACATGAGAGAGACAAAAACATTTGAAGATATGAAGCTTGAGAGCCTACGCTACCTGCGCGAGGCGCCACCGAACACAATGGTCTATGTTGCCTTTGTGAGCGATGATTCTAATAGAGGCGATGAACTTGTTGTGAAGGAGCTGGTCCCACCAAGTTTGGAGAGCGTTGTCTGTAAGCCGACAAATCCGTTCGATCCGGCACAGCGCCGGCATTGCACAACGATCAAGCAACAGGGTGAGGCGCGACGTACCTGCGTCCAGCAAGCCTATCAGCGAATCACCCAACAGATCCAAGCCTTGAGGCCAAGTAAGGCCAACCGGACGGATTTCGACGGAGCCTTATTGCTCGCCGGTGAAGTCCTTCAAGCCTTTCCACAGGCAGACAAGGCTGCCATCATCCTGTCTGATGCGGAAGATACGGTCAATAAGTCGTTCCTGAGCAAACAGGGTGGCTTCAGCCATGTCAGCGTCGTCTTGCGGCCACCATTAGGAAAAGGGCTCTCCCTAGCGAATGGCGCGTTGACGAAGTATGCGGAGGTACTTCGCTCCTCGGGGGCGGTGGTGGCCGTGGTACCGATGAACGTGCCGATTTCGGCAAAAGTCTTTGCCGGTGGAGAATCTTCCATAGGGAGACCAGAAGCCGTGGGCCTGGCGATCGCTACGAGATAGGGATCACTTCCATCGGCTTCTCGCAGTGGCAGTGTCAACGGGCTATCGGTATAGAAGAGGCTTCCCCGAGGAAGCCTCTTCGCTTTTCACAACGTCCATTGCGAAGGGGCAGACATTTGTCAAGCGGTGAAGCGTTGGTGTGAAGTGGAACGATGGAGAGGCTCTCTCATCGAATGGTTAAGGGAAAAAGCCGGGCTGCGTAACGCAGCCCGGCTGAGCGGCGTTAGTCCAGTCCGTACTGGACTGACAGCCGCGTGGCGGTCGCCGGTACAGAAGTCGTCCTTCCCCGGTCTGTTGGATTGGTACGGGGAGCAGCCTGTTGTGTCGCATCACGAACCATCTCCGCATCCAGGAGGGACTTCAACGATGCGTACGGTTCGTTGTCTGCTACCGCCGCACCCGCTGGCTCGGTGTCCTGTTGGTGATCCATCTGCTTCACCTCCTTTCTCTCATCGTCATCGTCTGTGCGGCAGAAGAATCTGACGAATGCCCTCCCGTACTCCTCTTGGCTGTCAGGACACCGAGATCACCGTGGGATTCAAAGAGAGGATAGCAATTTGTAATTCAGGAGAGTGAGACGTCATCATGGAAGTAACCTCCGCCATCGCGACATTCGTGATTCCAACAGCGTTATTGCGAACCATCATCCAGCGGTTGCAACTGGCACCCCATGCGTTCGTCCATGGAACACTTGGACTCAGTCGAACCGAATCGGGTTGGCGGTTGTTGGCGCGATCTGTCGAGTCTATGGCTGACTCGGAATGGATGCCAAGACGGCGCCTTGATCGTCCATCGTTTGAGATCGGATTTGCTCCCAACAACGTGACACAACCGGAGGCCTGGGAAACGGTGGACTGGGCGATTCGGTTTGATTACGGCTCACAAGGGCCGCCGGTATGCCGGATCCATTTGGGGATCGCCGAAGAGCGCGGGCAGTTCACCGGAGCCTTTCTCTTGCACAACGAGTCTATGCCCCTTAGGACGATGCACGTAGTTGGGGCAGGGATGGCGCGCTTCGAGGCGGGTAAGGTTCAGGGATCGTCCACCACTCTCGGCCCCTATGAGGCACGACGATGGAGTCGGCTCGTCGGGGCAATGGGAGGAGCCACAATCTGGCGGCGATTGACGGACCTGTCGATCGCCGTGGTCGGGGTGGGACGCACCGGTAGTATCGTGGCGGCGTCGTTGACGCGATCCGGTTGTCACGCACTGACCTTGATCGATCCCGACCGGTTGGAGCCGCACAATTGTGATGCCATGGATCTCGTGACGCCGATGGACTGTGGACGATTTAAGGTAGAGGTTGTGGCTGAGCGGCTTATGGAAGTGAATGAATCTGCGCGTCCCCTTGCCGTTCCCGAATCCGTGTTCTCCCGACGAGCGTATGAGGCGCTGAAACAAGCCGATGTGATTGTCTGTGCCGTGGATGCTCCCGCACCGAGACTGGCAACCGGGGCACTTGCGGCTAGTTACCTCAAGCCCTGGCTGGATCTTGGTACAGGTGTGTTCCGAGAGGGACAACAGGCGATAGGGCATTCTGGGAGTCACGGAGTCGCACGTATCCAGATGGGAGCCGATATCCGACTTGTGCTTCCAGCTGATGGATGTGTGTTGTGCTGGGGAGGCCTGGACGCAGCTCCGCAGGGACTCCGTGAATGGGAACAGGAGGCAGGACAAGTCGATTGGCAACGACAGCGGGCAGGCTCGTTTCGAAGCCTCAACATGTTTGCCGTGGCCACTGGGTTGAGGTGGCTAGAAGAATTAATTATGGGGCGACTGACGGAGTCGCAATGGCAGCGGGTGGAAATTAACGAACGGGGATTGGCTGATTGGCGAATGATGAGTCCCCGTCGAGACCCGGCGTGTCTGCTCTGTGCTCAGATTGGGGACGGTGATGCGGGAACAGGTTTGCTGTAACGAACCACTCCTAACATGTAAGGAAACAGTTGTCAGATTTCTGCTTTGCTTCAACGGTGAGCGAGTCGTGAGGAAAACGTAGCGGCGTAGCTGCGTGAGAACGTCCGCATGCGAGCTTGTCAGAATGGGAACCTCGGGTGAGGATTCCTTCACAGGGGACATACCATACAACCGAGGAGGGACCATGGATACTCAGATGATGGTGACGATTGCGGGAGTTGTGCTGGCAGTGTTCGTCTTGTTCCTTGTGCTCAAGAAGTCAATAACTTGGATAGAAAACAGCCTCACGACCCTCTTGCGGATGATGCAAGGATGGGCAGAGAGAACGACCGCGTTTGCCGTCAGTCTCTTTCGGCCCCAGAGTCGGCGCTCATCCCCTGAACACACAAGATTGGAAGGGAGCGACCTTGAGTGGCTAGCCTTGGGCCTCTTATCCTTTTCGCTCATTCTCTGTTCCGTAGCGGCAGAATTTATTTTACTAGCGGCAGTTCTCGGTCCTCTCTTCGGGCTTGAGTGGAGCTTCGCTGGCGCGCACTTCGACTGGATCGTCGCGGGGGCATTGCTCGCTTCGATCTGCGTATTCGGAGACACTCTCCTATGCATATTTTCAGGGAAGAAGCACGTGGATGATGGTGAGCAAGCGAGGAAGCTCAGAGATATCCCACAGAGTCTCGGTCTTCGAGTGTGTTTGGCGCTGATGTCCATCGGCGGGATTTTCACCGTGGGCTATGTTGTCCTGTTGGCGGGAAAGATGAGGGCCGAGGCATTATTCGAGAGTTCCATGGAAGCGATCGCTAGTGCAAACGGCACGGAGGTTGTACTTTCACTCGCGCTGATCTGCTTTCTGGCCATCGCGATCGACGTCATTACCAGTGAGAGTCTGAGGATCGTCTTGCGATTGATATTTGGCGTCGTCTTCCTAGTTGGAGGCGTTGTCTTGTGGGGACTTGCTGCAATCACCTATGGCGGTCAGCTGATTGCGGCGCTGATCAAAGAACTCATCGGTGCTGGCAATGATGGCGAAAGTGTCTTCAAATTGGCGGACGACAAAGGGAAGAGCTTCGTCGAGCGGGTTATCAACTTCTTGCGATCGATATTTGGTGAAGAGATGGTGACCACCGGCGAGACGAAGGACGTCAAGAAGCCGGCAACTTCCCGAGAAGGAGACTTTCCGTCATCGAACGAACATGCTGGACGGAATGTGAAACCAGTCCAGCCACCCGATCCACAACGTGAGGTCGTGTTCGTGCGACCACGAGTGGCCGACGTCGATCCAGAAGACCGTGAGCTCGTAGGAGTGGCGGCGGACAGCAAGAAACGGGACGACCGATCACAAGCGTATCAGTGGGACTTTCCTGGTTGAGGAGGAGGGGAGCGGCAGTAGAACCACAACAAGCTGTCGCTCCTGTCTGGTTTTAGAGTGAGTTAGGGGACTGCCGCAGGACGAATTGAGGAACAAACGACAGTCTTGTTAGCATAGTGGTCCGTTACAAGAAATCGAAGTCGACAGTAGTCAAATGCCATGACCATCGAAGTCATACGACAGGAATATGTTCGGGCGCTCCTCGCCCATCCATCGGTGGCGACCATTTCCTTGTTTTCAGATGCAGCGCCTGTTTCGCTAGATCAGGTCTATGTCCAACGCACGGTGCTGCACGAAAGCAAGGAGAAGCAATCTCGTGCTGCCGCTTCGTCCAATCCCATGCGCGAGGTCGTGGCCAAATTGACGGAGAATCTCTGGGGGCCACTCCGGGAGCATCGAGTCGTGTTGATTGAAGGCCCTGCGGGGATGGGGAAATCGACGTTCAGTAAGCATCTCGTCCGCGAGAGCCTTACGCAGGAGTGGCGGCTTCCCATCTGGATCCCCTTTCACCGCTTCGCCGCGAGCCAATTGCCGCTTGACCAGTACCTTGACCAGATCTATGTCCCCGAGCTCGGGCTGGCAGGAGCTGAGCGAGTGACTGATCTCTCGCAGAGCTTCTCCCTCGGTCAGTGGCTCCATGGGCAGTGGCGCGGGGGGCTTGGCCTGCTCATCCTCGATGGGCTGGATGAAGTCTTTGATCCCCAGGAGCGAAGCGCCGCCCTGGATCGGCTCCACCTTCAGGGAACCGGACGTGATCGCCCGGTGACGATTCTGACGACGCGGCCTTATCTGTCTCAGCAGCTTCCCATCGCTGTGGCGAAAACCGAGCTACAACCCCTGACGCCCAAGGAACAAGACCGGGTGCTGGAAGGCTATCGGTCGACCGTGCAGCTGACCGATGCGGAGTTCGAGACCTTAAAGAAGAAGGTCCATTCTCCATTCACAAACCATGAGCTCCTGAGTCGCCCCGGCCATCTCGTGCAGATTCTAAGCTTCTATGTAGAGTACCGAACCCTACCGACAACGGAGACGGAACTGCTCACGTATCTGCTGCAGTGCCGATTACAGACGACCGGTCGGGTCCAGTCACCACTTGATCCCGATGATTCGGGGATAAGACAGCGACTGCTCGCCTCCATTGCCTGGCATCTCTTAGCCTGTCGCCAGGGCCAAACCCATACTAGAACCCAACTACTGACCTTGATACAGCAGGTGCTCAGAGAGCAGGCGAGTCATCACACGCCGCGCTTCTCCCTCTCTCACACCAGCGCCTTGTTGGATGATCTGGTGCACAACAGTGGGTTGCTTACGCGTGTGGAATCGGAGGGCTATGTTCCACAAAAGTCAGGCCACTATGACTTCACGCCTGCACGCTATGCCATCGAGAGTGCTATTTGGACGCACTTGCTCACGGGCACCGCCTTGGCCGATACAGAGACGGTCACTAGCCTGAATCTCACAGACAAACAGGTACTGGAATTTCTCGACAAGAAGGCCTGGGATCTCGAATGGGAACCAGTGCTCAGAAGCTGGGTCGCACAGGCCGAGAATCGGTTTCTGTTATTTGAACGCCTCATCGACAAGACACAGGATGATCTGGCCCGGCATCGGCTTGAGACGGCGGCGCGGTGTTTCGGGGAAATACCAATGGAATACAGGGAGGAGGCTGCGGTCTCAACACTTTGTTCCCACATTGGACGGGAGGTGTTTGAACAGTGGAAGGCTGAAGCACCGCGAGGGATAAAGACACTGTTTGAGGCCGTAATAAAGGGAGTCTGGTTAGAAAGGGACGAATTGATAGAGTTAGACGAGACGCTCAGAAGAGTAGCAGTCAGGATGCTGGGAGCAGAAAGGGAAATCACGCCAGAGCATAAGCACGCGGCTTATGTGGAGCCGAGGTTACCGGGGTGGCAGGTGAAGGCTGCAGTGGTGGAGACGCTGGGGTCTGTAGAGGAGACTCTCGCAGCGAAAGGTCAGCATGCGCTTGTCGCGAAGCTGGGGGATATGGATCAGGCTGTGCGGGAGGTAGCGGTGAGAGTACTAGAGAAGGTTGGGGCGGCTCTCACGGCAGAAAGTCAACGGGCGCTCGTGGGGTGGCTGAGTGATGAGGATAAGTCTGTGCGGGCGGCAGCGGTAAATGTGCTGGGGCACGTTAGGGCGGCTCTCACGGAAGAAGGTCAGCAGGCGCTCATGGCGGGGTTGTTCGATGTGGACGAGTCGGTGCGATCCGCCGCAGCTCAGGGGCTAGTGCTGAGCGGGCTGGCTCGCAGATCAAAGGGCCAACTCGCACTCGTAACGCTGCTGGGTGATGAACATTGGTCCGTCCGGTCTAATGCGGCTTCTGGGTTAGAGCGGGTCTGGCGAGCGCTCGCCTTAGAAAACCAGGAGGCGCTGGTAGCGGAGTTGGGGAATCCGAATCAGTTTCTGCGGCAAATGGCGGTTCGAGTGCTAGTGGAAGCCTGGGATGTGCTCACGACAGAGAGCCAGCAAGCATTTTTAGCGCGGTTGGATGATCCGGACAGCTCGGTATGGGGGGAGGCGGTGATGGCGCTAGAGCATGTCGATCTGGCGCGCAAGCCAGAGATCCAACAGGTGCTAGTGACTCGGTTGACCGATCCGGATAGCTCCATACGGTGGTGGTTAGTTCAAATACTAAGTAGGGATTGGGAGGGGCTCACACCAGAAAGCCAGGAGGCGCTGGTGGCGCGGCTGGCCGATCTTGACGGGTCCGTACGGGCGGAGGTGGTGAGGTCGATAGGGCCGGCTTGGAACATGCTAAAGCCAGATGGCCTACAGGCGTTCATGGCGCGGCTGGACGATGAAGACGTGGTAGTGCGCAGGGCGGCAGTGCAGACGCTGCTGGGGGCCTCAGCGGGGTTCACGCCAGAGATCCAGCAAGATCTCGTGAGACGGCTGGGGGATACGGACGACTCGGTACCAGTGAGCGCGACTTTGACACTGGCATACGTCGGGATAGCGCTTACAGAAGAGAGTCAGCAAGTGCTGGTGGCACGGTTGGACGATGTGAACGAGTTCATGCGGTGGGCAGCGGTTCGAGTCCTAGGTCCGGCCTGGAAGATACTCACGGCAGAAAGACGGCAAGCGCTGGTGGCACGGTTGGGTGATCCTAAAAAATACATACGCTTGGAGGCGGTGAATGCGCTTATGAATGTCGGGAGGGCGATCACCCCAGAAGCATGGCAGGCGTTGGTAGCACGGCTAGAGGATGACGATAAGGATGTGCGGGAAGCGGCGGCTCTGGCATTGGAGCAGGTTGGAGCCGCGCTGGCCAGGTCGATTCAGCAGGCACTCGTAGCACGACTGAAAGTGACAGGCGAGTCCGTGCGGAAGGAGGCGATGATTCGTGCTCTAGGGGAGGGATGGGGAGTCCTCGAGGCGGCGGGCTGGAAGGCGCTTCTGTCTAACCTTGTGGACGCAGATAGGTCCGTACGTGTGAGTACGCTGAGTGGGCTGATGGATATCGGGAGGGCGTTCAAGCCAGCGGGCTGGAGCACGATTGTGGCAAAGCTAGATGATCCGGACGAGTCCAAGCTGTGGACGGGAGTGGAGAGTCTCCTACAGTTTAGGGCGACGTTTACAGCGGCCGGCGAGCAGGCGCTTGTGGCGTCGCTGGCTGATTACTCGGGAGGGACGGAACCAATGAGGGAGCTAGGGCGAGCCTGGGGGAAGCTTACGGTGGCCGGCCGACAGGCGTTTTTGGCGAGACTAGAGGCTGCCAATCAATATGTGCATAATGCGGCGGTTGACGGGATTAGTGAGACCTGGGGGATATCTACACCAGAGAGTCGGCAGGAGCTGGCAGCAGGGCTAGAACATCCACATCAGGTTGTACGGGAGGCGGCGGTCCATGCGATCCGCGCTGCGAAGAAACAAGGGCTTCGTTGGTTCGAGGATGGTACTACGATGGGTCATGGCCGACTAGTTTCTGAACTAAGCCAAACCGATCAATTTGCCGATGGCTGTTGTATGCGTCACTCCCTGCACGGATCTTTTATCCTTGGTCCTACGAATACCTAATGCAATTGTCCTGCGGTCGGGTTCTTCGATGTGAGTCGTTCCTCTTCGTTGCAGCCACCTCCCTGCGCGTCAGTCCGGGTTGACTCAGATCAGGTGAGTCTCACCGTCCGTGCAGTCCGAGTGCCCTCCCCATGATGATCAGACCTCGTTCCCCCTTCTTGTTGTTCTTGGCACCTCTCCACGCAAATCGTGTACGTGGGTGTGATGGAGACGGGATGTGTCTAGGGCTCGAACAAGGTTCCGCACAGCTCACATCGAATCTGCCCTTGCTGCAGCACCGAGTGTTTCACATACACACTCCGGTGTAACGTATCGGGGCATGCACACACCAGCCGCGTGTAGCCGCTGGGGGGAAGTGGCCGGGAGGCTCGACGAGGGATTCGCTGCGGATCGGTTCCCAAGGGCAAGCCTTCCTTGAGAATGGTCAGGACTGGGGTGTAGCAGCTTGGAATGTCCATACGGCCTGGCCACTGTGTGTGGGCAAACCCATGGCGGGTATCTAGGAACAAACATTCCAACCCCAGTTCCCGGCACTGTTTTGCGAAGACCTTGTTGTGGTAATGGCGACAATAGCCAATGCCCCCGTTTGCGGATTTTTCCAGGAGCGCATGGGCGGCTTCGTGAAGCAGGACGGCCAGCAGGTCTGCTGGGTTCTCGAATAGGTCAGGGCTGATCGCCAGTTCATGAGTTTGGCCTGGGGTGGCGTTTCGCCAATGGTGGGAAGCGAAGTGTCCAAGTTTTCTGCGCCGAGCGCCTGCCGATAGGATGACGCAGACGACGGATGGGAGACCAGGGAGGATGGTCTGCAGCGCCGCCCAGGCATGCTCCAGACAGTGGGAGGCTTCCGACCCGCGAGTATCGAGTGTGTTCATGACCATTCTCCCTTGGACTTCAGAATCGGTATCCAGTCGCTAGTTAGTTATCGTGGGAAAAGTTCCGCAATCTGACGGACTTGTCACTTCACAAAATGGTGAAGTGTGCGTGTCAGATTCTCCAATTGGCTGAGCGATAGTGTCTTAGACAGGCACGCAACCTCATGTCTGAGCATTGGGGGATAGAGCAGAAGTTGGACAAACCCAAGTATCTCGTTTGCGTCGATGCATGCTGAGAAGGAGTGTAACTCTGTCCAAGGGAGGCCCATGGTTTCTTCTCTTCCTAGAGGTACGGTATGCTCATGCATGTGAAGACGACGCTGTCCTCTGCCATCGCGGCCCTTCGTCGGCGCTACCTGACGGCCCTGTTGACGGATCCAGCCGTAACAAAGATTCCTGCCTCAACAAGCGGGGCAACCCTCTCATTGAAGCAGGTCTATCTCCCCCGTACCATCCTGCATGAGGTGAAGCGAGAGCAATCGGGTGATGCTGCCAGCGAGTCCACTTCCTCCCGTGAGGTTGTCGTGAAGGAGCCAGTGAATCTCTGGGAGAAACTTCGGGATCATCGAGTCGTGCTTATTGAAGGGCCGGCGGGGATGGGCAAATCCACTCTGAGCAAACATCTCGTCCGCGAGAGCCTTGCCCGGGCGCGCCGACTCCCAATCTGGATTCCCTTCCACCGCTTTGCGGCGAGCCAATTGCCGTTTGATGAGTACCTCGACCAGATTTATGTCTCCGAACTTGGATTGGGAACTGCACGGGTAACCGCTGACGATGATGCCACCAAGAGTCTCTCTCTCGGCCAGTGGCTGTATGGGCAGTGGCGTGGGGGCCTTGGCCTGCTCATCCTTGATGGGCTCGATGAAGTCTTTGATCTCCACATGCGCACGGCAGCGCTTCAACGTCTGCATCTCGAGGGAACCGGCGGTGATCGCCCGGTGACGATTCTGACGACTCGTCCGTTGACCCACGGGATTCCAATCAAAGTTGAAAAGACCGAGCTCCAAGCCCTGAGGCCTATAGAACAGATCCAGCTGCTTTCACGATATCGGCCCACTATGCAACTGACGGAGGCTCAATTTCAGACTTTCCTACAGAAGGTGGAGACTCACTCCGCTGGTCGTGAGCTCATGAGTCGCCCTGGCCATCTGGTGCAGATGCTGGGCTTCTATGCAGAGCGCCAGGCTTTGCCTTCAACGGAGACGGAACTGCTCACGTATCTCTTGCACCGCCGATTGCAGACGACAGGCCGCATACAACCGCCGGTTGATCCTGATGATCCCGCGACAAAAAAGCGATTGCTTGCCTCCATCGCGTTGCATCTGCTGGCCTGTCGGAAAGGACGGCTCCACACTCGAGCACAGCTCTTAGCCCTCATCCAGCAAGTACTTACGGAGCATGCCGGTCATCACAGACCGCTCTTCTCCCTCTCACAGGCCAGTCCCTTGCTGAATGATCTGCTGCACAACAGTGGATTGCTCACACGGGTTGGGATGGATCCGGAACGCTATGCCATTGAGAGCGCGATCTGGGCGTCCTTGCTCACGGGCACCGCGTTGGCGGACCGACAGACGCGAACCAGTCTCGATCTCACTGAGGGGCAGGTGCTGGAGTTTCTCGACAAGAAGGCATGGGATCCGGAGTGGGAACCGGTACTGAAGGCTTGGGTGGGGCAGACGGACAATCCGTTCCCGCTATTCGAACGTCTTACTGACAAGACGCAGGATGATCTGGCCCGGCATCGGCTCGGGACGGCCGGACGGTGTCTGATTGAGGTGAAGTCATCACTGACAGGCCAGCAGGAGTATCAGGCTTTCAGTGTACAGATTCCCACGGAGGCGTTTGAGGTGTGGAAGGCCGAAGCGTTACGAGGGACACAGGGGCTAGTTGAAAATTCATTGCGAGCTGCATGGGCGGAGACAAAATATGGACAAACAGAAGTGCTTAAGTTGCTGACGGCTGCAACTGAGCATATGAGGATAGTCATAAAGGCACTCGGGGGGCTGGGCCCTGCAATGTCGGAGCCTGTGCAGCAGGCCATGGTCGCGCAGTTCCAGGATCGAGATGAGTCGGTGTTACGGGCGGCGAGCGAAGCCCTCTGTAGCGTGGGAGTCTTCATGTCGGAACCTGTGCAGCAGGCTCTCGTGGCGCGATTGCAGGATCCGGATGAACTTGTTCGCTGGATGGCGAGTAAGGCCCTCCGTAGCGCAGATGCCTCCATGTCAGAATCTGTGCAGCAGACCCTGGTGACGTGGTTGCAGGATCCAATAGAGTCTGTTCGCGAGGCGGCGAGCGAGGCTCTCCGTGGAATGGGTGCTTCCATGCCTAAATTCGTGCAGCAGGCTCTGATCAAACTGTTAAAAGATCCGGAACAGAGAGTTCGGGGGGCGGCGGGCGAGGCCCTCCGTAGCGTGGGTGTCTCTATGTCGGAGTCTGTGCAACAAGCTCTCGTGGGGCTGTGGCAGGGTGATGGGTGGATGTGTTCGCTGGCGGGCCTGGTTCTCCGTAGCGTGGGTGCCTCTATGTCAGAGTCTGTGCAACAGGCTCTAGTAAGGCTGCTGCGGGATTCAGATAAATCTAAGTCATGTGCGGCAAGCCAGACCCTCTGCAGCGTGGGTGCCTCCATGTCGGAGTCTGTGCAACAGGCTCTCGTGGCGCTATTACGGGATTCGGATGATCATGTGTGCTGGAGGGCGAGCTTGGTTCTCAGCAGCGTGGGTGCTTCCATGCCGGAGTCTGTGCGACAGGCTCTCGTGGTGCGATTGCATGATCCAGATGACGTTGTGCGCTGGCAGGCAAGCAAGGCTCTCGCTGGATGGGGTACCTCTATGCCGGAAGCCGTGCAACAGGCTCTCGTGGAGCAGTTGCATGATTCGGATAACCTTGTGTGCCACGCGGCGAGCCAGACCCTCAGTAGCGTGGGTGCTTCTATGTCGGAATCTGTGCAACAGGCGCTACTGGTGCGGTTGCAGGATTCGGATGAAGCTGTGCGTGAGGGGGCGAGCGAGGCTTTGGCTGGATTGGGCACCTCCATGTCGGTACCTGTGCAACAGACCTTGGTGAAACTGCTAAAAAATCCGAAATGGGGTGTGCGCAGAGAGGCGAGCGAGGCTCTCCGTGGAATGGGTGCTTCCATGCCTAAATTTGTGCAGCAGGCCCTGGTGAAACTGTTAGAAGATCCGGCACGGCTTGTGCGCAGGGCGGCGCACAGGGCACTCTACAGCGTGGGTGCCTTCATGTCGGAACCCGTGCAACTAGCGCTAGTAGAGTGGCTGAAAGATCCGGATGACACTGTGGGCTGGGAGGTGAGCGAGGCCCTTTGTAGCGTGGGTGCTTCCATGTCGGAATCTGTGCAACAGGCGCTAGTGGAGCGGTTGCAGGATCCGGATGAAGCTGTGCGTGAGGTGGCGAGCAAGGCCCTCGCTTCTGCGCAGCAGCAAGGGGTCCGGCTTATTCCCAATTATGTAGTTTTGGGGCCTAGACGACCGGGTTTGAAGCTCAGTGCAACGGCTCCTTTTCGTGATGGCTGTGCAGAGGTGATGAGCGTCCGGCGACAGATTGTGCCTCTGTCGTTTGACACGTAACGATATGTCAGAGATGTGTATCTCTCCATAATGGAACGTTCGTCACGGCCCTCCCTTTGCCTCCGATGCACTAACTTTGCCGAGGGTATTCACACGGACTTTGCTGCCGCTGCGTACCTGAATGGATCGTCCAGTCCCTCTGTTCCACGACCTCGTTAGACATCATTTAGGTATATTACCCGTAATCACCTCTGCCTGCTTGAATTGACTGTGCTGCCCATCTGTTCTTCCACTCCGTCAGAATAGCTACAAGTATTCGGGATAATTCCCCAGGAGGCTCAATGATGGCGTATCAATGAAAGGAGAAGTCCATGATCGAGGTGCCGAGGTGGCAACTGGGAGGAGTGATAGATTGAGTTACACGCGGTGCTGCCTTCATCTATTTACCCGCCTCACTGAGTCTGTCAAATCTCCATCGCAGAGGGAGGATTTCAGATTATGAGGCATGATGATAGAGCTTCACTGAAAGGGGGAATCCATGAATCAGACATCGACGTGGCGAGCGGGATGGGTGAGTGGGCTGGGGCTCGCGTTGTGTTCTGGCCTATTCCTTGGCGGCTGTTCGAACAATACGCCCGAGACACCGAGTGCGCAGGCGGCAGTACCGGTATCTGTTATCGAAGTACAACGGTTTCATGCTGCCGACTTTACCTGGCCGGAACTCTTGGAGCGTCTGGAGAAAGGGCAGCTCGCGCATATCCTCGACCAGGAGTCGGATTGGGTGTGGCTGACGGTGATGTATCTGCACGATCTGAATGAACTCTTCGCCGATCCTGATATGAATATGTTCATCGATCCGCTCTGTTTCAGCCGGGTCTACAGGCCCGAGATGACCACGAAATTGGAAGCCGTGATGTGGTCGAGCGTGGCTCCAAAGGCGGTGGGAGATTTGGCGGAGATCATGCTCAATCAAACAGACTCGGCGGCGACGTTTCGCCAAAAGTATCCCTATGTCGCTACGGTGCTTGGTGAGATTCGAGACGAAGTCCCCTCGGGGACACTCGATCGACTCTTCTATGTAAAAAATCTCCGTCAGATATTCCGCGATCGAGCGCGTAAGGATGCCAGAACCTTGATGACGGTATACAAGTGCCAGTCTGGCGAAGTGACCGAGCGGATCTACAACAATGCGTATAAGTTGGTCAGTCAGTATCGGCAGCGTGGGTAATCAACAGTCCAACACTCAACAAAGGAGGTTTGTCATGAGTCTGTCACGATTGATGGTGGTACTGTGCATCGGGTGCGGGATTGCGTTCGCGGCCTCGTTCGTCGAGGCGGGACCCGCGAGGAGAGGCCTTCCTGAACGAGGGGGTGAATTGACCAAGACATTCAACGAGAAAGCCAAGGAACGCTACCCCTCAACACCCACGAAGCCTCCGGAGACGCCCATCGCAGGCCGCCAAGGTGGACCCACACCGCCGGGAGGCTTTAGAAATCCGGGGTTTTAGGAGGTGAGCTGTTCAGGTGCTCATCGCATGATACTGCAATCTGACGAGGCGATGGGAGTGGTAGTGAGCCGGGTTTGCGGCACGGGGGATTTAAGGAAGGGCGAGGCCATGACGGAGGAAGAGTTGGTGTGGTCGGTCAGTCTGGGAGGCGAGCACAGTCACTCGGTCTGTGGACACGTGCTGTCTCTCGACTGTCGGTCCGTATGGTGTCAGATCTCAGCATGAGGCACACGATTCTATTTATAGAATGGCATGAAGTTGGAACGGGCAGTTCAGTAGAAAATTCGGCAGGATGTCTATGTGCTCGATTGAAAGAGCGCTAATTCTCAATGAGTTACGGCCGCCCGTTCCTAGCCGTCAAATTCCATCGAGGGAAGCAGGATAGATCAGTAGGGAATCAGCTGGTCACGAGGAGCGGAGGAGCATGCAGCCTAGCCCGAACCTGATTTACTGCGGAGTCGAGCACACTGTATAAGATACGCCTCGATAATAACTGCTGCAAAGGAGCCCTACGATGGATTGTTACATGTGCCGGAGTGGCTATGAACGGTTGAGTGACGAGGAGATCCGCAAGAGGTTGGACCGTGCTATTGCTCAGGGAGATGAACAACTCTTTGACGATATGGTCGGGCAGTTGGGGCATATGACCTACCACAGGCGTAGTGCGTGGCTTCAACCTGCCGATGCGAATGATGCAGCACAGGATGCAATCGAAAAAGTGTTGAGATGGAAGCAACGAAAACAAATCGCACTTAAAGACAATCTGCCTAGTGGTCAGGCCGCGGGGAACGAGATTCCCAAAACCGACACGGTTGATGGAAAGACGGTTGTCGGCCTGTTCATCAGCAAGCTCATCACAGGATTCAGGGTAAAAGGCAGATGGGTTCCGGGTGAAGAACTAAAGCTTCAGTGGAAGATTGAACGTCAAGGGGCAAACGAGATTTCTATGAGCGAGCCTGATGGAGATGAAGAATCCAGCCAGACAGTTGGAGACACACTGCGGAGCCCAAACATGCTGTGTGAGGACGATCAGGAAGCAGATGCTGTAGCTATTCAGGCGATTGCTTATGCTATCACTTGTCTCGATACGGTGGTAGGCGGAATGAAGAAGAGTATCCTACGAGAAGCACTCGATGGAATGTCATCCTATGCGAGAAATTGCATGGCTAGCTCGACCGTGCCTGTTATCGTGAGTGCGGGGATCCGTTACAAGAATAAGGATGGGGAATTGATTCAGATGAAGCGCAATCGGCTAGGTGGAGCACTGGTCCAGCAACGTCATGGGCGTCCGTTAGGTGGTTTGGACCACCTCAAAGCACAAGCACCTTCTCTTGAGATTATGCAATGGCAGGTCCATCCTGAGGTTTCTGCCTATTTGCGGGACTTGCCTGGGTGGAATGCGCTTTCGCAGGACGCCTTCTATCAGCGGCAAAACCGCGCAGTCGACAAACTGACGGAAGAAAACTTGCTTCAACTGGTACCACTGATTTTGGAGGGAGATGACTATGATGTCCTTCACTTGTCGTGATCTGACGCCGGACTTTATTCAAAGCTGGGTCGACGAACGTCTCGACTCGCTCCAACAGGATGTAATGCGTGTGCACCTACGCGAATGTCCGGCCTGTTCTCAGACTGTGACACGAACAGTCTCCAAGGAGTTATGGGGATTTTTGACCGGGGAAGGGCGCGATCTAGTTCCGGCCTTTCTGGACGAGGTATCGAACATTCTCCAGAGTGCGGCGGATTCGAGCACACAGACTACAGGTCTGGCAAAACCACTGGTTCACGCACTGCAAAAGTTGTTGGCCGAGACGCGTGACATACTATGGCCGAGGTCTTTTGGGTTGGCCGGTACTCCTGCCATGGCCACATTGAGTGGCGACGGAAAGCTGAGCCTTCAGGAAGTTAACGAAGCGGGACAGGCTGTCGGTACGCCGCTGTCTGTCTCGGAAGACGATGTCATCCAAGGGCCGGTGTTGACCAAGGAGGGACGGTTCCAATTTCGACTGAAAGGAACGGAGCCCCATTTCATCGGGAAGAGACTCATCTGTACTATTCAACTGATAGAAGAGCAACAGGCGGTCTCGCTTCAGACGACCATTGGTCCTTCGTCGACGACTTCTGGCTGGGAGGCCGTGTTTGATGAAGAATTGTTGACGGACCCTGCCTTGTTGTCCAACAGGGAGTATCGAGTGCCGTTCGACTATCTGCAGCTTCTGGTTGAGCCACGTGCGACCACTCTTCAAGGGTGATGATGTCGGTACTCGTCCAGGAGGGACCCATGCGCGTTAGCGCGCATGGGTCGGAAGACCGTCCTCGAGAAGGCTCTTCTGACGGATGCCGCACCCGGACTTCACGCCAATTGTGAAGTTCTGGTTGAGGACCTGGAACTGAGGGCACGCCCTTCGATCAGGTGACGAAGGGTGTGCCAGGCGATGGTTCGCGTGGTCTGAGCATCGTGCTCTTTCGGACGACATCTTGAACCAGGGACGTCAAATCCAACTACCTCTTCCATCTGTATCGCGAGTATTCCTTCAACATGGTGAGCTGTGACCGTGTCGTCAGATGATTGACTGTGTCTGAGGATATCAGTGTAAGTGGACGGCATGGGGCCGTCACCATAGCGAAGGAGGCTCGTCATGGATTGGGATGTGCCAACACCGGGGAACATGATGGAGGTGATCACCCGGTATTTTGAACAGGAGAATATCAACTATCGCAGGATAGACGGGAAGGTGCTGCATGCTGGCTTTCAAGGGAGGCATTTGAACTATCAAGTGCTTGTGATGGTCCACGAGGAGAAACGGCGAGCGGTCTTTCACTCGACGGTACCTGTGCGCGTTCAGCAGGAGCAGCGTGCGGTGGTGGCCGAGTATATCTGCCGGGCGAATCAAGGACTCATGTTGGGGAAGTTTGAACTGGATTTCGAGAGTGGATCGGTCACGTATAAAACGAGCATTGACGTAGACGGGGGTGAGCTCACGATGGAAATGGTGAGAACCTTGTTGCACGTCAATCTCTCTACGACTGATCGTTATGCCACAGGGCTCATTCGCGTGCTATATGGCGATCTCAGACCGGCGCAGGCGATTGCTGAGTTAGAGGGGCATAGTGCGATGCGGCGACGGGCCGCTCAGGCCGCACTGAACTAATAGTACGTCCATCTACAAGCCCGATGCGACGACGGAGGTTGTATCTTGCACACTGAAAGTCCTGAAGACATGGTGATTGGCTCTAGGCCTGGGCAACGACCAACCGGTCGTTGCTTATTGTTCCGAGCATGGTCATGGTGGATCACCGTGGTTGCGAGTCTGATCTCGCTAAATCTGTCTTCCCTACAGACAGCCATGGCTGAAGAGCTGTTGCCGCCAATCGTAACTGAGAGGGCAGGCAGCAAGGCGACAGAGGTGTCCTCCTCAACGCCTGAGATGACTCCGCCATGGCCAGCCAGGCCACTGATGGAGGGGAAGTGGGAGGAGCTCACGCCGGAGCAGGCGGCCGGTGTTGTCCAGCGGCTCCGCCAGTATTGGCGTGAAGTGAGGCGAGGGCTGAGTGAAGATGACTGGCCATTGCTTCGAGATGTGACACGTTTTCGACAGCTGCCTCTTTCCTGCTACACAACAACTAGTGTTGTCTTAGTCGAGGGGGAGTTCAGGAAGGCCGGACAGCAACCGGGTATTGTGACCTTTCTGCTTCATAATCAAAATCCAGGCGTCACCGTGCTGACCGACAGTGGAAGAAGAGGGGTGATCCTTGAACTCAATCACTGGAATCCTCCGCAGCTCGTCACACCGGAACAGGTGGCGATCTATGGGAAGTTCTTTATCGGGACGGTAAGTGGACCGAAAGGAGATCTTCGGGTACTTGAGGACCCCAACATGGTTGAGTGGAGAACAGACGCAGATCGCCAATCCCATCGGACTCTTGAACAGATGATTCGTCCGGTGAACATCCGGGCCGAGGGGAAGGTGTGGGTGATGGAGACGATCATTCAATCTGGAACGGCTCTCGTTCGTGCGGATCTCGTGCTTGAGCACAACGGGTGGCTTCGCATCGTCAACGAGCACCTACTAGAGTCGGAACTTCCGATCAAGCGCACACACTATACAAAGTACTTGCGGTACGAATCGTTTTGAACGGAAGCACTCCTCACTCGACCTCCCATGCCGGTGGAACTTGAGGAGTAAGGGTACCGGTATGGAGAAAAACTTCATGTCTGAATAGAGCGTAAAGACCAGCTCAGTGAAGCGCTTCGTGGCGAGAAGTTGTGGGTTCGCTTAGCCAGATTTGGCGCCATAACGCGCCTGCTTCGCATAGGCCGGAATGGTGATCTCCTCCCTCGCCTTGACGCACATCTCGAAGTGTCTGGGGATCTGATTTTGATACTGCCGAAGCTGGTTCGCGGTCGGTGGCCGATAGAAGGTGGAGTCATTGCCGACCGTGCGAAAGCAGGGCTCACCGTTGTAAAGATACTGACAATATTCACCGAGACATTCCCGTGCAAATACGGTCTTTGCGTACTTCTTGAGATAGACCTGGCCTTGCCAACCTTCATAGGTCCACGTGGAGGTGCCAAAGCGAACCAGTGGGTGACCCATCGCGTCAGTACTGTACCGCATTAGGGGAATGCCCGCTATGGTAACCGTCAGGTCTCTTTATTTGGAGATGAAGAACCACGGCCTGACAGCCGTGGCCTTGTCGGCACTAAGCGGCGGCTTAAGGCGGTCCAAAACTGATGCGCTAGTCAGCCGCATGTAATTGACCTTGGAAAGGGCCCGCCGACCATCGCTGTTTTAGTACTGTATCCTTTTGTTCTCCTATTGAATCGATTTGGATTCACGCGGTGATATATTCAACGGACGTTGCTCTGTCTCAAACCAGCAAAAATTTGTGCAAAGACACTACGCACCTCTACGGCATGGAAGTTGCTAATTCCCCACTCATTGGGAGCATGCCTTACGAGTCTTGCATCTGGAGGTTTCGATGACACAATCTCGCATTGTTCTTCCCATGATATTCACACTGGTGGCTTCACTCTTCGCAGGCTGCACCACGGTTCGCCTCGAATACGATCGTATGACCGGCACAGCTTTTCCCGTGGAAACCACCTTTGGCGGCCAAACCGTAAATTTCACCTCGATCTTTCTAAAGGGAAATATTTTCGTTGAGGTTATGCAAGACGAGACCACGATCGCTCCCCTTACTGGACCTGCAAATCCAGCCGACCCCAACCAGTACGACTACATTACGCCAGCCGAAATCGACTCACTAGTCACGATGCACCGCGCCAGTCCCATTGGCTCGATTTCCTGGGTGTGCTCAACCTGGGGCATCGTGCCCACCATGTGCACGCGGTATCATGCCTATGGGCTCGTGGTAAATCATTTCGAGGAAAAGGCCGACGGAACACGCTCCACAGGCACGCTTGGCCTGATGTACGACTCGACGACTCGTAGCGGGTTCGTAAATTACTACAAGAACTCGACCGTCAGCAGCCACAACCAGAAGTATCTGCGCTCGGCTGCTCACGAACTGGGTCATGCGTTCAATCTCAATCACTGCGATGGTGATGGGGCTACAACGATCATGAACCAAACTGGTGTCGTCGGTAACAACTATACGTATGAGTTCTCCGCTGCCAGCCTGGATCACTTGCAGAATCACAATAAGGCGGCAGTGTGGCCGGGTATCGGACCGCGCCACTATGCTTGTCCACATGCTCACTGAACCTGGAGTCAATACATATGGATGTGAAACCCTTTCTCATACTTGTCGTACTGGTAGCACTTGCCGTGTCCGGTTGCACTACGTCTGCTGGTGGGCGATGGCCGGCGAAAGGGGTCGTGTCGCCCAGCGATGCTCCGTCGGCAGCCACAATTGTACAGGATGATAAGCTGGTCATCTCCGTTATCCCAGAACGTTCACACTATCTGGTTGGCGAGCCCGTGTATGTCGCGGTACGTTTGCGCAATAGCGGAGACCGGACCGAACGCGTCATCGAGAGCCTCCATCCGGAAGACGGCGGTGTGGATTTGGTGATTACAGGGCCGGACGGACGAGCCGTTCCATTTGTCCCATACGGAGAAACTGATCGCGACACAGAGAGCAACACGTCTCTGTCGCCGGGGCAAACCATCGGGAATATGGTCCCAATCTTCTTTGGCGGGAACGGTTGGACATTCCGGAAACCAGGGACCTATCGTATCGTCGCCTACTTCCAGTTCGCAGCCGAGAAAGGAAAGGTACGCGAGAGTAAGTCTGCTCCGGCAACGATCGAAATCGTTCCATCTTCCCAAAGCACAGCGCTGGTAGACGACGCCGAACCAGTGTCCCAGGAGGTAGGTAAGTTCCTCTTATGGCAAGCGGGCGACCATCTTGAAAAAGGACTCGAAAGACTGCGCGCACTTTTGGACCGTGAGCCGGACTCGCCACTCGCGAGTTACGCGCGCTTTGCGCTTGGTCGTAGCTTGAGCGAACCCTTCATGGACTATCGCAAGAAAACCGTTCGGACGCCAGACTGCGCTGTTGCCCAGGGATACTTTTCCAGGGTGAACGATCAACACGTTACCGACTACGTTCGTGTACAAATCGCCATTGCTAAGGGCAGATGTGCCGCGTTCGAGAAGGACAGAAAGTCCGCCATCCCCTATTTTGCCACGGCTCAGGACATTATGGTGAACCGACCGGAGTACCGCACAATCGAGGCTAGAGTGTCAGAGCAGGTGAAGCACCTTACTCGGGACTAAGAGTGAAGGCACTCTCTTCACTGGCCTCGCACTCAGTTCCTGTGTGCCGAGCCCCCAAGAGGCCGAGTTGTTTCACCGTCAGAGTGACAGTGGAAAAGTGCTCCTCGACGCGGCCCCTGATCACATACGCCTGATTCGTGCCCAACAAATGGCAGTAGGTCCGGTAAGTGTTGGGAAACAAGGTGGCGTCATACATCCCGGACTGATCCTCCAGAGTCATAAACTCCATCGGCTCGCCTTTCTTGGTGGAGACGATCTTCTCCGTCAGGAGCCACCCGACCAGGGTGACTTCTTTTCCCACATACTGTTCCACGTCTTTCGCAGGAATATTTGGGGTCGCAGCGAGTGTATCTCTGAACAAATCAAGCGGATGACAGCACAAAGGAAACCCGAAGAGGGCGAGCTCATGCGCGAAAGATTTCTGGAAGGAGTAGTCCGCCGGAATAGGGATAGAGGTAGGTGGCTTCGTCGCCTGTGAGGCCAGGAGTCTCCAGAGCAGGGCCGGTCTTGTCAGGTCTCCGGCGATCGAATCAAAACAGCCCGCTTTGATAAGCAGCTTCGCTTGGGCGAGATCCGGCTTCACCCGAATCACAAAATCAGCGAGCGACCGATAGGGACCATTCGCCTGTCGTTCGGCAATCAGCTCCTTGACCACCTCTTCCTGCAAGGATTTGATCTGCATGAAGCCTACACGGATCGTCGTTCCCGATCCCCGGTAGGTCCAGACACTCGCGTTGATGTCCGGCGGCAGGATTTTCAATCCCATCCGTCTGCCTTCCGACAGGTAGGCAAAGGCGGAGTAGTACCCGCCTTGATTGCTCACGACCGCTGCGATGAATTCCGCTGGATAGTGGGCTCTCAGATAGGCCGATTTGAACGATACCTGGGCATAGCTGGCCGAATGGGGCTTACAGAAACTGTAGCCAGCAAAGCTCATGATCATGTTCCAAATATCATCGATCACATGACTCTGAATGCCACGGGCTGACGCTCCCTCATAGAACTGTCGTCGATAGTCCCGGAGCTGCCGTTCCTTGTGCTTCTTGCTCAAGACCTTCCGGAGCTGATCGCCGTCTTCAACCGAGAATCCGCCTAAGGCGACCGCCACGTTCATGACATCTTCCTGATACACCATGATGCCGTGCGTCTCCGCGAGGACCTCATCGAGCAACGGATGAAGCGACTGATAGCGCTGCCCATGGGCTCGACGCACAAACTCATCGGCGAATACGTTTGCGGCAGGCCGGATGATCGATGACACGACAACGAGATATTCGAAGACGTCGGCGATGGCTCGTCGTTCCGGCGGCATCCCACCCCAGAGCTTCCTAAGTAACAGCCTGGTCGCGGGAGACTCTACATAAAAGCAGCCCATCGTCTCGCCTCGTCGAATCAGCTCATTCGTGGCCGGATCGTTCAACGGGTCCCACGTGGCATAGTCGATTGTGTGGCCGGTATTCTGTGCGATCGCAGCCAATGCATCCCGAATGACGGCCAGGGACCGATTGCCCAAGAGGTCTATCTTCACCAGTCCAGCCTCTTCCGTCTGATCTTTCTCCCATTGAATCACCGGCAAGTCGGAGGCCGAAGTCTCCACCGGCACATAGCGCCGGATCTCATCCGGCACGAGCACCACGCCACCGGGATGCAGTCCAAGATTTCTAAAGTGACCATCGAGTTGCACCGACCAGAAGAGAATCTCCGGCCATGGAGCTCTGAGCTTCAAGGCGGAGCAGACTTCCGTAGCCCAATGCTTCACCGTCATTCCTGGCTGCACGTCAACGAAGTCCGCTCTGCGCTGGAGGAAGTTCAAGGCCTTGCCGATTTCACCGGCCGGGAGTCCATAGACCTTGGCGATTTCGCGTAACGCCGCTCGTGTGGCTAGCGTGTTCTGATTCGCGACCATCGCCGCGTGCCGGTGCCCATACTGTTTGAACACCCAATCGAGAATCTTCGGCCGTTCATCCCAGGGAAAGTCGATATCGATGTCCGGTGGATCATGGCGGCCCGGATTCAGAAACCGTTCAAACAGCAAATTGTGTCGAATCGGATCGACATGGGTGATGCCGAGACAGTAGGACACGACTGAGGCGGCGGCGGAACCACGTCCACAGGTCCGTGGCGCTTGGCGGACGATCTCATCGACCACGAGAAAATAGTCGGCATAGCCCTTGTCGTGAATCACGATGAGTTCCTTCTCGATGCGCTGAAGAACGGCCGTCGAGAGGCTGCCATAGCGCCATCTGGCTCCTTGGTAGGTCTTCTCTCGCAAGGTTTCATAGGCCTGTTCCGAGGACAGGTGACGGAAGGAGGGAAAGATGGTGTGTTTGAAGTCCCAATCGGTGTAACAGGACTCCGCAATTCTACCGGCATTGGTCACGGCCTCGGGGACATGCGGCAGCGCACGAGCGAGCTGAGCTTCCGGCATGAGCCATTGGGAAGGAGCACAGCACTGCTCCGCTTTGAGTCTGGACAGCGTCGTGTTCTTGGCGATGGCACGGAGGAGCCGATGGGCCTGATAGTCGGTAGGGGAGAGGAACTGCGCGCGGGTCGTGGCCACAGGAGGAAGCTGTCGGGCTCGGCTGAAGGCCACGGCGTCGTGGAGGTATGGGCCTGGTGTCAGTTCCACGTAGAGATCCTCTTTCGACTCCTCACGCCATGCGCTCAGCGCACCCTGGTCATCTGACAGGATCACCAGCCCGGCTCGATGCCGGGCAACTCCTGTGATGAAGTCGAACGACTCGTCACTGTGTCGAGCCGAAAGAATTCGGCAGAGGTTTGCGTAGCCGGTAATGGTCTTGGCGAGTAGGACGGCACGGTGAGCCCCGTGCGCGAGTTCAGTACCGAGGATCGGCTTGAGGCCAATCGATCGGGCCACCTCCAGAAACCGAATCGCGCCATATAGTCCGTTCGTATCGGTCAGGGCCAGGCAGTCCGTACCCTGTGCGCGGGCGGCTTGGCACAGTGCCTCAAGGGTGGGGACCCCGGACATGGCGGAATAGGACGAATGGGTGTGGAGATGCACGAAGCCACTCAATGAGGTCTCCCGTATCGAATCATTTGTTCTCCGAATCGGGTCTTCAGCGTATCGAGCGCCACCGCGAGTTTCGTGGCTCGATCGCGCCGTCGTTGGTCATCGAGTGGTCGTTCATCGAAGAGGAGGCCTTGCTCCATATAAGCCGTGAGACCGGTCAGACTCAGCGTCATGGCCCTGAGTCCAATCCGTCGCCGCATGCAGTGATAAAAGAGAGTGGTGACGGTCGGTGACAGGTCATATCCCCAACAGGTGTCGAGATCACAGCGTGCTCGTTTGGTGACCTCGATCTGATCGCTATAGCGAATCGTGAGCGACAGACTCCCACAGACACGACGCTGACTGCGGAGCGTCCGACAGAGTCGTTGGAGGGCGTCGAGGGCCCGTCCGATCAGGATCGGATCATCAATCTCATCCGGGTCAAAGAGAACGGTCTCGTCCAATGTCGGTTGAATAGCCGGAGAGAGCACCGGGAGGGAGTCGATTCCCTGGGCCCAACGTGACAGTGGACCGGCATAGTCGCCGAGGGCCACTTCCAGTGCATCGAGCGGACTCTCGGCCACCTCTCCCAACGTACAGAGATTGAGATCGTCGAGAAGCTGGACGACCTGTCGCATACAGGGTCGTTGCAGGCCCGGCAGCGTGCGGATGGAAAGTGGGGACATGAAGACGGCTTCCGAGCCTGGTCGGACATCATACAGTTCCGAAGGTGCGATCAGCGCCGCCGCGGTTTGGGCAATCAGTTTGTTGCTCCCGACGCCTGCTACGCCATCGAGTCGATACTGTTCCAGAATCTCCTGCTGCACCTTCGCTGCTACATCATAGGCTGGTCCGAAGAGTCGCCCCGTCCCGGTGACATCCATGAGGAACGAGCCGGGTTGTGACAGTTCCCACACCGGCGCATAGCGGGCGACCACGCGCAGTAGGGATTCGTCGGCGGTGCGGACCCGAGAGGGGTTTGGTGCGAGTATGTGCAGGGAGGGACAGACCCGCTTCGCATGATCCACGGAGATCCCAACAGCAAGGCCTGCACGTTCAGCTTCTGCTGACACTTCACGGAGCAGAGCACGAGACGAGGTCAACGAGGCAATCGCAACGGGTCGGGTACTCAGCGCTGGGTCATGGAGTCGAGCGACGGCGACTTCGAAGGAAGGAATGCCAATGCAGACAATCTGACGCTCCATGGTGCCAACAGCCTGCGCCTCACTTTCGCAGATGACGGATGACCCCGACGACTATGCCTTCGATTTGGAGGTTATCCGACGGCTGAATGATAATGGGCTGCATGGCATCATTCGCGGGATGCAGTTCTACAGTACCGGCCTTGCGGTAATAGGTCTTGATCGTGGCCTCGCCGTTCACCAAGGCAATGACCGTCTGTCCATTGCGAGCCATGGCTTGCTTCTGCACCACGACGATGTCACCCGGACAGATCCCTTCATTCTGCATGGACGTGCCTTTCACTCGCAGGGCGAAGGTCTCGCCACGGCCCACCATGCTTTTCGGCACCTCGACGCGTTCCATTTGAGGAATCGGTTCAATTGGCGCCCCAGCCGCGACCACTCCGGCCAACGGAATCTGTGCGGAGCTGAGTTGCATCAGGGCCAGTTCCACGGTGGTGGGGATCGGCACGATCTTCTGCTCGTACCGACTGATGGTCTGCCGCGTCACATTGAGGGTCTGCGCAAGGGTGTCTTGGGTCAACCCGAGGGCGGTCCGCATCTGTTTGAGTTCATGGGGCTGCATGTAACAAAATGTTACATGTCTAATAGTCGGCTGTCAATCAGCGACATTATCCCGAAGAATTGACGTGCAAGTGTCGTGTGGGGGCTTATTGATGTTAGCGCTGATGATTCAAAGATGCGTGTTAAATGGAAGGAGGTAGGGGGCTAATCATTGCGTTTAACGGATTACGTCTTACCTCAGATTGCGATATGGGGGTCCGGGACACCTTAGTTTTCTCTCTCTTTAGAATGATAAAGGCTTTCAATAAATTGTGCACGTTCAGCTAATTGATTGGCTTTATCTACTTGATCCATTTGTCGCAGTGTCGCAGCATAATTTTTCAGGAGAATGGCTATTTGCGGGTCTTCATCTCCTAACACCTTTTCCGCCACAACCAAGCTTTGCTTGCATACTTGTTCTGCCTCCGCATAGCGACCCTGAGCATAATAGACTGCCCCGAGAGCGGAGAGGTTTTTTGCCACATCGAAATGCTCATGCCCTAACTCCTTCTGCTGAATCGCAAGACTCCTCTGATAGAGTGATTCTGCCTCGGCGTAGTAATCCTGAGCATGAAAGTTCCCCGCTAGATTGTGAAGAGCAGTCGCTATTTGACTTTGATTCCCCTCTTTCTCTCGGATTTCCAGACAGCGCTCGAATAGCGCTTCCGATTCCCTATAGCGACTCTGGACTTGATAGATCCACGCAAGCTCATTAAGATTTTCGGCCACCTTCGGATGCTCGCGGCCCAATACCCTCTCCCAGATTGCCACGCCCTCCTGAATGAGCGTTATCGCCTCCGCATATCGCCCCTGGGAAAAATAGAGCCGCGAAAGATTAAGGCGACTTTCAACCACATCCGGATGCTCATCGCCTAAGTCCCTCTTCCACATTGCTATGCTTTGCTGATATAGGCCCTCCGCCTTCCCATGGTTACCTTGAGCATGATAAAGACGCGCGAGAGCATAGAGGCTTTCCCTCACCTTCGGATCCTCGTTCCCCATCCCCTTTATACGAATCTCCAGGCTTTGCTGGTAAAGTATTTCAGCTTCCGCATGGCGATTCTGATCGTGATAGAGACGCGCCTTGTTGTGAAGCGTTTGTGCCACCTCAGGATGTGCATTTCCGAACAGCTTCACTCGAATGTTCAGACCTCGGTCGTAGAGCGGTTCTGCCTCCGCATATCGACCCTGGTCGTGGTAGAGTGTTGCAAGGGCATGGAGAGTTCGTGCGACCTCAGGATTTTCGTCCCCTAATATCTTCTCTCGAATTGAGAGGCTCCATCTAAAAAGCGGTTCCGCCTGTGCATGCCTACCTTGCGCGTGATAGTTCCATGCAAGATTATGGAGGCTTTCCGCCATCTCTGGAGACACATCACTTGACGTTTTCTGTCGAATTGCAAGGCTCCGTTCGAAGAGAGGTTGTGCTTCTGTGTGGCGCTCTTGGTCGCCATAGATTAATCCAAGAGCACTTAGACTTTGCTCGACTAGCGGATGTTCAGACCCTAGGACACCTTCTCGAATCGCCAAGCTTCGCTGGCATAGAGATTCCGCCTGCGTATAGCAACCCATGCTGCGATAGTTTGACGCGAAACTGTAAAGGACGTTTGCCACAGTTGGATGCTGGTTTCCCAGGGCTTCTTCCCAGATTGTCAAGCTCCGTTGGTAGAGCGGGTCCGCTTCCGAGTAGCGGTGCTGAGCCTGACAGAGTTTGGCAAGGGCATAAAGAGTAGGGGCGAGTGCCTCATCCATCTTCCCTATCATCTGCTCAAGGATTGCTAGATTTTGCCGGTAAAGTGGTTCCGCCTCTGTATAGCGGCCCTGGGTCTGATACAGGTGGGGAAGGGCGTAGAGGATGGCTGCCACCAAAGGATCTTTGTCTCCCAACACCTCTCTACGAATCGTCAGACTACGCTGGTAGAGCGGCTCAGCAGCTGTATAACTGCCTTTCGACTGGTAGAGGTCGGCAAGAGCGTAGAGGCTTTCTGCCACTTTCGGATCGAAGTCTCCCAATATCCGCTCTCGAATCTCCAGGCTTCGCTGATAAAGGGATTTCGCTTCCTCATAACCACCCTTGTCGCGATAGCTTGTTGCGAGATTGTGGAGCACTGTCGCCATTGGTTCTGCTTCCGAGTACCTACCCTGAGCCTGGTAAAGTTGGGCAAGAGCATAAGGGATGTCTGCATCCAATGGATCCACCTCTCCTAATACTTGCTTCCGAATCGCCCAACTTCGCTGGTAAAGAGGTTCTGCCTCCGAATAACGGCCCTGAGCGCGATACAGCTCGGCAACGGCATAAAGGTTCGCCGCTACCTCTGGATCCGGGTCCCCCAATACCTGCTCCAGAATCGCTAGACTTCGCTCCAAAAGAACGTTAATTATTCGGCGCGTGTCGCTATCTACGGCGAGCTTACTATTCAGGACCGAGATGATATCCATGGCCGCGTGTACACTGCTCAGACTGTATCCCTCGTCCAATCGTGTGAGAGTGGCAAAAGCAAGGGCTCGGCACTGCGTAATGTGATCCTCACAAGACTGGGAAAAATCAGCTGCCTCATCAAACCAATGTATGGCATTTTTTCTGTCTCCCTTCTTCAGAGCTATTTGCCCCATGACTTGGTAATTGCTTTGAGGTCCTATTTGAATGCCGGAGACGCCAAGTCGGTGTTTAAGTGTGATCGCCTGACGGTTAAGCCTCTCGGCCTGTTCGAGTTCCTTGCCTTCCTGACACAAACAAGCTGCCAAGTTCGTCAGGGATAAAGATACTTGATGAACGTCTCCACTTGCTTGAAACTTTCTCACTGAGCTCTCATAAGCTTGCAGCGCATTTTCACCTTGTCCCATGCTTTGGAATGCCATACCTTTGATGTTATAAAGAGCTCCCTCCCATGAAACAGTCCAGGAAATTTCAACATCGAGGACCTCATGCTCACATAGGCTTAAGCACTCCTTGTAATTTCCGGTAGCATGCAGACTGTTGGCATACATGATCACAATTTGAGGAAGCATACCCGCATTGGTAGTGCCCATAAGCTCTTTCCGTACATCGACATAAATCTTCTCAAAGATCTCTTTCGCTTTTTCATAATTTCCATTCCTGAATTCTTCAGCTGCGTTTAAAGCTTCTATCAAAACTGGGAATTGTGTTCTTCCTCCTTCAATTGTTTTGACGACATAATGATTGGGCTCTTGTTCTGATAACCTTTTGAAGAGTTTTTCAAACAGCTTTTCGAGACTCTTAGCACGATCCATATGACCACTGGCCCCGTGCAGTCGAGTAGCAACATAAGCCAACTGGCATGCCGCGGGGAGTGCCCACTCCTCCTGACTTTTCTCCCCCATGGCCTCCAAACAGTATTGGAGAGCAGCGTCATAATTAAGCACTATGAGAGAAAGGGATATTTCCTTGTCCCAGCTTGTCCTGTCCATGGCATTGAGGAATCTAGCGGAGCTTTTCAGACAACTATCAATAAAGGCGAATTCTAGAAAAGGGAGACAAGTGCGGTATTTGGTGGCTAGCCAGCGTCTGAATTCAGGCATCACATGAACGAATGTTGATGAGCTGCTAGTGATGATCCGGATAAGAATCAGGCCTGCTTGGGCAAGGTACTCTAATGCTTCGGAAATCTGTTTTGCGGTCGCAGTTGCAGTAACCCCAGCACGTATAGCCAAGCCAGTGTTTCGCAAATGCTCCGTCAATTCATGAAGAACTTCCGGCTTCACCACCGAGTCTTTCTCTGTAAAATTGTGTCGAATAAAATTCGGATCAAACATAGAACTGAATTTATCTTCCAACTCTTCGCTGCTCATGTCGCAGTAGGGGCGAACAGGTGTGTTGAGAAAATCTTTCACGTCTTGTTCCTGAGCTGTTCCCGAGATGAGACATAGGCGCGCACAAAGCATCTGTATTTCTGGCTCCAGAGCGGCATACACTGATTCTATGTATCTTGTGCGGGAGGCATCAGTCGGTTGTAATCCTAAGAACACTCTCCATCGACTGGCCATTATTGACGACTTGTCTCGAACGACCTTCATCGCGAGTTCCATATGCTGGGGACCAAAATGATTTCTTTGGCACACCTCCATGAATTCTTCCGGATCAATATCCTCAGGAACTTGATAGTTACGCCGTTCTAAAGCAATTCCAACGGGAATGACAAACAAGTCAGGAAAACACTCTTTTAGCAAGTTTCCATACGCTGAATGCTGCGCTCCTAAGAATACGTGCGCATTTTCATTCGCGCTGCTGCTAGTTACAATGCCGGTCACGATGTCTCTAAGTTGGCCCAGATCCAATTGTCTGTCATGCAGGTGCACGAGACGCGGATTTTCCTCCTCGTATTCCGGGATCTCCCCGACGAGCCGGATACCTATTCCGATTCTCCGCAACCATTTAACAGCATTTGATAATTCAGTTAAGTAATCGATGTCAAAGGCACCATCAAGTAGGATTGTGCATCTCCCCGATGCCAACAACCGCTCCGTCCACATCCAAGAATTGCTTGAACAGGCAGGATGTCTGCCTTTCGTCATAGTTATTGTGTTTTCATATTCGGGGCTCCTATTGTTGTTCGCTGATTCAACAAGCGTTTCCCCACCACGAGCCAAACCCAGATTGTGTCGAGTCATATAGAGCATGGGCACATGCCACTCGATCAACTCCTTCTCGCAACCTAGCGCAGCTGTCGATCTTGCAGCAAGATAAGCGCGCAGGACGTTCGCCCCACTAAAAATGGCTCGATAAAAGTTATAGCAAAAAGCTATTGCCATTTCGGCCGAGATAGCATAGGCCATTGCCACAACCGGGCATCCCAAAGCTAATGACATTTGCATTGCCGAGGAATAGACTTGAACGCCTTCGCAAGGCTTACCTGATCTGCAGGATGAAAGATAAACAAAGCTTATTGGAAAGCTTTTTAACGCATGTGCAAAGTCCCTCAACGTAACAAGCTCAGCCTGTCCACGGTTGTCTTCGAAACACAACATGACTTCGCCACTAGCGTCTACCATGCCGTGCCCGTCAAAATGCAGTGCGATAGGCTGACAAGAATTGTTACCCTTCAGGATTTCTAAGGTCTTGATCAGTGATGCTAGAGTTGGGCCAGCGAATTCGGGGATAGCAATGTCTGCCAGTAAGTTGCTTTCCCAGGCATCTAGAGCAGCTCCTGACTCGGCTCTGTGATCGAGATAAGACTGACCGTGCGGCCGAGGAGTAGTGATAACAAGATGTATTTTGGTTTCAGAAGGTGAAGGTGGAAGAACGGGAGAGTCAATCAACCTAAAGATCGGGAACGGGATTGTTTTTGACTGCTGAGATAACCCCGTCAATTCCCACGGAATCATATCTACTGCCGGGCTATTAATTAGAACGGCAACAGGTTTTGGTGGAAGGTAGTCAGAAGTCTCCTCACGAGTGGATAAAAACAAGCTGGCAAAGTCATTCCCTCGTGCTGAAATCATTTCTCTGACTTCCCGGGACTTTTTTTGATCAGCTTGGCCTATGTATTTATCCCGGCATATGTTCGAATACCAGTGGAGATCGTCGAGCAGCGAGGGTGGAAAGATCGGCTTAGAGGCGGTAAAGTCCACCTCGATATAATTCTGTAGGTGGAAGGTCTTCACTGATCGAGAAAAGCTTATGATGGGATCAGCTGACAGCCAACACTATTGTCTAGTTGTTTGAAGAAACAGAAAACTTGCAAAAGTTTCTCATACCTACCATGAGAATATAGTGGGTGGTCATGGCCAGGAGAAGAACGGCCGCGTCCATAGTGGCCTCTCGGACATTTTTTATCAAAACGGTACTAATCCAATTGATAACGGCTATGATTAAAGTTTTTTTGGGGAGACTATTCCATTCTTTGATCTCACCCTTCAGTGGCGCCATCATAGGACAAATCTTTGAGGCAAGCATTTTAAACAGTTCTTGAAGATAGGGATCGATACGTTTTTTAAATGGGGCCAACACCTCATCAATCTGTCTGATATAATCCGAAAGGTCCGGAGGCTCGTTTTCCGCCTGCCAGTTTTTCGTCTTATCTTGCGTAGGAATTAAGATCTCCGATTTGGCTAGCGCCAAGGTAACGCGAGAATCAATTTCAGATATATCTCGTTCCGTTAATTCCATTTGAGCACCTTACATATAGTTTTTCTATCTTTCTGTCAATCGGTTTGAACTGCGTTCATATTGATGGCGTGTCCAAAGTCTCGCGAAGTGACGACAACGCCTCAACAGAAACCTATCAGACACTCCGCCTTGCTGCGGGTCCAGTTGATTGCCCCCTCGGGATTCTAGTGTTCTGACCCAAGGTCACCCCTACCTTCTCGGTATGGTGAAAAATTCTGAACCCTCGCATTAGTGCCACTCCAAGAAGTGTGCGGAGCAGTCGGTCGGTTCACTTGACTGAACCTGTAAACGTGCAGGAAACGCTTGTCTGGAGAGCCATGAATAATCTTTTGACAATGGATGAGGCCGCGAAGTATTTAGGCATATCCAAATTGACTCTGTATGGATGGGTCTCCGCGAGAAAGCTGGGGTATGTCAAAATGGGTCGACTGGTGAAGTTCAAGCAGGCTCAATTGGACGCCTGGATCGATCAACACACGATTAGACCACGGAGAGACAACCATGGGACTCACTAAACGGCGCGATAGCTACTATGTTGAGTTTCGCGTGATTGAAAGTGAGGATGGGAAATCTTTGGTCCTTGCGAGTGGTGTGCCCGGTGCGAGGAAGAAACGCTGGAAGGTGGGTTGCCTGAACAAGACCATTGCACGAGAAATGGAAACTGTGATCAAGACTCGCATTCTCCTTGGCCAGGAGCAGAGCGATCGATCGAGACCGATTCTCTTCAAAGAATGGGCAACGACCTATCTGGAACTTGAAGAAGTCAAAAACCTGCGTTCGTTCGTCGGACGATCCCATAGTATAAAGACTCACCTCATTCCATTTTTGGGCGGTAAATTACTTGGAGAGATTAAGCCTGCGGATGTCGAAGCTTTCAGACGCCAACGGAAGAAGCCCAACGGGAAACCAGCCAGCGTTCAAACCATCAACCATGATCATGTCGCCCTGAAGCACTGTCTCAACGTTGCTATCCGCAGAGGACTGCTTCAGGCTAATGCCGCATCGAGAGTGCCGTTGCCGAACCCTCGGAACGAGCGCGACAGGGTCCTAACTGATGACGAGTGGGAAAAGTTGTATCGTAAGGCGAAACCTCACCTGAAGCCGGTGCTCTTGCTTGCTTACCAATTAGGCCAACGGTTCAGTGAAATCGTCAGCCTCACCTGGAATCGCGTTGACTTGAAGCGAGGATTTATCACGCTCCGATCCGTGGATACCAAGACCAACACTGGACGGCAAGTACCGATGACTCCGGATGTCAAAGCTGCACTGCAACGGCTGGCAAAGGTTCGAAGCCTCGCATCGCGCCATGTCTTTTCTTACAAGGGGAAACCACTCAGACGGATATCCCGATCATTCAGGACGGCATTGAAGGATGCCGGAATCACGGATTTTCGATTTCACGATTTGCGTCACTGCGCTTCAACGAATCTTCGACGGGCAGGGGTGGACACCGCCACCGCGATGAAGATCGTCGGCCATAAGTCAGAGAAGATGTGGAAGCGGTATAATTCAATTGCGGAGCGAGACTTGACTCAAGCAGCCCAAAAGGTTCACAAATACCTCCAAGGAAACACGCCGGGAACACTAGCCGAGGGTTCCGGAACATACCAAACTGTAACTCGTTGAAAAGTAACGTGCGCCCGTAGCTCAGTCGGATAGAGCATCAGCCTTCTAAGCTGAGGGTCGCTGGTTCGATTCCAGCCGGGCGCACCAAACAGAGCTTGCTCGCACCGCTTACGGCTTAGTGCGGTATCGTGATTATTCTGCGCGGAGAAACATCGCTCATCAGTGATTCTTTTGATCGTGCGTATACGAGTCGGAGCTCACTCCGCTTTGGATGGCACTGCTACCTCTCTATAGCTAAGTCTGTAGTTATTGATAGGCTCTGACGATTTCATCGAGGGAAGCGGTTTCATGGTATTCCCGGTGTTTTTTGAGGGCGGCGAAATCATGTTCAATGGGGTTGAAGTCGGGCGAGTACGGCGGTAGGAAGAGCAGCGTGGCACCGGTGGCGGCGATAAGCTGCGCCGTCTCTGGTGATTTGTGAAAGGTCGCATTATCGAGGATGACGAGGTGCTGGGCATTGAGGCGTGGGCACAGCTGTGTTTGCAGCCAAGTGTTGAAGACCACGGTATCGCAGGTGCCCTCGAAGAGCAGCGGTTCTTCGAGTCGCCCGTCCATCCGAGCGGCAATGAGCGAGGTCCGTGGCCGGCGATGTCCAGAGACCAGCCCGTCCACGCGTTGGCCTTTCGGCGCGTACCCATACCGCCGCGCCGTTGAAGAGGCACAGCCGCATTCATCGATAGGGACGGGCCGTTTGCCGCGGCGAAAGAACCGTTCCCGCAGGCGCAGGAACCGTTTCCGTTGCTGAGGATCGCGCTCTTGGTAGCCCATCCTTTTTTTTGTGGGTCACGGCCAGTTTGTGGAGTGAGGTAAGCTCGAAAAAGTGGACGCCTTCAACCTATGATCGAGGTCTGGAGG
>CABVRZ010000043.1 GCA_902500775.1 uncultured Nitrospira sp.
CCGATCGGCTGTTGAACCAGTGTGGTTGCGCTCATCGTGAATAATGCAGGCTAGTGCTCTCCTCAAGACCAAAGTACTCTTGCATAGCATTGGCAAGAAGGATCTCGCTAGCTGGGTCACTCACGAACTGAAGGGTTACCCCGACGGGGACAGTATCCCCGAGTACCGTAGAATTAGCTCGGAAGTGCACGGCCATGTAGCATCCATTGCGTGGCAGATGGCTGACACTAAGCTACCAATCATGCACTTGAAGGATACGCAGAGAAAGGACCTTACTTCGATGACTTGCACTATGTCCATCTCGAGCATCGAAGAATCCGTACGCGGGCATCGATCCCAAAGTGACCATAAGCTGATTCGGCCTCTCCCGCCTGAATTTGGCCGCCTCCTCAGGAAAGGACTAGCACCTGGGGTAAACGTCATCTCGGCCTGGTGCGAGATAAACATGATTGAAGTCGAAGGCATCTTGACCGAGGTCAGATCTCGCCTGCTCGACTTTGCGTTGGAACTTCGCGATGTTGTCGGGCTGAACACGCCTGAGAAAGAACTGGCCGGGAAGGTCGCCAGTGTAGACACCGAAAAGATGTTCGCGACGGCTGTCTACGGTTCTGGCAACACCATCATCGTTGGGAGCCATTCGTTCCAGTCGGTCAACAATCAGAAAGACGACATAGAGGGGCTAGTCGCTGCTATCGGGCAGCTTGGCTATCAGCAGCCGATGCTTCTAGAACTGCGAGAGGCGGTTCAGAAGGATCAGACGGCAGGAAAGGAGCCCAACGTCGTCGACGGAAAGACAGGCGAATGGTTCAGCAAGGCTCTCAAAGAAGCTGGAAAGAATATCGTCAAGACCGGGGTCGACATCGTTTCGACGGTCATCGTCAAGGCACTAAAAGCGTATACAGGGACGCCGTAGGCAATGCTTTTTGCTCCATCCTTCCTCCTTTAATCGACTGGAAACTATCTCCCCTACATCTTTGAGTCGCTCGATGTAGCCCTGGCCTTTCACAGCCTGGCCTTGCTTAGTCCCGGTCACCGCCACCGCCCCTTCCTAATAGGAGACCTTGGAATCCAGTACGTGTCAGGCATGTGTATTGACTTATTCGCCTGCGGGCAGAAATAACTCTTGGCATGCCTCGAAGACCTCTCACAGCCAGTAGACCACGCCTTCCCACTGCCCCGCGCTCGATTCAGAAAGGCAGCTCGCTTGCGGATTTGCTCGATCGGGAAGCGATCGAATGTCTCGCGCACAATATCAGCCTTGTGCATCCCGACTTTGACGGCAAGGCCTTCCAGCGGTCGGCATTGAACGGGCTGAAGCCGCTCAGCATTATGCAGCGAGGGCACCATTTGGCGAGGGCACTCCGCGAGCATCTACCGGCATGCTATGAACAGGCCGTTCGGATTCTCCTCAAGTCGCTGACTCCGCCGCTGACAGGCACGGAAGATCTAGGATTGGCCGTATTTTTCTACCTGCCGCATGTGAGCTTTGTTGCGACTTATGGGTTGGATCCGGCTCACAATGACGGCCGTGATCCGTTCGATATATCAATGCTGGCGCAATACGAATTAACCAAGCGCTTCAGCGCAGAATTCTCTATCCGCCCCTTCCTCATTCGATGGCCCGAACGTACTCTCGCCCAACTACAACAATGGGCGAACGACCCAGATCCCCATGTGCGGCGGCTCTGTTCGGAAGGAACACGCCCGCGCCTCCCCTGGGCAACCAGGATTCCAGCCTTTATCAAAGATCCTCGTCCGGTGCTGCCGATTCTTGAAGCGCTGAAGGACGATGCCGATCTCTATGTCCGGCGCAGTGTGGCCAATCACCTCGGCGATATTGCCAAGGACCATCCCCATCTCGCCTTTGAGCTCTGCGAGCAATGGCTTGATGGTGCGACGACGGAGAGAAAGTGGCTGCTGCGACATGCCGTGCGTCATCCTGCCAAGAAAGGTGTGAAGGAAGCACTGCGCATACGAAAACTGGCGAGGTAACCCTCTGGTAATCTGGTGCTGCTGAAATATACTAGGCGCCGGACACGCCTGACTCATCTCGCCCGCACGTGATGCCATTCATAATTTAGCGCGCCTGGCCCAAGTATTGGCTCATAATCTCTGGAGACATTTTGTGACCCTCCAGCGCTATTCTCTACTTGCTAATCCGCTCACAGGCCTCTATTCGGAAAGGAGATGGCAGATGTCGCGTGCACCGTGGAGTATCCGGTACACCAGAATAGTCGTCCTCTTCACTTTGTAAAACGCCAGATAGTTGTCAATCACCAGCACGCGATAGCCGAGTGCGATCAGTTCGGAATCACGAGGGACACGGCCGGCGAATGGATGGGTGGCGAGGCTCTGGAAACGAGATTCGATGCGGTCGAGCGTTTCGGCAGCTGCACTCGGATTCTCAGCGGCCAGATAGGAGATCAGCTCCGTCAAATCCTGCTCGGCGATGCTGAGCAGGTGAACGCGATATTTATTTGAAGGCACGAATGCGCTTTCTCAAATCAGCCATCACTCGATCCAGAGATCGCCCCTTGTTGCCGGCTGTTGCCTGCGCCTCGGCGACCGCCAGCTTCCCATAGAGTTCCAATGTTCGTTCCATCTCTCCATACTTTGCGAGCGACATCAGTACCATATCACCTTCTCCGTTTTTGGTAATAAACACAGGCTCATGGCTCTTATGGACGAGTTCGGAGAGATGATTGGCCTTGTTCCGAAGATCTGAGATGGGCTTGATAATAGGCATGGCACGTCTCCCTCCAGTCAATCATATCACGATCATGATTCTATCATGATAGGCACCGCAGCGCCATCTTGCTATCATGCGCGCGTGTGTCCTTTGCCAAAACGCTTCCCCCACCTTCCCTACATCTTCAACCGCTCAGCATAGCCGGTCAACTCCACGTAGCCTTGGCCCTTTATGGGCTGGCCTTGTTTGCTTCCGGTCACCGCCACCGCCCCTTCCCAGTAAGCGACGCGGCTGCTGCGCGATGTGCGCAGCTCCTGATCGGCCAGCAGCGGGACGACGTCCAGCACGACATCCAGGGAAGGGAATTTCAACTGCCATTTAGCGGGATACGTCGCTTTGCTCTCGGCGCTGGTCCAGGTGCCGCTCGATTCGATCTGAAAATCCGCCACGTCCATATGACGACTCCGTCCGTCAGAGAAGACGACCGTGCCGCTCGACGCCAGATCGGACGATCCATCTTCCAGCCGCATGCGGTACAGCATCAGCTCGGTGCTGTCTTCCAATTGTATGCTGAACCAGTCCCATCCCACCTGATCGGCCCCGAGGTCGCCTGACCCGAATTCATGATCCATCCAGCTGAGGCCGGTGACGTCGAAGGATTCTCCATCGATCGTCAACCTCCCGTTCGTGATGAGCCTCGTGAATGAGTAGTAGTGGGAGGCTTGGCCTACCTTTTTCCCTTTTTTGCTGATGCCGGCGGCGCCGTGCGCAACGAGTGGCTTGGCTGGTTGTAGCGTCAGTTCGAGGCTCAGAGTGGCATCTTTGGCCACCAGCGTGTGAGCCCCTCTCTGATCCGGCGCCGCCTCGGCCCGCCAATCATCGATCCAGACCCGAAGCCTCGACTCGTCGGCACCAGCTTTCCCAAGACCTTCACGGCTGAGCTTCTCGGAAAAATGAAATCGTTTCCCTTGGAGATCGGTCACTGCAAAATGGGCCAGGTACAGGTCCTTCACCGACCATTTGGAGGGGAGCGTGGTCACATCCTCAGGCGGGATGCCCCGTCGAAAGAATGTCAGCTCAAAGCCGAATGATCGACCACCCTGCGCATGCAGATGGCCCGTGTAGTACCACCATTCGGTCCGGTAGGTCGGATGCGAGCCATGGTCCCTTGGAAAGGTGTACTGGTAGCCAGCCGTCGCCGGCTGAAACGGGGTGGAGGCAGTACTTCCGGCGAGCGCAAGCGACACGCCCGCAGTCAGCCAGATGCCGACTAGTCCGATCCGCCAATAATCGATCATCCGCTGCCTCGCCCCTTGATCCACGTTCAAGTCTGTCACGTCACGAGAGCCCCCGAACGACGTTGTTTATACCATGCGTCAAGACCGTGAACCAATCGGCAGTCTGAGAGCGGTGTTTCGCATTTCACTCTGGATCAATGGCCGGCAACCAGCGTTGACAACTTTCACAAGCGTCAGCTATCGTGGCCCATGCAGACTGATCATGAGCGGGGGCCGTCGAGTCGAGGCTCATCCAAAACGAATGAACCGTTTCCGATTCCCGACCGGCTTCCGGTGTTTCCATTACCCAATGTGGTCTTCTTTCCGAAAACCTATCTCCCACTCCATGTCTTTGAGCCACGATATCGCCAGATGGTGGCGGATGTCACGGTCGGTGGCCAATGCATTGCCATGGCGCTCCTGAAGGAAGGATGGGAAACGGACTACTATGGGAACCCTGCCGTCTTTCCGGCACTCTGTATCGGACGAGTCGTCAGCGTGCAGCCCTTACTGGATGGTCGCTCCAACATCTTACTGCAAGGGCTCGAACGGTGCGAGATAACCGAGGAACACTTCGACAAACCCTATCGCGAAGCCACGATTCGGGTGACGCCCATGCGCAACGAGGAAGGCTTGACCACGGCTGTGCGGAAGGCACTCATTGACGTGCTCGGGCGATACCTACAACAGCGAGAGGACAGTGCGGCATGGCAAGGATTCTTCCGCGAAGAAGTCAGTGATGAAGTATTGGTCAATACCTTGTCAACGTATTTAGACTGTACACCGTTGGAAAAACAATTTCTGCTGGAAGCCGAGGGGCTGCACCAGCGCGCTCGTCGACTGAACGACCTCGTTCAATTCATGTTACACGAGCATCACGGCATAAAGGGCTGGGACTAAATGGACCGCACGATCGCGATTGACGTCAACCGTCTCTGTAAAACCTATGACAGCCATAAGGCTGTCGATGACCTCTCGTTTCAGGTCTACGCCGGAGAGATTTTCGGCTTGCTGGGACCGAACGGCGCTGGCAAAAGCACGACCCTGCGCACCATGATCACGTTGCTGCACCCGACATCGGGAACGGCGACCATTATGGGGCACGATACCGTGCGTGAGGCTGACAAGGTCCGAACGCTCATCGGCTACGTACCGCAAGAACGAGCAATCGACCGGTTTCTCACGGGCCGTGAACACCTCCAACTGCTCGGAGCACTCTATCATTTGACCAAGGACGAAGCGACGAAGCGAATCGGCGAGCTGCTCAAGTTGGTCGAATTGGAAACCCACGCGGATCGGCCGGCAAAAACCTATTCAGGCGGTATGAAGCGCAAGCTGGACATTGCCTGCGGCCTCTTACCGGACCCCAAGATTTTATTCCTTGATGAGCCCACCTTGGGCCTTGACGTCCAGAGCCGTCTTCGCATTTGGGACTATGTCCGCATGCTCAAGGCCCGTGGCATGACCGTCGTCATGACGACGAACTATTTGGACGAGGCCGATCAACTGTGTGATCGGCTCGCGATCATCGACGGCGGCAAGATTAAAACGCTCGGGTCTCCGGTCGAGCTCAAGATTGCGCTTGGAGGGGACATCGTATCCCTCACCCTCAAGGAACTGGATCGGATCCCCTCGCTGGAAGCCGAGTTGAAAGGCCGTCCGGCGATCACCTCTGTCCGCACAACCACCAAAGGCCTGGACATCAGGGTGGAGTCGCCCGAGAAGGCGCTGCCCGCCATTCTCGAAGCAGCCAATCGATTGGGCTGCAGCATTGAATTCATTCAATACAACCGACCGCGCCTGGACGATGTGTTCATCGCCCATACGGGCCGAGCCATTACCGAGTCTATCCCTGAGGCCGAGTCGGTGTCATAGCAGGCTGCGGAGAAACTTGGTTGATGCCAACAAGATGGCTAAAATCGTCCGTACGGTACGGATGCTGACATAACGTCAGGATGCTCAAAATGGCTGTCCGGCAAGGCCGCAGCGAGCAAAGAAGCGACGGTACGTTGAGCGGCTGAGCGACGCGAGAACGTCGCTGGCGGCCTTTTTTAACATCCTGCTAAAAGGAGTCACGTGGAGCACTACTGGCAAGAAATCAGCGCATTGACCATGCGATGGGTCCGTCGGCTCAGCCGGGAAAAATTCAGCATGCTGTTCACCCTGGTGCAGCCGATGTTGTTTTGGCTCATCTTCTTCGGCAACCTCTTTCAGCGAGCCGCGGACACCCAGGTCATGCAGGCACCCAACTACATCAGTTTTCTCGCTGCCGGTGTCGTCATCATGACGGTCCTGAACAACGGCTTGGCCGGTGGAGTTGATCTGCTGTTCGATAAGGAAAACGGATTTCTTGAACGGTTGATGTCCACGCCGATCCACCGTACCTCCGTCATTCTCAGCCGCTTCATCTTCGTCATGGCGATTACGTCGATGCAGGTCCTCGTCATTCTCGGTGTGTCGTACCTCTTCGGCGTCCATCCGGCCACCGGCATCCTGGGCGTGGCGACCATTCTGTTGATCGGCATGATGTTCGGCGTCGGCTTGACGGCCATCTCCATGGCAATGGCTTTTTCCGTGAAGAGTCACGGGGATTTCTTTTCCGTCCTAGGATTTCTGTCGCTGCCTATGATTTTCCTCAGCTCTGCGCTTGTACCACTCAACGCCATGCCTGGCTGGATGAGCTTTCTTGCGCAATTCAACCCGATGACCTGGGCGATCGATGCCGTACGTCCGTTGATCTTGTCAGGTTGGACCGAAGCCTTGCCGCATGTCGGTATGGTGATCCTGGTCATGCTCGTATTCGATGCCCTCTGTCTGTATGGCGGAGCCAAGGCGTTCCGGCGAGCCATGGGATAATCCCACCCACGAAGCACTGATCCCTTGACTGACACAAAAATCCGTCGGATGATGACGGTATCGGTGTCAGGCGCCAGGCCTGTGATCGACCATGAGTGTGACATGATAATCCCGGAAAGCCAGATACGTGCTCTGATTCGTCTCCTCTCCGATGAAGATGACCGCATCGTCCGCACCATCAGCGGGAGACTGATCGATATCGGCCCTTCAGCCGTCCCTCTTCTGCAAGAAGCAGAAATTGAACAGCCGGAAATGGCTGATCGCATTGCCTCCGTCCTAGAGGAAATCCGCGGAAGCAAACTGGAGGAAGAGCTGACGGAGCTGACCTCCCTCTCGGATGAGGCCATGAGCCTTGAGACTGGGGCCTTCCTGATCGCGCGGTACGCCTATCCGGCGCTGGACGTGGCACGCTACCAGGACCAATTGGATACCATGGCTGCCGAAGTTCGAGCCCGTATCGGCCATCGAGCCTCCGGGGAGGAGGCCGTCAACGCCCTCAACCGCTATCTGTTCACGGAGCAAGGGTTTAAGGGAAATACCAAGAACTATTACGAGATTGAAAACAGCTATCTCAACTGCGTCATGGACCGACGAGTTGGGATCCCGATCAGTCTGTCGGTCGTGTACCTTCTCATTGGACAGCGACTCGCCTTTCCTCTCTTCGGCATCGGTATGCCGGGACATTTCTTGGTCAAGTACGAGTCCGACCGGTACAAGATTTTCATCGACTGTTTCAACGGAGGAGCCCTGCTGACGGAAAAGAACTGCGCTCGGTTTCTCACCGAAGCAGGGTACGGATTTGAGGAGAAATACCTCGAAAAAAGTCAGGTTCGAGCGATCTTGTCACGCATGCTCAAGAACCTCTTGGCCATTTACTCTAAGGCCGGCGACTCCGTGAAGATCACTCGTTTGACCAAGTTCATTGAGATCCTTGGCGGCGCGCCTCGCGAAGAAGGTCTCTAACAGGCTCCTGAAAAGGTTCGCCCGCTGCGTTCTCGCATCGCTCAGCCGCTCACCGTACAGGAGCGTATACCTCGCCGCTACACTCGCTGCAGTCTTGCCGGACAGCCTTCTCGAACGGTCTGTAGGAAACACTCGTCTGACATTCAGATGAGCTGATCAGTTTATCTCAGCACACCCAGAAAGCCTTCCACTAACCTGCTAAAGCTTAATCGAGAGGAGATCCTTTCCCTTCCAAATCTTGCCGTGGTACTCCTCACCAGCCTGAGCTTTGACATCGTAGCGGTCCGCAATCGGGTAAAAATGCGACAGCACGAGTTGCCCCACTCCGGCCTCTTTCGCCACCTGTCCGCACTGTCCGGCGTGAAGATGAGCGGCCCCGGGACGATTGGCCGGGAAGGAGCAATCGAGCACGGCGAGATCGGCATCAGTGCACAACCGCACGAGCGCATCGCAATAGAGTGTGTCCCCCGAGTACACCAATGTCTTGCCCCGATATTCGATCCGATAACCCACCGACGAGAGATCTGGAACATGCTCGACAGGTTTGGGAACGACGCGCGTACTCCCGATCGAGAAGGGTCGACCGGAGACCTCCTTGAAGGTGACCTGAAATGGAGCCGGTGAAAAGCTGGGGAAGCTCTGCATGATCGAGCGCAGAAGGCGGATGGTTCCTTTCGGCCCGATCAGCGTCATCCCCGGCCGACTGCCGCCCCCATATTTTGTGTAAATCACCGCGTCGAAGAAGAAGGTAATAAAATCAGAAAAGTGATCGGCGTGAAAATGCGAAAACAAGATGTGCGTGATGCGATGCCGATCGACGCCGGTCTTGATCAAGTTCATCAAGGTGCGCGGCCCAAAATCGAGCAGAATGTTGCGATCCGTCCGCACCAAATAGCCGGCGGCAGCCCGGGTCGGATGCACATTCGTACCGGAGCCAAGAATCGTTAGACGCATAAGTCAGACCAATCAGCCATGAATTATGGAGCGAGGCTCAGTTCATCAAGGATGGTTTGTGCTGCAACCACGTCTGGGTTCGTACTGTGTCGGCTGAATCTGAACCGGACTGAACCTAAGACCTCTGTAGCCATATCTGGTTTGTTGAGTTTTCTCAAGAGCCGGGCCATGCTCGTTGCGGCGCGTAGTTCGAATAGCCTCGCCTGCTGACTCTGGGCTACCGCTAAGGCTTTGGAGAAGCACTGCTCCGCCGCCGTAACCGGTTGGCCGGATTGCATGAGTACGAGTTCGCCCTGTATTCGAAACAGCTCAGCCTGCCAACACAACTCCCCTTGCGTCGCAACAAGCTCCTCTGCCTGTTGGATCGCAGCCAAGCCGTCCGTCACATGATGCACCCGCACATGACACTCTGCAAGCAACGCCAAGATACAGGTATTGATGAGACTCGCTTTCGCGCTCTGTGCCGCCGAGAGTCCCGCTACTACTCGCTCGATCCCTTTTTCTTGCCCTTGTTCGGCTAGGGCCCATCCCTGAAACGACATCGCCCATGCCAGCGGCACCTCGAATGAAAATTTGGTGGAAATCTGGATCGCTTCTTCGGTCACATCCAACGTTCTCTTGCTATCGCGGAGAGTGGAATAGACCCAGGCGGTTGTCGCTAAGGTGAAGGCCAGGGTGAAGGGATGTTCTAATGCTCTTGCCAGGGTAATGGCTTCCTCCACTAAGCCTTCGACCTCATCAACCTCTCCGGAAATCAATGTGTTTTGTGCCAGCATCATTCGCGCAGTAATGCCGGGATCTTGGGTATAGGGCAATCCATTCGAGCGATCCCGCGGGCGGTCCATGAGGGATTTGGCTTCGCGCAAATGGATCTTCGCTTCCTCGAACCGACCAAGAAACGTATCGGTGGACCCCACGCTTTCGTGCGCCCGAATCATCAAGGCGGGCTTGTCTTGCCTGATAGCCAACGAGAGAAGCTCTTCGCCCAAGCCGCGAGCCTCGGCAAGCGGTCCTCTGGATAAACGAAACACCCATAATCCCCACAGAGAAAGAAAGTAATCCTCTGAACCAGGATTGGTTTCCGAAAGACGTTTGGCACTGAGAAAGTTTCGCTCAATGTCGTCCGACGCATACCCCTTGAGGATCAACAAGGGCGCTCCACGTGCGATAAGCAGCGCCAGCTCCAACCCATCACGCACCGGATCTTTCGGCAACTCCTTGAGCAGATGGAGCGCACGATCAAAATGACTGATCGCTTCGACATTCGCAGATCGCGCGATATCCCGCTCCGCCGCGCGACGCCAATACTCAATGGCCTGGCTCGGCAATCCCGCTTGTTCATAGTGATAGGCCAGTAATTCCGGCTCCGTCGTGACGCGCTCGGCAAACCGGCTCTCTAAGGTCTTTGCAATACGGGCATGAAGCGCTCGGCGTGATTTTTTGGGCAATGTGCTGTAAGCGGCATCTTGAACAAGCGCGTGTTTAAACAGATATTTTGCGGCAGGGATCTCGCCCGTTTGAAAAATGATCCCTGAGGCGCTCAATAAGTTCAGGGCAGTGTGTAACTCACCTTCCGTGACATCGGCGGTCTCGCGCAACAGCTCGTAGCTGAACTCTCGTCCGATCACGGCTCCCAGTTGGATGATATCCTTGGCAGGCCCCAATCGATCGATCCGTTCCATCAACAAGGCTTGGAGGGAGTCCGGAATGGAGAGGTCTTGTAACGGTGCCTTCAGACTGAACGAGTTGTCTTCTTCGATCAGCAATCCCGACTTGAGCACGTTGTCTGCCAATTCTTCGATATACAATGGAATCCCGTCGGTCTTCGCCAGAATGGCTTGTTCCACTTCCGACGGAAGGGCTTTTCCTTTGGTCATTGCGGCAAGCAGCTCCAGGCTATAACGTCGAGGGAGTCGGCTCAAGGTCAGGAACGTCACATGGCTGGACTCCGCCCACCCGAGTTTCACGTTCGGTCGAAGCGTCACGACCATCAAGACTCGCATCCGTTGGATCTGATCGAGAATCAGAGTCAGAAGATCCATGGTGGTCGGATCAAGCCAATGCGCATCTTCCACGATAAAGAGAGTCGGAGTACGATCGGCGAGTCCACGGAGCTGTTGGACCAGCGCGTCAAGGGTCATTTCCTTGCGCTTTTCTGCCGACATATTCGGGAGTTGATCCCGGGCATCACTGCGAATGGACAGCAGATCAGCCAGCAATGCTCGAGTGCGCTGACCATCGATGTCGTTGTGCTCTGTCCATGCGTCAAGCTTCTGCAACTGCAGTGCGGGAGGATCTTCATCGCGTAGGCTCGCTGCCTGTCGTAGATAAGTGATGACCGGATAGAGCGCGGTATTGGTGTGATATGGGGAGCATTGGAATTGCATCGTTCGGCAGCCCTCTTCGGCAAGTCGGTCGCCTACGTTGTGGACCATGCGGGATTTGCCGATGCCGGCTTCTCCGCACAACACGACCACCTGTCCTTCACCGTCGACGGCTTCGCGCCAGCGCCCCATAAGCAGCGCCGTTTCCTGCTCTCTGCCGACGAAACTGCCGAGCCGACCGGACCGATACGATTCAAACCGGCTGACCGAAGGCGTTGCGCTTAGAACCTGCCAGACGTGCACCGGCCCTTCAAATCCCTTGAGAGCCACGTCGCCTCGATCCTCGAACTCGAACTCACTTCCGACCAACCGTTTTGTCGCTGCGTCGATGACGACTTGATTGGGCGCCGCCACGGCCTGCAGCCGGGCGGCGAGATTCGGAGTTTCACCGAATACCGATCGCTCCTTCGCGTGGTCCTGTCCCAAAATTTCCCCCACGATGACATGCCCGGTTGCAATCCCGATTCTTGCCCCGAAGTCAACATTCCGGTGGTCCGACTCTTCTCTGGGAAGACCTTTGACCAAATCCAGCACGGCCAGCCCGGCATGGACGGCTCGCTCTGCATCGTGCTCATACGCACTAGGATAGCCGAAATACGCCAAGATCCCGTCACCCATATATTTAGCGACATATCCGTTGAATCGACGGATAGCCTCGCTTGAGGTATCCAGAAAACGCCGGATGGTTGTCTGAAGATCCTCGGGGTCCAATTGACAGGCTAAGGACGTCGACCCCACAAGATCGCAAAACATGATCGTCAATTGGCGCCGCTCTGCGTGATCTCGATCTGATGGAGCCGGGTGGCGTTCCTGAGCGGGTGCAGGAAGCGGAGGATTCACATGCTCGCCTTCACCGCTGTTCGGCAGATGCGCAATAGCCCGCAGGAGCTTTTTCCGATGGCCCAGGAGCACACCCAAAGACGTCAAGTCTTCGTCGGTCAGCTCAGGCAACACATCCCACGTGATGGCATTCTGCTGAAATACGTCCCGATAAGTCCCAAGTCCGAGACCCTCCAGCCATATTGACACGCGATCATCCATGATCAAGATCCCCGGCGGCATGCGTGGGATGGACGTTGGTTCCAGAACCAAGGATGGTCAGGCGCATGATTCAGATGGAGTTGATTGCAACGCGTTCATGATGCCACGGCAAGCTGATCAAGGAGAGCTTGCGCCGCCATGACGTCAGGATTGGCACATTGCCCACCAAACCTGGAGCGGATCAAACTGAGAGTACGTTTCGCAAGATCGAGCTTGTTCTGCTTTCTCAATAGCCTTGCCAAACTCACGGTGGCGCGTAGTTCCAACATGGTAGCATGCTGAGCTTGAGCGATCTCTCTTGCCTCAACAAAACACTGTTCCGCTGCACTGGCCAATTGGCCCGATTGCGCCAGAAAGAGCTCGCCTTTCATGCGCAGCAGTTCTGCATGCCAACAGGCCTCTCCCTGCGAATGAACCAGTGCAAGGGCTTCCTCAAGCGCCCCTAACCCTTCGTCGATACGCTGTTTACGCAGATACACTTCCGCGAGCAACGCCAACATATGCGTATTGTTAAGGCACGCTTTGGCTGCTCGCAGTGCAGACAGCCCATCCAGGATACTTCCGAGGCCATGGTCTTTTCCCATTTCATCTATCGCCCAGCCATGAAAGAATGTCGCGTATGCCAAGGGCACTTCAAATGAGTATTTTTTCGAAAGAGTAATACTTTCTTCAGCAAGACTCAAAGTTCGTCTTGGGTCGCGAAGAATGGAATAGACCCATGGAACAGTTGCTAAGGCAAAAGCCAATGTAAAGGGGTGTTCCAATTTTCTCGCCATGCCAAGAGCTTCCTGCACCAACGCTTCGACATGATCAACTTCCCCCGAAATCAGTAGCGTCCTCGCGGTCATGACTCGCGCGGCGATACCAGGTTCCGCGATGTAGGGTAATACTAGTGGCCGATGTTTTTCACGAGTATAACCGACGGAACTAAGGACCGCCTTCGCAGTAACCAAATGAGTCTTGGCCTCAGCAAGTCGACCAAGAAATGAACAGGTTGTCCCCTGTGCTGTATGTGCCCGAATCAGGAACTCTTGATTCCTGTGATACTGAGCCCACGAGAAAAGATTGTCCGCCAGATCACCAGCCGTGACAAGCGGCCCTCTGACCAGATGGAAAAGCCATAAACCCCACATGGCGAAAAAATAATACTCGGGATTGTTGCTCCCTTGTGATAGTTCCTTCACCCTGTGATAATTGTGCTCAGTTTCGTCGGAGGCATAGCCCTTAAGGCTAATGATGACAGGGCCTCTGGCGACGAGAAGATCCAGCTCCAATGCATCACGCTCCGAATCTTGTGGCACACACCCCAATAACTCTAACGCCTTGTCAAGGTGATACAGCGCTTCGATGTGGGCTGAGCGTGCTACATCTCGCTGAGCCGCCAGAAACCAATACTTGATAGCTAGGCCCATCGATTCTGCCTGTTCATAGTGATGAGCCAGAAGCTCCGGTTCGTCCGCTGTCCGCTCGGCAAATGTATTCTCGATCGCTTGCGCAATGCGTATATGGAGCGTGTGCCGAGAGGCCTTGGTCAGAATACCGTAGGCCGCATCCTGAATCAGGGCATGTCGAAACACATAGCGTGCGAGAGGGATCTCCTCCTCCTGCACAATGAGCCCGGACACAGCCAGGACAGAGAGCGCGTTCTGCAATTCACCTTCGGCCACGTCAACGACCTCTCGTAACAGCTCATAACTAAACTCCCGCCCAAGCGCGGCGCCGATTTGGGCAATCTCCTTGGCAAGCCCGAGCCGGTCGATCCGTTCGATGAGCAACGCGTGCAGAGAGTCCGGAACCGGTAAGTCTTTGAGCGGTGCCTTCAGACGGTAGCCATGAGTCTCCTCGATCAGTAACCCTGACTTGATCACGCTGTCCGTCAACTCTTCGACATAGAGCGGAACCCCCTCGGTCTTGGCCAGGATGGCTTGCTCGACTTCGAGTGGAAGGACTTTCCCTCCTGTCGTCGAGACCAGGAGCTCGGCGCTCTGTCGACGAGAGAGCCGACCCAGTGTCAGGAACATCACATGATTCAATTCCGACCACTTCGGTGTGAAGTCCGGACGAGCGGTGATCAGGAGCAGGCCTCGCATCCGCTGGATCCGAGCCATGACCCGGGTCAGAAACTCCATGGTGGTTGGGTCAATCCAATGGGCGTCCTCCACAATGCACAATGTTGGGCAACGATCGGCCATGTTCTGCAGGAGTTGCCCGAGCGCCTCAAGTGTCAGTTCTTTGCGCCTGTCCGGCGAGATCGTCAAGGATGAGTGCTCGTCGCCACCCGGAATGGAGAGGAGATCCGCCAATACCGCGATCGTGGTCTGATCAGATACGCCGTAGGTGTCGGCGAAGGTCTGGAGTGTCTGCAGTTGATTGATGGGACTGTCCTCACCGATCACTCCCATCGCCCGTCGAAGCGCATGAATCACGGGATAGAGGACGGTGTTGGCATGGTGCGGGGAACACTGCAATTGTACCGTGTCGTGAGACTCCTCCCTCACCAGTTCGCATAAATGCCGGACCAGCTTAGACTTTCCAATTCCCGCCTCTCCGGACAAGAGCACGACCTGTCCTTCACCCTCGACAGCCTCACACCAGCGGCTGAGCAACAGCGCGATTTCGCTTTCTCGGCCGATAAAATGGGCTCGCCGATCTGCACGATATGATTCAAAGCGACTGACGGAGACATTCCTCCCGACGACCTGCCAGGATTGAACCGGCCGGTCAAATCCTTTGAGCGCAACCGCACCGCAATCCACACACTCAAATTCGTTTCCCACGAGACGCCTGGTCGTCGCATCGACAATCAATTGATTGGGCCCCGCCATCGACTGGAGACGTGCCGCGAGATTCGGCGTTTCCCCGAACACCGACCGTTCTCTGGCGGTGTGTTCTCCGATGAGCTCGCCCACCAGCACGTGGCCGGTCGCGATCCCAATGCGCACCGCAAGATTGTCTTCCTGCTGTCCATCACGCGGAAGGGCCTTCACCAAATCCAGCACGACCAGTCCGGCATGGATTGCTCGCTCGGCATCATGCTCACGGGCATGAGGGTATCCAAAATAGGCCAACAGGCCATCCCCCATGTATTTCGCAATATAGCCGTGGAATTGGCCAATGGCCTGACCACAAGTGTCCAAAAACCGTCGGAGAATCTGGTGAAGGTCTTCAGGATCCACCCGACGAGCCAGCGCGGTGGACCCGACGAGGTCGCAAAACATGATGGTCAGCTGCCGCCGTTCGGCTTGCCCTCGACTGGAAGAGGGCAGCGTGAATGGTTCCACAGCCGGTACGGCTTGAGCAGCCGCATGGTTTCCTTCACTGTCTTGTAACAGATGCGCGATAGCCCGCAGGAGCTTTTTCCGATGGCCCAGGAGCACACCCAAAGACGTCAAGTCCTCGTCGGTCAGCTCAGACAACACATCCCACGTGATGGCATTCTGCTGAAATACGTCCCGATAGTGATCAAGGCCGAGGCTTTCGAGCCAGACTGAGACGCGATCACTCATGGGGTACTGTTGAGCAGATGAGAACGATGACAGGGTTGTCATGCATCGCGCTGTTCTGAGAGAGATGGTCCATCATCCCTATGAACCTCGTCGACGACGATGAATGGCCGAGTATGACCAGTGCCGCAAGAGCTTGTCAATTACGACGCTCCTGCACCAACCCTGACTTGACGTTGCTCGAATGGGAACGACATGAAGTGAGAGCTCTCTGTCGATTCGTTGACGATCGGTTGATTGCACCCGTATGATTCCCCACCCATGATCACGATGCGGCATCGCGAGCAGGGGCAGGTGAATCCCGCGCTCCTCGTCATTCTCATCATTTGTCTCATCACAGGCGTCTGGGTCTGGAAACGGCTTTCGCTCGAGACACAAGAGTACCTCGTCGATCAAGCCGTGCCCATGACCATTATCGGACTGGTCTGTGCCCTGCTCCTGTTCATTCCAATCAGATTGTTTCGTCGGCGCCAGGTGCGATCGCAAGAGCGAACGAGACTGCTGACGTTGTTTACCCGAGAAACTGCCCACGAAAAAAGACTGAATTTCGCCTTTGCCATCCTGGAAAATAACGAGTACCACATCGATGGGCTTGAATCCGCCATCCCAGCCCTGAAAGAGCTGTTGGCAACCACGCTCCAACGGGCGTTGGGCGACAAACAGCATCGCGTCAGAGGGATGGCCGCCAGTCATTTGGGTGCCTTACAAGACAGGTCCGTAGTCCCGTTGCTGATGAAGGCCTTGGACGACGACCATGCCTACGTGCGGGCCTGTGCGGCCTTAGGGCTCGGACGATTGCGGGCGACCGAAGCGCGAGAGCGTTTGAAGACAGCGATGGAGCATGATTGGGATCAAACCGTCAGAAGCCGAGCCAGGGAGGCACTGGAGCGGCTGCGTGAAGAAGCACCAACCCAACGGCCCTGATTGTGCCGAAGCTCATCGATATCCTTCCAGCTAACAGTCCTCCTCCCGCTTAACCCCGTACCGGTTCATACCCAACTCCCTCACTTTCCCCCCTCCTGCTCGATCATTCTTCATATCCTTGCGGATACGTCTCCATATCTTTTTAGATAAGCCTTTCATCAGCCAATGCGCCCACCACAGCGAGACACCACGCACACGGCTGCTCACATCCAGTTGAAGTGCTGGATGATTTCTCCTGTTCTTTGGTCGTGAATCCCGAGTGGCACTGATGTTGCCCTATCTCTCTGCATCGGGCTGCTGGAGACCACCGACATCGACGCTCCTCTGGAGCCACCCAACCCGGGACAGAGGGTAGTGAGAAGGAGCAGGACGCCGGTGGAGCCGAGCAGACAGACATGAACCAAGAGTCCCGCGTTGATGGCGCAGGACTCATCAACAGGAACAGCACAGAGAAGAAGGGATCACGATCATGCACGACATGGAAATCATCACTATCTGGTTTTGGTCGGTCAGTGCCGGAGTCCTCCTGATGCTCCTGATGACACAGCTGGCCACAGCACCAGGCCGCAGGAACCACGTGCACAACGCAGCGACCGCTCAACTCTCGCAGAACGCGGGCGACGAACAAATAGATGTGCTGGTGCGGACAGACCAGGAACCGGCCCTCACGCTCGTGTCGACCTCATGGGCAAGGGATATGCCTCGTACCGTCCCAGACCACAGAGCACGCGATCAGGACCAGGCCGCCTGACGCACACGTACCGAGACAGGGCACCGAGGGAAGGAACGAGCAGCAGGACACAGCAAACTAGGAATGCATCATGAGGGAGCCTGAGGCCTCGACAGAGGCAGCTCCATCGCAACAACCATATACCCGGGCCTGGATGAGCTGGCCTGGAATACAAGATACATAAAGGAGATTCCATCATGGCAAATATCATTGGCACCAATAGCAACAATACCCTCAATGGCACCGCCAGTGCGGACACCCTCATCGGCCGGGCTGGCAACGATACGTTGAACGGCTCGGGCGGAAATGACCGGCTGAACGGAGGCGTCGGCACCGACATCCTGAACGGCAGCACCGGCATCGACACCGCCGACTACAGCAACCTCGTCATCAACGGGACAACGTACACTGGCGCCACCGCCGGCGTGACCGTCAACCTTGGGCTGACAAGCGCCCAGAACACCGGCGGCGCGGGGACCGATACGCTCAAGAGTATTGAGAACCTCATCGGGACGAGTTTCGCCGATCGCCTCACGGGCAATAGTGGGAACAACGTGCTGTCCGGTCTGGCGGGCAACGATACGTTACTCGGCGGCGGTGGCAACGACCGATTAAACGGAGGGGCAGGCGATGACCGATTGGATGGCGGCACCGGCAACGACACGGCTGACTACAGCACCGCGACGGCTGGGATTCAGGCTCGTCTCGGCTTGATCTTCTCGCAAGATACCGTCGGAGCCGGGGTTGACACCTTTGCGAGTATCGAGGACCTGATCGGCTCGAACTTCGCCGACCGACTTGGTGGTGATCAGGGAAACAATAGGCTCACCGGCCTGGGTGGTAACGACGTCATCCTGGCGGGCGATGGCGACGACACCCTCAACGGAGGAGATGGCATCGATCAGCTCTTTGGCGACTACGGAAGCGATACCTTGGCTGGTGGAAGTGGTCTGGACCATCTCGAGGGATGGGAGGGGGACGATCGACTGGACGGAGGCACGGGGGCCGACGTCATGTATGGCGGCAACGGAGATGATACCTATGTCGTCGACCACGTGGGCGATGTGGCAGCAGAGGTAATTGGCGTGGTGTCCTATGATGGGGTTGACGAGGTGCAGTCATCCGTGACCCATACGCTGGGCTTCGAAATCGAGTACCTCACCCTGACCGGCACAGCGGCCATCAATGGGACGGGCAACGAGCTGAACAATCGGATGATTGGGAATGCGGCCAACAACGTGCTCACTGGGCTGGGGGGCGACGACTTTATAGACGGCGGTGCTGGGGCAGACCGCATGGTTGGCGGAGACGGAAACGATAAATATATCGTGGACCAGGTGGGCGATGTGGTGGTGGAAGCCCGTGACGATGCGGCCGGCGGAATTGACAGAGTGCAATCGTCCGTGAGCTATACGCTGGGCTTCGAGATTGAGGATCTCTACTTGGCCGGCACGGCTGCCATCAATGGTACGGGCAACACAAAGAGCAATGTCCTCGTAGGCAATACCACCAACAACGTACTCTCTGGTCTGGATGGTTCTGATTTCATCTTCGGCTATGAGGGCAATGACCAGCTCAGCGGTGGCAACGGCGATGACCGGCTCAACGGCGGCAACGGCAATGATTCTCTGGGAGGTGCGCTCGGAGCCGATCTTCTGAGCGGCGGTTTGGGGAACGATAAGTTCATTTATAAAAAGATCAGCGATAGCCCGTCGGGCACAGACCTGGATGCCATCCTCGACTTCACGGGAAACGACGCGGGGATCGGGGACGTGATTGACCTGAAATCTCTCGACACTAATATTGAGTTAGCCGGTAACCAGGACTTCACCTACATTGGCAGCACAGCCTTTACGGCGGCTGGCCAACTCCGCTATGCCGGCGGGCTCTTGCAGGGCAACACCGATGCAGATGCGGCAGCGGAGTTTGAAATTGAGCTGGTCGGGGCTCCGGCCCTCACCGTGGGAGGAGCAGGCACGGACATCTTGTTGTAAAGAGAACGGGGCTTCACCCAGAGAACTGACCCTGAATCGAAAGACATGGAGCGACCTCCACGTGAGCCTCCCCCGTAACCAAGATGAATACCCGGGCCGGCGTGAGTCGGCCAGGCACACAACAGCGATAAAGGACATTCCATCATGGCAAATATCATTGGCACCAACAGCAACAATACCCTCAATGGCACCGCCAGTGCGGACACCCTCATCGGCCGGGCTGGCAACGATACCTTGAATGGCTCGGGCGGTAATGACCGTCTGAATGGGGGCACCGGCACCGACATCCTGAACGGCGGCACCGGCATCGACACGGCTGACTACAGCAACGTGGTGCTCAACGGCACGACGTATATCGGCGCCACCGCTGGCGTGACCGTCAACCTTGGCCTGACAAGCGCCCAGAACACCGGCGGCTCGGGGATCGATACGCTCAAGAGTATTGAGAACCTCATCGGGACGAATTTCGCCGACCGCCTCACCGGCAACAGTGCGAACACCGTGCTCTCCGGCTTGGCGGGCAACGATACATTACTCGGTGGCGGAGGTAACGACCGATTGATCGGAGGAGCTGGCAACGACCGTTTAGATGGGGGCACCGGCCTCGACACGGCTGACTACAGCACGGCCACGGCTGGAGTTGAGGCCATTCTCGACGTGTTCTTCTCACAGAACACCGTCGGCGCGGGTGTTGACACCCTCGTGAGTATCGAGAACCTCATCGGCTCGAACTTTGCCGATCGCCTCGAGGGTGATGAGGGCCACAATGTGCTCTCCGGGTTGAGGGGAAATGACCTCTTAGTCGGAGGTGACGGCAACGACACTCTCAACGGAGGGGATGGCACCGATCTGCTCTTTGGCGACTACGGGAACGATACCGTGGCTGGTGGAAGTGGTCTGGATCATCTCGAGGGATCAGAGGGGGACGACCGGTTGGACGGAGGCACGGGGGCTGACGTCATGCGTGGGGGTAATGGGAATGATACCTATCTCGTCGACCATGTGGGCGATGTGGTGGCGGAGTTGGTTGGCCCCGTGTTATTTGACGGATATGACAGAGTGGAGTCATCCGTGACCCATACGCTGGGATTCGGAATCGAGTCCCTCGCCCTGACCGGCACCGCAGCCATCAATGGGACGGGCAACACGGAGGATAATGTCCTCAGCGGCACAAACACCAACAACGTGCTCTCGGGACAGGAGGGTGACGACGCGCTCTACGGTATCATAGGCAATGACCAGCTGTTCGGTGGAAGCGGGGATGACCGATTGATCGGGGGAGCTGGGGCGGACATTATGGATGGCGGCGCGGGGAACGATCGCTTTATTTATGGCTCGTTCAGCGAACGTCTCGACGGAACAGATCGGGATACCATCCTCGACTTCATTGGAGCGGGGGCGGGGATCGGAGACCAGATCAATCTAGGGGCTATAGATGCCAATAGCCTGGTGGCCGGGGACCAAGCCTTTACCTACATTGGCAGCGCGTCCTTTTCGACAGCAGGTCAGCTCCGCTATGCCGGAGGGCTTTTACAAGGCGATGTCGATGGGAATGGGGTGGCGGACATCGAGATTCAGCTGATCGGGGCTCCGGCCCTCACCGTTGGGGGTGCAGGCACTGACATCATTCTGTAAGGGTGAGTCCTCCCCGCCGGGCACTCCTGATGAGGAGTGCCCGGCGGAGTACGATCCAAGAATCGTCACGGCCTCGTCCTTCCTACCAGGCTGCGCACCATTGTGAGCAGGCTGCATAGTAGACCCCGGTTTCTCTCGACCTTACGAAATATTGAACTGTTTACACAGCCGAGACAGGTAGCTCGGCTGAAGTTCCAGCGCCTGGGCCGCCTTTGTTTTGCTGCCGCCGGATTGCACAAGCGCCTCCTGCACTCGCTGGCGTTTGAACTGCTCCACCGACTCATGAAACGGCAAATCCATCAGTGGGTCCGTCCCATGCCCATGCTCATCGGGTGCTTCCTGTTCAAGGGAAAGATCGTCCACCGCAATGACGTCGCCAGGCGCCAACACAACGGCTCGCTCGATGATGTTCGCCAGCTCACGCACATTGCCGGGCCAGGCATAGTGCTGCAGCGCCTCAATAGCCTTCGGATGGATCTCCAGCTGAAGCCGCTTCGTCTCTTTGGCATAGCGGGCGACGAAGAACCTGGTCAGTGTCGGGATATCGTCCCGCCGCTCGCGGAGGGGTGGAATCACGAGGCTGATCACGTTCAGCCGAAAGAAGAGGTCGGTCCGAAACCGTCCCTCGGCAATTGCGCGTTGCAGATCTTGGTTGGTCGCCGCCAGCACATGAATGTCCACTTTGATCGGCTGCGTCCCCCCCACCCGCTCGAACTCGCGATCTTGCAGCACCCGGAGCAGCTTCGCCTGCAAAGAGGGCTTCATGTCGCCGATCTCGTCGAGAAACAAGGTCCCGCCCTGCGCGACTTCCAAGAGCCCTTTCTTCTGTTGATGGGCTCCTGTGAACGCCCCTTTTTCATGCCCGAAGAGTTCGCTCTCAAGCAGGTGGTCGGACAGCGCCACGCAATTGACCGCGACGAATGGTTTGGCGGCCCGCGGGCTCCAGTTGTGAATCGACCGGGCCAAAATTTCCTTCCCGACGCCGCTCTCGCCGAGGAGGAGGACCGTGGTGTCGCTCTGCGCCGCCCGCTTCGCCATCTCCACAACTTGCTGCATTGACGGACTCTCAACAATCAGGGTGCGGTACCGTTCTTCCACTGAGCTTTTGATGATCTGGTGTTCGTCCTGCAGTGAAGCCACCAGATTGGCGTTCCTGACTGCTACGGCGGCATAGGCACTGAACGCCGTCAACAGCTCCAGGTCGGCCTGGTCAAATTGTTTTGCCTTGGCCGTATTCAGCGTTTGCAACACCCCAACGACCTGCTGGCGGTCAACCAGCGGTACGGCCAACACCGACCTGGTTTCAAATCCCGTCGTACGATCGACCTTCGTATAAAAACGCGGATCGTGCTGGGCATCGTTCACGATCAACCCCTGCCGATGTGTGGCAACCCAGCCGGCAATGCCTTCGCCCATATTCAAGCGCAGCTCTTTTACCTCCCCGCTCACAGGTCCCGTGGCAACCTTGAGCACCAGTTGTTGCCCGGTTTGATCGACGAGAAATAGACTACTGGCTTCGCAGGCCAGCAGTTCTTCGGCGGACTTGACGATCAAGTTCAAGAGAGCGGGCAGATCGATCGACGAGGTGAGCAACCGGCTCACGGAAAGGAGCGCGGCCAGTTGGGCTTTCATGGACTGAAAAGGTGAATCGAGCATTACGACGTTTCGGCAGCGTCATCGCAGAACAATCGAGACGACGGATCAACACCAACAAGAGCGTCGTCATCCTACGCCATAAGCCTGAAAGGAGCAAACAGCGCCACGGCGTACAAGTTCCAGGACTATTCCGAAACATCTGGGCAATGGCTAGACGACACATCGTAATCCAGACTGACGCAGCTGCACAGCACAGTACCGGTGCGTCCATCACTGAGAAGGAAGCCGGTTCCTGGCTCAATACCTTCACCAATCCTAGACCTTTCTCGACATCCTCAAGTACCATCACGTATTATGATGAGCGTAAGAACAAATCTCATATTTTTGAAAGAGTGACGTCATGGAGCGAATTGTCAATCTCCACATAGCAAAACTTCCTGAAGGGATGTACCTCGCGACATCGGACGCCATCCAAGGCCTCGTTGCGCAAGGGCGGACGATTTAGGAAACGATCGACACCGCTCGTGATGAATTCGATTATCCCCTCATCGTCCATGCCTGATGGGACGATTGGCTAGATTCTGGTATTGTGAGATCGTTCAGCGGCTGAAAACCCTCGGATTTCAGTTCGATCGACAGGCCGCCGGCAGTCATGAAATCTGGTTCAACCCTGCTAGTCGTCGCCACACAACCATCCCCAATCATACAGGTGATATACCCGAAGGCACGCTTCGCGCCATCCTCAAGCAGGCAAGAATAACTCCAGAGCAATTCATCGAGACCTAAATGGGGGGTGGGGTTTGTCGGTAGGCTAGTTATGGAGTCCGGTTCTCGACCTAGACCCACTCGATGACGGCAATCTCAGGACGGCAGTTCAAACGAAATGGGAGAAAGGACCACCCTAGTCCTCGATTGACGTACAGCCTGTGCACACCGGACCGGTGCCAGCCCGCGATCCGGCCATGACATCCAGGCGGAAGCCAGAAGGTCCGGACTCCCGGCACACGCCACTGCCCACCGTGGCTGTGCCCGCACAAGATCAAATCGATGGCGTGGTGCGGCTCTACTTGGTCGAGAATATTTGGTGCATGGGCCAACAGCAGCGTAAAGCGATGGTCCGCGCGAGGTGGCAGACATCGCAGATCAGCCCGGTGGAGCGAAGGATCATCGACACCGACGATCACCAGCTCTCCCTCTGCCACTGAGACGACCGCACATTGGTTCACCAGCAGGGTGACCTTGTGCCGGTCGGCCTGTTCGGCATACTCTGCTACCGGCACACCACTGTAATGATCGTGATTGCCCAGCGTCATATAGAGCGGCGCGATGGCGCGAAGACGGCCAAGAAGCCGGAACAGATGCGGCACCCCTTCTGGTACATTGAGCAGATCTCCAGTGATCACGATCCAATCTGGCTGGAGATCGCCGACGATCCGGATGAGGCGGTCATGGCGCGGATGGTACCGGTCGAGATGCAGATCGGTGAGGTGGATGGCACGACGACCAGCAAGTATGCCATGCAGATGGGTATGTCGCGTCACCTCATAGTCGGAGAGGCCGAATTCCCACTCTGGGGCACAGCTAAACAACCGATAGAGGGGATGGCCCAGGGCATGGCCAATGGAAGATCTCAGGACATCGGGCCATGATGCTGTGCTTCGCGTGGTCATTTTGATCCTTTCCTCATCGGACAAGAAAAAGTATAGCATGCAGCAACAACCAGCCCATCGAACAAGCCACCGCATGGAACCACCGGCCGAGCCCTTTCTGACGAGCGACCTTCCTGGCATCGGTGGACGAATCCGTTCCGTGCCAGAGGACTTTCAGGTTGAGGAGCGGCCGCTCTATCTGCCTTGCGGGTCAGGAGAACATCTGTACGTCACCATCACGAAACGAGGCCTGTCCACACCCGACCTCGTTCGGCGGCTCTCCTCGACATTAGGAATCAAAGCGCAAGCCATCGGGGTCGCAGGCTTGAAAGACGCACGGGCCGTCACGACACAGATGATCTCCTTGCAAGGTATTGTCCCCGAACAGGTGGCTCGCCTGCCCATTGATGAGACCCTTCTGAACGTGACCGTCCTCGGACGCCATCGTAATCGGCTCCGCACGGGTCACCATGCCGGCAATCGTTTCCGCCTAACCATTCGCGACGTCGCCGGCCACGCCAAGGACACTGTCTCCATGATTCTTGAGCGATTGACCAGGCGCGGAATCCCCAACTACTTCGGCCCTCAACGTCAAGGGAAAGACGGCACCAATTATCAAACCGGGGCCGCCTTGCTCCACGATGCCCGGCGACGTGAAAAAATGAACCGCAATCAACGCATCTGGTATCTCAATACCTATCAGTCGTTTCTATTCAATCAAATCCTCGCCCGCCGAATCGAACAGATCGACCGAGTCTTCATCGGCGATTGGGCTATGAAATCCGAGAACGGCGCCTGCTTTCAGGTCGACGATGCCGAGCAGGAACAACCACGCGCGGATCGGTTTGAGATCAGCCCGACCGGGATTCTCTTTGGATCGCGTGTATCGTGGGCCGGCGGTGAGCCCGGTGCCATCGAAGAGGCCGTCATCGCTGAGGCCGGTGCGACGAAAGACACGCTCGTCTCCGCCGCGAAGGCTTGCGGATTCCGAGGTGAGCGCAGAGCGTTGCGTGTTCCCCTTTCAGACCTGGAGTGGGCTCTGGACGGTGACACTCTCACCATCTGCTTTCGTTTACCTCCCGGCGCCTATGCCACGAGCGTACTCAGAGAACTGATGAAGTTCTCCGGATAGCGCTCCCGCGCGAACACTCTGCATTTTCTTTTTCCATCTGCCTCGAGTGGTAGAATAGGGTCACATCCCGCGAGGCGCTGTTATGGACCACCACCAGGAATACGTGCTCCTTGAGGGCCACATCATCGATTCGCTCGTGCTCGCGAAGGTCCTCGACCTCATTCTGATGATGGGAGGCTCCTTCGACCTGGCGGACGTACAGATCGGCAAGACCCGGACGGAACCGTCTCGTGCCCGCATTCTGGTTCGCGCACCGTCGAGAGCTCTTTTGGACGAGATTCTGAAGGCGATTCAGCCCCATGGTGCGTCAATTGAGCGTGAGGCAGACTGCCGGACTGAACCGACGCCGGCTGATGGGATCCTTCCCGACAGCTTCTATGCCACCACCCATTTACCCACCCAGGTCCGAATTGATGGTCGCTGGGTCAATGTCGATCGGATCGAGATGGATCTGGCAATCCTGGTCAACACGGAAGGCTCCCTGGCCCATGCCATTCCAATGGGAGAAGTTCGCCGCGGAGATCGCATCATCGTCGGGCGAGAAGGTGTCCGAGTCATCCCGTTACCACGTCCACAAGAACGAGATGTCTTTGGCTTCATGGAGTCCCAGGTGTCCACTGAACGACCTCACGGCCATATCATCTCTGACATTGCCGCACGGATGCGCCAATTGCGGAAAGGTCATCGGCAGGCACAGACGGATTCCAAGATCCTATTAGCTGGTGGGCCGGCGATCATTCATGCCGGTGGGCGAGACGCACTCACCTGGTTGATCGAACAGGGATTCGTTCAGGTGCTGTTTTGTGGCAACGCCCTGGCCGCGCACGATATGGAAGCAGACCTCTACGGCACCTCGCTTGGCTATGGATTGACGGCAGGTCATGCCGTTCCACACGGTCATGAACACCATTTGCGGACCATCAATCGGATTCGAGCCATCGGCAGCATTGAGCGCGCTGTCACCTCCGGTGTGATCACGCATGGGATCATGGCCGCCTGTGTTCGGCAGGGTGTGTCGGTCGTCATGGCTGGTACCATTCGCGACGACGGTCCTCTACCCGGGGTGATCACCGACTCGGTCCAGGCCCAACAGGCCATGCGAGCCAAGATTCCTACTGTCGGCCTGGCCCTGTTGGTCGCATCGACGCTGCACTCCGTTGCCACAGGAAACCTGCTTCCGGCGACCGTGCCCGTGGTTTGTGTGGATATCAACCCGTCGGTTCCGACCAAACTGGCGGATCGAGGCAGTTTTCAGGCGGTCGGGCTCGTCATGGATGCCGCCTCATTCCTCATAGAGTTGGCCCGAACCTTGGAGAGATCTGCATGACCCGACTCCTGGTCTGCCCACCGGATTTTTTTGGGATCGAATATGAGATCAATCCCTGGATGCGGCTCAGCAACCGAGTCGACCACGAACGGGCCGTCTCGCAGTGGGATACTTTGATGGGGATTTTTGAACAGGATGTGGGTGTCGTGCTCGAACGAATGACGCCCGTTCCCGGATTGCCGGATCTCGTGTTTACGGCGAACGCCGGGCTGGTGGTGGGACGAACGGCCGTCGTCAGTCGTTTTCGATATCCTGAGCGCCAACGCGAGGAACCTTATTTTGAGCAGTGGTTTCGCGAACAGGGTTATGACGTGATGCTGATCGACGCAGGCCTACACTTTGAAGGTGCAGGCGATCTCCTGGGGTTTTCCGACACCTGGTTCGGTGGCTATCGGCAGCGGTCGGATATCGGTGTGTACCCGATCCTCAGTGAGCGCTTCCAGAAAGAAATCATTCCGCTCGAACTCATCGACAATCGGTTCTACCATTTAGACACCTGCCTCTGCCCATTAAGCGGCGGCGAGCTTCTGTATTTCCCCGCTGCATTTGATGAATATGGTCAGCAGGCGATTGCCGATTGTGTTCACGACGCGCTCCGTTTCGCAGTCCCACGGGATGAAGCCATTCAATTCGCCTGCAACGCCGTCTGTATCGGTACGCACATCGTCCTTCCAGCCGGATGTCCCACCACTCAGGACTGGCTCCATCGTCGAGGGTATACCACGCACCCGGTTCAGCTCGATGAATTCATAAAATCAGGAGGCGCTGCCAAGTGCCTCACGCTGTTGCTGGACTGAGGCAGCGGGACAGCATTCAGCAAGTAATTCAAACCGAGACGATGAGATGCCGAACACTGATGGTTGATCCCTGAAGGCGCGTTTCCTGTTTTCATTTCTTCCGAAACAGAAATGCCCCATACATCCCGGCAATCGCAATCGTGACCAGCTCAATCGTGAGGAGCATGCGGCTCACCACGGCTTCGGGAGATGGAGGGGAGAGAATAAAATGCATCCCGAGAAATTCCGGTGTCTGACTCGGTGGCGTTTCCCATGGTGGAAACAGCAGTGCCAGAATCAGCACCACGACCATGCCGTAGAGAATGGAGAGGTTCAACTGATCCGAAGGGATTGGGCGAGGTCCGACCCCAGACATAGGGCCCGCAGTTCCATCAAGCCGCCGACCACACTGCGTGCAGAATCGATTAATTTCTGGTTGTGACCGGTCACAGAAGGGACAGATTTGCATGGATAGGCATTCCCAGTATTCCCCTACATACCTGGAAATGCCCCTATGATGCTAGCGGCTAGAAGTGGTAACTGACTCCGAAAGAAAAGATAACCGGATTATAGGTCGCCTTAAAACCAAACGATCCGGACTCGGTTGCATCAAATTCGAACCGCGTGTGGTTGTACCGCATTTCCCCATATCCCGAGAGGTGTTTCGTAAAGAAGTATTCACCCCCGACCTTCACGTTCACACCGACCGTCGTTGAACTCTGCGTCCCTTCGAACCCGACCTCCGTCGTCTTGATTCGAGACAAGAATATCGCCGGACCAACCCCGACGTAGGGCTGAAATCGCATCTTGTTGTAGCGAAACATGAGGTTGAACGGGGCAATGGTAATCACTCGAAAGTGGTCACCCGGAAATATCTGCACATCATCTCCACCCGGAACAGTTCCCCCCGCGACGACGGTTCCAGGAAGAATACTGACCCTTGTCGGTCCCTGCTCTATATGCGGGGTGGTGTAGGAAGCCTCTAGCTCCACCCCGAACCAGCTTACGCGTGGGAAGTAGTAGCCGATCTTCCCACCCCACACGGGAGAACTAGCCAAATTTCGACCTGACATCGAACCATGAGGAGAGAGAAACGATCCGGGGGGGCCACCGAGGTCAGTCATATCGACTCTCGTGAGCTTTTGGTGATCGCCAAAGAATGTCGTTCCAACTTGTCCACCCACGTACATTTCTGAATAGACGTTGGAGACACTCAGTGATGCCAGGAGAGCCGTAAGACACAAGGCTCGCATCCCGATTCCTGAGCGATTTCCTCTCGCAAGCCATCGTTTCATCAACGCTTCCTCCTGGTCACCGTGCCTGTTGCCTCGCCCGTCCCATGACCTGGCTCGGTCTGGACCGCAGGCATTTCAAATCCGCACCAGACAACTCAGCAGTTTCCATGCCATCTCATAAGAGTTTGGTTCCTCTACCTCTCTGGCGGACTTGAACCACCAGAAGTGCCTACCCCATTCGTTGACAGGCTCTCGAGGCCGTTTCTATAATCGGCTCCCACGACTGTGTTGGTGATCATGTGGCCATCAGACTGATTGCGTATGACCGTTTCTCTCAGCAAGATGTGTGTGATCGGCGCCGGGGCTTGGGGTACGGCTTTGGCCAAACATCTGGCCGAGAAGGGATTGGAGGTTCGTCTCTGGGCCTATGAACCAGCCGTTGTGCACGCCATCAACACCGCTCACGAAAACCCGATTTTTCTCAAAGGAGTCACACTCCCACACGGATTGATCGCCACCTCATCGCTTGAAGAAGCGACGCGATCAAGTGATGGACTGATATTCGCCGTGCCGTCCCACGCCACGCGATTGGTGCTTCACAAGCTGAGATCCTGCTTATCTGATCCCGTTCCATTGATCTGTGCGACCAAGGGCATCGAGGAAGAGACGGCCAAATTGATGACCCAGGTGATGGAGGACGAGTTACCGCCCGCTATGCACGGGGCTCTGATGGTGCTGTCTGGGCCAAGCTTCGCCGCTGAGCTCAGCGCGGGTCAACCGACGGCCGTCTGCCTGGCCGGCCATGACGCGACGCTCGTCCGGCGGTTTCAGAGCGCGTTGATGACGCGGGTATTTCGTGTCTATGCCGACAGCGATCTGCTGGGTATCCAGCTCGGTGGAGCACTGAAGAATGTGATGGCGCTGGCCGCCGGCGTGATCGATGGCCTGGAACTCGGCCTGAATGCTCGTGCCGCCCTCATTACCCGTGGACTGGCAGAAATCATCCGGCTCGGTGTCGCCATGGGAGCTGACCCCCGTACATTTTATGGACTCTCCGGCGTTGGTGATTTGGTCCTGACCTGCACCGGCACTCTCAGTCGGAATCACTCGGTGGGTGTGCGCCTCGGCAAAGGCGAGCGGCTCGAGGCCATCGTCAACGGGATGCAGGCCGTCGCTGAAGGCGTCCGCACGGCTCGCGCCGCGTTCACACTCGCCCAACGCCACCAGGTTGAGATGCCCATCATCCAGGAGATCAACTCTGTCCTGCATGAGAACAAGTCTTGCCGCAAAGCGGTCAGTGACCTGATGGAACGGGATGCAAAACTCGAGAAGGGATAATCATGAATCCAGAAGGACTTGAGCAGTTACTTCGACAGGTCCACCGGGGACAGCTGACCGTCGAGCAAGGGCTCCAACGCCTGCGATCACTCCCGTATGAAGATCTCGGTTTTGCGTCGCTCGACCACCATCGGTCGTTACGGCAAGGATTCCCCGAAGTCGTACTCTGTGAAGGAAAAACGACGGAACAAGTCGTGACGATCGCTCGAGCTCTGATCAAAAAAGGAGGACCGTTCCTCGCCACCCGTGCGGAACCGACGGTCGGCCGGGCTATCCGCCGCCTCGATCGCCGCGCACGGTACTATGCCGATGCACGCCTTGTTGTGATCCACCCGACACCACAGAAGGCACGAGGCCACATTCTGGTCGTGACCGCCGGCACCGCTGATGTGCCGGTCGCGGAGGAGGCTCGCATCACGGCCGAAGTGATGGGGAGTCGTGTTGAACGACTGTACGACGTGGGAGTGGCCGGGATCCATCGTTTGCTCGGAAGGAAAGATCGCTTATTTGAGGCCCAGGTCATTGTCGTGGTCGCCGGAATGGATGGTGTCTTGCCCAGCGTCGTGGGGGGACTCGTTCACTGTCCGGTCATCGCGGTCCCGACAAGCCGAGGGTATGGAGCAAGTTTCGGCGGAGTGGCGGCACTCTTGACGATGCTCAATTCCTGTGCGGCCGGTGTGGGCGTCATGAATATCGACAACGGCTTCGGTGCCGCCTGTCTCGCACATCGGATCAATATGTTAGGCGTGAAGAGTGAGCGGTAAACGGCTGGACAAAGGTCCTTCGCGTTATCGTCTCACTTTTCCCGTTTCACCTTTGTCAACATCACTTCACTTCCAGCGTGCCTCGTTTCGGCCAGGCGACCATCACGGTCCGTAGTCCTCGTTCTCCGTTGGCCAGCAATTTTGTCCGAACTTCATAGGAATAGGTACCGACTCCAGCCACCTGTTTGCGATGATCCTGGCCATCCCACAGGAGTTCAACCACCATCGTGGGGCGCTCCTGTTCCCCATTCCTGGGTGGTTCGATCTGAACCGGCTGTCGATGCGTGAGAAACCGAAGCGAGGTCTTCGACGGAGAACTGATGAGGGCGGTCACTTCCAACGTCCTGGTTCGATCCACTTCTTTTGGAAGCTGGATGGTCACGGAGAACTGAAGCGGTCCATTACCCTGGGTATAGGGCACCGGAGTAATATCGAGATCGATGATTTTGAGCTGCGGTTCTGGCCTGGGCACACGAGGTGGCTTTTCCTTTGCGAGACTCTCGTTCGGCGAAAACCCCACCAGAACCCCGGACAGACAGAGCAGTCCGAGTGCAAGCCCGTTACATCGTTGCTGGCACGATCTCATCAACAACAGAACACCTGCCTTCATGCGAAATGGGTGACGGACCCACAGTGACGGACTGTCACTGCACGTGACTCATCTTTTAATGGGGGATAACATAGCCACTCTCACCTGTCAACGAAGCGTCGACAACGAACCAATGATTGCCGTTCAGTCACACCTTCGGTAAGATGTGCGGTCTTTTTGCCTGCTGAGTGAGGGGAACCGTGGGCCGTCATCTGCATTTCGATTGTTTTTCTGGCGTGAGCGGGGACATGGTCTTGGGCGCCTTGGTCAGCGCGGGGCTGCCATGGGCAGACCTCGTGAACGGTCTCAATCGTCTCAAGCTGTCCGGCTACAAACTACGGAAACGTGAGGTGCATCGTGGCGCACTTCATGCCGTCAAAGTCGATGTCCTCATCCAACGGGGATTTCAGCGGCCCCTGACGCTCTCTCGTATTCGGAACATCATTACTCGCAGCACACTCCCAGACTTGGTCAAGGCACGCAGCCTCTCGGTCTTTGACCGATTGGCAGACGCAGAGGGACTGGCCCATCAGGTTCCGGCCAAAGACGTACACTTTCATGAAGTGGGAATCATCGACTCATTTGTTGATGTGGTGGGAGGGGTCCTGGGCTGCTATCTCCTGAATGTGACCCGCGTGACCTCTTCTGCGATCAATGTGGGCGCTGGTTCGATTCACACGTCCCACGGCCGCTTGCCTGTACCGGGACCGGCTGTGACTGCCTTATCCAAAGGCATTCCCGTCTACTCTGAGGGGCCACGGCATGAGCTTGCCACACCGACCGGGGTAGCACTCATGCGGACTTTGGCATCGGAGTTTGGCCCCTTGCCAATCATGCGTAGCCTCGCGGTCGGCCATGGAGCCGGAGACCGAGATCCAGCGGACTGGCCAAATGTGTTACGCGTCTTTCTTCAGGATGACTCCATACCGGATCTCCATCACACCGAACGCATCATGCAAATCGAGACAAATCTCGACGACCTCAATCCACAGATCTACGAGTACGTGATGGAGCGACTCTTTGACCTCGGCGCCGTCGATGTCGCCCTGACTCCCGTGATCATGAAAAAAAGTCGACCGGGTGTGGTACTGACCTGCCTGACACCGAAAGAGCAGACAAATGCAGTGCTCGAAATCCTCTTCCAGGAAACGCCCACACTCGGCGTGCGCCTGCAGGAAGTCACCAGGCAGGTCCTCCCGCGCCGTATTGTCCCTGTCGCAATCCAGGGAGGAACCGTCCGCATCAAGATTGCCGAGCTGGGTGCCGGGTGGGACAAGGCGGCACCGGAGTATCTTGACTGCCAGTCTCTCGCGAGACGATCGGGGCGACCACTCAAAACCATCATGGAGGAAGCCTTGCGAACCTATCGACAGACCACTCAAAAGCAACGGAGAGGCCGCGCATGAGCACCCTCTACTATGTTCTCCTCTTCCTCGTCTCCGTGGTCGTCACACTGGGAGGGTGTGCGCTATTCACTAACGCGATCGAATGGCTGGGCAAACGGCTCGGGATTTCTGAAGGAGCAGTCGGGAGTATCTTTGCGGCCATTGGGACCACGCTCCCTGAAACCTCGATCCCGATCATTGCCATTTTCTTCGGCGAAAGCCAGGAGGAGACCGAAGTCGGATTAGGCGCCATCCTTGGTGCGCCGTTTATGCTCAGCACGCTGGTGCTGCCGATCTTGGCTCTATTGGTGGTGCTGTACGCACGAGCGGGCAAACGCACCGCACAATTTCATCTCAACTACCGCGAGGTGCTCACAGATCTCACGTTCTTTATGATCGGTTATCTGGTGGCGTTGGGTTGCGCCTTTGACCGATCGAGGCTCATCCATCTGATTGCCGCCGGCGGGTTGATTTGTTTATACATCTACTACATGAAACTGAAGTTTGCACCGACTGGAGGGAGCGACGAAAGCAGTGAACTGGAACCTCTCATTTTTGATAAAACCGCGGCAACTCCCTCGCATCCAATGATTGCCTTTCAAGCGTTGCTGGGATTGGGTGGTTTGATCCTGGGGGCACATTTGTTTGTAATGGCTGCGGAATCGATGGCGGGACTCTTCTCGATGTCACCGCTGATTTTGACGCTCCTCATCGCGCCACTGGCCACCGAATTGCCGGAGATGTCCAATAGCTTTTTGTGGCTGTATCGGAAGAAAGACCGGCTCGCCGTCGCCAATGTGACGGGCGCCATGGTGTTTCAAGGCACGCTCCCCGTCTCACTCGGATTGATCGGAACTGAATGGGTGATCGCTCCCTCCGCGTTGACGACCATGGTCCTGGCGGTGCAGGCGGTGGGACTCTGTCTCCTCCAGATTCTGCTTGGAGGGCGTTGGCGACCATGGTTGCTGGTGGCCGGCGCTCTCTTCTATATCGGCTATACCCTGTACCTCTATGCCAGCTAAAACCCGCCCAACCAGAAAAGCCTCCGCATCGTCATTGCTCCCGTCGCTCGGCATCACGATGGGAGACCCGGCGGGGATCGGCCCGGAAGTGATCGCAAAAGCTTTGTCCGGAGGACGACTGCACAAGATTTGCCGACCGCTGGTGATCGGAGCGCTTCCTGTCATGGTTCGTACCATCAAGACGCTGCGACTCAAGCTGACTGTACTCCCCGTTGATGACCATGGCACACCAGCACCACGCCCGGGTACTGTGGCCGTACTGGATCCGCTGAGCACCCCATTGGGCCGATTTGCACCAGGTCTCGCAGCGGCTGAAACAGGCGCGGCATCGGTCACCTTCATTGAGAAGGCCGTTGAACTCGCCCAGGTGGGTTGTCTCGGTGGCATCGTGACGGCTCCGATCAATAAAGAAGCCATCAACATGGCTGGCTGTCGACACCCCGGACACACCGAATTGTTGGCTGACCTGACCCAGGCGAAAGAATCCGGCATGATGATTGTGGGCGGCCCGTTACGGATCATGTTTGTCACGACACATGTCGCCATCAAAGACCTTCCAACGCTGCTCACCCAAGCAAAGATTGAAAAAGCGATCCGGTTGGCCCACATGGCACTCACCACGTTATTCGGAATCAAACGACCGAAGATCGGAGTGGCCGCACTCAATCCGCATGCAGGCGAACATGGCCTGTTCGGAAATGAGGAAGCTCGCCTCATTCTTCCAGCAGCTCGGACCGCCCAGGCACGGGGCATTCTTGCCAGTGATCCATTGCCCGCCGACACGCTGTTTGGAAAGGCGGCAAAGGGACACTATGACGGGATTGTTGCCTTGTACCATGATCAAGGCTTGATTCCACTAAAGCTGGTGGCGTTCGGCACATGCGTGAATCTTACCGTCGGCTTACCCATCATTCGCACCTCCGTCGATCATGGAACGGCATTTGACATTGTGGGTAAAGGGATTGCCGACCCGGGAAGCCTGATTGAAGCGGTCACCTTGGCCGCACGGATCGCTCAGCGAGGTATCAAGAAGGGACGTCCCAACCATGCCGCTTGATCGCTCCAAGCAGCTGGCCGCCATTCGGCAACAGATTGCCGAACTGGATGCGCTTGCCCAACAGACCTGTCAGGACCTGAACACCGTTGCGGGAACGGAACGCATAGTCAAATGGAAATCACGCACCGTCACACTCATTACCACCGCTGTCAGCCGTGAAGATGGGGAAACGTTCGCCCAGATCCAGCCAGGTCCGTCCTTCACCAACGATTTGCTCGAAGAATTTACCGATCTCGTGGAGTGTTACCGTACGCCGCTGGTCCGCCTCGCCGACACACTTGCTCGTTCCTCTTCACCCGGGAGTTGAGGGTGGACTCATCGCCTCCCCCTGCGGCAATCAGACGACTGGGACAAAATTTTCTTATCGACCCGAACATCGTTCGCAAGATCGTCGCACTCGCGGAACTTTCACCCGCTGACACCGTTCTAGAGATTGGCCCAGGCCGAGGCATCCTGACGGAAGCCCTGTGCCGAGCTGCCGGTCACGTGACAGCCATCGAGGTTGATCCTCGTCTCCACACGTTTCTCTCTGAACGAACCGCGCAGCTTCCGAATCTGACCCTCCTACTCGGCGATGCCCTGACCCACCCAATTGATCATTTACCGACCGGCACGATCGTTGTCGCGAATCTTCCCTACTATATTTCTACCCCGCTCCTCTTTCGGTTCCTTTCGCAAGGCAACCACTTCGCCCGCATGGTCCTTATGCTGCAAAACGAAGTCGCGGATCGTCTTGTCGCAAAACCTAGAACGTCTGATTACAGTGTCCTGTCTGTCACGGCTCAATACTCCGCGCATATTTCGAAGGCTTTCAAAGTCTCCCCACAATGTTTCCGACCTCGACCTGAGGTTGACTCTGCTGTGGTTCTGCTACGTGCCCACGAGCCAAGACTGCGGAGGCCCGAAGAGGAGCAACGGTTCGCCTCCCTTGTACGAGCCTCTTTTGCCCACCGGCGCAAGACCCTCGTGAACTCGCTCAGGAATGAAGGCTATGATTCGAAACAAGTCGAAGCCGCGTTGACGAGACTCCACCTCTCCCCATCGCTTCGTGCGGAGACCTTGACGCTCGAGCAGTTTCTTGCCTTGACCCGCCTCCTAGCCCGGATAATTCACGACTGGTGACAGAAAAGAGCCATCGGGTCTCCAATCTG
>CABVRZ010000044.1 GCA_902500775.1 uncultured Nitrospira sp.
AGACGATGTTCACGCCGATGCTGACGTTCTTGGCATCGAGACAACAGACGAGGAATTGCTCCCGATCGAGACCAGCAAAACATGGGCGCAGCGCTGTAGCTGCGGCAGAAGAATCGCGAAGCACGCCGTATGGAGCGGTATGACCGCCCTCAGAGACGAGCGTGATCCGGTAGCGCGGAATGAACTGTGGAACGGAAAGTCGGTTGACGGATTGTTTGGCCATGGTGGCACCTCCTGCATGTTGAACGAACTGGCGCTTTCGCAGAAACCGAAGCGCCAGGCAGGACAACGGAGGTGACAGGGCGAGGACTGCCGAAAGAGCACGGTCGGATGAGCACTCAGAGGCGGACGTGACAGATCTGTGCTGGCGCGGACGCTGCGTCAGACGATCCGTGCGCGGCAGGACATCGGCCTTTCATGGCAGAACAATTCCAATAGATCGACGGCAACAGATGAACGCGCCGGTTTCAGCGCGACGAGACCTTGACGGAGTGGCGGAAGCGGTAGAACAAAGAGAATAAGAACGAGCAGATCCGTTAATGTCGAACCGAGACTGAATCGAGTGATGAGACTATTGCGTGGATTGCTGACTGAGCACGAGAAGCGCTGGTAGACTCACAACACCGTCACACATCGGGAGCCCCTATGTTCCGAGTACCTTTACCCAACTTGATACGCCGGTCAGACTAGGATAAACGCCTTTTCAAGGCTGCCCCTATGACGCGGGTCTGTCGATCCTGACGACCGTGACGGTCGTTCCCTTCTACGCGGCTGAACGGCGAGACCGTGGTTTCGGAAGAATGCGGATCAGGCGGCGTTGGCCGCGCTTCTTCTCGCGGGCATAAATTTCAAGCTCACAGTCCATCGCCTGAACGTAGTCCTGAAGGGTCGAGAGGCGCCAGTCACTCCGGTTCTCGAGCCGTGACACGGCAGCCTGTTGAAGCCCAAGCGTCTTCGCCATGGTGACTTGCGATCGCTTGAGGGCGCGACGCAACTCCTGGAGCGTCATTTCCTCGGCGAGGATTTGCGCCGCTCGCGCATCAATGGCCCGACGGCGTTTCTTTGGGAGTCTGTTCATCACGTCTCGATGTGTGATCATCTCGAGTCCTCCTTGCAGTGTGTCGACCGTTGTTCCATCTGCATAGTCCGCACATGGTCACTGAATTCCCGGTCCGCAACCGGGATGTTGCGGCGGTACCATTGCTTATCACCCGCCTTCGTACCTCCCAGAAGCAAAACTGCGCGGCGTTCTGGATCGAATGCGAACAGGATGCGCACTGGGTCACCTTTGAACTGCACGCGAAGCTCTTTCATATTCGAATGTGTGGAAGCTTTGATATGATCCACGCGTGGCCGTCCGAGGTTCGGGCCCAACCTGCTGAGCACCTCGACATGTGCGAGCACTTCAGTTTGTAGGGCCATCGTACATTGCTCGAGCCACGCGGAGAATCGCGGGCGATAAATAACGGTCCACTCTTTCATCCGCTTAACATCCCTCGTTAAGAATATTACAGGTAGGCCATATTCCACAAGTGTAATAATGTGTGTCCCTTCGCGTGAGAGACCCTGACTTACGTCACTCTTCCTCGTGTTATCCCTGCAACAATGCCTCCATGTGACCGCCGCTGCTACGTACTTCCAACAGGCTTGCACTAAAAACTGAACCTCACTACATGTCACCCCCGTTTGGCGAGCATTGCGAACACAACACGTGCTGCAAGCTGGCCACAGAAGCCACTTCACAGAAAGGAAGGAAAGATGGAGAAGGTCATGACGGGAGTGGGTGTGATTACGAAAAGTACATCAGGGATAGGGGGCAGGCGAGGGAATGGGCGTCTGATCGCGACTGCGTCCTGGCTCCTCGGGGTGGTCATCTTGTTGGAATCAGACCCGGCCTGGGCCCAGATCACTAAGGTCAATACGGTGATGCAAAACGTGCAAACCGTGCTGACCAGTGTGGCGGTGACACTGTTTACCGTCGCCATCATGTGGGCAGGGTTCAAGATGGCCTTCAGCCATGCGCAATGGTCCGACGTGAGCAACGTCGTGATCGGCGGCATCTTGGTGGGTGGCGCGGCGGGGATCGCAGCCTGGTTGATCAATTAACATGGACGGCTTTCGCGATCCCATTTTCACCGGCTGCACGAGACCCGCGATGTTGGGCGGCGTACCGATCGTGCCATTGATCCTGATCGGCGGCGTCACCCTCTTGCTGTCGGTCTGGCTCTATTACTTGGTGAGCGGCTACGTCTCGCTGGGGCTGATCCTCAGCACGATTCCTCTCGTGCTCTGGATGCGGCAGACGACGAAGACGGACGATCAGCGCTTGCGCCAGGTGCTGATGCGGGCGCGGATGCGACTCCGGCACGGGCCGAGCCGCGCGATCTGGGGCGCCATTTCGTATGGCCCCCTGACCTTCACAAAATGATGAACCAAGGAATGCAGGGGTTAAAGACCCACGGCACGACATCATGATCCAACAGGCACAGGGCATGAGAACCAGATCCGCACTCAAGAAGGCCGCAGCGGTGCAGATTTCCGCGAGCGACTATATCCCGCTCGGCACGGCGATCACGCCCACCGTCATCACCCTGACCGGTGGCGAGTACCTCGCCTGTTGGAAACTCGAAGGAATCACCTTCGAAACATCGGACCGAACAGAAGTGTTGCTGCGGAAAGAGGGGCTGCATCAGTTTCTCCGGTCCTTGGGAGGAGGCTCCTTTGCGATCTGGTCTCATAAAATCCGGCGCGTCGTGCATGAACGGTTACAGGGCCGGTCGCCCAATGAGTTCTGCCAATCACTAAGCAACCGCTACTACCAGTCCTTCGACCAACACCGGCAAATGGCGACGGAGTTGTACCTCTCCGTCCTGTACCGGCCCAGTCCCTCCAAAGTGGCGAGCTTCTTCACGCGCATGACCACGCGCACCCATTCACAGAGACGAGAACAAGAGACCGAACAGCTCACGATCCTCGAAGACATGGGCAAACAACTGGAGGCGAGCTTGAGCCGTTACGGGCCTACCCGCCTCAGCACCTATGTGAAACAGGATGTCGTCTATTCCGAGATGTTGGCCTTTCTGAGTTACCTCATCAATGGCGTGTGGGAAGAAATTCCTATGCGCCGGGCGCCGCTCGCCTCCTATATACCGACCTCCCGCCTGCATTTCGGCGACAAGACCGGCATGGTGGAAATCTGGCATCCGCACGAACGAAAGTTCGCCGGATTTCTCGATATGCAGGAGTACCCCCAATTCTCTGAGCCTGGCATGAACAACGGCCTGCTCTACAGCGACGACGAATACATCGAGACCCAGAGCTTCTCGTTCCTCAACAAACGTGCGGCCCTCAAAGCACTCGCCACGCAGAAAGGTCACCTGATCGCCTCGGAAAACGCGGCAACCCGCGAAATCGAGCAGATGGATCAGGCTGCGGATGATCTGCAAAGCGGACTCATCGATCTGGGCGAGTACCACTACAGTCTCGCGATCTTTGGCCAGACGATGGACTCGGTCGCCACCTCGCTTGCCGACGCACGGGCCGTCTTTCAAGACGGGCCTGGGTTCAAGATGGCACGCGTCGATGTGATCCCCGAATGCGCCTGGTTCGCGCAGCTCCCTGGCAACTGGAGTCTGCGGCCACGCGAAGCCATCATCACGAGCAGGAACTTCGTCTGTCTCAGTCCCCTGCACAATTTCGCTCGCGGCAAACGAACGGGCAATCCCTGGGGAGAAGCTTTGGCCCTGTTCAAGACCCCGAGCGGGCAGCCCTACTACTTCAACTTCCATTCGTCCCCAGAGGACCGAGATTCACGCGATGAGAAGTATCCCGGCAACACGTTCATTTGCGGCAGCACCGGCGTCGGCAAGACCGCGCTGGAACTGAGCCTCATTGCGTTCGCGACCAAGTACCAGGGACTCCGCTGCGTCGTTTTCGATAAAGATCGCGGTGCTGAAATTGGAATCCGGGCCATGGGCGGAACGTATCAGTCGCTGAAGCGCGGACAGCCCACCGGCTTCAATCCCTTTCAGGCCGAGCCCACTCCACAGAATTGGCAATTCTGCGAACAGCTCGTAGCCCAACTCGCGAAACCTCCCAGCGACGAGGTGCCGCGCCTGACCGCGAAGGAGCAGGCCGAGATCAGTCATGCGGTGCGGGCGGTAATGAGTGAGTCGGTCTCAATAGAGCTGCGTTGTCTCTCGCTCCTCCTCCAGAACCTGCCGGCCACCGGCGACCAGAGTGTGCGGGCGAGACTGAAACGCTGGACCCGTGGGCATGCATTGGGCTGGGTTTTCGACAACCCAAGCGATACCCATGACCTCACGAATGCGCAACTCTTCGGCTACGACTACACGGAATTCTTGGATGACCCTGAGGTCCGCACCCCCATCATGGCCTATCTGCTCCATCTGACCGAACGGCTGATCACGGGCCAGCCCTTCATCTATGTCATGGAGGAATTCTGGAAGCCGCTTCAAGATCCCATGTTCGCGGACTTTGCCTTCAACAAACAGAAAACGATCAGAAAACAGTCGGGGCTGGGGGTCTTCGTGACGCAATCGCCCTCGGACGTGCTGGGGCACCCGATCGGCAAAACCATGGTTGAGCAGAGCGTAACTCAGATCTTCTTGCCCAATCCTCGCGCCGACCATGAGGACTATGTGCAGGGCTTCAAAGTCACGGAGGCGGAATTCCACATCATCAAGAATCTGGGAGAGGCGAGCCGATTGTTTCTAGTGAAACAGGGCCACAGTTCGGCGATCGTGCAATTCGACCTGGGTGGGATGCCCGATCTTCTGCATATTCTGTCCGGCTCGACCGACAACATTGCCCTGCTGGATGCCATCAGAGAAGAAGTGGGCGACGATCCAGAAATCTGGCTGCCCCTCTTTCATGAACGCATCGCCGCGAGAAAACGCCTCGCGCAAACACAGGATCGAGGACCACGGTAGGAAAACAACCATGGGCATGGCGACCTACATCGAGCAATCGGTCAACAACGCATTGACCCACTATGTCGTCGCCTCCAGTGATGCCGTCATTGCCGTCTTCACGCCGGTCGCGGTGACGGCGGTGACGACCTATGTGATGTGGACCGGCTTCCAAGTGATGCGAGGCGACGTCCAGGAGCCAGTTTCCGCATTGGTCTGGCGCTGGTTCCGCGTGGCGATCATCGCGGGTCTCGCCTTGAACGGACCGCAATATCGCAACCTCGTCGCAGAGGGGTTGGAGGGGCTGCAACAGGCCTTCGCATCCGCATTCGGCGGGGTCCTCTCGATGGGCGGCACAATCGATCAAATGGTCAACCCCTTCACGACGCTTACCGAAACGCTCTTCACCGAAGCAAGCTCCGGCTTGCTGCTGCAATTCTCGCTCTTCATCGCGGGCGGCATCTGCGCCGTCGTCTCCATCGTGATGGCCTTCGTTGCCATGGGGATCTTTCTCGTCGCGAAGGTCACCCTGGCACTCCTGCTCTCCGTCGGACCCGCCTTCATCTTCTGCGCCATGTTCCCGGTCACACAGCGGTACGCGGAGAATTGGCTCGCCAGTTCGCTGGTCGCCGTCCTCACCAATGTCCTCATCATGGCGGTGATCACGTTCCTGGCAAGCCTGCTGCGAACGGCTTGCACCCATGTGCTCAACGCCTACTCCGTCTCCTCCATCCTGGCGGATGTCGTGGGACTCCTGTTTCTTTCCGTGACCGCCGCCTATGTCCTCCTCCATGTTTCCTCGCTCGCCGCGAGTTTGGCTGGAGGTTTATCCCTCGGGAATCCTGGCGGTGATCTGGCGAGGAGCGGATCGGCCGTTGGACGTGCCATGTCTGGTCTGATGAGTCGTGTCCCCCTCACCTGGGCCTTGGCTGCTGCAGGAGGATCGTTGAGCCGCCCTCGAACGACGGCAAGCCGTGCCCTCATGAGCGCCATTCCAGGCCTGAGTACACAGCCGGGAAGCGACCTTTATCAACGGGCCTCGTTCGAGCGGCTGCGACGAAGCGTTTCACCAAAGGAGTAACTATGTCACGAGTGAAAAGAACCTGTGTCGCGGTGGCGTTACTTGGAATGGTCGTCGCTGGCTCAACCGCAAAGACGGAAGCCAGCGGAATTCCCGTGATCGATACGGCGAATCTCGTGCAATCGGTGCTGCAAGCCCTGGCCTGGATTCAACAATTTCAACAGATGCACCAACAGATAGTTCAGGCTGACCAGCAGATCCACGCGATCATGGGCTCCCGCAACATGGGCAGTCTCTTGAACAACCTGACGCTAGCCGGTGTCGTCCCCTCCGATGTCAATGCCGTGTACCACGCCATTCGGTCCGGCGGGGTCCAGGGCCTGACCGCGGCAGCGCAGATCATCCGGCACAACCGCATGCTCTACAACTGTGAAGGCAAGACCGGCGACGCCCTGCGGATCTGTCAGAACATGCTCAACCAGACGCCGCAAAGTCAGGCCTATTACGCGAACACCTATCAAATGTTGATGGGCCGCATGCAGCAGATCCGTGCCCTGACGACTCGCATCAACCAGACCGAGGACGCCAAGGAAATCCTGGAACTCAATGGCCGAATCGCCGCCGAGCAAGCGCAGGTGAGCAACGACACGAATCGGATCATGACGATGAAGTCCATGATCGAGGCAGAGGAAAAGGCCGCGCAGCAGGAACATCAGGAACGGGTGCTGAAGATGTTGGCTCCGGGCACTGCAAGAACCTTCGATCACATGGCCCCCTGGACGCCGTAGTGCAGCTGGTCAGCCTAAAAGAAAATGGCCAAATGGAAAGAGGAAGGACACGATGACGGAACCCTCAGTAGTCATAGCATCTGACGAACCACAATTCTACGATCAGGGTCATGACTGGGACGCGGACTGGCGCGAGCGGCTGCTGGCGTCGGAGCGCAAGGCCTGGTGGGTCGCAGTTGTAGCTTGCCTCTTGGCCCTGATACTGGGCGTGGGCCTCGCCTGTCTGGCTCCCTTCAAGACTACTGTGCCCTATGTCTTCGCCGTCGATCGCGCTACGGGCAACGTCGAGTTGGTAAGCGCAGCGGATGATCGGACCGTGCTCGGCTATCAGGAATTGCTCGATAAACATTGGACGCAAAAGTACGTGATCGCACGCGAGTCCTACTACTGCCGGTTGCTCCAAGCGGACTACGACCAGGTGCTCGCCATGAGCACGGATGAGGTCGGACGCGACTACGCGAATCTGTACGAGGGTGCGAACGCCCGGGACAAGCAATTGGGGACCGCCATCGAATGGCGGGTGACTGTGTTGAGTGTGACTGTCCATCGAGATGCGGTCGGACAGAAGGCCACGGTGCGGTTCGAGAAAACCGCGAAGCGGACGGATGCCCACACCTTCGAGGCCCCGCAGTATTTCATCGCGACGGTCGCCTTCGAGTATCACCAGTCGATGCGAGGGCAGGAAAAGGACCTGATCCAGAACCCGCTGGGCTACAAGGTCACGAGCTATCGGGTGGACGCAGAAATCGGGACGCTCACGCCGCCAAGCTCTGTGGTGTCCATGATCGAGAAGAAATAGGAATGTTGCGTATGAACAGATTAAAGAGACTGGCCCTGTCGTGGTTATCAGTGAGCATTGCCCTGTTGCTTTGGTCCATCGCCTCATCACAGGCGGCGGAGATCCCAGCACCGGGCGACGGAGATCAGCGCGTGCGCTACGTGACCTATCACCGCGACGAAGTGACTCGTGTCAGCGTACGTCGCGGCGTCGTGACCCGCATCGTGCTGGGCGATGACGAGCGCATCGTCATCGCTGGCAGCGGGTTCCTCGCGGACTGCGCGAAGCCGGAAGCGGAATGGTGCATCCGCGCCGATGTCGGCACGAACCAGGTCTGGGTGAAGCCCAAAGACCAGGCGACGCACAACAATTTGGAGATCCGCACGGACAGACGCGACTACAGCATCGAGTTCACCGTCGTGGGCAATAGCCGGTCAGCACGGAAAGACAAACCAGGACAACAGGGACCAGAGGAACCGATGTATCGCGTGATCTTCCGGCATCCACTGGTTCCACCGAATCCCGCCGCTCTGACCGCGATGCAGGCCTCTAGCCAACGCGTGAAACAGGCCCGTGAGAAAGCGGACCTCCTCACCGAGCGTCTGGAGTCGTTTACCCCTGAGCCGCGCAATTGGAAATATTCCATGGAGGTGCTCCCCGGCGGGGAGGATATCGCGCCTGCCCTCGTGTTCGACGACGGCCGCTTCACCTATTTTTCGTTTCCACCGAATCACGAGATCCCCGCCATCTTCTTTCTCTCGCCGCTGGGCGAGGAAACTCGCATCAATTTCCATATGGAGAAGGGCCTGGCCGTGGTACAGCGGCTAGGACGTCGGTTCGTGTTGCGCTTGGGTGAGGCCGTGGTCGGAGTCTGGAATGAGGCCTATGACAGCACCGGAGTGCCCACGGTCGAGGGAACGACGGTCTCCGGGATCACGCGCACATTGCGCTGAAGAGGATGAGGATGAGTTCAACACAAGACCCAACAACTAAGACTGAAGAGAAGGCTTCTACCATCGATCAGGGCATTGTCTCGGTCAACCGTCACGCCAGTGGAACCAATCACACGGCCCGCATCGCGGTGCTCATCGTGATGGCGATCGTCGTGGTACTGGGACTCGTCTTCACGGCCAATACCTTGAACGCGAAACGCAAGGCGGAGGCTACACAAGAAGAACAGGCTTCGAAGGTCGAGAATAAACCGGCGCAGGTGGGACTACGGCGGGTCTTCGAGACCGATCCCCTTCCACCTCAACAGACAGCGGCACTCGTGCGGTCGACCAGCAAGTCCCCCGTCGCGTCCACAGACCATACAATGCGGTCGCCCATCGACAGAGGAATCGAAGACGGAAGCCAACCAATGGCACTTGCTGCTGACCAGACACAAGGCAACCCATCACTCAGCAGACGAGCTTCCAGCCGGTTCGGTGGAGAAGTGATTCTCACGAACAACTCCGGTACGGAGAGTCCCCGTACTCAACAAACGGGAAGCGGACCAGACGCGGCCATCTCCTTGGTACGCGAACTCCTCAACGGTTCGAGACAGTCGGATCCGATGGGGTCTGGGAGCATGCTGGGTGGACCAGCGATCCCTGTCAGCACGGCGGCAGATGCAGGCAGTTCGACGCCACCGTCGATCGGCGTGACGAGCGTCGGTCTCGCGGCGCCGCCCGGTCCCGCAGCGAGCGGAGCCGGTTCGATCGGCGGACTGCTCACCCCGTCAGACACACCAAAAGTACAAGCTGGCTTGTTGGGCGATCGCAACCTAATCCTACCCAAGGGCCGCGCAATCGACTGTGCCTTGACCGTCCGGGTGATCAACGAAGTGGCGGGCATGGCGACTTGTATTCTCAACAGCGATGTCTATAGCGACAACGGCCGCGTCGTCCTGTTGGAACGGGGCTCGGAAGCAGTCGGCGAATATGCCGCCACGATGGCCCAGGGCCAGCGGCGCCTCTTTCTCCTCTGGACCAGAGTCAAAACGCCGACCGGGGTTGTGATCAATCTGAATTCGCCCGCCGCTGATGCCTTGGGCACATCCGGGTTGGTGGGCTATGTCGATAACCATTGGTGGGACCGTCTTGGTGCAGCCTTTATGCTGTCTCTCGTGCAGGACGGGATCGGCCTAGCCACGGCGGCTCAGGCGAACGCGAGCGGTGCACAGAGTTTGGGGATCTACCAACATTCCGCCACGACCGGCAACCGCATGGCGGAACTGATTCTCCAATCCACCATCAACATCAAACCGACCCTTTATAAGAACCAGGGCGATCGCGGAACGATCTTCGTCGCGCGGGACCTGGATTTCAGCACCGTCTATGAACTGCAGCCTCACTGACCTGCTCGCGCACGACACGATGGTGCGCGAGTTGTTGCGGCCACTGCTCACCTACCTGGCTTTGCCCGGCGTGACCGAGATCGTCGCGAATCGACCGAAGGAAGTCTACATCGAGATTGGTGCTACGTGGCAGCGGCATCTCGCGCCGGATCTGACGCTCGAATTACTCACATCGCTCGCCACGGCTGTCGCGACATCGACGGAGCAAACCATCGGCCCGCATAAACCGATTCTCTCGGCCATGCTGCCCGACGGCGAACGGGTGCAGATCGTCCTGCCCCCAGCAGTGGAACTGGGCACCGTCTCCGTCTCGATCCGCCGTCCCAACGCCTGGATTAAGACCCTCGCCGAGTATGAGGCGGAAGGCGCCTTCAGTCGCTATGTCTGGGCCAGGTCTGGGACGATGGATGAGCGAGCTGCCGAGCTCGATCCCGTCGAACAACAGTTAGTGGACTATTTGGCTACGCGCCAATTGGGTTCGTTCATCCATGCGGCGGTTCTGGCAAAGAAGAATATCGCCGTCGTGGGGGACACAGGATCTGGGAAAACCACGCTCATGAAATCGATATGTCAGTCGATCCCAGGGCAAGAACGGCTCATCACGATCGAAGACGTGCGCGAATTGCTGCTGCCGCAGCACGGGAACCGTGTGCATCTCCTCTATTCCAAGGGGGGACAAGGGACAGCGACCGTGACCCCATCGGAGCTGATTGCCTCCACCCTCCGCATGAAGCCGGACCGGGTGTTGCTGGCGGAATTGCGCGGCGGGGAAGCCTTCGACTTCCTGAAACTGCTCACGACCGGCCACAGTGGGTCGATTACCTCGTACCATGCGGAGTCCTGCGTCCTCGCGGCAGAACGGTATGTCTTTATGTGTAAGGAGCATGAGCAGGCGGCAGCCTACGATGTGCCGACCCTGAAGCGTCTGGTGGCCGTGACCATCGACGTGATCCTCCATGTGGTCGCGCGCAATCACTACAACGAAACAGGGCAGCCGCTTCACAAGGAACGGTACGTGGCGGAAGTACACTATGACCCGGTCGCGAAACTCGTGGCGCGATTCGGGGAAGCGACCCTGGTCCGGGCATAGGAACACAGATGGCACGCAAACCGATCCTCATCGCGGTGGCTTTGGTCCTGTATCTCCCGCTTGGGCTCTGCGGAGCGGATGCACTCGCCGGCGCCGTCTTCACGCTCGCCAACAAACGAATGCCCGACAACCTGTCACTCGCCACCTGGCCCTCCTCCTGGGAAACCTATGGTGAGGATCCGGTTCAGCGTAAGCGGCTGCAGCTCTCTGCCGCCGTCGGAGGATTTGTCTGGTTCGGACTCCCGGTGTTGATGGGACTGTCCTTGCAGCAACGACGAAAACCGCTCCATGGCGAGGCTCGGTTCGCGTCGCCCGCTGAGATTACACAGGCCGGACTCTATGGTGAGCGCGGGGTGATCGTTGGAAAGGTGGGCAAACGGTACTTGGTCTATGGCGGCCAAGAATTTGTGTTGCTGTCTGCGCCCACCAGATCAGGCAAAGGCGTGAGTATCGTGCTCCCGAACCTGCTTCATTACGATGACTCGGTCGTCGTCTTGGATATCAAGATGGAGAACTTTGCCTATACTTCGAAGTTCCGACAGGCGCACGGCCATCACGTCTACCTGTTCAACCCGTTTGGGTCAGACGGCCACACCCACCGCTGGAATCCCCTCGACGCCGTCGATCGTGATCCTAACCGCCGAGTGGGAGAGATTCTCGCCATCGCCCAGGTACTCTATCCGACGGAGCACGTGAAAGACGCCTTCTGGAACGAGTCCGCCCGCAACCTCTTTCTCGGTCTGACCCTCTCTATAATGGAGACTCCATCGCTGCCTTGCAGCCTCGGAGAAGTACTCCGCCAGGCCTCCGGCAAAGGGCAACCCATCAAGGACTATCTGCAAAGTCTTATCAGCACCAGAGCCCAGACTGACGCCCCGCTGAGCGACGATTGTACGGCAGCCCTCCACCGGTTCTGCGCGACCAGCGAGAATACCATGGCTGGGATTCTCGCCACCCTGACGGCTCCCCTCACCATCTTCAGTAATCCCCTCGTCGATGCCGCGACGAGCGCGACGGACTTTGACCTGAAACAGGTGCGCGCCCGGCGGATGTCGATCTATGTCGGCATTCCAGCCAATCGCCTCAGCGACGCAGCGCTGCTGGTCAACCTGTTCTTCTCCCAGCTGATTCATCACAACAGCGTGGACTTGCCTGCCACGAATCCCCGCTTGAAGCACCAGTGCCTCGTGATCCTGGACGAGTTCCCCGCCATCGGGCGGGTCAACATTCTGGCCAAGGCCGTCGGCTTCATCGCGGGGTACAATCTGCGGCTGCTCCCGATCATTCAGAGCCTCTCACAGCTCGAATCGGTCTATGGTGAAAAGGACGCACGGACCATCGTCACGAACCACGCCTGCCAGATCCTCTTTGCACCTCGGGAACAACGAGACGCCCAGCACTATTCCCAGATGCTCGGCACCTATACCGCGGAAGCCTTCTCCACCGGCACAAGCCGACCACTCGCTTGGGGCAACGGCAAACAGGCCTCAAGCACGGTCAATCGGTCTGAACAAGCCAGGCCCCTGCTGTTGCCTCAGGAAGTAAAAGAACTGGGAGATCAGCGGGCGATCATTACGCTCACCCATACGAAGCCGATCCTCTGTGAGAAGGCGCGGTTCTATGCCGATCCGATCTTCATCGATCGGCTGAAAACGATCAGTCCGTCGCTCACGGCAGTGGGACGCCGGATGCCCACCCAGGTTGAACTGGAACAGGCCGCCTTCGTGCGCCGCGAGCTGTCGGTGGAGATTCCCAAGCTCGACCTGGATCTCCATCGCGCCAAAGTGGAACAGCGGGTGCGTCCATTGCGACCGGATGAACCGGTCGATGTGTCTCGGCTGGCAATCGATCCCACACAACTGCCCCCGGTCGTGACACGCGACCAACCGGCTGGAGAAGAAGTGATGGCGTTAGTCGATGCCTTCTTTTCCCAACTGGAATGGACCGACAAGGCCGAGATAGGAGGGCATGGCGCTGAGCGGCAAGCACCCGAGCCCCGGCACGACGAACAAGCGTTGCCAGAAGAAACAGTCAGCCGATCGGGTGCCCGGTCACGGTTGGATCGAGACAAAGAGGAGAGAGACGTATGACGACATCCATCAAAAGAGCGAGACAGCAGGCACGGCTGATAACGTTGGTGATCGGCCTGGTTTGCGCCGCAACCATTTCCTGTGCACCGAAGCCGGTGGTGCCATCCGGTGCCAATCGAGTGCCCATCAACAGCGACGAGATGATCTCTCAGTACCGGGATCGAGTGAAGATCGAGCATCGAGAGAGGCTGGAGCGGAGCGTCTTCACTCGACAGATAGAAGCGCTGACGCAACAGGTCCAAGACCTGAGTGCATCGGTCACAGCCTTGCAGCTTCAGCAGCAGGAAATGGCCAAAGGCAGGTCCCGGTCCAATCAGAAAATCCTGGCTGCGTTCCCATCAATCAACAGCCTCCCCGCACATGAGCGGAGAAGTTCGCCCACCAGTGAGTCCCCACTGGGTGAAGAGGGAGCTTCTCCCCTTGAAACAACCCAGATCCTGTCTTCAACGCAGGCAGCGGAGCAGGCGGAGCAACGAAGCACGTCAGAGCCTGTGAGCTGCCAGGTCGGTGCGTCGACCGAGACACCACAGGACGCTTCGTTGCAAAAGGTATCGACCACAGAATCATGGAAACCCAGGATGATCGAACTCGGTGAACGAGAGCAGGTCGAAGTTCATCACGGCAGCGTCATCTTCCGCGTTTCCCAACGGACGGGTCGCTCTGAATTTCGTCCGAGCACAACACTGCAAGCCCATCTGAAACAGGCGATGAAGCTCGGGCACTGTCTCCAAGTCCGTGGCTATACGGACGGTGACAAGGATCAGTGGATCGAACGAGCAACAGCCAGGCAGCGCGCGCAGAAGGCCCGTGCCTACCTAATTCGACAGGGGGTTCCACCCGACCACATCCAGATCACTATCGTCCCGGTCGGTGAGCATGTGGCGGACAACGCGACCAAGCAAGGGCGGGCGAAGAATCGACGAGTCGAGATTGAAGTGAAAGAGCAGAATCCAGCCACCGTCTGGCCGCAGTGGTACGGATAGGAGCAAGGAGAAAACCCAATGAACCACATAGAGGTCCATGAGGAACCAGCAATCAAGCAGACGGACAACCCGAAGTCGGCGCGCAGGGGCCAGACCGATGAGGGCGAGGAACCGAGGCTCAATCGGAGCCGTGACGCAGCCGACTCGTTGCGGAAGCGATTCCTTGAAGCGAGCGGACAGTTTTACTACCGGACGGCGCCAGGTGAACCGACGAAGGTGGCCTTTACCGACCACGGGAAGCGCTTGATCACGGAACATGACGACCCCAGCGTCATTCACGGAATGGTGCTGCGGGCGCAAGAAAAAGGATGGACAGTGGTCCGAGTAAGTGGCACCGACGAGTTCAAGACCGAAGCCTGGATCCAAGCAACGATCGCCGGACTCGATGTCGAGGGCTACACCCCGCGTGGGATCGACCTGGCGCAACGGGAGGATCGACGAGACCAGCGCCCGGCTGGTCGTCCGGCTTCGAAGGAGCAGGGCGATTCAGAGGCTTCGAAACGGGAACCGAGTAGTCCTGCACAGCGATCGGAGAAGACCATGAGCAATGGTCAACAGGTTGCGCTGGCCACACTCGAAGCGATTCTACGTGCACGTGGGGACTCGCCCACGATGATCACGGCAGCTGTTGAAGAAACGAGGGCTCGCTTGCAGGGCGAACGAGTCGTAGTAGGCACTGTCGTGGACCACGGGATCGACCATTACGAACACGATGCACAGAAGGACAAGAGTTATTTCGTGAAGGTCGCGACAGACCGTGGTGAACGAGAGATCTGGGGCATCGATCTACGCCGCGCGTGTGAACAGGGGAAGGTACAGCGGGGTGATGCGGTGGCCCTCGTTCAACAGGCACAGGAGCCTGTGACCGTCACAGTTCCGGTACGGGATCGTTCCGGCGCATCAATCAGCGCCGCTTCGCAACCAGCCCATCGCAATCGCTGGGATGTGATCAAGCTGGACTCCATAGGGGTCCGTGAACAGCAGCAGTTAAAGGAGGCTGCGCGGGTCGGTACCCAGGAACCAGTGGTTCCCCGATTTGATCACCAGGCGGCACGAACCGATCGCACGCCGAATGTGACCCGGAGCCCTGCCTTGGAGCGGACCAGAGGTGGCCGGTGACTCCTGTCATCGAGAACATGTCCCCGAATCGTACGGAGGTGAGCAAATGAAGTGGTGGAAGAAACGCGAGTGGATCGTCATCTTTGTGGGAGTGGGTTTTCTCGTCATGACCCATGATGCGCCGGCACAAACGGCGCCCCAACCGTCCTTCTTGGAAGGCGACACCAGGCTGGCCTGTGAATGTCTGCTCTGCCTAACAGCAGGCCCACAGGCGCCGAAAGAATGCCAAACCGCATTGATGAAGTACTACTTGATCCAGGGATCGAGTCCGTTCCAAACCCTGGTGAAGCGGCGCAACTTCTTACAGCTCTGCCCAAAGAAATAAGCTGGCCAGAGCAGGTCTGTCTGGAGAGAGCGCGGTTGCCAGGCCGGCTGACGGTGCTAGAGTTAAGCTGATACTGCTCCTCCAGACGCAGTGCCAGGGAATATCCCTCTCCCAAATCAAGCTTCCCTACCAAGCGATCCTCTTCGTTCGCCAAACATGCACAGTTATTTGCTAATGAATATTAATTCCTTATTACTACCTCATTAGTATTACACTCTTTGCCCCCATCTTACGTAGAACCTCTCCTACCTCAAGGGAATGGCTTCAAAACCTGTCCTTCTTCATAAGTACCACGGCGCCACGCGCCTCCCGCATCTCCTGTCTAGCAACGACAGGAAGCATCGAGGCGCTCGTGTGGCACGAGGATCAGCGAATCAACACTTGGCGGAGGAAAGGAAGGACGCACCATTATGCAGAAAGATCGATTGGCGACGCTCACGATGGACATTGTTGTCAACCATCCGACGAAGCGCATGGCCCTCGACGCGGTCTGTTCGAGGCTCAGTCCCTGGGCACAGGCCGAGTAGGGCCGCGCCCGTGATGGCGTGTCCATCACCGAACGAGCGGCGCGCCTCGGTCAGTCGGTACGGGAGCAGCGTCGCTGCGACGAGAGTTTGATCGAACACATCTTCGCCGCCCTCGATGTGCGAACCTTCGTGGTCCTCGACGCCACCTATTGCTTCATGACACAACGGATGCTGGACCGGAGGACGGGACGCCGCATTCCTCCTGACGCAGTACGGCGCTTTGCGTCACAACCTATTGCAAGCCTGCTCCTCAACACGCGCGCGCACCGAGACTTGAAACGGCGAGGCGTCAACACGATCGGCGACCTCCTACCCCATGCCTATGAATGGTTATCGCCGAAGCGCCTAGCACCGGGCAAACCGGTGATGAACGTCCGCCTTTCGGTCCGACGTTGTCTACGGATTCTCGGCCTGGAAATTGTCTTCCCCGAGATCAGACAGCGGGCAATCTATTGTCCGTGCTGTGCGCACCGCGAGACGGATGTCATGAAGATCGTCGCGTTGGCGGGGGTGTGAACGATTTCTACTAAGATAGATTATGTATAGGCAGGCAAGTGATATTGACCTTACTCCTATTCAAAGTAGTAATTCTCACCATCACATACACGATGACGTGCAATAAGCGAACGGTTAGTGCATATGATTGGGGGAAATCTCTGCGGCGCTCAAGGCTTCCCATGAAACCGCTCAGCGCTTCAGTATGTAGCGACAGCTCATTAAGACCGAAGACATTGCCACTGCACCAGGCCCCGGGAAGGTGGTCATTAAGAATGGGTTCTTGTCACTGACATTCTGCCAGATCGTCGCCTTGTCGTTGCCTCAGCGTAGCGTCGTTGTCGGTCGTTTGGCGGTCGCCATGATGTTTCCTCCTTGTGTGAAGTGATCCCATAAACGAACGGGGTGGCCTCACAGGTCGGTTTGTCGTACAAGAGCGATTAAACCTCAACCGGGAGGCCAGATATGGAACATGCGGCTGGTGCGGATTTGCACAAGCGGGTCACTCAACTGGCGTTGCTGGGAGACGGGCGGCCACCATTGCAGGCTCGGTTCCCGAATGACCGGACCAGTGTGGAAGGAGCTCTGAGCCGGCTGCCCGCCGGCACCACCATCGCGGTGGAATCCACGGGCTCTTGGTGGTGGTTCGTCGATACGGCGCGCCAGCTGGGGCACGATGTCGTGCTCTCCCATCCGAAGCTCACCAAGGCGATCGCCGCCGCTCGCTTGAAGTCCGACAAAGTGGATGCCGTGATGCTTGCTCGATTACTGAAGGCGGATCTGTTGCCCCTGGTGTGGATCCCGAGAGAGCGAGACCGACACATTCGCGAATTGCTTGCGCATCGCGGGCGGATTGTCCGGACGCGGACGGCTGTGATCAACGAACTGCATGCCGTCTATGGTAAGCGCAATCTCGAGGTCCCCCGTGCGCGGTGGCATCGCCACCAGCCCGCACCATGGCGCCCGGACGAGCTCGGTGGTTACGGCCCCCGGATTGTGGACGAAGACGTGGCCTTGCTGACGGCCGTGAACGAGCAGCTCAGCGGGCTCGACAAGGCGCTCAAGGAGTTGGCTCAGGAGGATCTCGAGGCGACGCGGTTGATGACGCATCCGGGTGTCGGGGCTCTCACGGCCGTCGCAATCAAGGCCGGGGTGGGCGACATCCAGCGCTTTGCCTCGGCGAAGCATCTCGTGAGCTACTTTGGTCTGGCCCCGCGCGTGCGGCAAAGCGCAGCAACGGAACGCCATGGCCATATCACGAAAGAAGGGAACCGGATGGTGCGCACACTCGTCTTGGAGGCTGCCCTTTCTGTCGTGCGGCACACCAGCGGCCCAGTGCGCGGCCATTATCTAGGGGTGCTGAAGCGACGGGGCAAAAAAATCGCCCGCATCGCGGCGGCCAACAAGCTGCTGGGCGTGCTCTTTCAGATGATGAAACAGAGGGTAACCTATGCAGAGCTGCACCAGCGTGGTGGCAGTCCGCAGTGAGCCCGTCCACCTACATGGTTCGGCTCGGCCGGACCGATGAAGTGATTGGGCAGCTGCGGCGCTCCCCTCACGGGAAGCCTCGCCGGATACGGATCATGCGTCTGTGAGACGCGAAGAGATGGTTGGGCTGTCGCCCATCAGTGATCGTGTGGGACCGGCGGATACGGTGCAGAGACGCAGAGCGGTTTATAAGATATCTCGTATGTAAGAGGAGACAACAAGCGACCGCTGCATTTGGGTTATACGAGGCGACCGGCACGCGATCCGATCTCCAGTAGGGGGAAAAAGGACCGCGCACAGAGTCGGATCGCCCTCAGAGCGACTTGACAGAGCCGCTTCGTTTAGAGATGTAGGTGACTCTCTCACGGGGGGAGGAAGGTCGTCGTACAGTTTACAAACGAAACGGAAAGCAAAGGCCGGAACCGGCGGGCTGGAGATGTCCACGCAGCGGGAGTGACAGAATTGCTGGCGCGAGCGATCCGCCTCGTAGGTGCTAGCCGATCGGCCATCGCCTGCGCCCCTAACAAGTTCAATATCTCTTGATACTGATGAGAAGGTCTCGACAGAAGAACCTACTGTTACCTTTGAATTGGACTTTCTCAGTAAGAGAACAGCGGTAGCCTAATAGGTCAATACTGAACCTGTTACCCGCACGTTCGCCACGAGAATAGAACTCGTCAGTCTTGCGTGTACAGGAAAGCCAAACGGGCTGTGAAATCTGGAGTTTCGGGCAATGCACTGAATGCACCTGTCCGGTACGCTTGATGGAAGAGCCGCGTCGTACAGAATTACATGGGAGCGCCCACGGTAGGTTGTGCTCTAGGTGAGGCATGTACCACACGTCCACGGGATACGAACGACTAAACGAGTATGGAGTATGGTTGCTTATATATGCATGCTCGAAAGTGCGCACAAATGGGTGGCGTCATGAAAGGAGTGTAATGGAGAGCACTCGATGAAACATGGCTCTACGACAGCGCAGTGCAACTTCTGACGTGCGTTTAGCTTATGATGCGTCCTACAGGATCGCCGCAATCAGGCATCCAGTTCAATTGATCCCCTACCTTGATTACCTGTATCCTATCTGACCTCGCTTATCTGTGCGACATGATCATAGGTCCGGTCTGAGCTGGAGAACAATATGCAAAATGGTAAAACAGAATTATCCAAGAGGATTGCTAGTTCTGGACCCAGAGGTTCGCTTGTTGTTGGATAATGTAATTTCCCAATTTCATTTCGATGAAACGCTGGAGAAGCTGAAAACTCAGAAGGATTCGTTCCACAGGGCATTGCTCCACATTCTGATTGAGCAGCCATCAGAAGGTCTTCGCAAGTTTAGCTGGATGTATTATAGCCTGCTCATGAGGCCAATGCGCTATGCGGCGCAAATCGGCAATCACACATTGAGCTTTAAGACTGCTTTGACGTATTTCTTTATAATGGTTGTAATATTTTGCACTGTCGATAAAACATTCGGCATGAATGAGCTAACAGAAATTATAGATATTATCCCGGTTGGCGGCGAGTTTTTCGTGTTTCTACTTCTGCTCGTGACTGCCACAGGGTTAGCCTTGGCAATGCATTTAGCTCTACGAGCATTTGGCGGCAAAGGCGCCTTCAAACAGACTTTTCTGGCTCAATTAATATTGATTGTTGCGCTTGCCCCGATAGGTATATTTGTAGACGCAGTAGCTTTTCTTGCCAACCCTGATTGGTACCATTCAATGACGCTCACACCCGGCTCGAAAGCACAGCAATTCCTTATCTCAGCTTATTATCATCCAATTTACAGTGTCATACACGGAGTAACGAAACTTCGTGTCGGGCTCGCGTTATTGTGCACTATTTTTAGTCTGATCATATTGTTCGCTGGCCTGGGTGTACTTTTCAACTGAACGCATCCCAATGGACAGTCCGTGCATCGGCCGTGCAAATGTCCACATCCGCAAACCATCAGCCCATCATGTCTGACGAGCAAAGGGTTGACCTGGATCTTCGTTAGACTCCTGGTCGACAATGACATTGATTGGGTTTGAGGAACAATTGGGTCAGTGCCATTTCTGAGCAGTGATCCCCTCCCTTGCCGCAAAGGGGACGTTCTTGATCGCCTCGAGTGTCATTGAGACCGAATGAGGTGCCATTGCCCCAGGTGCCGAACTAATCGGTGAACGGTCTGGAGAAGGTCGTCAAAAAGAACGGTCCTTCTCGCTGACGTTCTTTCAGATCGTCGCTTTTGATGTTGCCACATCACAGCGTGGTCGCCATGACCGCTGCAGAATGGTAAGCGGATCTTTCACTGCCCTTCGATTCTCAGGCCGCGGCCGTAGGGATTAGTGGGACTGTTGGAGCGATAGGGACTGCCTGCGCCGTAAGGATTGTTGATGGAGTCGGGTGACAACGGAGACCCGTACCGGCCGTAGGGGTTGCTCGTGGAATCGGGATCGTAGGGGTTGGCGCTCAACTTGCCGCGATAATTCCCCTATTGGTCGTAGAGCCGTGGCGCATCGGTCGCGAAGGGATTCCTCGCCGATTGATTGCTGAAGGGACTACCGAAGGGGCTGTAGGGATTGTTGATTCCGTTCAGCGCATAGGGACTCCCCGCCCCGTACGGATTGGCCGTGGAGTTCTGCTGGTACGGATTCGCGCTCAGTTCCCCGAGGTCCTTGGCGGAGGCAGAAACGGGGACTAAAAGAAGCAATAGGAGAAGCAGTGATATGGCACCCTCCTTCACTAGGATCAGCTCCTTCAGGTAATTTAGACCGAGGGATACCCGTTGCGCCAGGCGAAGAACGGTCCTTTCTCGCTGACATTCCCCCAGATTACCCCTTGGATATAGCCGCATCGCAGCGTCGCTGCCGGTCGTTTGGATGATGTCCTGGTCGCCATGGTGTTTCCTCTTTATGTGATCTCAAAAAATAGGGCTCTCACGGAAGGAGTATAGGCACCGTACGGTTCACAGAGGAAACAGAAGGCAGAGTCCGCAACCGGCGGACTAGAGAGGTCATGCAGCGACAGTGACTGGGTTACTGACTATGGTTTCATAAAGACTTGCAGTGCCAAGATAAGAATCCAGAGAAAAAAGAACAAGGCTGGACAGATTGATGAAAAAGTTGTGGATCCACAGTCAGGCACTTTGAAGCATAAAGCTTTCTTCCATGGCGGCATACTGGAACGCCAAGATGGATCGTAGGTAAATGTTATCTTCCGATTAATCAGATTGTCCTCGATTTGCCTGAGCTTTTCATATCTATCTTCGTAAAACCACAAATCTTGAGCTGCGATCAGAAACCACACCAAAGACCAAATAATGCCGAGTAGACCAAGCCCATACAGTCGCGTACCGTCTCCTAGGTGTTCTGGTCGTATAAAAAAGGCACCGATAAGTGCCGTTTCAATAGTCAGGAAGTAGTTGAATCGATTCCATAAACGATTGCCCTGCGAGGTCAAACGCTCCCGCGCATTCTGGTAATACTGAAAAACATACTGGTCGTCGTTGTTTTTCACCGCTCCCACGGATTGATCTACAGGTGTTTCCGACATTCCTTTGTTAACGGATCGCATTTGCGAAGAAGCACTTACGGCGCTCCCGCTGATGTTCATCCAGAATAACAATAATAGTGGAATCCAAGCCAATATTAAACCTAGCCAGAAATGTAAATTGAAAGTCTGGCTATTCTCATCTGCTGAAAGCAGTACCACGAACCCCGCACAAAACGATCCCAATGACGATATAAGGAACTTCATTGTGGTTCTGACCCAATCAGAGATAGGTTATGAGACAAAGGGGCACCACTTGTTTACTCGGCCACAAAGTGTAAGGAGGATCTGTTAAGAACCTGGCATCTTACGGCTGGGGCATCGGGTCTTCAGTGCCCCCTATTTCTTAAGCCGCTAATCCGGCAGCGATTCAGATGAGACATTCGCCACCTATTTCTACACGCATTTCGGCTGAAGCCAACACCTGCGCTTTCCTCCCTATGGTTTCTATCATGTCAGTCTAGGTTTCACGGATATTGCTTTAGATCATCAAGAAATTCGGATGCAGGCTCCACACTGGTTACCAGCAAATAGTCACGAGCCCGTGTGCAGGCGACATACAAGAGATGCCGCTCGGTGTCATAGACTTCCTGCAGGTCTGCATCATCTCCCACGGTCTCGATCCGTTCTTGCAAGGGGATAATCTCATCATCGCAAGCCATCACCGCTACTGCGCGGAACTCTAGACCCTTAGCGAGGTGCATGGTGCTGATTGAGGCAAACCCGCTCGTGGTTTCGACGTGTTCATCGAGAACCTTGAAAGTGATTCCAGCACCTTCAACGGCCTGCCGTGCGCGGGGTAATTGTGCTTCGGAACGGACAAACACGCCGAACTCGTGGGGTGCTACTCCTGCCTTTATATATTCTAATATCCAGGCACTAACTGCCTTGATCTCATCTTCCTCACTCTTATGAATCTGAATCACGGGGGGCGGGCCATTGAAGGTCGAGACGGTATCTCGGCGATCATCAACATTGCCATCAATATCAGCAACCTGCGGCCCCAACAGCCGATCAGCTTGCATGCGAATCTGATGGGATGTTCGGTAATTGACTCGCAGCGTACGTGATCGCCCTCGAATATCGACACCCAGTGCCTTCCATGAGAACGGCTGTTGAAAGATCCGCTGGCCAAGGTCGCAGGCGAAGAAGAGGGCATTCGACCGATTTCCACCCAAGGCAGCAAAAAACCGTAATTGTGGAATGCCAATGTCTTGCGCCTCATCCACCACAGCAAAGTCAAAAGGCTGGTTGTTCGTCTTGGTCAGCTCTGAGCCGAGGTTGGTAAATACCGCGGCTTGTGTAGTGAGCCCTTGCTTCTTCAGTCCTGCACGACATTGTTCAAAGATCGACCATAAGACAGCCCGTTGGGCCTCAGGCAGCCTCGTCTTCCGTCCCAAGCGAGTGACATCGCGATAAGCCTCCCAACTGGCCAACTGCCAGGCATCCACAACCTGTTCCCACTCACTGAGGAGGAAAGATAGACTGAACTTATGACCTCCGACAGATTGGGAGGCCGAATTCAGGATATCTCGGATATCACTCCGGCTTGCCAGTTTGGCCGGTCCAATCAAGGACTTGTGGAGACGTACCCCAAGCGTATTCAGCGAATGGACGTCAATGCGTTCCCCGAGGCGTGGTTCGCTACCGATCAACCGGCGCAACTTGGTGTGGAGCGCATGGGCAAGCGTGTCAGAAAAGGTGGCCAGCAATACCCGAGCATCGGGATTGGTCCGAGCCAGAAACGCCGCGCGATGCAGAGCCACAATCGTCTTGCCCGTCCCCGCCGAGCCAGACACTCGCGCCGGGCCGCTGTATTCCCGTTCCACCCATTGTCGTTGCTCCGGGTGAAGAAAGACCGTCCATTTCTCCCAGGGGAACTCAAGGGCACGCTCCAGCTCTTGGACATTCGCCATCACCCGGAATCGGCGTTGTGCGTCTGGGTGATCAAAGGGATTTGTCGACGAGGCTATAGGCTGAGGCAGGCGTGGTTTCCCGCCGGTGGCTAGTTCCAGAAGAGCCTCTGCGGCTTCCCCGGGCAAATGATCGGCCAAGGATAGGAGCGTATCCTCGGTAGCCTGTCGCACATCAGAAAGCCACTCTTGGGGAACCCCAAACCTGAGCAGCTCCGCATCAGGCATCAGAGAAAACAGGCTCCGCTGTTTAGCTTTGACCTTGGGCATTTCGACATATTTCTGAACGAAAATCTCCTGAACTTTCTCGCGAATCGCGACGAACTGCGCCGCGCCGGTTTTCGGATGGGTTTCCAGTTTTCGACACTCAGCCCATTCGTAAGCCTTGTCATGGTGATCGACGTAGCAGAGGAGCAACCTTCCTGGCGTCCGGTGGACAATTAGCCGGATATCGTTGTTGACTCGAACCGACCAAAAGTTCTTGTCCTTGGCTTTGTCAAGCTTGTGAAAGCTGAAACCAGGATTGGCGGGGTTTAGCTGGAGGTCAAAAGCCGTCGTCTTTACGGCCTTTTGCTCTTCGCCGGTCAAGCGGGAGAGACTATCAGTGAAGGTGTCGGCAATACGAATTTCCATTGTCAGAGCCGTAATAGCAGCAAACCTCTAGAATGTCCTGGCAAGCCTCTTGTAATCACTCCCCACAAAACACATTCCCTTCATATATGAGCGACGATTGTGCTCCCACCGTTTATCCAACGTCTTACGCTTTAGCAAATCAGAGTAAAGCTCTCGAGCCAATAGAAAAAGAGAAGTCCCAACTGCCGTCATGAGTTGAACGTGATTTCTAAAATTTGCGACATCTGAACGGCACGCGCCTAGCGCTGCCTCAAGAACCTTGGTTGCATCCTGCGATTCATTCTGTGCCCATTCGCTGATTAACTTGAAGTTTCGACTACGGGCTGTTTGCAACTTATACGCATATCCAGGGCGATAATTTGCCCGATTACGTACCGACGAAGGCCACTGGAAGTTGACATACTGTGAGAAGAGGACCCTGGTTGATAGGGATGCGTAAAAAAGGACTTCTCTCGCATCTGGCTTTGGGCTCATATTTCGATGCATGTTATCGAAAAGCCCAAGGAGATGTTGCCAAGTGGCTTCATGAACCTTGTTCGTTGGATGCAAGCTGAACTCTGCATGGGTCGATGAAATCGAGCTAACAAATACAACCTCAAAGGCTCCCTGGTTTGGCGCGATACCACTTCCCAACATCTTTGGGAAAGACTGAAGCTGATCGCGACTCAGAAATACAACTGGGCGTCCTAGCAGACGCAGTAAAGCCGATGCGGAGAAGAATGCGAAGTAATACACTGTAACTGTATTCCAGGCCTCACTTCGGACCCTTTTGTCCTGACTTGCGCAGCCGAGTTCCTGAAGGTGTTCAAAACAGTGATTAAGAAGATTCTCGATTTCGGTCAGAAGGCTTGAGCCGAATTCGACCACCGGAGCTTCAAACGTAACTTTGGACTTTGTAGAGGTCTTTACAACGAGGGAGCCTGTCGAAAGCCATTCACCCACAGTGGTGGAATCCCCAAATACCGCCTTTGAACCTTCAGGGAAATTGCCGACCATTTTAGAACGCAATTCACTATAAATCGTTCCTCGCGGAATCATATCATGCTTTCGTCCACCACTATTTGACCGTTAAGCGTCTCCTTAAGAATCGGAATGATGTTCGCCTTAGAAATCTTAACCTTACCGCCACTGTGAATCCTCGAAAGATCTATTGTTTTTAAGGGTGCCAACACTTTCGCGAGTGATTCTGGCTTATAGTTTGAGAATCGCTCACGAGCAATCCGAAGGACCTCATCAAACATTGCGCAGAAAGATTCAAAATACGCAGAAAGAGCAAGCAGACGAGGCTCGTTCAGACAACCCTCGACCGCCTTCAGGTAGTTCTTGAACAGCAGGAAGCGCTTAGCGCTCGGCAATTGGTCCATTACCTGGCTCTTCAATGCAGGCCCAACAGCACGATTGAATGTTGGCCGGGCGATTTTCCCCCGTGCTGATTGAGAAGGGCTAAGGAGGCCATGTACTGGCGAGTCGGATTCTGATGCCAAATAGTCGAATAGATTCCGCAATTCCGTTTCAGCGATTAACTCTCTTTCTGCAAGGTGTTTAATGTCTAGGAGGAGCGCAGCAGGAACGCCCCGTTGAGTGGTGTTGATATCGATAAATAAGGAGACCTCTTCTTTTTTGCTAAGTCCGACGTAGATTGACACCGGAATCCCGTGCTTCTTTGTAGTCAAGCCATATCCATAGAGTCGGTGCTGACCGTCAAGCACCAAGAACGCCTTTGACAGGCGTTTATATTTGATGAGTTTTGATTTCGAGTTGTACTCGACTTCGGCGTCGGGTTGGGCAGAAAGTACAACATTCGTCGGAATCGAACCTATTGAATCATCCAAATATCTCGCAATGTCGCGAGCGCGGTTGTAATCAAGGGTACGTTGAAATCCTTCTTTGGGGTCTTCGTCTCGCCCGGCAACGTAACAGAATGGGAAAATGTCTTCCTTTGGGATGGTCGCAAAATAGAACTTCTGACCGTTCTGCTCAAGAGCGAGAGCCGGATAGGAAGTAATTGATCCGGATGGCTTTTCGGAACCGAGGAGTTCGCTTGGTTTAGGCCTTCGATTCTTCATAGGTGTAGCTTTCGATCGTGTTGACGGTGAATTGCATCCACTATTTAGGCCACCCTAAAAACCTTCATCACTTCATCTCCGAGGTGGTTGATGACTTTGACGGCAATGCGGCCAGATTTTGGTTTGTCGAATGCGCGGGAAGTATCACTGTTGAGAGTGGCCCAGGCTTCGGGGTCAATCTCGGCTTTGAGGGTTGTCTTGAGCGCGCTATAGGGATCATTCGCACCGAGGAAGTAGGCGTGACGGACGAAGAAGCTTTCTTCGTTGTAGTCGGTGTCGATAAACCAGCACGCAATGCCTTCGGCACCGTCGCTGATGACTTCACCGGTCTGAGGTTTGAACACGTCCACCCCCTTCACTTTCACCCGTAGCTTTCCGTCTTTCTCTTTGAGGATGTCGATGTCTGGCTCGCCGAAGATGACAAAGAGATTGCCCTTGCCGGTGTTCTTCAGATCGTCAGCCATGTGAAGATCGGCGTTCATTCTGGCCTTGAGCACGGGAATGCGTCCCAATTTGCTGAACTCGGTGGTATGGGCCTCGTAATTGAATGCGCAGGCAATAAGCACGTCGAACCCGGCATCCCCTGCCTCGCGGGCTGCTTCTACGAGGTCAGGACGCGTGACCGTGCCGAATTCCGGTCCAATGAAGACGGCTGCTCGCTTTTCCTTGCTACCCTCCAAGTAGCGACCTTCCGCACAAACTAAATCACCTGGCCAGGGAGTGAGGGAAGTAAAAACAACTTTGTCAGCCTTGTGTGCCTGCTGAACGCCGGATGTTTTGAGATTATCCAAGATCATCTGCGCAAACGTCTGCTTCGCACCATACTCTGGACTGCCTTCCTTGGACGTCTCGATCAACTCGTCGTTCTCATCCACGCCCAACACACGATGCGGTGAAAGGCTCTCGACGGTGAACGGTCCAGCCACGCGGACTTTCTTCTTGTCCTCATAGGGTTTGTCGTAGAGGTATTCGAACTCGGCCTTGGCAGCGATGGATTTATCGTTTTCCTGCTGTCTAGCAATGCGGGCCTGCCACCAGTTGGCATGCATCATCTTCGCTGCATCCGGCCACTGGGCATCGGCCTCGCGCGGAATCTCCCATTCCTGCCAGGCCTTCTTGAGTGCAGCGTTCAGATTTTCACGCAACGGCTCCAGCTTCACCTGCCACTTGTCCCAAATGACATCGATCTCTGCGTTGTTGGCAATAGAACTGAGCATGATGTGTGGGACGCGCTCATAGACGAAGCCGTGGCGGATGTTCCCCTGCACGGGCTGTGAACTCGGGGCAGTGCGGGTGACTTCGGCCTCCTTGATCTGACCTTCTCGTGAATCAGCCAACAGGTAAAACGGGTAACGTGCCCCCATGATCCGAGCACGAGCCAGCGCCATCGCCACGCGTGAGGTGTCGATGGTGATCCATCGCCGGCCCCACTGCTCAGCCACCGTGGCGGTGGTGCCGGAACCACAGGTCGGGTCAAGCACGAGGTCACCGGGGTCGGTCGCCATGAGAAGGCAGCGTTCGACTACCTTAGTCCCGGTCTGTACGACATAAACCTTTGGGTCAGTCACGCTAGCCCCACTCGACGTGTCCTCCCACAGATTTGAAACTGGAAACGCAGGGAAGTCTTCGAGAAACCGTCGATACATCAACGCCTTTCCTGATGCAGTCAGTCGGTTGGCCTTTCGCAAAGCTGTTAATCCTTTGAGATTACTTTTGAAGGTTCCTTTTCCCGGACTGAATGCTTGCCCTTCATACTCGAATTGCTGCAGGTCGGCTTCCTGCTTCGGGCGTTGGGAAACAAGCGTGTCGATTGCGAACAATTTCGAGGTTTCCTCCTCGGTAAGACTGCTGAGTTCCTCAATGCTCAGTCGGCGGTAGGACCCATCTTGATTTGCTAGGTATTGATACTTCCCAGTTCCTGCCCCTCCCACTTCTTTCTTCCTATAAAGAGGTCGCAGCTTCACGCGACTAGCATCTTTTGCAAAAAGCAGAAGATAATCGAGCGTGCCTGACATGACTTGCGAGGACTGCCCTGCTGTCTTTTTGAAGGCGACCTCAGTAACAAAGTTGGCGTCCCCAAAGACCTCATCCATCGCCGCTCGAACACGGTGGACATTCTCATCGCCGATCTGCACGAAGATGGAGCCGGACTCAGAGAGAAGATCGCGGGCAACCGTGAGGCGGTCGCGAAGGTAGGTGAGATAGCTGTGGATTCCATCGCGCCAAGTGTCCCGGAAGGCCTTCACCTGCTCCGGTTCTCGGGTGATGTGACCGACGTTGCCATCCTTCACATCGCGACTGGTCGTGCTCCACTGGAAGTTGCTATTGAACTTAATGCCGTAAGGTGGATCGAAATAGATGCACTGAACTTTTTCCCGCAATCCTTCTCGCTCGGCTAGACTGGCCATGACTTGGAGTGAATCGCCGAGAATCATCCGATTCGACCAGTTCTGGTCGTGCTGATAAAACTCGGTCTTGTCTACGCCCTTGGGAATCCCGTTGAAGTCAGCAAAGAGGTCTGGTGTGACTTGCCCGGTTTCATACTCACGCTCCTTGGTCTCACGTAGTAGATCATCGATCAATGCCTTCGGGTGGACCTTTTCCTGGATATACAGCGGCGCTGCATGGACAACGAGATCACTCCAGTCCTGCTCATCTTTCCCACGCCAGACCAGTTGCGGATCCAGGTCTCGGTTACGACGTTCATAGGCAATGCGGACCGGGCTTTGCTCCTCTTTCTGCAACACAGACTGATATTCCGCGGTGGGAATGTTCTTCCGCTTGGCCTCGTCGTGCTTCAACGCTTCAACGGTCTTGGTCGTCCCTTGCTTCTTGGCCATGCTTATTTCCCCTCGACCACTGATTTGGCCGTGGCGGCCTCGACCATCTTATTGAACTCGCTCACGACCTTGGCCTCGAAATCCGCTTCGATCTGATAGACCTCCGTGAACTCAGCAAAGGCCCAGCGGCCGTAGGTCGCAAGGTTGTTTACGCCTGGCACCCAATAGTTTTCCACGGTGGCTTTCTTTTCCTTCGCATCCTCTCGCCTGTAACCTTTGATCTCCACAATCAGGTGGAGCAGGTCTTGGTCCCCATGACCGTCATCCACCAGGACAATGAAGTCCGGGATATACCGCCTGGTCTCCGATCCATACCGGTACGGCACTTCCAGACCGAGATTGTGATTTTTGACATAGGCTCTGACCTTGGGATGAGCCTCGGCCACGCGGCAAAACTCGCCTTCCCAATCGCTGTCCAGAATGACCCAGTTGATGTGAGACCGTTTGGCGTCTGTTTGCCAACGATCCCGTCTTGATGTATTGAAATTCACGTGTCTTGTTGAACCGGTCGGATTGTAGGCGTCGAGCAATGTTTTAATAGGACGCTTTCCCACCAGCGCCCGTGTAATGCCGGCGGTGATGCGCTCACAAGCCATGTCGGCCAATTCCTGATACATCAACTGTGCAGGATAGGTGCCGCCTTTGCAGACAAGGCAGCTATCAATCCAATCTTTGGTAATGCGCTTGAGCTGGCCAAAGAGATGGAGCTTTGGCTCTTCACCGGGATCACGCCACTTGGTATAGAGCAATCTTTTGGCAACGTGGAAGAGCACGGTCGAGGGCCGCATGTCCTCCAAGTGTTCCAAGTCCAAATCAACGGCTTCCCCGATAATCCCGGCGTTTTTCGTTTTGGAAGGACCAACGAGTTCAGGCGTCAGTTCCAAAATGGAATCCTCGTTGAATTTGGCGGTGAGCCGCTCCTCGGGCAACTCGACGCGATAGCCTTCGACTCGCGGGAAGGTGATTTCGAGCGCATCCCGTTCGGGACGCATCGCTTTGACATGGACGGTTTCTCGTGGCGGCTGAGGCGGAGCGATCACCGGCTTCGCTGTAAAGTCGAACGGGATACCCAGGACATCTGCATACCTGACGGCAAAGAGACCTTCTTCGTTCAGTTCGTATGTTTCCCGCCGCAAGGCTCAGCCGATGACCTGTTCGCACAGCAGTTGGGTGCCAAAGGCTCGCACGCCCAGTACATGCGTGACCGTGTTGGCATCCCATCCTTCGGTCAGCATGGATACAGACACCACGCAGCGGATCGACTCGCCTAGCCGCCCGTGCTTGCCGACTGTATTCATGACCTCCCGTAGCAAGTCTTGGTCGGTGAGCCCCTCCGCTTGTCTTTGATCGCCGGTACGCTCAATAATCTCTCGCCGGAACTGCCCGATTTCATTTGCAGCCATGTCGCGGAAATTGTCATCCAGCGCTTCACCAGATTCGAGCTGCTCACTATCAATGAGAAGTGTGTTTGGTCGAGGAAGCGGGTTCCCATGCTCGTCAAAGTTCCGGAACAGTTCGAGGCGGCCGTTCTCCAACGTGCTAGACCCATCTTCGTTCTCGCGCTGAAATCCCGAGATGTAGTCGTAGACTAACTTCGATGTGGATGTATTGTTGCAGACCACGATGAAGCACGGCGGCACCCACATGCCGTTCTCTTTCCAGAGGTCGTACGTCTTCTTGTAATGGCCGTACAGCGCTTCGAGGGCGGTCTGTAATTCGACTGGCAAACTGAGAGGATCGAGGGTTGCGGCTTTTCCACGCCCCTTCTTCGGCATCCTAGTCCGGATATGTTCCCAGAGATTTCGGAACTTGGGCATCTCTTCGCCAGGGATATTGTCCGCTACTGGGACGCGCGGCAGTTTCACTATGCCGCATTCGATCGCATCCATCAGCGAGAAGTCGCTCATGGTCCAAGGGAAAAGCGTCCCCTCCGCATAACCAGAGCCACTCAGAAAGAATGGCGTGGCCGACAGATCCATGATTTGAGTGACGCCGAGTTTTCGCGTGACGATCTCAAGACCGGAAATCCAGAGGCGAGCTGCTTCACTATTCTTCTCGGCTTCTTTCTTTTCATCTCCTTTGAGGCCTTCATCCTCGGCTTTTGCTCCCGGCTTCTCTCGGTAGCAGTGGTGTGCCTCATCATTGAGGACGAGAATGTTCTTCATGCCCATCAAATCGGGCATCACTCTCTGAAGCATCTGGCCATCGGTTTCAAGGGTCAATAACTCTTCACCTCGCCCTTGAAGCAACGAGCGACCACCCTTTGAGAGTTCGATTCGTTCTCGCAATTTGAAGGAGTGAAAATTGGTGATGACGATTTTCGCGTGACTCATGTCGCCAAGGAGGTCATTGGGCACCAATTCGCGACTGGCGTAGTAGCTGTCTGGATCATTTGGCTGCAAGACACGCAGACGGTCTTTGATGGTGAGGCCAGGCGTCACAACGAGAAAACCACGAGTGAATTTCTTACTGTTGGGGCGTCTGACTGCATTGATCGTCTGCCACGCGATCAGCATAGCCATGACGGTAGTCTTACCGGCCCCTGTGGCCAACTTTAACGCCAGCCGCGTTAATCCTGGATTAGCGTCGTTATTGGCATTCGCAAGGTGCTCAAGAAAGCCTTTGCCAGCCTTGGTACTGGAAGCAACCTCAGTTAACCAAATGGCCGTTTCAGTCGCCTCAACTTGGCAGAAGAATGGTCGCGTGTTGTTGAATTTGTGATGTCGCCAGTGTTGGAGCAGCCGCGCGGTTTCTGGAGTGACCTGCCAGTCGTTGGGATTCTGTAACCTTCGCCATGCTTCTACTTGGTCCCGCACGCCATTGATGATGGCCGTAACGTCATACTGCTGTTCCTGTGTTGAGAGGCCTTTTCCTTCGTCGAAGACAATGGAGGACTGCTTCTCTGAAGATTTTCGTTTCTTGGGCTTTTGAATCGGTGTGATAAATTCGGCGGGGCGACGGATTTCTATAATTTTCTGGGTCGGTTGCCCCTGTTCATCAAGTTCCCAGTGGCGAGAAGGATATGCATAGGGCGAATTCAGAATGGGTTTAGAGAAGAAGTCAGCACTCATTTAGAACCCGCGTTGACCTATGGAGGTGCAGGAAGGGCGCTTGCCCGGCGGAAGCTTACCCGTTTCTGCCTGAAAAATCATCGAGGATAACCAGATTTCTACCTTTCTAGATGAACACACCCTCTTGTGTCGGTCCACCATATTCACATTGGACACTTGACCTAAAACAATTGCATTCGGAAAAACGTGTTCAAAGGCTAACCCCAATTCCTTGCGCTGGCACAACACCAAGGTTCAGCCTGCAGACCCCTGAGACCTCAGGCCTGTGACACAGCAAACGCAACAATGAATTAAGGGTCAAGAAGCGGACGATGCGGTAGCTCAAGAAGACCGGTCGCGCTCCGGCGAACGAGTCTTCGAGGCGTCCCGCGAGCGCTCACTGAAGTAGCGGACGAGGTCCGCGGCCAGTTGCCGATCCTCCCCACGATCTGACCGGGCTAACATCCGCATCACCTGCTCATAATTTCGCATGACGTCCTGGACTCGTCCATGTCGGCGCGAGGTGCGCTTCAGCCGTTCCAGCGTCTCCCCTTCTTTGCTTGGTCCAGGCAGATGCCGCACCGTCCAACGTTCCTGGTTCGTGCGATGGAGGCGACTGGTCGTCGTGGCCTCAATGCCATGTTCCCGTAAGGCCTCCGCAAACCCCTCCCGCCAGTGTTGCAAATCAGCCTTCCTCGGATTCAACCGGATTCCATCGAGACCGGCGGCCTTCACCGTGAGGTGAACATGTGGATGTAGGGACGGGTGTGGGTCCGGATCGGTCTCATACGTGTGAAGCACCATGGCGTACTGAAAACCCGAGAACTCCCGTGTGGCGAAGTCCCGAGCCGCTCGTTGGACGGATAGCGGATCGGTCCGTTGCGGCATGGAGAGGACAAGATGGAAGGCATCGCGCATGGTCGAATCCGCCGCGATCGGCATCCCGCCATCACGCCATTCGGCTTTCAGATCAGCCACCGCCTCTTTGCCTTTGATCACCTGACCATCTTGATCCTCGATTTCCAGAAGGCCATCGCGCGAAATATAGGTGAGGTTGTTCGAGATGCCCTTCATCCCTTTCGGCGCCCTGACGAGTTTCACCATGACCTGCGGCGAGCGGCGGACCATCGCCTGCAGGGTCTGCCGCACATAGCTCGTCCGAGCGTGGGGCGTACTGAGCCGTCCGCCTGAACTTACAGGCTTGGGGGAACCAAGCGGAGTTCGCTTACTGCGACGCGGGCGAGATGGGGTGTCCTGTGGGACGTTGAACAGCCGACTCCCCCATTCGTCCAATCGCGCATCCAAACTGACTCGTGGCGCGCTCATTGGAGGTGCCAACGCTCCACCGTCCCGCGCAAGACATTCGACACCTTGTCGGTATGGGCGCGGATCACGCGAGAGAGTTCCGTGATCACTTCCACCCGTAAGGCATCCCGATTTTGAGGCGAGGTATTCAAGACTTTCGCAATCTGGTTTAAGTTCCTCCCCAGGGCGAGTAGTTGCTGATTTGAGCGGGTCAACCGTTCCAGTTCCGGCTGTCCGACATGCGGCTGCTCGGTCAGCCGAGTGCGGATCATGGCCACCACCCATTTCGTCGGGAGATAGCCTTCGTGTCCGGCCATTTTCTTCAAGGCGGCGAGTTCTGAGGTCGTCAGATTGAGTTCCATCCGGGCCGTGGCTCGTTCTCTCCGTGGGTTGATTCGGGCCCGAGGAGGAGCCTGTGTCGCTTTCCCGTCCATGGCCTGCCGAATGGCATTCCGCAGGGCATGGCTCGGCGTCATTCTGTGCTCCTGACACCAGACATGCCAGGACGCTTTCAGTTCACCCAGATCCACCGTGACCGTGGTCGTCCGTTTCGTCCTCTGCCCCATCAGCTCACCCCCGCCAGCCCTCGTTGAAATACCCTGCCCCCCTCACCGACCGGTGCCTGAGCCCGGTCATCGGAGGGTCAAAACACATGGGCACAAGAATACGATAAACCCATAATGTAAGACAACTACGGGCAACAGCCATATCCTGCAACCTCTTAAAATCTGTCTTACACCGTCTTTCTGCCGACCCCCTCCAAAGCCACAGATCAACGGTTCAGACTGTCTCCTAGACCCCAGGAACGGGATCGGATCGGCCGGTCAATAGAGCCTCCGGCCAGCTGGGTATCCCTGAACCGCCGGTCGGCTGGTCCGGTTTCCAGCAAGACAGGGTCCCCATTTTATGGGGAAGATCTTCTTGCTATCCTGGGACAGAGGGCACACCCTGTGCCTTTCCTTCTCGTGTTGAGTAGCCCCCCATGCGCCTGATCTGGACAATCAGTCTTCGATGCCTTCTGGCCATCGGCGTGATGAGCGGGCTTGTGGCCTGTGGCAGCTTTGCCAACTGTTTCAATAGCGGGTTCGCCCCCACCGCCTGTGGCGGCGGGTATGGCGAGCGCGACGTGTCTTCTCTGCCGCTGTCCACGGCTACCTCGGCGGAAGGTCGCTGGACGGGCACAACTGCCACAGGTCGCACCGTTGCCGGATTAGTCCTTGAGGACGGCTCATATTGGTTGTTCTATACGGCAATAGGCCATCCCCACATCCTGGCTGGACTGGTTCAGGGCACTGGCACGTCGCACTCCGGCTCCTTCGGGTCCTCGAACACAAGAGATTTCAATGTGGAAGGCTCGGGCATTCGCGCGGCGACGATGCGTGGCAGCTATGTGCCGAACAGGAGCTTTACCGGAACGATCGCGTACGTCACTGGCGACACTGAGAGCTTCACGAGTACGCACGATGCGGACTCTGAGTCGGCCCCGAACCTGAATCTGGTGGCCGGGACCTATGTGGGGCTCCGTCCCGACCATCACACGGTCACCATGACCGTGGATTCCACCGGCACGCTTTCCGGTCATGCAACAGATGGCTGCACCGTTACGGGGACCTTGTCTCCTCGGGCAACGGGCAATGTGTTTCATACCTCGGTGACATTCGGAGGGGGCGCCTGTCGCCAGGGAACCGAGACGCTCACGGGGGTGGCCTTGTACGATACCGCGACCGACCGGCTGTACAGTGCCGCCCTCAACAATGCCAGGTCCACCAGCTATCTCTTTCTCGGCACAAAGCAGTAAGCCTCACCGGTTCGATGTTCTGTCTTGGGGTATTCATTTTGATGGGGGCATGACCTGGTCAGATCATGCCCCCTAAATGGATCGACGAGCTTACGGAGAAAGGATCTGTCGCACCGCGGTCGCGGCAAAGAATCCCTGATCCTTCAGATTGGCAAACCAGCTCTCGGCGAACTCCTTCAACTCCTGTTTGAGCGAGGGTACGACGTGCGTACGTCTGCCAGCCTCGTCATACCGATACACTTCTTGCGAAAGTCCCAGGTAGTCGTTTCTATAGGACACCGGTTCGGCTGCCGCGCCACCGGGTCCATTGTGAAACAGAAACACGATATCGGGATCACGCATCAGATCGCCGTTCTGTTCCCCATAATGGCACAGCGACACCAATCGCTGTCCGTCCTGACTGACGCCAATCTCCTCGACCGAGAGTGGCATGAAGCCACGAACCGTGATGCGCACCGCACGTACGCCTGCGAGGAGCTCATCCAGGAGCTTCGCGCATTCGAGATATGTTTCCATCGAGTTTCTCCTTTCTTCGGATGAAGGAAGCCCCCAGCTCGAAGGCCGGAGGCTTCCCGTGACGGTCAGCGGTCCGACCGCTCCGCGACCCAGAGTTTCGCCTGCTGGATGACCGCGACCAGCGCGTCCAGGTCTGCCAGGCCGAAGGATTCGGAATTCTTCCAGACTCCATCCCGGTCCTTGTACGAGCGGGCGACGGTGACGTTGTAGAACGGACCGTTCATGCCCTCGTT
>CABVRZ010000045.1 GCA_902500775.1 uncultured Nitrospira sp.
CAGATTGGAGACTCGATGGCTCTTTTCTGTCACCAGTCGTGAATTATCCGGGCTAAGGATCTACAGGTGCCTTTGGTTCAGGTCTGATTTCTTCTGCTCATCGTTTGACGCATGCTGAGTCATGGACCTCGTTCATGCAGCCGCCCGTTTTGAGCTACCCACGTATTCTGTGCTACCCTGACGTAAAGCGAGTTGAACGTGGCCGGCGTTCGTTTGCTGAAACCTACTGTACCAAATTAAGGAGGAAGCCATGTCCACTGTTGCGCAGATCATGACAAAGCAGCCGAAATCAGTTGGGCCAAAGGTGTCCATCGCAAGCGCCGCCAAAACGATGCGTCAAGCGCGTGTGGGATCGCTGCTGGTAAAGAAAGGGAAGCAATTGATGGGGATCGTGACAGATACCGACATCGTGCGACGAGCTGTGGCAAGTGGCAAGCCGCTCGGCAAGCTGACGGTCGAGAAGATTATGACGACGCCGATCTGTACGATTGAGGGAAATCAGTCAATCGATGAGGCGCAGGACATGATGGCTGATTTGGGTGTGCGCCATCTCGGAGTCACAAAGAACGGCGATATCTCCGGCATCCTTTCTGTGCGCGACGTGTTGCTGCATTATAAGCGCTCAGCAAAACGAGCCGCGCAGGCCAATATTTCAACGGACACGGCGTACGAAGAACCGAAGATTTCACAGGATTGACGGCCGGTGAAACGTAAAAAGTGAAAGGTGGAAAATGGGGTTGGAGACGGTCGCTTGCATGTGCTCATCGACAGAGCATCAGAAAACCTTTCCCCTTTCACTTCTCACGGTTTAGGCCTATTTCGAGAGTTGCTGAATCAGATGGCCGAGTTCCGGAAGGATGAGCTTTTCCATTGCGAGCCGGACGGCGTGTTCAGAACCGGGGACCGAAAAGAGGACCCGTCCTTTGATGATGCCGGCAGTGGCCCGGGTCATGATAGCGGGTGATCCCACTTCCTGGTAGGTCAGGAGTCGAAAGATCTCCCCGAATCCGGGAAGTCGCTTTTCCAACATCGCATCGACGGCCTCAAAAGTGGCATCGCGTCGTGAAATACCCGTCCCTCCATTGATGATCAGCGTTTGGACGGCTTCATTCGCCGTTGCCCGAGTGATCCATAACTGGATCTCAGCTGGATCGTCTTTGACGAGATGATAGCCGACAACCGTATGGCCCTGGTCTTTAAGCAGCTTCTGAATCAGCTGGCCACTGCTGTCCGTATCAGCTATCCGAGTATCACTGCAGGTAATGATCATACACCCGATCGCGCGAGGAGCATGGGCCTTATGTTCATGAACCGTGGGTGCCGTCATAGGAGATCCATTTACAACAATAGGTATACCGGTTCAACCAGCGATTCTGATGACATCTATTTCCACACCGCATCGGGGTTGAGCTTCGCAGCGGGCGTACCCTGTGCCACGTGTTCATCGAGAATCGTTGCCACATCTGCCTCTGTGACCTTGGAATACCAAGTGTTATCCGGATAGACGACGACCGTTGGCCCCTGTTCGCACGGGCCGAGACAACCGGTTGCACTCACCAAGACCTGTCCTGGAGGAACGGAGCGCTGCATCAATCCCATATTAAACGCCATGAGCAACTGGGCCGCTCCGGCTGACCCACATGAGGGCTTGGGATGGCCTGGAGGGCGAGAATTGGTGCAAACAAGAATATGATATTTTGGTTTTGGCATAATCTCCTTAATATATATTGAGCCGCACGGTGTGAGCAAGCAACCGTTGGCTCACCGATACCCTCGCGCGCTGGCTAATAACGGAACACGGTGAACTGTGAGGTCTGTAGTACCTACTACCTCGGCCTATATGATTCCCATTGCTGAATGACATTCTCTGGAAATTTCCACTGCTTGAGTCCTTTGAGTACCCAGTCGAGGTAGTGATCTTTTGGCTTAAATTTCCCGATTGGGTTGGCGGCATAGGTAGTCACCAGTTCTTTTTCACCTGCTTCAGTTGAGACCGTCACCTGCAGATGGCGGTAAGCCCCCTGTGGTACATCCTGCTCAAACTGATCCATACTGTGGACATCTTCATCCGTCAACTCAAACACTCCACCCCAGGCTTGTTCACCCTGCGACGGTACGATGCTGGCGAGTCCACATCGCCATTGTGACGACCATCGACAGAACCTGACAGTATGATCCGACAGCGTGGCACGGTACAGAAAACGATGTTCTGGAGCCCGCCGTTGAAGTTGGGACGGATTGAGGAGGTCACCGTACAGAAAGAACTTCATACCCTCGACTCATGCGCACTCAAATCATAATGAAAGCCAACCCTACTTGTAGCACATCGGCTTTTCATCAGACAAGCAGTCGACACGTTCCTCCGTCCTCTCGCTGGATTGACAGGGCCTTCCACATCTACCTAAGATGCAGGACAGGGCTCACTACGCATCGAAGGATTGTCCAACACTGAATCCCACACACATGACTGGCAGCGAGACCTCTGTACGATCGTTCGGCACCCGCCGCGTCATCCATTATGCCGTCGTCGCCCTGTTACTCCTTGGCGGACTATATTATGCGTGGACGACATTACCCTCGACGACTCCATCGAGAACACCGCGAGAGGCCGAGGCGTTGGCTCTCGTGCAGCACCATCCGGCCATTGGGTTTCCCTCGATTTTAGATGCCATGACCGAGCATGTTCGCACGATGAAGACGCGCGGGCAGGGCGTGCGGCTTGGCGAGTGGCGCGTGAAACAGGTTGAGGGGCAGATCTACGAAATTCGTGTTCAGCTCCGCGATCAGAGCGTGCGCGGCCCATGGTTTGAGCGGGAATTTATTTGGCATGCCCACCTCGATTTGAAAAAGGTGAATGCGGCCTCTTTGCCGGCTGATGGCGTCACACCAAAACCACCCGATTCTGACCCACAGTCGAGTCCACCCTTCCCTCCTTCATCATAGCCAGCAGTCAGATTGCGAGCCGATTGAGGTACGTCTGAATCACGGCATCCAGGAAAGGAATGATTACCTCACTTGGTGCTACGAAATATTCGATGCGGCGGCAAAAAGCATGTACGTGGAAGGAGTGTCCGTAGCCTTCAATCTGGCCAAGATGAGCGCTACTGCAGTGTCTGTACGGATTACTCAGTCTTTTCTCGGTTTGCCCAGATCCCGCCGGCAATCAAGGCTAATGTCAGCACCTGGGGAACAAGACTCTGCAGCGTTGGGTGGATCCCCAAGAACGGCAGTGAGAAGAATCGAACATTCGTCACGTCCAACACACCAGCCGCTTGGAGCGCTGCGATGCCGTTCCCGACAAAAATAACAGCCATCACGGCCATCAGGCTTGAGGCGACGGCGAAGAACGGGCCGATCGGCAGACGCACGCTGTAACGAAGAATCATCCCGCCAATCAGCACCAACAGCACCGCGGCTGTGGCAATACCCCACACCACCGCACGATGTCCGACTGCCCCGGCCTGGGACCATAACGTCTCATAGAACAGAATCACCTCGAATAATTCACGGTACACGACGAGAAACGAGAGACCAGCCATCGTCCAGAGCGTACGTGTAGCCAGCGCGCTGTTGAGCTGTTCACGGACATAGCGGTGCCAGGCTTGCGCATTCGAGCGGCTGTGCAGCCACCACCCCACGTAGAGCAGCATGGCCGCGGCCAACAAGGCGGTGAGACCCTCCGTGAGCTCACGGTTCGCACCGGAAATGTTGAGCATGTAGCGAGCGAGGCTCCAGGTCACGGCGCCCAACGCGATGGCTCCGATCCAACCGAGATGGATATAGGGGAGTGCGTCACGTCGACCGGTCCTCACAACGTAGGCCACGATAGTCGAAATAATCAAAATCGACTCCAGCCCTTCGCGGAGTAAGATCAAGAGTGAACTCGCAAATGCCGTATTCGGGGAAAGATTGCTGTCGGAGAGCTTGTCCGCCGCGCGAGCGAGTAAAGTTTTGATGTTCGCCGCCTGCGTAGCAATCGTATCGGAAGTCTTCCCGTCAGAGATGGCCGTGCGAAGGGCCATCATCTCGCGCTCTATTTCCGTGCGTAGTGGCGCATCCACATTGTTCAGCGCCGATTCAATCAGTTCAAATCCTTCTAGATAGGCGGCAATGGCAAGGCGTCGAGCACTTTCCTGGTTGCCACTGGCGTACGCTTGCGTCATCTCGTCGATCTTCGTGCGTGAAAAAGTCAAGGGTTCTTGCGCAGCAGTCAGGAGCGCATATGGTTGCTGCGTGAGATAGGCACGTACGGCATCAAGAGGCGAACCAGCGGGAGCTTGTTGAACAGGTGATTTGGTTACGAATGTACGCAAATTCTGGAACTCTGCATTGCCTTGCCCTTGCCGCCACAAAGTCTCGCCCTGTCTCACCGCCGTAGGGTCGGCGTGCAGGCCGGCAGTAAAGAATGCTAACGCCCAGCGGTCGGCTTCAGACAGTTCGCGGAAGGCGCGCATGGGAGTGCCCCGTACGCCAAGTGTGACCGTGTTGTATAAACCATAGAGGCTGCGCTGGCGCATACGGACTTCATCATGAAAGTTGCGCGGAGGTGGCTCCATCCCCCTGGCAAGTGGCCCATCACCCGTTCCCTGTGTCCCATGACAAGCGGCGCAGTGCTGCGCAAACAACACCTCACCGTGTCGAAGATCTGGAGCCTGGCGTGGGGCGACACTCAGTTTCCATGTTTGGATGACATGGCCCAATAACTGCTCAGTGAGTGTGGAAATCTCGTTGCCAGAGGCCTTCGCCTCGATGCGGGCCAGGAGTTCACGTGCCTGTTGCACTAATGCCTCTTGCTCAGGAACAGCGGGGAGCTGGCTAAGCAGTGTGAGCGCCTGGGTAGCAAAGTCGCGCTGTTCAGCGTACTCCTCTTGTTTCATGACCTGACCGTTTTGAACGGATTCCGGGTAGTCGACGCTGATATAGTCGAGCATGTGAACGATGGTTTGTGCCTTGTCGTCGTTCGTTGCCTCCGCTCGCGCAGCATCTTGGGGACTCACGACTACAAGCAAGATGGTTAGCCACCACTGGAATGCATTGAATAGGAAGAATCGCATTGGCTGTATCACAACTGGGTCCTCGATGGGCTCGGACTCCGAACCTTCCCGGGCTGTCTGCACCCATTGGATTGGTTTGGATAAATGTCGTCGGTGTTGATCAGCAGTGTGAGTGTCGCTGAGGTGACGATTTATGTCCGTTCATTATCAATGGCGCCACAGTCTACTGGCCAGCAAAGCACCTGCAGAATGGCACTCTACAGCCTAAAATAAAATTGTCTGTTTCCGCAAGAGCGTGCACACAGGTGTTTTCTGTTTGTCGGGACGGTGTGGTTGCTCGATTGACTCCACGTTTCTCCGCGGCTCAAGCATGGATCTGAGTCGAATGAACAGGCCTGAATAGGGAGGGTCGCAGGATCTCGCCGAACAGGGACTCGTCATCCTAACCACTCAATTCGGTGGTAACTGCAATTCCGCTGGAAGCCTGATCCTGACTTGACCGTCCACGATGTGCACGTCACATCGAGCCACCTGGAAGTTCGAGTTGCCGACGCGCTCGCCCGACACGACATTGAATTTCCAGCCGTGCCAGGGACACTCCACATCAGTGCCGCAGAGTCTTCCTTCACCCAGTGGGCCACCGGCATGTGGACAGGCATTATCGATCGCATAGAAGGTTCCATCCACGTTAAACAGGGCGACCCAGACCCCCTCAATTTCCACAGTTCGTCCCGTGCCGGGAGGGATCTCTGAAACGGACGCCACGGTAATGTATTCACCCATGAGAAATGCGCCTCCGTGCGTATCCGGGACGCCGTAAGAGGGGCGTCCTTACTTGATTTCAGCACAACCTTATGGCATAGAAACAGCAGTGATGTAGCTGGGCCCATCGGACGAGCGTATCCCACCTTCGGGAGCTCGAGTAAGGATGAGGTTGCTGCATGGAAATGACCCTCCTGTTGAATTCCACGTTCGAACCCTTACGGGTTGTACATTGGCAAAAAGCGATTGCGCTTCTCTGGCAAGGGAAAGTCGAAGTCTTGGAGGTGTACGATCGTGAAATCCACGGCATTTCTCTGTCGATCAAACTCCCCTCGGTCATGCGGCTCTTAAAACTGGTGCGATTGAAGGACAGCCATCGCGCCGTCAAGTTTTCGCGCATCAATATCTTTACTCGAGACGGATACTGTTGCCAGTACTGCCACCATAAATTTCGCACGGAAGAGTTGACGTTCGATCATGTCGTCCCCATTGCCAAAGGTGGGAAAAAAACCTGGGAAAATATCGTGACAGCCTGCTGGCGCTGCAATAATCGGAAAAGCGGACGCACGCCTGAAGAAGCAGGAATGAAGTTAAAAAAGAAACCGGTGAAGCCTCGGTGGAATCCCGTCATTACGATCACGATCGGCATCAGAAATACACCGGAAAGTTGGCGTGACTATCTGTATTGGAACCTGGAATTGGATATAGATCCAGCTGGGACGTAGCGCCTCTCTCTCATAAAAGAACGAGCCGACCACGCGTGTCGCAAGCGTGATTCCCTGACTGGCCTTACCATCTCCGCATCGTCATTCGCGCATCACACCGATATCCGCTGCATTATAGCCGTGGCTCCCGCAAAAGTGGAGCTGATGTCTGTGAATTCCCTCTTGCATGCGACCCATCTCTTCTCGGATACTAGCTCTTTCAAATCTCATGGGAGTCGAATTGATGGCTGCCAATCCTGGTTTTCCCTTGGTGTTGGATGTCAAGAACTGGCCGGTGCTGGTGATCGGCGGTGACGAGGAGGCATCGGAAAAATCCGAACGTCTGCTGGAGTCTGGTGCACGGGTTACGGTGCTCAGCCCGACACTCAACGAACCCCTTCGCCAGCTAGCCGCATCCGGGAAAATTATCCATCGAGGACGTCATTTCCGTGAGACAGACCTTGAGCATATCATCCTGATCCTGAACACCATCCGAGGTGACCAGGAATTTTCCAGGATGCTCTTTGCAAAAGCCAGGGAGAAGCGCGTGTTACTCTGGTCAGTCGACTATCCGGAAGCCAGCAGTGTCACGATGCCGGCGGTGGTCGCAGCAGGGCATGTCCGTGTGGCCATTAGCTCAAGCGGCGTAGCCCCGGCCCTCTCTGGATTTATGAAAGAGGATTTGGAACGGATCCTTGATGCAGAATTTATTGAATTCGTCGAGTGGCTGGGACAGCTACGGGAACAGGCGAAAGCAAATGAGCCGGATGCTGAGAAACGCCGTGCCCTGCTTCGCGAAGCCTTAGACGGCTTTCGGTTTCTGGGTAAAGTACGTTACCCCACGGTATGGTTAGCGCACCAGGCAGAACCCCAGGCACATACGTCAGCTGACACAACCGTGGAACCACAATAAGGAGTTGCGATGGTCTTGCTGGAATTCAGTATGTCACCGTTAGGGAAGGGTGAAAGTGTCGGGAACTATGTGGCCCGTTCTCTGGACATCATTGATAAGAGCGGAGTCGCCTATCGCCTCAATCCGATGGGGACGGTCCTAGAGGGAGAGTGGGAACAGGTCTTCGCGGTGGTCCAACAGTGCTATAAACGGATGAAGAAAGATTGCAACCGCATCTCGTGCACGATCAAAGTTGACTACCGAAAGGGGCATTCCGGTCGTCTCCAGAGCAAAGTCGCCAGTGTCGAGAAGAAACTGAAGCGCTCAGTCAGACAGTAGACGATACGCCCCCACTATCCCGAGCACGAGCGGTGTTGCGTATCATGTGTCCGTGCCATTTGTTCAGAGGCTCATCTCCCAGATGTATCCCATCTTTTGACTGGTTGTACCCCACGGACGCAAGGGGAAAGTCCTTCGTATTGCAAAGCGTAGGGGGCGTCGCTATACTCGCCCGTCCATACGTGCTATTCCGGTGGGGGAACTGTACTGGTACCGAAACCTGTGCTTGCTCGTCCGAGCACACAGTGAAGAATCAATGTTGGTGAGTTCATCAACATCGGTTTGGGAATAAAGGTCTGTCACCTGGGTCTGTTCATCGAAACACAACCATATTCACGTGCCGCTCAATAGGGCGAGTACACAGCTTGATGACCGGGTCACTGTCTTGTGAGAGACTGCGCAATGACAAGCAGTACGCTCAATAGCGTCGAAGCCCAATCATTTCCCACGATCGAACTCTTTCCCAAAGATCGCACCATTCTCGAACAGAGCGCCATGGTGTTCCGTCCCTTTGGCTTGGATGAACAGGGACACACTATTCGCGATCTGAGCGGCGTGAGCATCAGAGCCGTCACAGTTTTTATGGAGAAGCTCGTGACGTCTGAACGGGGACTATCAGCTGGACAAGCCGCCGTCGAAGAATTGTGCCGCCTCTTGAATGCTCGGATTAAGGATCCTGTCTACCATGTGACCCCAGACTTCTTAAAGAACCCATGGAACAGTTATTCGTATGAATTTGCCTCGTACTTATACGAACTGTGTGAGCACATCTCGGGCGATACCCGGTTTGCGTTCAAAGCAGGTGTTGAGAAAGTCTCACCCATTATGCTGGCCCTCACGCGCCCATTTTCCCTCTCACAGATCTATACGATGTTCCCCTATTTCGGGAACAAATTCACATCTGGGTCCGTGGAGTTTCGTGTCGTAGAAGTCACAGGAGAGTCGGCAACGGTGGGAATGCAGTTCACCGACCGGACGCTTCGCCAATTTGGGCCTTATCGGCGGCGTTGTGCCTGTTTGGTCTGTCAGTCGGCTCAGGGCATCATGGTTGCCATGGCCAATCGCATCCCTGGGCTTTCACAGCCAGAGGTGATCGAGATCTCCTGTATCGGCGACGACGATAAGTGGTGCCAGTGGACGATCCGATGGCAACAGGCTCCTCGATTCCAAACTCGATTTTGGTGGAAGACTGCACAGCTCGACCAACCTCATCCATCCCGGCAGGTTGGTGATGTCATGAGCGGAGGAGAGGGTCAGCAGGCAACGGCTTCCTCCTTACCAACGAATGTTGAGCTCTCACGCCACGCGCGTCAGAGCTTTTCCTGGTTTATATGGGGAGGCGTCGTAGGCCTGGCGCTCATGGCAGGTGTCGGTATCCTGAATCCAATGGTGAGCCTCGGTGAGGTAGTGCTCGTTGGTCTCTGCCCAATCCTTGCCGTCGGCATTATGGTCAATCGACGGCTCCTAAGAGAGAGCGAACGGCGCGAAACCTTGATCCAGGAGCAGATTGCCTTTGTCGAATCCCGGCACGAACAATTGCGCGAAGCCTACCTGGAACAAGAGCAGATGCGAGTGGAGTTACGCCGAAAAGTGGCTCAACTGACGGCCCTTCATCGAGCGGGACTTTCCTTCGGATCAACATTTGAACGAGATACATTACTTCATCAGGTCTTAGAGGCCCTGACACATGAGCTCAATTACAATAGCGCGATGGTCTCCATGTTTGATCCGGCGGAGCAGACCGTCCAGCATATTCAGCTCATCGGTGCACCGCCTGAGGTGGAACGGTTTGCCCAATCCTGTCGGATCTCAATCACCGATCCGGACAGTCCGGAAGGAACGGTGGTGCTACAGGGACAGGCGTTACTGGTGAAAGACATTGAGTTGATTCGGCATCGCCTCCATCCCCTCAACCAACGCTTGGCCGAATTGAGTCAGACAAAGGCGCTGGTTGTGGTTCCCATTAAGACGAAGGACCGTATCTGGGGAATGTTGACCGTGGATCGCTCGCACAACCAAACCGTGACGGAGGATGATTTGGACCTGATGACCACGGTCGCCGGCCAAGTGTCCATCGCACTCGACAACGCCTCCGCCTACCAACAAATTGAAGAGTGGAACGAAGGATTGGAAGTCAAAGTAAAAGAACGCACTGAGGCGCTTGAGCGAGCAGATCGTCTGCGAGCCCAATTCCTCTCGCATGTGTCCCATGAACTGAGAACCCCGCTTACTTCCATCAAGGGATTTATTCAGAATTTGTTGGATGGACTGACCGGACCACTCAATGAGAAGCAACAGCGCTATCTTGTACGGATGTCAGAAAACTCCGATCGCCTCGTCCGCATGATCGAAGACCTCCTTGATCGTACCCGCATTGAAACTGGGCGGTTAGAGGTGCATCCCGCTGATGTCGACCTTGAACCCTGTCTCGCCGACGTGCTGGATCAACTCAAGCCGTTGGCACATGCAAAACAACAGACGCTGGATTTCTACTGTGCTGATACTAAGGTGGTGGTGTGGGCAGACCGGGATCGTCTGATTCAAACTGTCGTCAATCTCGTCCAAAACTCAATTAAATTCACCCCTGCAAGCGGAACGATCACGGTGATCTGTACGATGCCGAACCACCGAACCGCCACCGTGCTGGTTCGAGATACGGGGCCAGGGATTCCTCCGGAATACCTCGATAAGATTTTTGATCCGTTCTTCAGGATTCAACAAGGACACCGCACGGGTCCTAAAGGGTTGGGGCTGGGGCTCTCCATCGTCAAAACCTTGGTTGAACTCCAAGGAGGAACAGTTGAAGCGCGCAACCGTCCGGAGGGTGGCGCTGAATTTTCATTCACCGTTCCGGTCCATGCTGTCATGACAGCGCAGCGACCAGATTCGCACACAACCGCTCGTCAAATCCTCGTCGTCGACGATGACCCCGATATTCAGCAATGGCTTCATGATCGACTGAAAGCCGGAGGATATCAGACATGCTCGGCGCTCGATGGTCAACAGGCGTTGGCTGAACTTCAGCGCCGGGAATTTGATGGCATGATCCTCGATATCGGGATCGGCCAGATTGATGGTCTGGAAGTATTGCGACGGGTCCGCATGACGGACCAACGCCTTCCGATTCTCATGATTACAGCATCAGGATCCCAAGAACTCGCTATGAAGGCTATTGGATTAGGAGCTCAGGCGTATTTGCTCAAACCATTCGACGTCCACCAGCTCCAGCAAATGATGGATCGGTGGTTTCAACGTGTTCTAGCATGACGACAGAAGAGATCGGAGTGACTGCATGCGTACCAGAAAAACTCAACGCCACTTGATATCTGGATATTTCACCACATGGGCAGGAGCACTCCTCGTCATCTTCGTCGCTAGCGCATGGTGTGCTTCATCAGTGTCTGCGCAGATACCCAGGATTCAAGGGCAAGGGGCCGCTGCTTCTGGGATGGGTAATGCTTTTGCGGCACAGGCCGATAATCCGTCGGCACTCTATTACAACCCAGCCGGAATGGCACAGTTGCGAGGCGTGCAAATGATGGGGGGAGCCCTGTTCGTTGGTGGGCCGCTCGATCACAGAAGCCCGGATGGCCTCACGACATCCGGCAACCACGATGGTGTTGTTGCGGTACCTCCGCCAGGCCATGCCTATATCACGGCCAGTCTGCAGGGACTTGGTATTGCTTGGCTAGACAAGCTCACCGTAGGGGTGGGAGTGACGACTCCCTTCGGTGCCGCCACACGATGGTCGGATACGAGTCCTTTTAGTGCGACCGCAACATTCAGTGCCATGCCGTTATTCGATATTAAACCGACATTCGCGTATCAGCTTCTTCCGGATCTTTCCATTGGTGCAGGTCTCGACATCTATACTTTTTCAGGCTTGTTCGGAGAGGGCCATGCCGAATTCCATCGAATACTCCCCCCTGGGAATAGGGTGGAATTGAACGGGAAAGACACGTCACTTGGCTTTAATGTTGGTGCGCTCTACACCGCGTTGCGGAATGAAGATGAGCGCCCTCTTGTGAATATCGCGGTGGTGTATCGGAGCCAGGCCACACTCCATTTGGATGGGGTCCAGTTAGCCAATGGCGCAAAGGTACGAGACACCACGACCACACTGGTACTCCCTCAAGTTATTACCGGTGGCATTGCCGTGTGGCCCATCCGAAATTGTGAGCACGAGTGGAAACTGGAATTGAACGTCGACTATATCGGTTGGAAATCGGTCAGAAACTTAGATCTTCGGCAACCCGACGGAACCGTCTTTCTTCAACAACCACAAAATTGGAAAAGCACCTACGCTATTTTGGTTGGGACTGAATATCGGTGGCTTGAACTGGATCGATTCCCTGGATGGGAAGTCGCTGTACGAGGCGGGTATTCGAATCTGCAAACACAAGTCCCAGACTCCACTTTCAATCCCGGAATCCCATCGGCTGATCTCCACATCATATCCACTGGTGTCGGATGGGTCTGCAAAGACAATGGATCGTTCTTTGGCCTGACGACCTGCGGAAACTTGGGAGTGGGACCCGTCAAACCAAAATCTGTGGGTGTGGACCTGTCGTATCAAGTATCGCTCTACGAACCACGAACGGTCACGGGGAATACTGGGCTTCGAGCAGGAGTCAATGGATTCTACGAAAACACGGTACATACAGGGGGGATTTCCGTCCGTGCCAGCTTCTGATGACGCTACGAGAAGGCCGCTGGCGGGCTTTTCCAGAACCCTGCTGAGGCCGTTCAGTCAACGGGAGCAGGAAAAAAAGGAGTTATGCTGAAGTCCGTTGAATTTTGCTGAGTGGCTCCGCCGTGGGATACTCCCCGGCACATACGAGGAGGGAGCCACCGATGAAACGACGAGACACCCGACAACGGAAGCAGGCGCTGGCGGGATTAAAGACGACCGCCGGGATCGACTGGATGCTGGGCACCCTAGTCCGTGTGATCCACTCCGGCAAACAGGCGCTGGATGCGGTGATGCTCGAGATGGGGCGGATGGTCGCGGAGAGCGTGATGTTGATGGAGCGAGAGGAAATAGCTGGGCCTGAGTATTATCCCACTGACCCGGCGTTTCGGAAATGGGCGCAGGAGCAAGGCTCCATCTATCTCGGCGACCAGAAGGTCCCCGTGACTCGTCCCCGGTTGCGGCACATCGAGCAGGGGGAGGTCACCCTCCAGTCCTATGCTCGCTTGCGCAACCCTGGGGCGTTCTCAGAGGAATTGCTAGAGAAGATTCTTCGCGGCGTCTCGGCCCAGAAGTATGCCGACACCGTCCTGGATGCGGCACACGCTGTCGGGGTGTCGCCCACCGCGATCTCGCAGAAGCTGGTGGAGCTGACGGCCACGAAGCTGAAAGCATTTTAAGAGCGCTCGCTGGCCAATTTCCAGCCGTTTGCCCTCTTCCTCGATACGATCCATCGAGGGGGCGAGGCGTTTCTCGTCGCCTTGGGCATGGACGTGTCCGGGGAGAAGATGGCCCTCGGGTTCTGGCAGGGCTCCTCGGAGAATCACGAGATTGGCGAGGCCCTGTTTCGAGACCTGGAGCGTCGCGGCTTGGTACTCTCCCCGAGCATCGTGTTCGTCACCGATGGCGGGAGCGGGCTGATCAAGGCGCTGCGGGCACGGTTTGGTAAGAAGCTCCTGCATCAACGCTGTGCCATTCACAAGAGCCGGAACCTGCAGCGGCACCTGGCGAAGCCGTATCGGCCTGAGGCGCATCGGCGGCTGATGACGGCGTTGGAACAGACCAGCTATGCCGACGCGAAGCGAATGCTGCGGGAGTTGGAGACCTGGCTCCGGACCAAGAACGAGTCGGCGGCGGAGTCGCTCCACGAAGCCTTCGAGGAACTGTTGACACTCCATCGACTCAAGGTACCAGCCCTGCTGCGCAAAACGCTGATGTCCACCAACCCAATCGAGAGCATGTTCTCACTGGTCCGGCACAGTGAGCGAAACATCAAGCGGACGCGGGGCAGCCAGATGCTGCAGCGGTGGCTGGGAACCGTGCTGCTCGCCTGCGAGGGACGGTTCAGGCGGGTCAAGGGCTATGCGGAGATTGCACAGGTCCTGGCGATGATTGAGACCGAGCAGACAGAGTCACATCCAACTTCGACGAAGAAAGCGGCGTAACCATAACCATGGAGCGGCTCAGACTATTTCAACGGACATCTTGATAATTCCGAAAAAAACTACGAAGGGTGGTAGAGTCTCGGAATTTTTGGACTGATCGCACACAGCACTTCGTATGAGATGGTCCCTGCCCATTGTGCGATATCACCGGCAGTCAGTCGTTCGTTTCCTTGTTGTCCAATCAGCACGACTTCATCGCCGATGGTGGTATCTGGTAGGGTGGTGACATCCACCATGACCATATCCATGCACACAAGCCCCACAATGGGAACACGTTGTCCACGAATGAGAACATGGCCACGATTGGATAGGCGACGGCTTAATCCATCAGCGTAACCGATGGGAAGGATTGCAATTCGAGTGAGCCGTTGTGCGGTAAAGGTTTGATTGTAACTAACCGTTCCTCCTGGCTGAATGGTTCGGAGTTGTGCAATGTGGGTGGTGAGTGAGAGGACCGGTTGAAGATCTGGCGCTGGAACGGTGCTGGGCAGAGTATGATACCCGTACAGCATAATTCCTGGACGAACCAGGGTAAAGTGTGATGAAGGGACGCGAATCACCCCACCGCTATTCGCCAAATGAATGAGCGGAACATGAAATCCGCCGTCAACCACCACCCTGATGGCGCGATTAAACCGCCTGAGTTGTTCCTCCGTGGCAATAGAATCCGGCCCATCGCTATCGGCAAAATGAGACATGAGTCCTTCTAGGTGCAGAGAGGAGGGGAACTTTTGTGTGTTAATCACTGACTCGAGTTCTCTTTCTGAGAGGCCCAATCGTCCCATACCGGTTTCAACCTTGAGATGGATGGGCCAGCGGGTGGCCTGCGAGGCGGCATGTTGGGCAATGGACTCCAATGTCGAACAATCACTTACCACCGGGGTCAGGCGATAGCTAAAGAGGGCATTGATTTGTTGTGGGAAGACCGGACCAAGTGTCACAATCGGTACGGTGACACCCGCTTGACGAAGCACGACTCCTTCTGCCGTCGAAAATACAGCCAACCGGGTGACCCCATGCTGAATAAGGGTCTGGGCCGCTTGAATCGCGCCATGGCCATAGGCATTGGCCTTAACAACAGGCATGATGTCGCAAGAAGGGGAGAGGATTCGGCGAAGTTGGGAAAGATTTTTGGCGAGTGCTGTCAGATCAACAGTCGCGTAGGTTGGGTGGAAATTCGAAGTAATCGACACGTAAGGAGAAGGGAATCAGGAAGCAGTCACGCTACACTTCCATAATTTCCTGTTCCTTTTTCTTGATGATGTCATCGATTTTTTGGCCGTACTGTTCGATAAGTTTCTGCGTCTCTTGTTCGGCCTTGCGTAATTCATCTTCGGTGAGCTTCGCATCTTTTTGAAGTTTCTTCAACTCTTCGTTCGCATCTCGTCGGAATCCACGGATCTGCACTTTCGTGTCTTCACCATGCTTCTTGCAAATCTTTGTCAATTCTTTGCGCCGTTCTTCAGTCAATGGGGGAAGCGGAACTCGAATGATCTTACCGTCATTGGACGGGGTCACGCCTAATCCAGCATTCGCAATCCCTTTTTCAATCTCTTTGATGAGTTGAGGTTCCCAGGGTTGAATGGTAATCAATCGAGCTTCTGGAGTCGCCACATTCGCGACCTGCTTTAAGGGTGTCATGGTTCCGTAATAATCAACTCGGATCCCATCCAGCAAGGCTACGGAAGCGCGTCCCGTTCGGAGACCAGACAGATCCTTCCGCAAGTGTTCTAGTGATTGATCCATGTGGGAAACAAACGCCTGACGAACGGGGGCACTGTTGGACATAATACACCTCGTAATGGGGTTCAGCGATCACCGATCGTCACAGAGGTGCCAATTGGTTCGCCCAAAGCCACTCGTTTGAAGTTGCCAGGAACCTTGAGGTTAAAGACAATGAGCGGCAGTTTATTATCCATACAGAGACTGATAGCCGTGGCATCCATCACTTTGAGATGCTGATTTAAAATAGAAAGAAAGGAAATCTTTTCATACTTCTTCGCCGTGGGGTTGCTGACAGGGTCTGCGTCATAAATCCCGTCAACTTTGGTCCCCTTCATAATGACTTGTGCGCTGATCTCCATGGCTCGGAGAACCGCCGCCGTATCCGTTGAGAAGTAAGGGTTTCCAGTACCGCCGGCAAAAATAACCACCCGATTTTTTTCGAGATGGCGAATGGCTCGCCGTCGGATGTACCCTTCTGCCAGTTGGCGCATTTCAATAGCGGATTGAACACGGGTGATGATCCCGATGCGCTCCAAGGCATTTTGAAGCGCCAGGGCATTAAGCACAGTCGCCAGCATCCCCATATAATCAGCGGAAGCTCGCTCCATACCCGACGCACTGGCCGCGATCCCTCGAAAAATGTTGCCGCCACCAATCACAACGGCCACCTGAACATCAAGGGCCACAACCGAAGCGATCTCTGCGGCAAGAGTTTCTAGAACAGAAGGTTGGATCCCGTACCCCTGCTCACCAGCCAACATCTCCCCGCTGACCTTGAGAAGGAGGCGTCGGTATTTGGCAGAGCTCATACTTCGCCTAACTGATAACGGGTGAATCGGCGAATGTTCATATTTTCACCGATCTTCGAGATTTTTTGGGCGAGTAAATCTTTGACCGTCACGGCCGGATCCTTAATGAAGGACTGTTCCAGTAAGCAATTTTCTTGATAGAACTTTTCCAGCTTCCCTTCGACAATCTTGGGCCAGGCGGCTGGCGGTTTGCCCATTTCTTTCGCCTGCCCTTCGTAAATCACTCTTTCTTTCTCAGCAACGTCGGTGGGAACGTCGTCGCGTTTGACAAAAGTCGGTTTGGCCGCGGCAATTTGTAGAGCCAGATCGTTGACAAAGGCCTTGAATTCTTCATTGCGAGCCACGAAATCCGTTTCGCAGTTCACCTCAATCAAGACTCCAATCTTTCCCCCCATGTGGATATACGAATGAATGAGACCTTGATTCGTCTCGCGCCCGGATTTTTTCGCTGCAGCCGCCAGACCCTTCTGACGCAAATAATCGATAGCTTTCTCGATATCGTTTTCATTCTCAATAAGGGCTTTCTGACAATCCAGAATGCCGGCCCCTGTTTTCTCACGAAGTTCCTTCACAAGCTGACTGGATCCTGTCATGATTCTTTCTTCCTTCACACGAGCATTGACAATAAAAGCATTGATGGATAGTTCTGCACGAGGATTATGATACCGCCACGCCCTCGGATCGCGCCGCCGACTTCTTATCTCCAGCAGAGGCCGGGGCAGATTGGAACTCAGCCTCTTCACGCTGCGTCTTCAAATGGGCGCCTTCGATGCAGGCATCGGCGATTTTGGACGTAATCAGTTTGATGGAACGAATGGCATCATCGTTTCCTGGAATAGGATACCCAATGTCATCGGGGTCGCAATTGCTGTCCAGAATCGCAATGACCGGAATATCAAGACGCTTGGCTTCTTGAACGGCAATCTTTTCGATTCTAGTATCGAGGACAAAGACAGCACCGGGAAGGCTGCGCATATTCTTAATGCCAGACAAGTATTTTTGGAGTTTGGCGATATCCTTCTGCATCAGAAGGATTTCTTTCTTTTTCAACCCATGTTCGCTTGGGTTGAGCAAAGTCGTTTCCATCTTCTTCATTTTATCGATACTACGGCGAATGGTCTGGAAATTGGTCAGCATCCCCCCCAGCCACCGTTGATTCACGAAGTACATATTGGCCCGCTTGGCTTCTTCTTCAAGGATTTCTGCGGCCTGCCGTTTGGTCCCAACAAAGAGGACGGAGTCGCCGCCTGCGACAATGTCTCGAACGAAGGCATAGGCCTGTTCCATGCGCGCGAGGGTTTGTTGCAAGTCGATGATGTAGATCCCGCTGCGTTCACCAAAGAGAAACTTTTTCATCTTGGGATTCCAGCGGTTCGTCTGATGGCCAAAATGCACGCCGGCTTCCAACAATTCCTTGATTGCCACTACCCCCATGCCTACACCTTCCTCCAGGCTTGCAGAGCACCCGCCAAGCGGGCGAGGGAATCGCTTCCCTTAATCTCAAGCCACGCAGCGAACGACGCGCTGTCTTATGAGTTGAATAATCGGTCGGTTCTCTTCTGCGGGAACACGACCCTGTTAGATACCGAACGGCGACGCTACCATAGTCACAGCGCGGTTTCAAGCGACAAACCGTCTTCACACGCTACGATCGATAGCTGGCATTGATGCGCACGTAATCGTATGAAAGATCCGTGGTCCACATATGCGCGCGTGAGGCACCCAGTCCAAGATGGACCGCGATCGTAAACTCTTTCTGTTTGAAGACCCGTGCGATCTGGCGCTCGGCTTCAAGCCCGAGCCCAACCCCCTGTTTCACCATCCCAATCTCATCGAAACGGACGGTCACCTTGGTCGGGTTAATCGCAACGCCCGATCGTCCTATGGCGGCCATAACCCGTCCCCAATTGGCATCCTCTCCGAAGAGGGCAGTCTTCACCAGGTTAGAGGTAGCAATGGTGGCTGCCACGCGCTTCGCCGTGGCAACCGTCTTCGCCCCTTCGACTAACACCTTGACGACCTTGGTCACGCCCTCTCCATCACGACAGATCAATAACGCCAGCGTCTGTGCGGCTTCAGTCAGGAGACGCTCAAAATCCCGAGAGGTACGGCTGCGCGGTGCAATTACTCGATTCTTCGCTAGACCGTTCGCCAGGCAGAGGACGGTATCGTTCGTGCTGGTGTCCCCATCCACGGTGATGCAGTTGAATGACTGGTCAGCTGCAGCCTTCAACGCCTGTTGAAGGGCAGAGGGCGTGATATGTGCGTCGGTCGTAAAATACGCTAACATTGTGGCCATATCGGGATGAATCATCCCAGACCCTTTGGCCATCCCGCCGATGGTAATCAACTGACCGCCAATCCGAGCTTGGACGGAAACCGTCTTCGGCCGCAAGTCCGTGGTCAAGATCGCCTGAGCGGCTTGCGCGCCGCCCTTCACACTGAGACGCGAGAACAAGGTCGGAATGGCCGTCGTGATGCGGTCAATCGGAAGTGTACGTCCAATCACTCCGGTTGAGCCCACGAAGACCTGATAGAGAGGTACCGAAAGCTGTTCCGCAACCGCCCTCGCCATTGTGGTGGCCGAGAGTACCCCCTGTGGGCCAGTGCAGGCGTTGGCGTTGCCACTATTCACAAGGATCGCACGTCCACACCGATGTCGAAGGTGGCGGCGATCGAGAAGGACCGGGGCGGCTGCCACACAATTCTTTGTAAAAACACCAGCAATCGGTCCACTGACCTCCGACACACACAAGGCAAGATCGAGCAACCCTGGTTTCTTGATCCCACAATGGATGCCGGCGGCTTGAAAGCCGACTGGAGCGGTAATGCCTACATTTTTTGGCTTCATTAAACGAGGGTCCTGGGACGTGACTAATTCATACTGAGAGAGTTGAGTAGGGTGTGACTATGGATAACTGCCAGGAGCGGTGAGGCCAGTCTCCTCTGGAAGGCCCAGCATGAGATTCATGGCTTGAATGGCCTGTCCCGCAGCCCCTTTGACAAGATTGTCGACAGCGGCCACTGTCACGACCCATCCCGCCCGGGTATCCGAGTACACACCAACATCGCAGTAGTTTGTCCCCTTGATATAGCGTGGATTCGGCACGACGTCGTCGTACAGTCGAACAAATCGTTCCCCCTTGTAGAACTCTCTGTACAACTCTCGGAGGTCTGCCAAGGGCATTGGTCGAGTCATTTTGCAATAGGCCGTGCTCAGAATGCCTCGATTCATTGGGACGAGGTGTGGGGTGAATGTCACCGTCACCGGACCGGCCTGCTCCAGTAAGCCAGAGAGTTCCTGCTCGATTTCCGGCGTATGCCGATGTTGTCCAATCTTATAGGGCTCCAGAGACTCGTGTGCCTCAGGGAAATGGTAGGGGAGGGCCGGACTCCGTCCAGCTCCTGATACACCAGACTTCGCGTCGATGACGATCATATCTGGCTGCGCCAGCCCTTTGGCAAAGAGCGGTGCCAACTGGAGAATCGCCGCCGTAGGGTAACAGCCGGGAGATGCGACAAGTTTCGCTTGTGCAATGGCTCGCCGATGGAGTTCCGGCAACCCGTAGACGGCCTCTTGGATGAGCTGTGGGTAGGCATGCGGCGTCTGATACCACCGTTCGTACGTACCAACGTCTTTCAAACGGTAGTCTGCACTGAGATCGACGACAAACCTACCGGCCTTCATGCACAGTGCAACTGGATCCTGCGACTTGGTATGCGGAAGAGCGAGAAAAATCACGTCCGCCCGGTCAGCCAAGGCTTCGGGTGCCAGCGCTTCAAACCGGTGATCCACGACCCCCTTGAGACTTGGGAACACAGACGCAACTGGTTGCCCCGCCGATTTTTCAGAGGTCACCGCGGTGATTGTGAAATGGGGATGAGCCGAGGCCAGTCGCACCAACTCCGCACCAGCATACCCACTTGCCCCAGCGATGGCGACTCGAAACGTCTTCCCCATCAAGTGCCCCCCCACGTTCACTATTGCCGTTTCACATGCAGGGTGCCAATCAACGACATAAAAAAGGGAAGGCACGAGGCCTTCCCTTTTGTGTATCGGCAGCCTTCTGCGCCTAGCGTTTGGAGTACTGGAATCTCTTGCGTGCGCCTTTTTGTCCGTACTTCTTCCGTTCCTTCACTCGTGAATCACGGGTGAGCAACCCTTCCTTCTTCAGGGGACCACGGGTTGATGGCGTCATGGCCACCAATGCGCGTGCGATCGCATGTCGCAACGCTCCTGCCTGTCCCGTCGGGCCACCGCCGTAGACGGTCGCACTGATCGAATACTTACCCATCAAACCCGCCATCTCGAGCGGGAGTTGAATGATCTGCCGAAGCGTCAGACGCGGAAAGACCTGTTCCAACGGTTTCTCGTTCACGGTAATCTCGCCCGCAGTCCCTGTAACCCAGGCTCGTGCGACTGCACACTTTCTCCGTCCCGTTGCATACTGTGTCACTACTGCCATGCGACTCGTCTCCTTCTCGTTTGGACCGTAAACTCAGTTAGAGTGAAATCGGCTGTGGACGTTGTGCCTGATGCGGGTGATTCGGCCCCGCATAGACACGAAGTTTCTTGGCCATACCATTCCCGAGCGGTGTCTTTGGGAGCATGCCCTCAATCGCCGTGATCAAGAGTTGTGTCGGATCCTTCTGGAAGACATGTTTGGCCGAAGCGGTTTTCAATCCACCCGGATAACCGGTATGACGATGATACAGCTTCTTGTCCATCTTCCCACCGGTCAGTTGGATCTTCTCCGCATTCACAATGACCACATGATCACCGATGTCGACATTCGGGGTGAACGTCGGACGATGTTTCCCTCGCAATACCCCAGCAACTCGGGCAGCCAAGCGCCCTAGGGTTTTGCCTTCAGCATCGACCAAATGCCAGGTTTCTTTGACATGAATTGGATTCTCAAAGTACGTCGTCATCGTCATCTTCGTTCTCCACTGCGGCTCTTGTAGCCGGCGTTAAAGGTCCTAAACTTCCTGCGCACCAATATTTTTCGTTTCTAGCTTTGACAGCCACGCGTCCAACTGCTGCCCGCTCCGGCGTTGCCAGACATCCTGTGTAACATAGATCGGCGCCTGACAGCGAAGGGCCAACGCGATAGCATCGCTAGGACGCGCATCAAGAGTACGGGTCACACCCTTATTTTCAAGGAAGACCGTGGCATAGTACGTACTGCTCTTCACGTCGGTCAGGACTACACGTTCAGTGGTGACCCCAAGGTGCTCACCGAAGCTCTTGATCAGGTCATGACTCATTGGCCGTTTGGTCACCGCGGTATCTAAGGCTCGTTTGATCGCTTCACCTTCAGAGGATCCGACCCACACCATGAAATGGTCCAGTCCTCCATCCTTCCTGGCCAACACCAGGATCCGCGTATCCGTTGCTGGATCCTCGACCACGCGATCAACCAGCAGCTGGATTAAGGGGCCAGAACCGAGTGATGAGTCACCGTCCATATCAGTGCTACCTCATTCAGGAATCCAGCTTACCAAAGTCTTCGGGCTTCAGGTTTTCCAGCCACTGGCCAAGCTCTTCGGAACTTTGCTTTCGAATGACCGACTCACTCGCAAAAATCGGTGCCTGGCTCCGCAGCGCAAGGGCGATCGCATCGCTAGGGCGTGAATCCACGGTATATTCCGAATCACCATACATCAGATGGATCTTGGCAAAGTAGGTATTCTCGTTCAGATCAGTAATGACCACACTGATCACTTTAGCGTCAAAGGCATCCAAATAGGATTTCATAAAATCATGCGTCATGGGACGAGGCGGAGCTACTTTTTCCAATGCCAAGCTGATCGAACTGGCTTCCGCTTTGCCAACCCAGATGGGAAGCATCTCGACCTGGTCATCGTCTCGAAGAATCACGATGTACGCATTATTGTAGGGGTCAAACATGAGCCCCTTGACCTGCATCTGCGTAATCATCTGTATCCCTAAGCGTTCCCGCAAAAACGAAGCACACAATCAGTGCACCGTACCATTTCCAGCTTCGCCATGTCAACGAACTCGGCGACAACGCAGGGGAAAAGTTATGTTTGATTCCTGCATAACCCGTCAGGTGGAAGGTACGGTCAGCCGCTTGTTGGTCGATAATTCTCTGCGACCTTTGAGGAATCGACCGGTTCGCCGAGCTTCAGAAACGCCTTCATCTGTTTACGTAACAGCTCACGACCGCTTTCATCGCCGAGATTCACATGATATTCATTGATGACCATCACGCGCATCCCTTCCCACTTTTTCCAACAGCTGAGACAGACCTTACTCCGGACTTCGGCTTCGAGCTTCCCAAGAAACAGGGGAGTCGTAATCGCCTCGCCAGTTTGACCGCAGGTGATACATGGTACATCTGCCATAGCCATCACACTCCTTTTTCTCGACGTACGATCATTTACCAGTCAGCAGAAAGCCCCTGGGGCATCGACCAGTGATATTAACAGAGATACTCTGATGAAAAAAAGGTTCGAGTTTCTTGTACTCCAAGTTGTATCGATTCCTATGCACATGATAATATAGAAAATTGAACCTTGTCTCTTGCCAGAAGTCACAACATCCAAAACGATGTGTGTCCATATTCCCATCCTGAGAGCATAAACATTGTGCGATTCATTCGCATACCTTTCCCCGTTTCAGTGGCGTACGGTTATTGCCCAGGCAAGCTACCCACGGGGATAAGACAGACAATGTGAACGTAACAGAAGACCAATCGCCTTTCTAATAATATATGCATACCTCACGATTCCCCGATTAGGTCAGTGCATGATGCCTGATGCCCGCTACGGCGTCTCCATCATGCAGGAGAATCTAGTGCTGTTCTTTAGATTGCCCACCACACTTCCTGAAAAATGCGATGACTCCCAGACCGCTTGTGATCAACGTAAAAATAGATGAAATCTATGCGGCAAGTTCAACGGATGACCTGGTCAGATATGCTCTTGATCCCCGCAGCCACCGAAGATGAGACGACATGTTTGCTGGCTGGAATCATGTAGATAGCTGGGCTCTTCGGGGTTTCATTACCTGCGTTCTTGCTGAGGTGCTGTTTGTTCTCGTTTTTGACCCGTTCCCGACAGTCGACATGGCCGCACATCTCGCGTCTGCTCGAGGAGTGGCGGACATCATTGGTGGCGGATCGGTCACCACGTCTCATTTGCTTGAATGGAATTTCATCCCCCCTCCGAACCTGCTTCCCCAACTAGTCCTTGGGGCGCTTGTGCCGACGGTGGGCTCCCTCTGGGCAGAGCGGTGCATTCTGGTCACCTATGTCATTGTGTTCTCCCTCTCCGCTGTCTGGGCCATTCGGCAGACCCGCCCTGGAACGATGCTGCTCAGCTTTTTCGTACTACCCCTGACTTTCAATTTACCGTTCCTTTGGGGCTTCCTGAATTTTAGTTATTCGATCGCAGGCTTTCTCTTCGTCGCAGGTTTGCTGATGCGTTGGGATGGGCAGCTCGATTCCGATCGCATGAAGATGCTCGCCTTGGCGCTGGTCCTCGTGTTTTTCACGCACTTAGTCGGTTACCTGGAGGCCGGCCTCCTCAGCGTTTGCATGCTCGGCGCAGCGTGTATTCTCAGCGATAGGCCCCTGGCAGCGTTGACCCGCGCCGCAATGGCACTGTCGCCGGCTGCCGTGCTGACTCTGGTCTTCCTAATATTGACGGGCTCAGAGCCGACGTCCGTCTCATTTGATCTCGCCGCCAAACTCGCTGCATTGAAAGGCTTGATTTCACTGACGACTAGCGTCGCCACGTATGATCGGTTGGAACGCGTGCCCTGTGTGGCAACGGGAATTGCACTGTGGATATTGCTTCTGATGGCAGCCATGCGTGGTCAGTGGAGTTGGATTTACCGTCCGGCTCCTTTGGGGCTCGCGGCATTCGTATTTCTGTCATCGGTTGTTGCCGTCTTCGCTCCGAGCGGAATGGGAACCGGCGGGACGCTTGGTTCCATTCGGTACGCGCTCTTTCCCATTCTCGGAGCAATCCTGTGGCTCGCATATCAGCCCCTGCCTCCCCGCATTGTGCTCATAGGTGCCACCGTCGCGTGTCTCGCAGCATTGAGTTTGGCCTCGATTCGTCATGATGAGCTTCGTGCCATCGAGATCGCGTTGCAGGACCTGCGCAACCTTGAATCTTGTGTGTCACCTGATTCCACCGTGGTTCAGGCGAACCTTCGAACGGTAAAATTTGGATCACTCGCCCGTCCTAGTTCACTGGTGGCGGAAACCGGACGGCTTACAGCAGCCCGCAAGGCGTTGGATCTTAGTAATGTCGATTGGTCGGTGCCGTTCGGTCTCCTCCGATTCAGAGAAGAGACTAATCCGTATACGCACTTAGTGCGGCCTGGAAAGGGATTCTTTCGGATCGAGTCTGTACCGCCTCCACTCGACTTGGAAGGCTACGAGCATCACACAAACATCCTGGTGGATTATATCGTTGTGTTCGGCCGTACTTTGCCAACGGGTGCGATAGAGATACAACCTCCGGAACAATCTGCAGACCTGGTCGCCCTAGAGCTGAACCGGTTTGAGTCAACCTTGAATCAGCACTACGTCCGAGTCAGGACGTCCTCACTTGGAATTTGGGAACTCTGGGGGAGACGCCTCTCGTCATCGGACGAGAGGCTTTCAGGCTGCCAACGCTAAGCATGTGGATACGGATCGAGGGCACCATCGGCTGGTGATGTCGTATGGTTGCCATGGGGGAGGCAACAAGAAAGAGCCATCCCCACGTGTTTTGGGCTTGCCGCAACATGCAGACAATCGATAAGGAGGATGCTATCGGACATCGGACTCTGTAGAAGGCAGCACAGAATCAATGAAAAAAAAGTACCCGCCGTTGTACCACATGTGCATCACGATTGAAGGCACTGTGGAATTGAAACGATCACGAAGATAGCCAAAGACCAGAGAGGGGAGGAACACCAGGGCGGCCCAGATTGGGCTATGGCTCCACAGGTGAACGGCTGTAAACACAAGAGAGACAATAATGTTCGCACCGCTCAAACCGAAGACCCAGGAGTGTGTCCATCCACGCTCGATGAGTTCGCCCTGCAACAATCCTCGAAACAGCAGCTCTTCCCATAGTGGGTACCACAGGACTGCTGAGGCAAAGCCCAACGACCACACGTGGACAAGAGACATCGAATGAACAGGAACAACCGATGCCATGATAGCCCAGACCAGTGGAGCAGCCACAGCACAAAGAAGAAAGGCTTTGCTGGCATAGAGTTTGAGCGGCCAGAAAAGCCCTAACCGACCACGTATGTGATACCAATCGGTCCTCGTCATAGTTGTCTTGAGAACCACAGGGCGATCAAATAAACCAAATACGATATATAGGTTAAGGGCAATATGCGATCAACCTTGTTCAGGCGTTGTTTTCTGCACAGGGATACTAAGCCAACGACGACAAGAAACACGAGTGGTAGTCTCGCATCAGATGTTGCTGATCTGTTGAGTGTGCAACCGCCATGGTCATCGGCATGGGTAGGGGACGGAGTCGGATCGGTTGTCATCGTGGTTAGGTGGCGGTATCGCTCACCTCAGCCGTTCAGGTAATCCCAAGTGATTGCACGCCTCCGTCAGACCACGATTTAAACATATGATTTATACTCCCCAACGCCGGGGGAATTCTGCCACGAACGGAATGAATTGAGCCTTGAACGACAGGGCGGGTACGTGGCGTGAAAGATTGGCATAACCATTTCGATGATTGTCGCACCGCAGTCCCAGACACCGATCCGCACACATCGTTACCTATTTTTGCCCCACGTATAGACCTGGGACACTGCGTAGTTCCAAACGGCACCGACCAGTATGCCAGCGAGCGCTGCAACGATCCACTGTGCGCGGTTTTCAAACAAATAGGAGGCGATCCCAACATTGGCAAGGGCGCCAAGGCTACAGGCGAGGATGAAGGTCACGAGCCCTTTCCACCAGGTCACGCCCCTCAATCGAGAGTCGCGGTAGGTTAAGACGTTATTGAGCGCAAAATTAAAGGTCATCGCGGCGCCTGTTGCGACAGACTGTGCCGTTGTAAAACCCGAGTGCACTCCATGTAATGCGACGCTCAAGACGGCCATATGGACGAAGATGCCAATGCCGCCGATGATTGAAAAGGTGAGGAAGCGCACTGGTATGTAGCGACCGATCGTCTTATCGGCCAGCAACATGACATATTCCCAGACGACCATCTCGTCCAACTTGCTTTCCCCGGCGATACGATTACGAAACCGGTAGGGTACTTCGGTGACACGCAGTGGCGGCTTGGCCGTCGCAAGGATGTCGAGAAGGATTTTGAAGCCTAAACCTGAGAGATGGTGAACGGTCGACTCCAACACGTTCCGTTGGAGCATGAAGAATCCACTCATGGGATCTGAGACAGGCTGTTTAAGGATCACTCGGCTTGCTGTGGTCGCAAATCGACTCATGACTTTTCGAGATTCGTTCCAGTCACCCGTGCTCCCGCCCCCAGAATAGCGGGTTCCTATCACCACATCCGCACCACCTTCGATCTCGGTGAGCATATTAGGCAAAATCGACTCATCATGCTGCAAATCGGCATCCATCACGGCGATGGTGAGCGCCGAAGCTGCCAACATCCCCTCAATGCATGCCGACGATAATCCTCGCCGGCCAACTCGTTGCAGACAACGGACGCGAGGATCGGTTCGTGCAATATCGCGCACGACTGCCGCAGTTCCATCGGGTGAATCATCATCGACGAAGATGATTTCCCATCCGGCCGCGCCAAGCGTCTCCTCGATGCGACGCAGTAATTCCTTGACGTTCTGAGACTCGTTAAACGTTGGGATAACGATTGACAAGCGAAGCCACGACGGACTCATACGTGTTGTGCTTTCCTCAGTTCGAGACCGTTGCACGACAGACATTCGGCATGCATGCCCCGCAAACGTTCGCCGCTGGCGTGAGACGCTATGACACCGTGCCTATGTGGTTGCATCGGTGATGGAGTAGGTCAGCGGAAATGCTCACCCCATCAGTCCCATCATGCAGGCCCACACAGCGGACTGACAGGTAAAACGACATAGTTGCAGGTGGCGATAGTGGCTGTCATCACCACTTGCTATCGTTACTTCAGCGACACTGCATGAGTGTGTCTTATGCCCAGGCATCGTGTACGTCAGCTCGAGATGTATGTCAATACGGAAAGGGGCTTGCCACCTATGCTTCGCATTGTCATTAGGGCGCGAAGCAATCCGCCGTGAGGTTGTGGCTTAGGCTAGATCCCGATTGACCCATGAACGGCGGCATGTTAGAAACAGATCCGCTTGGTTGTGGGTACGCCCGGATGGCGGAACTGGCAGACGCGCCGGACTCAAAATCCGGTTCTCGCAAGAGAGTGGGAGTTCGACCCTCCCTCTGGGCACCATTATTACGTATAGAAAGCAAAAAAATGCCGAGTTCGTTGTTGTGATGTACGGCTCTCATCCGACAAATGGTGACGAATGAATCACCGAGAGCATAGGGTTTCCGCACCCAACATCAAGTACCCTCTTGACAGCGCCGCACTATTAGCCTAATTTCTGTCATATTTCTCAAGGACGTACACAGTGACTCGCTCAATTCTGAAACCGTCAGCGTGGAAGCGGCTGAACATCTTCAATCATCACGGGGTGAGTTCTTCCTCTAAGGACGACCCATCCACTTATTTCTTTTAAGGAGGCAGCACATGCGTAACGTGTTGGCACTGGGAGCCGCCCTACTTTGCGTCGGCTCTATGGGCGCTATGAATGTTGCAGTGGCACAAGAGCGACTCCAGCAATCATCCGGGGGATCTGCACTGGGTGTGGGAACAGGGGTGGGAGACGTGTCTGGTAACTCGAATCGCGTTCAGGCCTATGACCGGAATGCATTCCTCGACCGACTCTCTCTTCCGGAGACGATCTACGGTCGTGTGCTGGCGATCGATTTTCCGGCTGGAAAAATGCTGCTTGAAACCGGTGGGAGCTCGCATGATGAAGGCCGTGCGGGAGCGGGAGTGATGAGTTCCATGACGGTCTACTTTGACGAGAGAACCAGCCTGGAGCAAATCAAAGTATTGAACAATGGAGATGATATTTCTCTCCAAGTAATTGAAGCGGTCACCCCCCATCAGCAATATGGGGTTGGGCATAAGATTGTTCGAGAAGTATATTTGCTGCGTGGGAATGAGCGGCTCGCCGGATTTGGGGGGTTGGGGCAACGTCCGAATCCGTCAACTGAGCGCGCTATAGAAACGAGCAGTGGTAGCACCACGGGGGGAGTGGCAGGATCCGTGTTGCCAGGTAAGATCACCGGGACCATCGACACCACAATCGGTGAATTTACCGGTTCTGCTCCCTGTTGGAACTGTGAACCTCAGCCAGGCTGGGGCTATCAAACAGTCGCACCGGAAACAAAGATTCCGAACAAGTCTGATTACGGCACGGACACATCGAAGCCAAATTTGATCAAAGGCTTCAATTGAGACGTTTTGGAGTCTGAGCCTTGTGATAGGGGGGGCAGCTGTTGCTGCCCCCTTTTTTTTAAGGCGAATTGCGAATGGCTTACCAATAGAAATTAACTGATCATCGGCGAGCTGGATCGCTATCTTCTTTGAATGACTGAGTCTGTGACCATGAGTGAACAAGAGAAGTCAGCTGCTACTCCCACCTCAGAGCTTGATCTGCGCGGAGTGATTTGTCCCTATAACTTCGTGAAGACGAAGCTCAAGCTTGAGACCATGAAAGAGGGAGAGGTCCTGTCGGTCCTCCTGGATGAGGGGGATCCAATTCGAAATGTCCCGCGCAGTGTCGCGAATGAAGGACACACGGTCTTGGGCCAAGAACGAGTGGATCAAGCCTATCGCGTCTTGATTCGGCGAGAGGATAGCGACTGAGGGGTGTTGAACATCCCTACGCCCTCGTCGAAGACGTCTCCGTTCATTCAATACCCACGTTGGTTGCCATAATTCTGTGAGTGAGTCTGCCCCGTCTATCGCCGTTTTCTCCCCGACACAACAATCGTGATGTCTTCTCTTTGTATGCCACAGAGTCGCCTGCTTACCTGACGTGCGGTTCCGCGAATCATCATCTCATTCGGTTTGGTCATGTCACAGGCCGCAGCGACAAGCCGTCGTGGTGCAAGACGACCAATGGTTTGAAACGCACGTGTAGCAGTGGTTCGAGTACCATAGGCAACAGTTGGCACCTCCTTCTTCAATGCATCAGTCAAGCATCGTGAGAGACGCGGACCGGTGCTCGGGAGCTGGCCAAGGAAATAGAACGACTCGCAAGGAAAGCCCGCAATAGTCAGCGCAGCAATTCCTGCGGACGATCCAGGGATCGGAATCACTGGAATGCCTAGGGCATGGGCTCCCGCCACCAATCGAACGCCTGGATCCACAATAAGAGGCGAGCCCCTGTCTGCAACGAGGGCAATCCTGGCTCCCTGTCGTACGCGTTCGAGCAACACCGCCACCTTTTCCTTCACATTCACAGGACCATAGCTCGTCACCGTCGTTGAGATCCGATGATGCACGAGCAGCCGCTGTGTCAGTCTAGGATCTTCTGAGGCAATGAGATCAACGGATTTCAAGATCGCCAAGGCACGGAGGGTCAGATCATCAGGATGTCCGATGGGAACGGCCACCACATACACCCCCCCCCTCCCAACCGATGGGTTGACCGAAGCCCTTGACGTGCCAGCGTTTTCTTGACTCTGTTTAGGCGGCACCGATATAATTTCCTTTTGAGCTGTGTGAACGTCGGGGTAGAGATTCTACGGGGACATTCCCAATGGCGGCCGTCTGCTTCATGATCACCTTGATCCTGTACATTGTGGCCACAGGGTTGTTTCTGTCCTACTCCCTGAGACGGTCTGAGGCCCTTTCAAACGTGTCCCTGGGCATGACCACCGTCGGATTCGCGTCCCACACGATCACCCTGGTCATGAGGATGACGGGGGCCTCGTCATCGGCCCCACCGAGTTTTTCCGATGCCTTGTCGTTTTTCTCCTGGATGATCATCCTCGTGCTTCTCATCGTCGAATTTCGTCATCGGATTCACGTGCTGGGATCCTTCATGGTCCCCTTGGCGCTCGTCTCGCTCATCTCGGCGGCAGTTCTCCCGGAAAGCGAGCCGACGCTTCAGCCTGTCTTCACGACCTTGTGGTTTCATGTCACCCTGAGTATGTTGGGTACCGTCGGATTTGCCGTCGCATTTGTTGCGGGAGTGATGTACCTCATTCAAGATCGGCTCCTCAAGTCGAAACAGTTCAACGTGCTCTATAGCAAGCTGCCGGCGCTCGACTTTCTCGATCATCTGAACCAGCAGTCGATCGTCTTAGGGTTCCCATTACTGACCTTGGGAATCGTGACGGGCGCCATCTCCGCCGAGTTCGCGCGCGGATCGTATGTCAGCTGGAATCCTGAACAAACGTGGGCCGTCGTGACCTGGCTTTTTTATTTTGTCGTTCTCCTCGGACGACTGACCATCGGCTGGAGAGCCAAGCGAGCGGCCTATCTTACAGTGATTGGATTTGCCTGTGTCATCCTGACATTGGTCGGCGTGCTGCTCAAAGGGCACACTGCCTTGTCGTAGGGTATAAGTGTGATTGTTCCATGCATCTGATCGTCGTCGGTTTAAGTCATAAGACGGCTCCGGTGGAAATCCGGGAGCGGCTGGCTGTTCCCGAAAGTCGTCTTGGCGAAGCTCTCATCCGTCTCTGTTCTTACCCAGGTGTAAAGGAAGGGATTTTGCTGTCGACCTGCAATCGAGTCGAAGTGTACTCCGTGGTCGATGATGTTGAGACAGGATATGGCCGCATCCAGGAATTTCTCGCCGACACACATCTCTCGTTGTCGTCTGAGCAGTTGACGCCGCATTTGTATTGGCATACGGGGGATCGAGCGATTGCTCACCTGTTTCGCGTAGCGTCCAGCCTGGATTCCATGATCATCGGTGAGTCCCAAATCTTAGGACAACTGAAAGACGCCTTCGAGGTTGCCCTGGCACATAAAGCCACCGGTGTGATCATGAACAAAGTGGTGAAGAAGGCGATCTCTGTGGCCAAGCGTGTGCGCACCGAGACGAAGATTGCCGAGATGGCGGTCTCCGTGAGTTATGCTGCCGTGGAGTTGGCTAAAAAGATCTTTTCGAATCTGCATGAGAAGACGGTCCTCTTGGTCGGGGCCGGTGAAATGGCAAAACTGGCGGCGAAGCATCTGATCGCAAATGGCGTGGAGCATGTACGGATCACCACCAGAACTCCGCAACATGCGGTTGATCTCGCCGAGCAGTTTGGAGGAACCGCCGTCCCGTTCGATCAGTTCAAGGATGACATGGCTTCGGCGGACATCGTGCTGGTCTCCACCGGCGCAGCCCATTACTTAGTTGGAGCCGAGGACGTGCATCGGGCCGTCGAAGAACGGATGAATCGTCCGATGTTCCTGATCGATATTTCCGTTCCACGAAACATCGATCCCGCGGTCCGCCATGTCGACAACGCGTTCCTCTTCGATATCGATGATCTCAAGCAACGAGTAGAACAGAACCGTGCCGAACGGGTGCAGGAGGCGGAGAAGGCCGAGCGCATGGTGATTGAAGAAGTGACGACGATCCTCGATTGGATGAAATCGTTGGAGGTGACGCCGACGATCGTCGCCCTTCGCAACCGGGCGGAGGATATCAAGCGAGCGGAAGTCGAGAAAGTGCTTGGAAGGCTGGGACACCTGTCCGCACAGGATCGAGAACTCGTCGAAGGTCTCGCCTCGTCCATCGTCAACAAATTGATTCATCGAACGATGGTGACGTTGAAAACTGAGGTCAATTCGTCGAGTGGCCCGGCGTTCGTTGAGGCAGCCCGTCGGTTCTATTCCCTCGATCAACCCTCTCCGTCCTCACAACAGACAGGGATGTATTCCGAATCGCCTCGGTACCTCACAGACAATCGTCCTCACTCCGATGTTGAGGAACAGGCCCCAGAATCCTCGATTCCCAAACGAGCCCGCTAGCGTACACGTACAAAGAAAGGATCGCCCTGTGTCGACATCGAACGGTCAACGCTCAACCCTGGTACTTGGAACAAGGGGGAGTAAGTTGGCGCTTTGTCAGAGTGAATGGTTCCAATCAAAGGTGCACGAGGTTGCGCCAGAGGTTCGCGTCACTCTCAAAACAATTCAGACGTCAGGAGACAAGATCGTTGATGTCCCACTGGCCAAGATCGGTGGAAAAGGGCTGTTCGTCAAAGAAATTGAAGATGCGTTGCTCGCCAGTGACATTGATTTCGCCGTTCACAGCATGAAAGACGTGCCGGCGCAACTTCCGGCAGGGCTGGATATTCTCTGCGTGCCGGTACGTGAGGATGCCCGCGATGCCCTCATCAGCCGAACCGGTTGTTCGTTCCAAGAACTTCCCCTCGGAGCGACGATCGGGACGGCCAGTCTCCGCCGCCAAGCCCAATTGTTACAGGCCAGGCCAGACCTCACAATCACCATGCTGCGTGGAAATCTCGATACCAGGCTGCGAAAACTGAAGGAGGGGCAGTTTGACGCGATTGTCTTAGCCGCAGCCGGCTTGCACCGGTTGGCATGGACTCAAACCATCACCGAATATCTCCCTCCCGTCCTCAGTCTTCCTGCGATCGGGCAGGGCGCACTCGGTATCGAAGGTCGTGCTGACGACGCCTTTGTCCGCTCGATCTTATCGCGGCTCAGCCACCAAGACACTCACACCACGGTCACGGCTGAACGGGCGTTTTTGCAGCGGTTAGAGGGTGGCTGTCAGGTACCCATTGCCGCGCATGCGACCTTATCCGGTGAACAACTGGTTCTGGAGGGACTGATCGCGAGCGTCGATGGAAAAACAATCTTTCGTGATCAGATTGAGGGCACTGGTCAACAGGCCCAGGCACTCGGGGTCCAGTTGGCGGAACGACTGTTGACACGGGGCGGAGACAAAATTCTTCGGGAAATCTACGGATCGGCATGAACAGCATGGGGCAGCGTAACGGAAAGGTCTACCTCGTTGGAGCCGGCCCTGGAGATCCCGGCCTCCTGACACTGCGTGGTCGAGACTGTCTGGCACAGGCCGATGTCGTCCTGTACGACTATCTGGCTAATCCCTCACTGCTGACCCATGCTCCCGAACATACGGAACGCCTGTATGTCGGACGGCGTGGAACGGGGAAATATCCAGAACAAGCCTCCATCAATCGGCTGCTGATCGAACGTGCACAAGCGGGGCAGGTGGTGGTGCGTCTGAAAGGCGGAGATCCATTTGTGTTCGGTCGTGGTGGAGAAGAAGCAGAAGCACTCGCGACTGCGGGGATTGCGTTTGAAGTGGTTCCTGGTGTCACCGCCGCCGTGGCGGTCCCGGCCTATGCAGGGATTCCCATTACCCATCGAACCTTGGCCTCCACCGTCACGATCGTGACCGGTCACGAGGATCCCACAAAACCTTCGACATCGTTGGACTGGCCACGACTCGCGGCAACCCGGGGCACCCTGGTGTTCCTGATGGGCATGAAACACCTCCCAACGATCACCGCCCAGCTCATGCACGAAGGGTTGTCACCCTCGACGCCTGTCGCGATTACCCGCTGGGGAACCAAAGCCTGCCAACAGACGCTTGTCGGAACGTTGTCGGATATTGCGTCAAAAGCTCAGGCTATTGGGATGGAGCCTCCCACCGTGATCGTGGTGGGTGACGTTGTTCAACTCAGATCAACACTCAACTGGTTCGAGCGACGTCCGCTGTTCGGCAAGCGTGTGCTGATGACACGAGCCAAAGAGCAGGCGCACGAGTTGGCCACTCGCCTCGCCGGTTGTGGGGCCGACCCGGTTGAGGGCCCGACGATCAGCATCGTCCCCCCTCTTGATTGGACCGTGGTGGATCGTGCCATTTCCGAGATCGGCACGTACGATTGGATCATCTTCACCAGCGTGAACGGGGTAGACCGCTTCATGACGCGGCTCTGGGCGAAGGGACTGGATGCACGTTGTTTTGCGGGGCGACGGCTCTGCTGCATCGGACCAAGGACCGCTCAGGAGTTGGAGCGGTTCGGCGTTCGAGCCGATCTGGTTCCGGCTGAGTATCAAGCAGAAGGAGTCTTAGCCGTACTGAATCAGCAGGAGATCCGAACATCTCGTATCCTGATCCCTCGAGCAGAAGTGGCGCGGGAGATCTTGCCGGATGAGCTTCGTGCCCGTGGGGCTCACGTCGCTGTGATCCCAGTGTACCGAACGGTGGTCCCAGACCTGACTGCCGATGGCTGGTGGCAGGAACTTAGAGACCATCGCCTTGATGTCGTCACTTTCACAAGTTCTTCTACGGTTCAAAATTTTGTTACTATGCTAGGAGGGAGGGAAGCTGTGAGTCCGCTCTTGCGGTCTGTTACCATTGCCTGCATCGGCCCAATCACAGCCAAGACAGCAGAGGAATTCGGTCTGACGGTCTCAATCATGCCCAGAGAAAATACCATTCCCGCATTGGTGGATGCCATTGCCCACCATTATGAGAGCCGCGCGCCGTGTGCCGCGGGTGTTGTGCAGTAACCTAACGGCCCATGCCTGATGGGCCAGTCCTTTACCGTAAGGAGGGTGCGTACCATGGTTCCTGTGAAGTCATTCATGATTCCCCGAGACAAGTTTGTGACTGTGCCACGCGACACTGATTCCCAGACGGCAGCCCGGATCATGCGCGATCGCGGGATCGGCAGTTTATTCGTGACGAATGACCGTGAAATTATCGGCATCATCACGGACACTGACATGATGCGTCGTGTCGTCGCAGCCGGCGCGGACGCGACCAAAACCACGGTTGAACAGATTATGTCGGCGCCCATCGTGACGATTGAAGAGAACAAGACGTTGTTAGATGCCAATGATCTCATGGCTCAATCACACCTCCGTCATCTGGGTGTGATACGTGACGGCCAGTTGGTCGGAGTCATCTCGGTCCGAGATCTTGTGGTCTTCTTGACCAATCTCCCAAGGAAGTAAGGATTCTCGCATATGGCGTTTCCAATCCATCGTCATATGGCTGTAACAAGGGACGGTCAGCTGGGGGGAATAGTCTCCGTCCGAGACCTGGTGGTCTGCTTGATTAATCTCCAGGGAAGTAAGGATTCTCGTTATGGCGTTTCCAATCCATCGTCATATGGCTGTAACA